>CBINOO010000001.1:0-272059 GCA_966252305.1 uncultured Acidimicrobiia bacterium
TGCGAAACCGTGGAAATCCACGCCTCGACATCGGCTGGCAGTGGGCCTCGGCGCAGCAGCGTCGGCCAGATCTCCAGCGGTGGCGCGGCAACTAGGCCCGCCTCGAGGTCGACCAAGCCGAGGTCGTCGTAGAGGTGAGGCCTGCGGCCGCAATTCAGCGCCTCGCACGACATGCGTTTGCCCGGCCGACACTCGCGCCACCGGCACACGCGCCCAATATAGCGACCAGATTCGTTGGCGAGGAAGATGTCGGCAGAGAGGTGGTGTGCTTGGAGTCGGCCCTTGAGACGCCGGGAAGGTACGGCAAGGACGGCCAGGTCGCAGGAGTCAGCAACGGTCAGGAGAAAGTCGATGTCCTTCGGTGTTGACTTCGGCGTGGCGACAGACCCCACGAGAGCGATGCGAGACACACCGGGAACCCGTTGGGCCTCGTGCACAAAACGCACGGACTCTTTGAGCAGCCAATCGCGAACAGCCTCGCCCACTTCTATTCCTACGTCTTGCCTTGGTATTCGGTCAGCCGTCTAACGACAGGCATCAGCTGCCGCAGCGCTCATGATGGCACGCGCTGCGGTCAGCTGCATGCCAAGTTAGACGGCTGGCTGCGCGGGCTACCGAGATCGGAACACGATTTCTGTAGCGACGCCAGCATCAGTGCGGTTGACCACATAGGTTCCGATTTCGTTAGGAATAACCTCCTCGGTCTCCACAACAATGGGCATCCATTTCGGCATCTCGATGAGGCGTGCGCGCGCCCGAACGGCCGAGTGGGCTACTTCGGTTTGCGATCGGGCCCACACGATCACCACGTGTTTTGGGTTGTCGGCACGAAACTCGAAGCTGCCGGGCACGGTGTAAACCGCGTCTGTCATTGCGATGCCACTCCATCGCCCGCCGCCACTCCACCGATCATCCAGTGGCGTCAGTTGCTTCTCTTCCGACAATTCCCACACGGTCAGGAAGCCGTGGCCAACGTTGTTGCGCAGGTGGATGGTGAACCTACCAGACATCGACCGGGCCTGTTCGGCCGTCACTTTCACACCGTCTTCGGTTTGCAGCCAATAGTGGATGCCGCAATGGTAGAAGAGCTCCGCGAAACGGACTGGCCGGAGCTGCGACGTTGGACGCGTGACGTGGCCGACCCCAGTGCCACCTGGGTTATAGAACATCTGTTTCGCACCCGGCGGCGCTTGCATGGCCAAGGTGCCAGTCAGCGCGAGCGCCACGAGAATCGGCCACATTGCTCTTCTCCTCTCACCTCGTCATGATCTTGGCGAGCTTGATGGTGGACCGTCTAACGGTCCGCTTCAGCTGCGGCGGCGGTCATGATGGCACCCGCCGCCGTCAGCTGCAAGCGGATGTTAGCAAGGCCTCCGATGCCCGGCTGGCCCGCACCCACGCCCGACAACTGCCACCGTTGACGCAACCGGAGTGTTGGTACGGTCCCCGTGCCCGACCCACCACGCTGGTGTCACTCGGTGCTCGGCGCGCACATTGATCACACAGACTCGATGCGGAACAAGCCCGCCGCCCCCGCCGCTGATTTGCAGATCGGGTGTTGGGCTGACCAAGGGCCTGCCGAAGATTGACCACCGTGGCACGAGCCCGCACGTGCGAACAACACGGACGCCCGCCGCCGCCCGCCGAGGAACTCGGTGCACGGCTCACGCAGCGTTGAAGGTGTACGCGATGTTCAATGCTGCCCGCCTGCTTCGAGCTCTGGCGGACCGACCGCACCCCGACGCGCGATCTTCGCGGGCGGCTAAACCCAAAGAGTCTTCTGGGATCTTGCTAACGCTCGGCATCAGCCGCAGCGGCGCTCATTCTGACACGCGCCGCTGTCGGCTGCATGCCGAGTTAGGCTGACCGTTTGCGCCTATTGATTCCACTCTATACCTCCATACATCAGTTCGAAGTACTTCTCGAGCCGTGGAAGGTCATTGAAGCGAAGTTGTCGAGAATAGTCGTCAGCGGTCGCCTGGATGTGTAACAGGTGCTCGCCCTTCGTGCGGTCTTCGAAGAGCTTCACTCCTCGCTCCTGCCACTTCCCCTGTTTCAGGAGGAATTCGCCGCCAGCGCCGACATTTCGCAGCTCGTCAGGAATTGGATGCTCCCGTCTGAAAGCGGGAACGGACCACTCCCAGAATTGCTTCAAGTCGACCGCCATGGCGACGTCCGCAGCCCGATAGAGTCGGCGAGCGCCCGACCGCTTCTCGTAGACGACGTGTACGTGCACCCCGATGTTGACCAGCGAGTCAACCAGCGGCTTGAAATCAAGATCACCGGCGACAATGGTCACGTGCCACACGTTTTTATTGAACGCGTGGGTTAGGCACTCAACGGCCAGCTGAACATCGACCTGCTTCTGGCGTTTTTTGTCACGGCTAAGCGTGCCCTCTCTTACATGGAAGCCATCAAGGCTCGAGATGAACTCCAGCCGAGCCCGACGCGCAGCCGCGTCTGGAGCGTCGTCATCAACAGAGTCGTAGAAGAAGGCCTTTGAGGCTCCGACGGCGTGCTTGATGGCGGCAAAGTCGATTGTTGTGTGGTCAACATCAACGAAGAACTGCCGCATACAATCTTCGTACGCGCGCCGCAGATAGTTGCCGTCGATGAACACGTAGTTCTGAATTGACATGGCACTACCCCCGTCGCTGCTGTGGGCCCTCGTTCAGCCTAACGACAGGCATCAGCTGCCGCAGCGCTCATGATGGCACGCGCTGCGGTCAGCTGCATGCCAAGTTAGGCTGGCTTAGCTACTTGGCCAACGCAATTTCGACCGATCGACCATCGTGCGTCGAACAGAGGTAGCGGCGAGGACTGTCAAGGAGTTGGACGGTGTTCGCCGCGCACTTGACGACAGATTTTGGGATCATGCAGGAAAAGACTGTGGTTGATGCGTCACACCTATCAACCATCCAGTCCGGGCAGCGCTCGAAGTTGCCATCGATGCTTGAGTCACACGATACGGCAACAGTATTTGACACCTCAACTGCCGGCGTCGGGAGAGGCGGGCGCATCATCCCCGCCCACATTAGGAGCGCCAAGGAGGCCGAGCCAGCGCCGACTGAAACCGCCCAGGAAATTGGCCAGAATTTTCCTGCCTTGGCATCAGAATGAGCGTGCTCAACCTCCATAGCTTGCAGCTTCGCGATGAATTCATCGGTGTCCTTCGACAATTGTTCGACCGGTGCGTCGAGAGCCTTGGCTCGTCTCCGAGTGGCGAGGCTGATGAGGAATACTTTGTAAATCTCGAACGAAACAAATGCTCCGACCGAGACAAGCAGGAGCACTCCGGCAGCTCGGACGTCGCCGGGCCTCAGGTGGTCACGAAGAGCGGACCAAACTGCGAACACGCTTGCGTACCCAACTGCCAAGATAAGGTTGGAGTAGGCGGACGCCTTGTCGAATAGCGCGCCGTAGAGCCTGATCTGTGCCTCGACGATCTCGCGAGCCGTGTTTCGAAGATCTGCGAGTTCCTCCGGGGTTGGTTGTCTCAATGTGTCCTCGCACAGCCTAACGCTGGGCATCAGCCGCAGCGGCGCCCATTCTGACACGCGCCGCTGTCGGCTGCATGCCGAGTTAGCCACCCGCTCGCCAGAGTTGGCGGGCCTCGGCAGCGATTGATTCGAGCTGGCCAGCTTCAAGGCCGAGTGAGGTCTCGACTAGCCATGCGTCGTGAATGCCTTGGGTTGAGCGGAGACGCACGGTGAGCGTGACGTGGCCCGCGCGATCAATCGTCAATTGCAGTCGCAACTCACCCTCCAAGGACTCCCAGGTCTTCGTCGCGCTCCATCCCCGCCAGTCGCGAGCAGCTTCAGAGAACAGTCGTACTACGCCGTCGGCGTCCGTGTACGCGGACACCCGCCTGGCACCGAAGTGATCGTGTGAAGCGATCCGAAAATCGAACTCATCGCCCCGGACGCCCGAGAACTCAATTTCAACATCAGAATTAGCCGATTTCAGTCGCATCGTATGTGTGGCTAACAAGTCTTGGAGTAGACCGCTTAAACGACGCTCACAGCTAATGCCCGACGTAGCTGAGCCGCCCGATCCTCCAACTCGTTCAATTCCGCGATGATAGCCGATTCCAGCATCGCACGGCCCCGTGCATTGACTACGAAGGCCGCGCATGGCTGCGACCCGTCCGCAGTCAATGCAGGCCGGGCATTGCTGGAGAATGCCCGCAAGGTCCTGAATCGATTGGCCTTAATACCGAGTGCTGCGGATACAGCTCGGACATAGACTGCGGAGCTTCGCTGCGATCCATGACTTGTCACAGCCGATCCATAGGGCTGGTCACCCCCAGGGCGCCCCGATTGAGCACGTGCGTATAGATCATCGTCGTGCTGACGTCCGCATGGCCGAGCAGTTCCTGCACGGTCCGAATGTCTGATCCGGACTCAAGCAGGTGCGTCGCAAACGAATGACGGAACGTGTGACACGTCACACGAGCCGTCACGCCTGCGGCTCGGGCTGCAGCGGTCACCGCCCGCTGAACAACGGTCTCGTGGACATGAAAGCGTGACGGCGGCCCAAACTTCGGATCCCGGCAAATCCGGCTCGCCGGAAAGACAAACTGCCATCGCCACTCCAGCGGCGCATTCGGAAACTTGCGCTCCAACGCCTCAGGAACGATCACTCGTCCAAGCCCATTCGCCCTGTCGCGATCATGCTGCGCCTTCACGACCGCCAGGTGCTCGGTCAACGCGTCACGGAGGGCGCCCGGCAACATGACACGCCGGTCCTTCTGGCCCTTGCCTCGCCTGACGGTAATCTCACGTCGATCGAAATCCAGATCCTTCACCCTGAGTGCAAGGCATTCCTGCAGCCGAAGGCCTGCACCATACAGGAGCGACGCAACAAGCCTCGGCATACCGGACAACTCCGCGAGCACCCTCCGCACGTCTGCCACGCTCAACACTACAGGCACGTGATGAACAGTGCGCGCTCTCGGCACATCAACGACGTCTCCGATGTCTGCGTGGAGCACTGCGCGGTAGAGAAAGAGCACGGCACTCAGGGCCTGAGTCTGGGTCGACGCCGCGACATCGCAGCGAACCGCCAGATCCGTCAGGAACGCGGCCACATGCGTGGCACCCATCTCTGCCGGATGTCGCTTCCCGTGAAACAGGATGTACCGCCTAATCCAATGTACATAGGCATCCTCAGTCCGTCGACTGTAGTGCCTCGTGCGGATCGCGATTCTCACCTGGTCCAACAACCTCGGCGCCTTCTCCGACATGACATTTCTCCCGACGACGACGATGCCATCGTCGTCGGAACCGGCGCAAGGCACAGCTCCGCGGAGACTCGACGCCGCAGCGGGTCGCCCGCGGGACGTGGCGGGCCTGAAGGCCCGCCCCACGGCTGTCTAAGCGAGCGAGATTGCGACTTCCTTGCCGGTGACGACCGCTTGGTTCGCCAGGATGCCGACGATGGAGGCGTTGGCGCCGTCGCGCATCGAACACGCAACCGGCGAGCCGTCGGTGACACTCTTGAAGAAGTCCATCAGCGCGTAGTACAGCGACGGATGCGGCAGGCCGACGCCCTCCTGCAACTGCCCCTGGGCGGCCAGCTGCGTGGCGTTGGCAATGAGGACAATCGCTTCTTCGTCGAGAATCTGCTGGCGCGTCGCGTACACTTCCCAGCCCTGCGTCGGCGCGTCGGGCTCCTTGAACAGCCACCCATGCGTCCAGGCGAGACGCACGGAGCCGTTGACGCCATTGATCACCTCGTATTGCCCGCCGTACGAGTTGGCCAGTGTTGCGTTGTACCGCAACGTCACATCATCCGCCCACGTGAGATCGAGCTCAATCGTGTCCGCAACAGTGCGTCCGTCCTTGTGGTGACGGATGCCGCCACGACCAGAGACACGCACAGGCGCTGAGCCACGACACCACTGATACACATCAAATTGCTGCGCTCCCACTTCGCCGGCAAGTCCCGTCGACACCGCCGGGTCGAGTCGCCAGTTTGCGTCCGCGTCGGTCTCACCAGCCGATGCGGGGAACCGCCACGACGTCTTGCGATGCCACTGGCCCGTCATCGACACAAGTCCGCGCAACTCAGTGCGCACGAGCGGCTGCGCGCGACGGTACGTGGGATTTGATCGTCCGTAGAACCCCGCCTGACAAACCGTCTTCGCGCCGGCAGCAGCTGCTGCCATCGCCTCGCAGTCGTCAACGGTCGACGCAATCGGCGTCTCACAGAACACGTGCCGCCCTGCGGCAAGCGCGTCGGTTACGATAGCCCGATGCAGATGCGTCGGCGTGGCAACAATGATGGCGGGGATGTCCGGACGTTTCTCAAGCAGCTGTTTGTAGTCGGCAAAGTGCTCCGCAGCGCCCGCGCGCTGCTTGGCGAGATTCAGGCGCGGCTCAAGGCGATCGCAGATCGCCGCGACCTCAACCTGTTCGATCTTCTGCAACTCGGCGAGGATGGCGCGGCCATGGCGCCCGCACCCGACAAGCCCCACCTTGATGGCCTGCGGCGAAGACAACACCGGCCAGAGGTCCGGCGCGTTGGGCAGGATGGCCAGGCCGGCCAGCGCGCCCATCGTGTGCGACAGAAACGTACGGCGATCGTGCGGAGCGGACATGGGTGGAAATTGTCGCACGCCGAATCAGATAAGCCACACGGCGCAATAATCGTCCGGCAACGCTGACACAGCCGCAGGGTTCACTACGAGCGCCGTGCTCCAGGCATCCGCCAGGCGCGCCGACGGTCCGGTCACCAGCACCGATCGCGCTGCGACAACACCCACTCCATCACGCGGGTCCACAATGTGCGCCTCTGCCTGCGACCCCGCATCCGACACCGAAAACGCCGAGTCACACACCTCAATCACCCGCCGCCCGCCGCCACCTGCCGCGACCTGCCACGCCCTTCCCATCCCCGCCCCGCTGCTCGTGCCGCCGTGGATGAAGGCCGTCGTGACGCCGGATTCGCGGAGCAGTTGCAGTGCGCCATCGATCGCATGGCCCTTCGCGATGCCGCCCAGGTCCAGCGAGACGCCGGTCCGTGAGAACGCGACGGTCCGACGTGTCTGGTCGAGCATGAGGGCGTCGCCATGGCCGCGAGTGATGTCAAACGCTCCGCCCGATGCGCGCCACACCGCCTGCGCATCCGTGAGCATCGCCCAGTCGTTGTCATCACAGCGGACAGGCGAGTGTGCGGCCGTTCTGTTGACGTGAGAGACCCAGCTGTCCCCGGCAAAGCGGGAATAGCGCTGATGCGCGTCTTCGATGAAGGCAAGCGCAACTTCACCCTCCGCACGCGCGTGATCGGGCACCAGCAACTCGAAGCGGGTGCCCATGGCCGCAACGGCCAGGCGCAACATCCCGCTAGCCGAGCTTGCGCACCTTGCCGGACTTCGGATCGAAGCCGAAGGCGGCCTTCTCCCAGAAGGACCGCTGAGCGAGGTCGACGATCACCATCACCTTGGTGCCCAGCTCGACGTCGCTGCGAGGATGCTGACGCGAGCGGATACAGTCGACCCAGTGCCTCCGCAGCAGCTCCTGCGGATCGAGCACTTCCCCTTCAGGGGCGATTTCACGCTCTTCGACCTCATCGGCCCAGATTCGCTCCGGACGGATGATCGCGTTGCGGCCGCCGACGAACAGGTTGGCCTTGTGACCTCGGATGATGCGCTCGAGACCAAGTTCATTGGCCGTCGATCCCGCCACGACCATCGTGTGGCCCTGCTCGAACTCGATGTTGATGTTGATCTGATCCGGATTCTCCATGGCCTTGTCGACCATGTGCCCTCCAGTGGCGACGACCCGCACCGGCCATCCCACATTGAGCGCCTTGAGCGTTGGCGTAATGTGATGGACCAGCAGGTCGCCGATGATCCCCGACGAATACCGCTTGTACCGGCGCCACCGCGCGTACACCTCGGCATTCCACGGGGTCCGGCCCAGCGGCTTGCACCACGTATTCCAGTCGAGGTTTTCCCCAGGCTTCCACGCCGGGTCGATCGCGTAGTACGTCCACTCGCCGGCCTTGGAGTTCCGGCAGTACGACGTCTGGCTCCACACCGGGGTGCCGATGGCCCCTTCCGCGATCAGCGTCTCGGCCGCCATGTAACTCGGCGTGAACACAAACTGCGTACCGACCACGACGACGATGTGGGGGTTGGCGGCGGTGACCTTACGCAGACGCATCGCGTCCTTCAGGTTGAGCGTCATCGGCTTTTCGACGTAGACGTCCTTGCCGGCCTTGATCGCCATTTCGGCCAGAGGTCCGTGCCAATGTTCGGGCGTCGCAATCAGCACGCCGTGGATGTCGGGACGCGCCAGCACCTCCTCGTGATTCCGGTACGTCGTGACCGGGTCACCACCTTGCGTCTTCTCCACGCGGGCCTTGGCGGCCATCAGACGTGGCTCACAGACGTCACACAACACGTCGAGTCGCACGTTGCGACCGTCCCTGGCATTACGCGCCAGCGCGTCGGCATGACCAGTGCCCATGCCGCCGGTGCCGATGATCGCGAGCTTCACGAGATCATTGGGCCCCATCGGCGCGCGGGCCGGCGCCTGCGGAACCGGTGTCGTGTCCTCGGCTGCCTCGGCGTTGCCGGTGACCACACCGGCCGCGACCGCTGCGGCGGCAGTTGTTCTCAGAAACTCGCGTCGTGACTTGCGCTCCATGGCGTCCCTCGTTTCTTCAGCGACTGACGTCGCGTCGAATGCGCTCGAGCAGTGCTTTGGTTTTTGCGATGCCCTCGCGTTCGGGCAACCGCGATCCTTCGTATTCGATCCCGACCCACGAGTGATAACCGGCATCGAGCACGATCTTCATGAGCCGCGGGTAATCCTTCTGCGACTCGTTCCCCTGCTCGTCAAAGTCGTGAGTCTTGGCCGACACCGCCTTGGCAAACGGCATGAGGTCCGTCACGCCCTGATAGCGGTCGTATTCGTAGAAGTTGCCAAAGTCGGGCAACGTGCCGCAGCGGGGATGGTTCACCATCTTCATCACACCGGAGAGCCAGCGTCCATCCGACGACAAGCCGCCATGGTTCTCAACGACGACATTGAGATTCATCGGCGCGGCGATCTCGGTGAGATTGCGGAGGCCGTCAGCTGCGAGTTTCTGTTGCTCTTCGAAACTGCCCACACTTGCTGCATTCACACGGATCGTGGCGCAGCCGAGCACCTTGGCGGCTTCAAGCCACTTGCGGTGATTCTCGACCGCCTGCGTCCGCGCGGCAGTATCGGGATCACCAAGGCGTCCTTCGCCGTCACACATGATCAACCACTGCGTGACCCCTTCATCAGCTGCGCGCTTGTTCATCTCCGCGAGATAGGCCGCGTCCCGCGCCTTGTCCTTGAAGAAGGTGTTGACGTACTCGATGGCCTCGATGCCGAAGTCACGCTTGGCGACACGGGCAAAATCGAGGTGATCGATCTCCTTCTTGCCAAGCGTGCGATGCAGCGACCACTGCGCGAGGGAAATGCGGAACGGAGGATTCTGTGGCACCAGCGGCGCGAAGCCGGCAAGTGGTGCCAACGCGGCTGCGCCTGCGGTCGTCTTGAGAAACTCTCGTCGGCTCCAATCAGTCATCGCGCGCTCCTGTTCAGACGAATCACTTTGCCCTGCGCCTCAGCCGATCGGTCGGCCGCCAGGCACAGGCGCATGGTTATTTCGGCGTCGTGTACGTTCAGGTGTGATTCCCGGTCCTCGAGAATGCAGTCCACCAGTTCATCGATTTCTCCTTGGAACGGATGGTGCGACACATCAGCCGACCCGGGCATCAAGGTCTTCACGCGAATCGCCGCGGCGCCCGTGGGCAGCGTCACCGGCTCAAACGACACATCGTCAAACGGACAGGCCTGCCGTAGTTCCTCCAGGTCGACCGGCGTGTCATTCCACAGGATGAGGTCATCGCGCAGCGAGACCCGCTCGCCCATCATCTCGACGCCAAAGGTGTACGGCAGCTGCATGTCGGTCGAGCTCACCAGTTGAGCGAGCACCGGCTTGCCGGCGCGCACGCCTGTGCCGCCCATCTCAAGGTTCACGATGATCGAGGTGGGCCACTGGTATCCACGTGTCCGCGTCGTGGCGTACGCCGACACGGACGTGGCTTCAAGTCCTGTACACCAGCGCAACGCGTCAACGGCGTGGCATCCGGCCGCCAACAGATGACTCCTGCCGCTCTTGCGGGTGCGCACCCACGACCATCCCGAATACCAGTCGGTCACTCGGGAGAGGTACTGGAATCTCGCGAACACCAGCGGGCCGAGACGGCCGGACGCTCGCAGCCAGTGTGCAAACCGGAGGTACGGGTTGTAGTGCAGTTCAAACGACACGATCGTGCGCACGCCGGCCTTCTTGACGGCGCGGCGGATTCGCACGAGTTCAGCGGAATCCAGACCTGTGGGTTTCTCAAGCAGGATGTGTTTGCCGGCTTCGGCGGCAGCCACGGCCTGGTCGGCGTGCAGATGGTTTGGTGTCGCGATCGAGATGATGTCGATGGCGGGATCTCGCAGCAGGTCGCGGTAGCGCGTCGTGAAGCCGGCCTCGGGCAGCTCGACACCCTCCGCTTTCAACTTGCGGCGGGCCCGCGCCTCATCGCGACTGCAGAGCGTGACGAGGCGGCAGTGAGGATTGGCCTGAAAGGCCTTCAGGTGCTGGGCAGCGACCCAGCCGACGCCAACGAGTCCAACGCCGAGCGTGCGCACGGGGCACAGTCTATCCGAGGCTCAGTGCATCACGGAGAGATACTTTGCCCACGGACCAACGGCCTCCCGATACTGTCGAGCCATGACTCGCGAGATCTGCACCAGGTGGCCAAGGTCGTGCGCCACCCATGTGGCAAGCAGTTGACGGAGTGTCACCGGGCCAAACTCCGGATGCGTCCCCTCAAGTGCCAGGCGTCCATCGTCGAGCCGCCAGTCCCTGACTGTCGCGAGATTCTGCTGACGTAACTCGGCGAACTCATCCAGCAGGTCGGCGAGCGTTTTGCCCTGGCTCTCGTGGAACTGCGCGAAGCGATCGAGCGGTGTGAAGCGGCGATCGGGCCCCTGCGCGAGGATGATGCGAGCGCGCGGCACCCAGTCCGCGCGCTCACAGTGTACGAGGTGACCGATCACCACGTAGGGGCTCCACGTGTCGGGCCCTTCGGTGGCGTCGGTCCAGTCGGCCGGTAGTCCTTCGAGCAACGCCCGCATGGTGGCCGGGGTGCGCTCGAGGACGGCGAGTCCGGTCGACAGGTCGAAGTGCATGCCTACTTCCCGTCCGTGCCCATCCAGAGGTTCATCGTGCTGAGCTCTTCACGTCCACACGCCTTGAGGTAGCAGAACAGCTGTGTGCGATAGGCCGCATACCCGCTGAGCGCGACATTGACGATGAACGAGCCGCGGGAGGTGGGCATCCCGAACAGGTTGATCTCTTCGCGGAATGCCTCATCGGGCAGGGCGCCGAGCAGGTCGGCCAGCACCTCGCCCTGGCCTGCGATGACCGCAAGCGTCTGATCGAGGTCGCGGGCCTTGCCCGCCTCTTCGGCGACAGTCCATGCTGCCGCGTCAAACGCACCGGCAATCGCGGCCTTCACGAGTTCCGGTCCCATGATGGACAGGTACTGCAGCAGTTCCATCGTGCTGCGCTGCTTTGGCGTGGGACGGTAGTCAAGTTGCGCCCGGTCGACCTTGCCGGCCAGGTGCATGAGAATGCGGACTTCGTTCTTCAGGGAACCAATGAGTTCGGACTTTGTGAGGACCATAGGCCAAGCATTATCGCTGAGGCACGATGGTCTCGCCACGGGCGAGCATCTCGACGAGGGCAGAAATTTTTCGTGCCCGACCTGACGCGGTCTTCATCGCATTGGTGCGATATCCCAGCGCAAACAGGTTCGTCTTGTTCAGGGTCTTGAACGTTACAGCAGCTTTACGGTTCGCCTTGATCGCGGCGAGCAGGTCTTCCGGAAGTTTCTCGTGATGGGCGTCTCGGATGGGCGCGTAGGCAGCGTCCCAGCGACCATCGGCCTTCGCTGCGTCTACATGGCGCTGTCCATGAGCGGTCATCCGGCCGGCAGCCACCAATCGCGCAACGTGGGTGCGGTTGATCTGGCTCCACACACTCTTTGCCTTGCGGGGCGTGAACCGCTGCACGAACGACTCGTCGTCGTACGCCTTTCGGATACCGTCGATCCAGCCCCAGCACAACGCCACATCGAGTGCTTCCGCGTAAGTCACCGTGCGTGTGCCGCTCGCCTTCTTGAAGATCCGCAGCCACAATTCGAGCTGGCGGTCATGATTGACGGCCAGCCACTTCTCGAACGCCGCCTCGCTCGCGAAGGCGCGCACACGTTTGGGGTCAATCACGACCGGCGCCATGCGTCAGGGTCCTTCGGTGGCACACACGGCCGGGTTGGCGCGACAGTGCTCCATCGACATGATCTCGATCTTTCGGAACTCGGTCGGCGCGGTCTCTGCCTGAATCGCGATATACCCGCCCGTCAACGGCGTGCCGTCGGTCTTTACTGCCGGGTCGGTCGGCGATGCACTCCCACCGCCGATCTGCGGCTTCGTGTATTCCAGCACTGTGGTTCCGTCGACGATGTGCCGGATCAGGTGGTCGCCAAGCACGAGCACCTCAACACGCACCCACTGGTCGCCGTCATACGTCTTGGACGTCGAGTTCGTGCAGTGCGCTGTGCGCAGGGCGCCGCCAAGCACCACGTGTGTGCCAGGCGTGCAGAGGTTGGCGGTGGGGCGCGCGCCCTTGCCGAGCCCACCGAGAAACTGCACTTCAATCGAGATTGGAAAATCCTGATCCCGCACCATCGTCTTTGGATCCTGCGCGTGGATCATGAAGCCGTTGTTGCGCACCGCCCAGCCCACGCTGCGCGCCGCGGCCGGCTGCTCGCCGACAAATCGATACTCGGCGGCGAGTCGATAGAAGGAATACGGCGTCTGGTAGAAGAGGTGACCGAACTCGCCGTCAAAACTGGTCCACTTGTCGTACGCGACCTTCAGCAGACCGTCTTCGACACGAAACGTATCGTGCAGATTCACGCCGAGTTCGTGTTTGGCGAACTTTGGCGTCCAGCCAGACAGATCCCGCCCGTTGAACAGCGGCGTCCATTGATTGGTTTGTACCGTCGCGGCCCACAGGCCAACGGCAAGGAAGACCACCGCTCTGAGCATGCGGGGATTCTATCCCGCCGCTACCTGCCGATCGCGACAAACCCCGCCCAGTAGAAGGGATGGCGATATCGCGCGTCGGCCAACATGGACGTCGCTGCGGCGCGAAGGGCGTCGGCAGGCGCAACGATGCCGTCCTGCTGAGCGATCAGGTGTTTGTGCAGGGCAATCATGAGCGACGTGGTGCTCGCGGAGTCGACTTCCCATTGGCTCACAATCGCGGAGGACGCTCCTGAAGCAAACACGCCCCACGTGAGGCCGATGATGCCTTCGCCGCCGCCCAGTGCACCTCGCGCCGTCTGGCATGCCGAGAGCACGACCAGGTCGGCGTTCAGTTTGAGGTCGAGCCAGTCGCGCGCTTCGAAACGTGCTTCGGACCCAGCGAGCAGAACGTGCGAGGACATGGGTGCCGCGTCTTCAAGCACCCCGTGAGTCGCGATGTGCAACACGGACGCGTCAGCGGCGTGGGACCGCAGGACATCAGGAGTGGCCTCTGCGCCCACGAACACGCGTCCGCCGGAATTGCCGTACAACGCGGCGATGGCATTCACCTCGCGGCGGGCTTGCGGCAGCGCGGGGCGTTTGAGTTCCGCGGGCAGGATGGGATCTCCCAGCGCCAGCAACCGGGTCGTCGGTCGCATCGTCCGCGTGGCGGCTCGCGCCTGCAGGGCGGCCCGGGCTGCCAGCGACGGCGCGTACGAGACGGTCATCCGTTCGATCAGATAGGAGCCGGCCGCCGGCCGCAGTGCCTGGAACGGCACGCGCCACAACACGCCGTCGGGCACCAGCACGAGGTGCTGCACGTCTGCGAGCCAGGCTTCGTGCGGGGCCAGCAGCGCGTCGTACAGGGCGTGTCCGGAGGAAGCAAAACCGAGGTCGCGTGTGGCGATGCTGTCGGCAAATCTCGTCGCCAGGTCCGTGACGTCCGTCGGCGTGAGCGCGATCTTCTCCGCCCGCACCTGCAGGCCGGCCGCCGTGGACTTGACGAGGTAGACCCAGACCCGCTGAGACTCGACCACGAACTCCATCGCAGCTGTGCCTGGGGGCAGGACCTGCTGAATGGCCGTCTGGGTGTCGGTCTTTGAGGCCAGCCAGGCCCGACCTCCTTCGTCGTCCATGAGGTCCAGCAGCGTGCGCGCGCGTGCGCCTTCAACGGCCACCAACGCATCCACCGGGCGACCCGATGACGCGTGCGCGGCCGCGACACCAAGGTAGGGTGCCTGGCGCCAGGCCAGAAAGGCCTGCCGCGCTTCGCCCTCATCAATCACCAGGCGCATGCGTTCAACCAGGGCGCGTGCCGCTTCGTATCGCCGGAGCGCCTCGTCCCACTCTCCACGGGCGTCGTAATACGCGGCCAGGAAGATCGTCGCCCGAGCCTGCGCGCCAGGATCGCCAGTGCGATCCGCGATGTCCTGCGCGCGCTTCAAGTACAGAAACGCCTGATCGAGCTCGCCGCTGCCGAGATGCAGCCGGCCCAGTTCGGTCAGCGTTTCTACGAGGGAGATGGATTCGCCTCCGCCCTCGCGAACCTTCAGTGACCGTTCATGGAGCGTGATGGCGAGCTCAACATGGCCGTCATCTCGCTCGAGGTTTGCCTGATTGTGCAGGACGCTCGCATAGAGCGGCGCCGATCGGGTGGCCTCCGCGAGGGCCTGCACCCGACCAAGCAGCGGCCGCGCTTCCTGCCGGCGGCCCTGCGCGACGAGTGCGTTGGCAAGGTTCAACAACGGAAGGGCCTGCGTTCGAGCGCCTGTCTCGCCGAGACGCTCAGCCATGGCCACCGCCCGACCGTAATACTGTTCGGCCCGCACGAGGTCGCCAAGTTCGTTGTAGAAGTTGCCAATATTGGTCAGCGTGCCAACCAGGCCGCGCGTGCCTTCGGCGCCGTCGTCGACTCGCAGTTCGAGTGCGCGACTGTACGCGGCCATGGCCAGAGACATTTCCCTGCGCGCAGCGTGAACCAGCCCGAGCGTGTTGTACGTGGCAGCTTCCCGGTCAGCATTGGACAGCTTTCCGGCCAGCGCGACCGCGTCACGTGCGTAGCTGAGCGCGGTATCCAGCTGCCCGAGATTCCGGTACGCGATGGCCAGGTTGTTCCAGATCCCACGCACGGTTGGCCAATCGCCAAGGCGTTGCGACACCTCGACCGCGCGCGTGGTCCAGCGGATGGACTCCTGGATGTTGCCCTCACGGCCCTCCACTCCGCCAAGACCAAAATCGGCGCGGGCCACCTGCGCTTCTGCCGAAATGGTCTGCGCCAGCCACAGTGCGCTTTCGTAGGCGAGTCGTGCCGCACTGAGCCGGCCTTCCGGGATCAAATCGTTGCCGATCCGCAATACCGCATCGGCGATCTCCGGCGTCAGCAACTCCGGGTTCGTCGCCGCCATTTCCTTGCGCTGCTCGTCTGTGGTGAGCGCGGCAAACTTCGCCGCCAGCTGCTGCAGTGGGGAGGGTAGAGGCTGGGGAGCCTGGGCGGTTTGCTGCTGCGCCGACGGCAGACCCTGGCCAAGGGCCAGGATCAGACCGGCGACGAGCAGCACACGAAAGGGCGCGATCATCACGCGCATTACGCTACAACGAGTTCATGAACCCGATGTCACTGGTCGGGAAGGCGCCCAGGTTCGAGAACACGGCCGACAGGTTGGCCGGCGTGGCGCCAAACCACTTGCCCAGCGTCGCGCCAAACTGCGACGTGGAGATGGTCGGAATCCATACGCCGCGTGAGTTCGCGTCGTCCGGTCCTCCGAGTTCAAAGAGCGGCAGGGTGCCGTAAACGCCGCCCTGGACGGCGCCGCCCAGCACGATCTGGTGGTTGCCCCAGGCGTGGTCGGAACCCGTACCGCTCGGCTGCAACGTACGGCCGAACTCCGACTGCGTGAACGCCGTGACCTGATTCGACAGCCCGGCATCCCCAATCGCATTGTGGAAGGCATACAGCGCCTGCGACAGCTGGTTGAGGAGGTACCACTGCGTCCAGTCCTGCGAGCTGTGCAGGTCGTACCCGTCCATTGCGCAGAAGAACACCTGCCGGCCCGGGCCCATCGCCGAACGCACCTTGATGAGCCGCGCCACTTCCTTGAGCTGGTTGCCAATCGACGTGCCGGGGAACGTCATGTTGCCGCCCGAGGCGGTCTGGGCGGCCAGCGTGTCCGCCAGTTGCAGCCCGTCGGCCATCGACTTGTTGGCCGCCTTCCGGATGGTGTTCCCCCCATCCATCGTCAGGATGTCGTTCACGGCCTGACGACGGAGCATGGCTTCGGAGTTGGGCCAGAACGACATACCGGAGAGGCGCAGGTCCGCACCGGGCGGAATGACGTTTCCGCCGGCGTTGGCCCCCTGCAGGAAGAGCGCCGGTTGTGCCACTGACACGGCCGCGAGCGAATCCGACGCGCCGAAACAATCAAGCAACCGTCCGCCCCAACCGGTGCCGTTTGGCGTCGGCACACCGGTCTGCATCTGCATCGTCTGGTCGCTGTGCGAGAAGAGGTTTGTCGGCGCGGCCTGGCCCGCCAGGTACTGTGCGCGCGTCAGCGGCGCTTCCAGCTGGCCCATGTTGAGCACCACGGCCAGGTCACCCTGCTCGTAGAGCGTCCGCATTTCCGCGAGGCCGTAGTGGAATGCCCAGTCCTTGTGATTGGCATCCTCGACCGGGTCGAGCAGTTCTCCGCCGCTGAGCGCGAGCATGCCGCGGAGGTCCTGATACGCCTGGTATTTGTTGTCATGCACGGGGACGATGATGTTGTTGCCATCGTTGCCACCAAGCAGGTACACGCAGACCAGGGCCTTGTAGTCGGTCAGGTCGGCGGAGGATGACGCTTCGGCTGCGAACAGGGTACGCGAACGCCCAAGCGCGAGACTGGACGAGCCAAGTCCGAGCGCAGCCAGCTGCGCGCTCAGCTTGAGGAACGAACGTCGTGAAGGAATCTTGCCGTGTGAGTGTGCCATGTCGTTTGAATCCGGAGGATGGTCAGTTGGTCGAAGGCGGATTCCCGGCAAGCACCATGAACTCGCTCGAGATGGCCGTCAGATACAGGGTGCCGAACGCGCGGTGCTGCAGGCTGGACGTCTGCTGCGCCAGCAGCACGAGCCGTGCCCGCAGTTCGTTCGACATGCGTCCGAAGAGCAGCTTCTGATTCACCTCTTCCACCAGTGCCTGAGGATTACCCGCCAGCGCCACGTAGGGCGCGATGCTGAACGGGAATGACGAGGAGAAGCTGCCGTTGAGGATGTCGTAGATGAAGTTCGCACGCGCGATAGCCATCGCCGGCGTGTGAATCTGGAACTCCGGCCCGAACTTCGTCGGGTCGCCGGGCAGGGGCGCTAGCGGCGAATAGAAGCTGAACACCGTGGTGGGCGCCAGCACGGCCTGACCGAGGTAGACCATCACGTACTGGAACTGGCCGGCGTTGGCGATGTTGATCCCCAGCGCGCGCGCCAGACCAATCACATGAAGGATGGGATCGCGCAGGCGGCCGTCATGCTGGCCCGACAAGGTGGCCTCGGGATCGGTCAGGATCGCGGTCAGGACCGCGCGCAGGTCGCCGCGCACGTTGTCGCCGTTGTTCTCAAACACCTGCGCCACGCGCTGAATGTAGTCACCTGACGGATTGCTGGTCACCAGCGATCGAATCAGCCGGGTCGCCACAAACGGCGCGACGTTCGGATGATTGAAGACGTTATCGATCACCGACTCCAGGTCCTGCGTGACGGTCTGGCCGGCGGGAACGACTTGGCCGTTGAGCAGTGTCTTCGCGCCGGGATCGTGCGAGACCGGCCTCGGCTCCATCAGCCCAACGAAGTGCTCCTGGTTGCGTGACGCGGGTTGTGCGCCCGCAGCCGTCGGATAAGTCCACCCCGACAACGCGCGCGCCACTTCCTTGACCGTCGCCTGCGAATAGGTCAGCACCGGTTGCCCGTTCTGCTCGACGACCGACCCGTCCATGTTCAACTTCACGAGACCAATGGAGAACAACTGCAGGAGTTCACGCGGGTAGTTCTCGTTGGGCGCATTCCCGCCGGTGCCCACACTGTTGGCCAGGTCAAGGAACTTGCCCATCGAGGGACTGATCGTCATGTCGCGCAAGAGCGCGCGGTAGTTGCCGAAGGCGTGTTTCTCGAGGAACGACACCCAGGGAATCAGCTCGTAGCCGTTGACCAGCTTGTTGTTGGACACGACGAGCGTCTGACTCAGCGCGAACATCATGCGCTGCCGGAGCTGGTCCGTACCGTTGGCCATCTTTTCAAACAGGTGGGCGCGAACCTGATTCGTATCGAGCCCGGCAGGCACCGGAGTGATGGGGGCCTTCAACTGCATCGCAATCCACCGCTTCGGGCCGTTCGCCATCACCTCCTGCATCAACGCGGCGGTTGGTCCAAACGTCGCCTGCTGCAGGAACCGCTCCGCCGTCAGGGCGTCCACGGGCTCAGCCGCCGGCAGCGGCTCATCGGCAAACGACGGCGGAATGGAGGCGACAGGAGCGGGTTCCCACGCTGGGGCAGGTGGGACGGGTGGTGCAGGTGGTGTTGGAGGAGCCGGTGGTGTGGAGGGAGTGGGAGGCGCGGGGGGCGTCGGCGGCGCAGGGGCGTCGATGACGTTCACCGTGTAGCGCGCTTTTTCGGTCCACACCTGATAGACCACGACCGAGATCTTCGTCTGGCCGTCGCAGACCCACGCTTGCGACGTTCCGCCGCTCGCAATCTGGTTGCCGCCGACATACAGCTTGTGTGTCGGGTCGGTGAGCGTCGCCGTGACGGGCACGGCGCAGCTGGTCCGCGTCATCGTGTACTGCGTCGTCGCTGGATCAAACGCCGGTGTCAGGCCGGGAATGGTCAAGCTCGCGAGGTACGTCGCCGGCGCTGGAGGCGGAGGAGGCGGCGCATCAACGAGCGTAATCGTGTAACGACCGACCTCAGTCCAGTTCTGGTAGACAACAACCGAGAACTTCGTGACGCCCCCACATGCCCAGACCTGACGAGTCTGGCCCGAGGCCGTCGGGTTGCTGGCGACGTACAACATGTGCGCCGGGTTCGCGAGCGTCGCGGTCACCGACACCGCACAGCTGGCCGGCCGCGGCACGGTGTAATTGCTGGTCATCGGGCTGAAGGCGGGGCTTAAGCCAGCCACCGTCAGCGACGACAAGGCGCCTGTTTGCGCCGGCACCGGAACTGTACCGAGCAGCAGCACGGCAGCCAGCGCCAGCCCCGCCACTCTGCACTTATCCCATACCAAGGTCACGGTCTTGTTCATGCGTCTCCTCTTTCCGAAACGAATGACGCAAAACGGACGGTCGTATTACCATCCCCCTGCCCGGCGATGCCGTTACTCGACGAGTTCCTGAAGGCCGACGATGAACAGGCGGCCACCGAGGCTTTGGGCCGCTTGCTCGACCCCGGCATCCTGCAACTCATCCAGCGGACCGTCACACACGAACTTGCGCGGTCCCGTCGGGCAGCCTCGGCCATCGACGATGTGACCGCCGAAGTTCACATGCGCCTGGTGGCGCGATTGCAGGCGTGGCGGGCTGGTGCGGAAGACCCTGTCGACAATCTCCATGGGTATGCGAGGACCCTCGCACTCCACGCCTGCTACGGCGTCCTCCGCCGCGAGTTTCCCGAGCGCACCCGTCTGCGAAACAAGGTCCGGTATGTCCTGACGCACCACCCGGACATGGCGATCGACACTGACGAATCCGGCCAGTCAACGGCAAGACTCACGACCCTGCGTCGCGCGCCGGCCGGCGGATCAACGCGAGCGTGGTTAGACGATCCGACTGGGGTGTCCGAGCGGCTTGGGCTTGGCCCCTCCACACCGATCCCCCAACTGACACGACGGGTGCTTGAACACTGTGATGTCCCGCCGAGACTCGACGAATTGGTTGACGGACTCGCGCGGGTGCTGGGTATCGCGGATGCGCCACTCGTCACCGAGGACGCGTCTGGTGCCGTCGGCGTCGACCTGCCCTCACCCGAACCGGACATCGCCGCGCTCCTTGAGCACCGCGAGGCGTTGGGGCAAGTCTGGTTGGAACTGCTGGAGTTGCCGCCCGGACAGCGGGCGGCCCTGCTGCTCAACCTCAGGGACGCGGACGGCAGCGCGCTGATTCAGACGTTCCCGGCAACGGGAATAGCGGACAAGGCCGCGCTGGCCGGGGCCCTCGGCATGACGATGGCGGACCTTGAGGTGTTGTGGCCGGACCTTCCTCTCGATGACTTGCGGGTGGCCGCCCGGCTCGGCATTACGCAGCAGCAGGTCATCAATCTGCGGAAATCCGGGCGGGCGCGCCTGGCCAGGCGCCTTGCGCCGGTAATATCCGCGCCAGTCGATCATCATTCACAGGGAAAGGCACTCTGACGTGACCGGCCACCTTGACCACCCAGCACACGAACTGCTGGTTGCCTACGCAGACGGACGGGCGGATGCGGCAGACCAGGAATGGATCGACACGCACCTCGAGTTCTGCTCGACGTGCGCCGAGGATGTCGCCGATCTTCGCGAGATGCAGCGGGCGCTGCTGGTGCCGATGTCCGTTACCACGGACGCCGCTGCTCCTCGGCGATGGCTGCGTTGGGTAACGGTGGCTGGCGCGGCCGCCGCGGCGGTCCTCGCTGTCTTGTGGCTCCGGCCGTCTCCCGAGGTTCAGCCACCCACATCTGAGGCGCCGATCGTCGCGCAGGCTGATCCTGTCCCCGCTGGGCAGCCGGATGCGGCTCCGGCGCCCTCGGTACTCACGACGGCGGAAGTCGCGCTTGTTGCTCGCGCGACTGAGCGCGGCGTCGCACCTCGACCATCGTTTGACTCTGCGATCCGGCTACCCATGGGAACGCTGCTGGGCGATCGCACGGACGCGCCGACGGTGCGGCTCGTCGCGCCATACGGCACTGCCGTCGATACCCTCCGCCCAGAGTTCAGGTGGAACGCGGTCACCGGAGCGACGATGTACACGGTGTCGGTCTTTAATGAGGCCTTCGAGGAAGTGGCCTCCTCCGGCCCACTGCGTGGTGTCACCCGCTGGACACCGGCGGCCGACCTGCCGGCTAATACCGTGTTGTCGTGGCAATTGACGACGGAGTTGCCGTCGGGGCGAGTTGTGAGTCCCGCGCCGCCCCTGCCTGAAGCGAGATTGATTGTGCTGTCTGCCGAGCGCCGCGCCGCCGTGGCTGAGGCCCGTCGGCGTCTTGCGGATGAACCACTGGCGCTTGGCCTGGTGCTGGCTGAGGCGGGTCTCTACGCGGACGCGCGACGCACGCTGGAGCGCGCTGCGACTGATGCACGTTACGATGCGGCGGCTGTTCGACGCCTCATCGCGTCTCTCTCTTGATCTTTTCCATCGGCCGCCCCTTGGCGAGTTCGTCGACAAGTTTGTCCATGTAGCGGATCTTGCGCATGAGCGGATGCTCGATTTCCTGAATCTTCACGCCGCAGATCGTTCCCGTGATCTTGTCGGCGTTGGGATTGAGCGCCGGCGCCTCGTCGAAAAATGTCTCCAGGCTCACGCGTTTCTCGATCTGCGCCGCCAGCGTTTTTGGTGAGTAGCCGGTCAACCAGCAGATGACCTCATCAACTTCCTGCTTCGTCCGGCCCTTCTTCTCTGCCTTGGTGACGTAGTGCGGATAGACCCCCGCAAACGCCATCTTGAACACACGCTCGTTATTCATCTCCCCGATCCTACCTGCCGCCACCTGCCGCCACCCGCCGCCACCTGCTTGTAGTACTCCTCAATCGGCTTGAAGGGCCCCAGGCGATGCTGCTCGGTCGGGAACGGATCGGCCCACGGCGGGTACGGCGAGTCGATGGGTTTGGTGGTGCGATCGGGATAGTCGCGTGAGAGCTCTTCCGGATTCATCTGCGGACGCGGTTGTGCGTTGATGAACGCGGCCACGTCAAACGCCTGATCGTCGGTGAGCGTCGGTTTGCCGAAGGGCATCTTGGCCTTGATGAACCGTGCGGCGGTCAGGATGCGCGCCATGCCGGCGCCGTTGTTGTAGCTGTCGGGGCCCCAGACAGGCGGAAACACGTAGCCGCGAGCCGGATCAAGCGCTGACGCGCGCAGGCCGCTGCCGTCACGGGCATGGCACAAGGCGCACTGTTCGCGGTAGATGCTGCCACCGGCTTCGACTGAGGCGGCGCGATCCGGTGTGCGGAATGGCGGCGGCTCATTCACAGCCTTCGCAAGCGCCGGCATCGCCGCGTACTCCTCGCTCAGCTGCTGGATGTACGCCACCATCGCGTTGAGCTCGACGCTGTCTCGTGGCAACACACGCCCGTTCATGCTCCGCTGCATGCAGCCGTCGATGCGATGTTTCAGGTCGCGCTCGCCGCCGTCACGGCCGGAGAAACGCGGATACCGCTGATAGGTCTCTGTCAGCGACAACTGACCGGGCATCGTGCCGGCCTGCAGGTGACACGACTGACAGTTCAGGCGATTCCCCGTGTATCGCATCTCCGGATCCGGGTGATCCGGCCCGAGCAGCGTCACGGTCTGCGTAATCAGCTGTCGCCCATACTCTGGCGTCGCCGCAGCCTGCACGCCGCCGGTCTGGCGCGACGCACGCGAGCTCAGAAGAAACAGCGTACTTGCCAGTGCGACGACCCCAAGCACAGCAGTGACGCCAAGGGCCACGGTCCAGTTCTTCATCGTTCTCTCAATCCCTGATCCCAGAACTGCTCGATGTACCAGGCGACAGCATCCATCTCGGCTTCGCTCAGGCGTGTCGACCAGGCGCCCATGCGCGTGCCTTCGACGCCGTTCCGGATGGCCTCACGCATTCGCGCGCCTTTCTGGAGCCTGAAATTCGTCGGCGGCACTTCAAGCTGATGCGCGGCCCAGCCTCGACCATCACCCTGATCCCCATGGCATTGCGCGCAGTTCTCAGCGTACACGCGCGCGCCGATCGTTTGCTGCTCAGCGGTCGCGCCCATGCGGATTTGGTCGTGTTTCATCGGACGAGGGTTTCCGGAGTCATCGACCACCGTGCCAAGAAACTCGATGAGATCCGCGAACTCCTGCGGGCTGCGGTCGCGCCATGCCGGCATCGCGGTGCCAGGCACTCCATGCCACAACACCTCAATCAGTCGCTCCCGACGATAAAACCCACGAAGGTCTGCGGGGCGCGGCAATAACGCAGCCGCCGCGGGACCGTCGCCGGCCGTCGACACACCGTGGCAACTCGCGCACAGCTCCGCGTAGATCGTCGCGCCCTGCTGCGAATTTCCGTTCATCGGGATCTCGGGCAAATCGCCAGTCCGGCGCCGTGATGCCGGGTGTGACGCAATCGTCCCAAGCTCGCCCTCGGACAACGCCCGCGCGCGACCGAGCGTCTCGATGTACGCCACGACGTCGAGCGCCTCCTGCTTCGGCCGTGTCGGTCCATCGCCAAACAGATGCTGGTAACCGGGCATCACCGACTGCGACACCACGAGGCGCGGGTCATACAGATGGACGAGTTGCCAATCGGCAGAGCGAGTGCCATGGGCACGCGCAAGGTCCGGCCCGATGCGCCTGGTGCCCATCATCTGCGGGTAGTCCTGCGCGCTCTCCCACGCCAGCGTTGGCGCGCCGAATCTCGCCTGATCGGCTGTCGTGAATCGAACCTGCTGGGTGTGACAGTACGCGCAGCCTTCCCGCGCGTAAATGCCGCGGCCACGCAGTTCGCTCGCTGTCAGCGGCACGGTGTGCTCCGGCGTGTCGGCACGCACTTGCGCCTGGAGCGCGCGCACCGGCGCCCAGCCTAGTGACGTCACGGAAAACACGAACGATGCGATGCCGGCCACGAAGGCGGACAGGTAGGCCATGTTGAGGCCGGTCGATGGTTCGGCTTCCCCCGGTGCGGACGGGACGGCTTCCGGAGCATCAGCACCGCGCGGACCGGTCAGCAGCCCCTGCAGCAGATCGATGAACCCGCCCAGCACGAGCAGCCCGGTGACCGACCGCGTGATCCAGGCGTGGCGTGAGACCACGACCGAGACGATCCACGGCGCGCCTGACTGCCAGTAGTTCGCCTGCACGAGCCCGGCAACGGTCAGGTCCGCCACCATCAGCGACACGCCGATGAGCAGTGACCAGTACGCGCGATTGACCGCGCGCGGATTAAACGACAGCCCGGGCGTGCGCTGCCACGCAAACACCAGGCCGGCCGCTGTCGCAAACGACGCAAAACCCAGCATCGCCAGGTGCGAGTGACCAATCACCCAGTCGGTGAAGTGCACGACCTGATTCACCGTCATGAACGCCTGCATCGATCCCTGCAGACTGACGATCAGGTACAACACGGTCGACATGATCGCGAAGCGCAACGCGAGGTCCTTCGGAAACAGTCCACTGCCCTTCGCGGTGAGCAGCAGGTTTGACACCACCAGAATCACCACGAGACCCAGCACTGCCGACGCCGCGATCGCGGCATATTGCGCCGCCATCGGAATGACCGAGTACACGTAGTGGTGCGTGCCGTTGAGCGGATACACGAAGAACAACAGCCAGAAGCCGAGCATCGACCACCGATGGCTGTAGATCGGCCGTTGCGCCGCGGCGGGGATCACGAAATACAGGATCGCCAGCGCAAGCGGCGTCACGAACAGGCCAACGGCGTCATGAATCCACAGGCCGCTCAACGCGGCCCCCTGCGCGCCCGGCAGGAACTCGGGCGCAATGTTGCCCATCGGATACGAGAACAGCGTGAAGACGAGGCCGCCAATCACGTACCACGCCGACACATACAACGCGCCGAGTCCGCGCGCAAACAATGGCGGCACGAACTGCACAATCGCCAGGGCGATGCCGATGGCGACGCCGGCATCAACGACAAGCGGAAACTCTGCCCATTCAAGCGGCTGACTGACGCCGGCGAGCACCAGGGCCCAGCCTGGCACCATCACCGCCAGATTCCACAAGCCAAACAGCCAGACGCCAAGCGCGCCGCTGGTCACCGGGCGCTGCGCCATCCGCGGCACGGCGAAGTACAGAAACGCCAGGAACGCGTTGCCCAGCCAGCCGAGCATGATGCCCTGTGTGTGCGCGTACCGAATGCGTCCCCAGCTCAACGCCGGCACACCCGCGCCCAGCTCGGGCCACCACAACTGAATGGACGCGATCAGGCCAAAGAGAACGGACAACAGCAGGGTGACAAGCGCAGCGAGGCCGTGCGCGCGAAGAAGTCTGGCCTCTGC
Source organism: uncultured Acidimicrobiia bacterium (assembly GCA_966252305.1). Lineage (GTDB taxonomy): Bacteria > Acidobacteriota > Vicinamibacteria > Vicinamibacterales > SCN-69-37 > SYFT01. The sequence continues at coordinate 25,312 of CBINOO010000001.1, forward strand.
GTTCACCTGCCGAGTGCTCCGCTGCTATCCGACGTACATGAATGTGTAGCCGTACTCCTGCGCGCGGGTAATGGCCACGACGCCTGCGGCCATGATGTGCGCGTTGGGAATCGTGTTCGACTCCAGTTCCTTGAAGATCGGCTGAAAATCATTGCCGTCGCCGGCAATGCTCGTTGCGTAGAAGCGTGTGGCGAGGCCGCACACGGCGAAATGTGCGCCACGTTTGGCCAGGTTGTCGAGGGCAGGGCGCTCACCGGAGTTGCGTGGGTTGGTCGTGGGCGGCTTGGCCGGATCGTAATCCGCAAGGCTGATCCGCTCGGCAAACACCTTGCCGTACTTCGCCCACATCGCATTGTTGAAGGCAAACGCGGTGGCGTGATGACGCAGGCACAGGATCAACGCGAGGTCCGCCGGTTCCAGCTGATACCCGGAACGATTCGCGTTGTACCAGTTGTTCGAGTACCCGATCCCCTGCGCGGCGCCGTCAGGCGACACCGTGTCGACGATCACCCGGTGTTTGCCTGGCAGCTGTCCCATCCACGCGTCCTGCTCATGCCGCGCGGGCTGAAACGGTTCTGCGGCAGCGGGCGCCTGCGCGCCAAGGTCGACCGAACCGACCACAAGGCCGGCCGTAGCCGCGCCTACTCCGGTGAGAAGCGTTCGACGATCGATGGGTTCATGCGCCATAGGTTGCCTCGGGCGTCATTCTACCCCCTCGCTGCCGGGCTGCGGCGTCTGGCAGTTCCAGCACGCCGTGAACTCGGCATCCACCATCTCGCCGCAGGTGTCGCAGCGCCAGGGCCGCCCAAGGCCGCCAGACTGCGTGGGTCCGGCGTCGTTGATGATGGCCAGCGCCTCCTCCACCTGTCCATCGTCATCCACCCACACCGAGGGCAGCGTTGACGGCGTGACCGGCACCTCTCCGCGAGCCGCAAACAGCGACTCGCCCTGCACGTGACTGCCGATGCCGCGGCTCTGGAGCAGGCCTGCGATGAGGTGGGCTTCGGTGGGATGATTCGCGATGAAGACCTTGGTCATGATTCCCTCACGAGATCGCGGATGGCGGATGTCACATCGGGGAACTCGAACGTAAAGCCTTCCTGTTCCAGCCGCGTGGACACACAGTATCGCCCGTAGAGCACCAGCTCGGGATCGGTGCGAAGCACCAGCGCTGCGCCAAGACGGATAAGGCCGGCGGGCGCCGGCAAACCTATGGGCATACGCAGGGCGCGCCGCAGCGTCCGCATGAACTCGGCGTTGGACACCGGTGACGGCGCCGTGGCGACATACATCCCGGACACGTCGTCACGGTCGATCGCGCGGGCAAACAACCGGTTCATGTCGTGTTCGTGTATCCAACTGATCCCCTGCCGGCCGTGCCCGGCCGTGCCTCCCAGCCCGACACGCGCCAGGCGGCGCAGTGTTGGAAACGCACCGCCCCCTCGTCCGAGCACGAAGCTTGTGCGCAACACGACACCACGCGTGGCGCTTGGGCACGCCCGCGCGAACGCGGCCTCCCACGCCTGGCCGACAAATGGCGCCAGCCCGTATCCGGGTGCAGAACCTTCGGTGCATACGAGGGATGGCGGATCGCCGTAGATGTGGGCCGTGGACATCTGCACCCAGACCCGCGGAGTCACCTGCCTGGAGGCCAGGGCGTCGCCGAGCACCAAGGTGGACTCGACGCGGGAGCGCAGGATCTCGTCGCAGTGGTCCGGCGTCTTGACGCAGTCCACCGTGCGACCGGCGAGGTTCACGATCGCGTCCGCGCCGTACAACGCATCGGCCCACGGGCCAACTGTCCTGGCATCCCACACCACATGCCGCCACGGGTCGCCCGCTCGTCCCGCACCCCTGCCGAGGACGGTAACGTGATCACCGCGCGCGGTCAGAAATGCCGCGAGGCTGCGACCCAGAAACCCGGTACCGCCGGCAATGACGACGTGACGGGGCGTCGCCATGCAAGTCTCAGTGTGATTGCGTCAGCTGCAGGACGCCGGCTTTGGCCAGCGGCGTGAGGCCGCTGCCGCTGGCGTTGACGTGCGCGATGATTTGCGTCCGCATCCTGGGATCCCAGAACTGCATCAGGTGTTTCGCGATCTGCGGAACCGCGCGTTCCTCGCCCTGAATGGCAAAAAACGCGGCGATTTGATTCGCCATCATCACGAGTTTCTCGATGCGCATGTCAGCCCTCGACGCCTGCCCGCACGACGGCGCGGCGCGCCTCGGCCATCGCCTCGTACGCCTTCTGATACTCGGTCGGGCCGGTCGCGGGCATGACCTGCACTGCGGTGACCTTGTATTCGGGACAGTTGGTCGCCCAGTCCGAGTAATCGGTCGTCACCACGTTGGCCTGTGTGAGCGGATGGTGGAAGGTCGTGTACACCACGCCGGGCGCGACGCGGTCGGTCACCTGTGCGCGGAGTGCGGTTTCGCCGGCGCGGCTGGAGATCCGGACCCACTGCCCGTCTTTTACACCGCGCTGCTCGGCATCGTGAGGATTGATTTCGAGCCGATCCTCGTGGTGCCACACCACGTTGGGCGTACGACGCGTCTGGGCGCCGACGTTGTACTGCGACAGGATGCGTCCGGTCGTGAGCAGCAGCGGGAAACGTGGGCCCGTGCGTTCGTCGGTCGGCACGTACTCGGTCATCACAAAACGGCCTTTGCCGTTCGCGAATTGCGCGGTGTGCATGACCGGCGACCCTTCGGGATTGGCCTCGTTGCATGGCCACTGCACCGAGCCGAGCGCCTCGAGCTTGTCATAACTGACGCCGGCAAAGGTCGGCGTCAGACGCGCAATTTCGTCCATCACCTGGCTGGGATGGGTGTATGTCCACTGCTGGCCGATGGCATTCGCGATGAGCTGCGTGATCTCCCAATCGGCATATCCATTACGGGGCGCCATCACACGACGCACACGCTGGATGCGCCGCTCCGCATTGGTAAACGTGCCGTCCTTCTCGAGGAACGTGGACCCCGGCAGAAACACATGCGCGTAGTTTGCGGTCTCGTTGAGGAACAAGTCGTGCACCACGACGCAGTCCATCGCGGAGAGACCGGCAGCCACGTGATGCGTGTCGGGGTCCGACTGCAGGATGTCTTCACCCTGGATGTACAACGCCTTGAACGTGCCGTCGATGGCAGCGTCCAGCATGTTCGGAATACGGAGACCCGGCTCCGGGTTGATCGGACGTCCCCACAATTCTTCAAACATCGTGCGGGTGGCCGTGTCCGAGATATGACGATAACCGGGCAGTTCATGCGGGAACGAGCCCATGTCACACGAGCCCTGCACGTTGTTCTGACCGCGCAGCGGATTGACACCGACCCCGGGTCGGCCCAGGTTGCCGGTCGCCATCGCGAGATTGGCAATAGCCATCACGGCAGTGGATCCCTGACTGTGCTCGGTCACGCCGAGACCGTAATAAATCGCGGCGTTGCCGCCGGTCGCATACAGTCGAGCCGCAGCTCGGATCTCCGACGGCTCGACGTTCGTGTACTGCGCGGTGGCTTCGGGTGAGCGGCTGGGATCGGCCACGAAGGCCGCCCACTCACTGAACGCCTCAAGATCACACCGCGACTGCACGAACGCCTCATTGACCAGGCCCTCGGTGACAATCACGTGCGCCATCGCCGTCAGCACCGCGACGTTTGTGCCGGGCGTCAGCTGCAGATGATGCGCGGCCTCGACGTGCGGCGTGCGCACGAGGTCGATGCGGCGCGGGTCAACGACGATGAGCCTGGCGCCGTCGCGAAGACGCTTCTTCATGCGACTGGCGAAGACCGGATGGCCGTCTGTCGGGTTGGCGCCAATCACCACGATCACGTCGGAGTCTTCGACCGAGTCGAAGTCCTGCGTGCCGGCTGACGTGCCAAACGCCGTCTTGAGTCCGTAACCGGTCGGCGAGTGGCAGACACGTGCGCACGTATCAACATTGCTGACCCCGAACCCGGCGCGGATGAGCTTCTGGACCAGGAACGTTTCTTCGTTCGTGCAGCGCGATGACGTGATGCCGCCGACTGCGTCACGACCGTAGTCCTTCTGCACGCGCAGGAATTCCGACGCCACGCGACCAATCGCTTCTTCCCAAGTGGCTTCACGCCACGGATCCGTGATCTTCTCCCGGATGAGCGGCGTCAGCTGTCTTTCGCGATGGGTCGTGTATCCCCACGCGAATCGTCCCTTCACACAGGAATGCCCGCGGTTCGCCTTGCCGTCCTTGTACGGCACCATGCGCACGACCGTCTCTCCGCGCATCTCGGCCTTGAACGCACATCCGACGCCGCAGTAGGCGCACGTGGTGACGACCGAGTGTTCGGGTTGTCCAATCTCGATGACCGATTTTTCCGTCAGCGTCGCCGTCGGGCACGCCTGCACGCAGGCCCCGCACGACACACACTCGCTCGACATGAAACTCTCGGACATGCCTGCGGCGACTCGACTGTCGAAGCCGCGTCCAGCGATCGTCAATGCAAACGTGCCTTGCGTCTCTTCACACGCGCGCACACAGCGATTGCAGACGATGCACTTGGATGGGTCATAGGCGAAATACGGATTGCTTTCATCCTTCGGCATCCACTGCGGGTTGGCCTCACCACCACGCGTCGACGCGACGTGATTGGCTCCGTCGTAGCCGTATCGCACCTCGCGCAGGCCGACAGCGCCGGCCATGTCCTGAAGTTCGCAGTCGCCATTGGCCGCACAGGTCAGGCAGTCGAGCGGATGGTCCGAGATGTAGAGCTCCATCACGCCTCGACGCAGCCGCTGCAGTCGTTCGGTCTGGGTGCGGACCACCATGCCCGGCGCGACCGGAGTGGTGCACGAGGCGGGCGTGCCGGCGCGGCCATCAATTTCCACGAGGCACAACCGGCACGAACCAAACGCCTTCAGGCTGTCGGTGGCGCACAGCTTCGGGATCTGCGTGCCCACCTCAGCGGCGGCGCGCATGACCGATGTGCCCGCAGGCACGGAGATCGTGTTGCCGTCAATCGTCAGCGTGACGACGTCGGTCGCCGTGGACGCCGGGGTTCCGTAGTCAGTTTCCTTGACCAGCATTGGGCCTCCGTTGGAAGTCCTCGGGGAAGTGTGTCATCGCGCTCAACACCGGATACGGCGTCAGGCCTCCAAGCGCACATGCGGAGCCAAACGTCATCGTTTCGCACAGGTCATGCACAAGCGCCAGCTGCGCCTCAGCGTCCTGTCCTGCCATCACCTTGTCGATCGACTCTGCGCCGCGGGTCGACCCGATGCGGCACGGCGTGCACTTGCCGCAGCTTTCAATCGCGCAGAACTCGAATGCAAATCGCGCCTGCTTCGCCATGTCGACCGTGTCGTCAAACACGACCATGCCGGCGTGGCCGAGCATGCCCTTGCGCGCAGCGTACGCCTCGTAGTCGAGCGGGGTGTCGAAGAGTGACGGCGGGAAGTACGCGCCGAGCGGACCACCAATCTGCACCGCCCGTACCGGCCGACCGGTTGCCGATCCGCCCCCGATATCGTTCACGAGTTCGCCGAGGGAAATGCCGAAGGCGGTTTCAAACAGGCCGCCCCGCGCGATGTTGCCGGCCAGCTGCACGGGCGTCGTGCCGCGTGATCGACCGACCCCGAGGTCCGCATAGGCCTTGGCGCCGTTGGCCAGGATGAACGGGACGGCCGCCAGACTGAGCACGTTGTTGATCACCGTCGGCCGCCCAAACAGTCCTTCAATCGCGGGCAGCGGCGGCTTCGACCGGACGATGCCTCTGCGGCCTTCGAGGCTCTCGAGCAGCGCTGTCTCTTCGCCGCACACGTAGGATCCCGCCCCCAGTCGCACCTCGAGGTCGAAGGCGTGTGGGGATCCGGCGACCCGCTCTCCGAGCCATCCACCCGCGCGCGCCCGATCAATCGCCTGCGTCAGCGCAACGTGTGCGTGGGGATATTCGGACCGCAGATAGATGTAGCCGCGCGTCGCGCCCACGGCAATCCCGGCGATCGTCATGCCCTCGATCAGCGTGAATGGATCACCCTCCATCAACATCCGATCGGCAAACGTCCCGCTGTCGCCTTCGTCCGCGTTGCAGACGATGTATTTCTGCGGTCCCGGAGCGCCGAGGACGGTCTTCCACTTGATCCCCGTGGGAAAGCCGGCGCCGCCGCGGCCACGAAGGCCCGACGTCGTTACTTCCTCGACGATGTCGGCCGGCGTCATGGCGAGGGCACGCTCAAGCCCCTGATAGCCGCCGGTCGCACGGTAGTCCTCAAGCGAGACCGGATCGATCACGCCGCATCGCGCAAAGGTCAGGCGCGTCTGCTTCGCGAAAAACGGCACCTGCTCCACCGGGCCGACGGATTTTTCATGCGCCAGCAACCGCTCCATCGTCTGGCCATGGAGCAAGCCGGCTTCGATCAACGAAGGCACGTCGGAGGGTTCAAGGGGTCCGAAGCCGTAGCGCGTGCCGTCCAGCTCCACTTCAAGCAGCGGTTCGAGCCACAACATCCCCCGGCTGCCGGTACGGATGAGAGGGACGCCCGCGCCCAGTGCCGAGGCCACTTCGTCTGCGCCCACCGCCACGGCGGCGGCGTCACGCGGGAGAAAAAGGCGCGTCATGACAGCGTCTCCCCGATGAGCGCGTCCAGTTTCGCCGGCGTCAGGCGGGCGACGACGCGAGAGTCAATCATCGCGGACGGCGAGAGCGCGCAGAGACCCAGGCAGTAGACCGGCTCAAGGGTGACCTTGCCGTCCGAGGTGGTGGAGCCACAGGCAATGCCGAGGTGTTGCTCGGCGCGTGCGACCAGGGCATCGCTGCCCATCGACTGGCAGGCTTCCGCGCGGCACAACCTGATGACATGGGTGCCCGCCGGGGCTGTGCGGAAGTCGTGGTAGAAGGTCACGACCCCGTGGACTTCAGCCCGGGTCAGGTTGAGTTCCTCCGCAATCAGCACGATCGCGTCTTCAGGAACGTAGCCGACGGCTGCCTGCACGGCGTGCAGGATCGGCAGCAGCGGACCTTCCAGATGGCGATGGCGCGCGATGATGGCGTGAACCAGATCGGTGGGCGCGGCCGCTGTAGACATTTGTATGGCTACAGGATGGCCGACCCCGCCCACCCGATCCAATCGATTGTGCCGATGACTGCATCGGCACAATCGATGATTCAGGGTGGTCCTAGAACCAGTAGGGCGTCACACCGTAGTGCGAATAGACGTTGGCTCCCCAGGACGGGTCGGTCATGTCCGGCCAGTTGTCCGGGTCAAATCCCGGAGCCTTCTCCAGCGTCTCCTTCGACACGTTCAGCAACACGGACTTGTCGGCCGTGTCGACCGTCAGCGAATCCCAGGGGATGGCGAACAGCTTGGAGCCCATGCCGAGCCAGCCACCGAATGACAACACGGCGTAGGCGATGCGGCCGGAGTTGAGATCAACCATGAGGTCTTCGATCTTGCCGAGATCTTCGCCGGCCGGATTCTTCACGCGGTCGGAAGAGATGGAGCTTGCAGAAAGTACGTGCGGATGTTCCTTCATTGATGGCCTCCTTTGCCGTGACGCCCACATCAATGCGACATCCGTGCCACGCCTTGCCGGTTAACAAGCGGCGCGGCTCTTGCACTACTGATGCGCCGGAGGTCCTGATGAACACACCGAAGAATCCCGCATCTCACGAACCCACGCTGCCCCGCAGCGATCGCGCGCAGCCTGGCGATGTCGTCGGCATCGAAAACGACGGCAAGACAACGCATCTGGGTGAATCGCGCAAGGATGAAAACGAGCGCCTGCGCGACGCCGAGAAAGACGCCGCGAAGGAACGTCAGTCGCGCTGACGCGCGCAGTCAAACGCCGCTTGCACGAGCGGTGATACTGGATCGCGGTCAACGGCGATCAATCCCACCGCATGTTCGACCACGGGATCGGTCAGCGGGATGGGTTTGACGTCGGAGATGGGTCCCAGCACATCCAGGAAGTACTCCGGGATGACGGTGGCCAGTCCTGTGAGGCGCACGTTGGCGCACAGGTTGATCACCGAGTTCGTTTCCAGTCGAGGAACCGGCGCGCTGTTGGCGGCGCGAAATGCGCGGTCAATGATGCGCCGGTTCTGCATGTCCGGCGTCAGCAGGCAGAGTTGCTGGCGGGCGGCATCGGCCCAACTCACCGAGGCGGCGCCGGCCAGTTCATGGTCGGTGCGGACAAGCAGGCAATATCGCTCCTTGTACACCGTCTCCGCGCGCATGCCTTCAATCGGCTCGTTGTCGAGATACGTCAGCCCGATGTCGATCGTGAAGTCTTCCAGGTGGCGCAGGATGTCGACCGAACTCTGCGACAGGATCGTCAACTCGATGCCCGGGTGCCGATCCTGAATGGCCTTGGTCATCAGCGCGGCCATGGGCAACGCCGATGGCACGACGCCGAGCGACAAGTGTCCGCTCAGCGCTTCACCGGTGCCCTTCATGGATGCGATGTCTGCCTGCAGCGACTCCCACTGGTCGAGGATCGCGTGCGCCCACTGCACCACGCGTTCGCCGTGCGGCGTCAGGCCGTGAAAGCGATGCCCACGCGTGACGATGGGAATCCCGAGTTCCTGCTCAAGCTGTCGGATACGTCCCGACAGCGTGGACTGCGTCACGTGACACGCCTGCGCTGCGCGCGTGAAGTGCCGCTCGCGCGCGAGTGCCACGAGATACTGCAGCTGTCGGATGTCCATCGAATCAGGCCTGTCGCGTCGCGATCCACCAGGTCGTGCCGCCGGCGTCCTTGACCCCGCCGCGTTTGTCTTCGTCGCCCTTCTGCACCGGCTCCTGCACGGATGTCGCGCCGGCTGCGAGCGCCTGGCGATACGTTTCGTCCACATCAGGCACGTAGACGTGCACATGGGACTCGACCGCCGGCCAGTCTGGCGGCACCGGATCCGCAATCATGATGACGGTGTCGTCGATCCGCACTTCCGCGTGGCGCACCTTTCCGCCGTCATCCGAGAACCGGCGCAGCTCGACGCCGCCGAACACACGCGTCAGAAACGCAATCGTCCCTGCCGCTCCGTTGACGATGAGATACGGCGATGCGACGTTGTACCCTTCGGGTCGTGATGTAGTCATGTTCCTAGTGTCGCTCAGCGACGCACGATCTCAACCCGCGCCCGCCCGTCATTGATTGGCACATCCGCGCGCCAGGGATAGTCCCAGTCGCCTGTGGCCGTGAGCGGCACGACCACGCCATTGTGACGCAGCTCGTATCGACCGCCGGGACTCCACGACAGTAGAACGCCGGTGTCATGCGCCCCTGACGTTCGGCCCTCGATCTCGAAGGTGATTCGCGAGAGATCCTTGGCGACCTCGATGCGGCGTCCGGCGGTGAAGCCATCGCGTTCGAGTTCGATCTTGATTCGACTCACGCTGTCGGGAAATGGCAGCCCGCGATCGGGCAGCACCACCGTGAATCGGCGACGCAATCCGTCACGAGGCTCGATTTGCAGCGCGTGTTCTGATTCGTCCAGCGCGCCGCCGTAGGCAAACCACCCGAACGCCGGATCACGCGTCAGCAGTGTGGTGGCCATGCGCAACGCGCCGCCAAATCCCAGGTCGATCTCTCCATCGTAGTGCCACGGTCCTCGAGGGACCGTGACGCCACCGGGCACACTCGACCCCATCCACGCCGAACCCACTTTGGTCGACATGAACTGCCATCCCGCCGCACCGTCATTCTCCCGACCCTTGGTCCAGTACCCGTAGTTGCTCGCGGGGGTCCCCGTGTTCATGAGCGCCCACGAACTCAGGTACGACGCGTAGCCCAGCTGCAGCCAGTCGTACGGCACCGGCGCGAAGTTGATCGCGTAGTCCAGAACGCCCCAGCCGCCCATCGCGGCCATGTAACTCACGCCAGGATCGGCGCCCAGCGTGTAATACGCAGGATTGAGCCAGCCACGCACCGCCAGTCCAGACGCGAGCTGCCGATCCATGAACGCGCGCGAGTCTTCCCGCGCCACGCGTGGATGCGAATACCACGTCTTCAACTTGACGTCGTACCAGAGGTTCTTATCCGGCGCCATGTCCGTGGTCGCGCCGTACTTGGCGAATGCATACGTGGATTCGAATGCCGTCCTGTCAAACGCATACTCGGAGCGGAACGGATACTTGTCGTCGTACACGAAGTACTTGGTCTTGATCTCCCACTGCCCCCGCAGCCAGGACGCCTGCTCGCGGAACCCCTCCTGCTCGAGTGCCTTGATCAGCTCCAGCACCACGAGCTCGTTGTAGAGTCCCCACTTGTACGTCTCGTAGTAGTCCGGATAGATCTCGTAGGGGTAGATGTAAAACGCGCGGGCCGTTTCCCAGGCGCGATTGAGATAGCCCTCCGCGTCCAGATACGTCGACAGCTCCGGATAGAGCTTCGCGATCTGGTACATGTGGAAATACAGCATCACCACGTGCGGATAGTCGTAGGACCGCCACACATGTTCACGTTTCAGATCGCGGATCGCCGTCGCATTGTTGGCCAGTGACTCCGCGTACGCCTTCCGCCGGCCGGGATCACGGTTGATGAACCAGTGTGGCGTGCCATAGATCCCGTAAGGATACGGACGCTCATCGTCTTTTCGCTGCAGTCCGCCCCAGACGAAGTGCTCGAGGTAGTACTCCAGCGACTCGATTTCCCGCTTGTCGGGAAACGCCACGTTTTTCGCCGCCAGGTACGGCGCCTTGGCGAGACCCGGATCGTCTGCCGTCAGCGCGTACACCATCCGATCGATGAAGATGTCGGGGTCATCGATCGTCCGCACGACGCCCTTCGACATGTCGTAGATGGCGTAGACACCGTTCCACCATTTGGAGGGGTCCTTGACCTGCTGCCGTTCGACCAGAAACGAGGCCCGCTTCTTGATCAGCGTCTCCATGGGCTCGGTGGCAAAAAACTCGAGGTGTGTCTGTCGGCCGCCGTCATGGACGATGGTCAACATGTTCTCGCCGAGACGGTTGAAGGTCACGTCATAGAGCTGCACATCAGACTTCGGTGACTCCAGCCGGCGAATCGTCGTCTGATCGGGGAACTCTGGTCGGATGCGCTCGATGCGCGCCTTGGTCCTGAGGGCGATGCGGGCGGTCAGGTCGGTGGGCACGGTCATGCCTGGCGCGACCCGCACGTCGAAGTGGCCTGACTGATACAGCAATTCCCGCAACTCGTCATACGACGAGGCCCATTGGAAGCGGAAGCCGTACTGCGCGCGGTCGCCTTGTCGGAGGTTCCGCTGTGTATGGGCCTGCCTCCAGGTGCCGCGGGTCTCGGCGGCGCCCGAGCGCGCCGAATGCACGTATACCTGTGGTCCCGGCTGCGCGCCGCTACCCGAAGTTGCCGTGTACTCCAGCGACGTGCCGGGGAGCGTCGTGACCAGCAGGAACGGCGGAGCTCCTGACGCGCGTACGAAGTACATGAACGAGCCGTGCCCGGACACAAACTGGTGCTTGAGGAACCCGCGCTCAAAAATGTGATCCGGCGTGGGCCCGCTGGGTCCCTGAATGGGAATCGTGATGCCCAGGTCCCCAATCGTGACGGCGCCACGACGGGCCGCGACATCAATGGTCCAGTCGAGCACGCGGCCATCAGTACGGTAGGTCTCGGTGACCATCAACGGGTCCGCACTGCCGCCGTTCGAGTACGAGACCACGCCCTGCTCAGGTTGCGCGGTCATCACCTTTCCGCGCGCGGCCAGCGTCCACTCGGAAGATGACGAGGACCGGTACGCGAGCGTCAGGCCGAGGGTGGCGGGCGGGGTCGGGCCACGACCTCCGCGGCCCTGGCCGGGACCGGTGGTCAGCAGCGCGCCGAACGGATCCTGCCGATGGCCAAGCAACGAGACGCCTCGTTCGTCATATGCGAACGTGAAGTTTCCGCGCGTGATTGTCGTGGCAGCCGCCTGTTCTGCCCGCAGGGGATTCACAGCGTGGTCCGACACGAGCAACGCCCCGACGGCGACTGACGCCAGGACAACAGACGTAATCCGGAAATTCATGACTGGAATGGTAGACTCCCCAACCGCGATGCGCATCAGGATCTCTCTGCCGGTTCTTGTGTTTGCCTTCACTGTTGTCACAGCCAGCGCCTGTGGCGACCAGGCGAGTCAGCCGCCGGCGGCGACTCCCGCTGCCACGCCGACTGCCGCCCCACCGCCCGGCAAACCGGCGTCCGCTACCGTCACCGAACTCGTCGCCGGCGATGCCGCCTGTTACGTCACGCTCAAGCCGGACACCGGCGAGGCGGTCACGGAAATGGCGGAGTTCGAGATTTGCGAGAAGACGGAATTGGTCGGCAGGAAGGTCGACCTCACCTGGAAGCAGGGCGAGGTCCTCGCGGCGGAATGTCAGGGCGATGTGGACTGCGGTAAGACCGACAAGGTCTGGCTGATCACCGCGGTGAAGGTGCGGTAATCAGCGCGTCTGCGATGGCCTTGTTGTAGACCGTCGGCGCGATCTCCTTCAGACAAAAGTCCAGCATCATCGTGGCCTTCAGGTCCCCGATGTCCTGATCAAAGTGCTCCGCCACAAAACGTTTGATGGACTCGCGCAACTGCGCAGCTGTGTCTGGGGTTAATTCGATCGCCATAAGGTTCTATTGGCGGGCGATGATCTTTCCCGGCAACTCCCAGGTCGGCTTGCCATCGTCGACGACCGCGATGCCGTTGACGAAGACAAAGTTGATGCCTTCGGAGTACTGGTGCGGCTCGAAGAACGTCGCTTTGTCGCGAATGGTCGCCAGGTCAAAGACCACGAGATCCGCAGCCATCCCCTCGCGAATGATGCCGCGGTCGGAGAGCCCCATGATCAAGGCCGGCAGCGAGGTGGACGACCGAATCGCATGTTCAACCGTGATGGCGCCGCGGTCGAGCGCATAGTGCCGGATCTTGCGCGGATAACTGCCATAGAAGCGCGCGTGCGTCGAGGGCGGTCCGTCGAGCAGCGCGATACCGGCGTCCGTGGACGTCGCGACCCACAGCTGCTTCGCAAACGCCTCCATGTCGCCTTCATCCATGGAGAACCCGCGCATGCGCGCGCCGCCGGCGCGGTTGGGCAGGCCTTCCAGCTGGATCTGGATCGCGGCCTCCACGGGATCCACGCGCCACAGGGACGCGATCTCTGCCAGTGTCTTTCCGTACAGCGACTTGTCCGTGTACTCGTAGACCACGACGTTGTCCGCCCCACCGCGCCGGGCAATTTCGTGCGCAATGTCCGAGCGGACCGTGGCGGCAAGTTTTGCGTCCCGAAGGGTCGTTCGCAGCGCCTCAGCACGTCCGCCTGACGCCTGCGTGGCATTCGTTGACCGGATCGCCCAATCGGGAATCAGTACCGTTGAGCCATCCGTACCGCTGGTGGGATACGGATACTGGTCTGCCCACACATCCACGCCGCGGGCACGAGCGCGTTCAATCAGGCTGATCGCCGCAGCGCTTGATCCCCAGTAGTTCGCCCCCTTCGCCTTGATGTGCGACGCGACGACCCTGGCGCCGGACTTCTCGCCGATCTCGATCGTCTCGCGCACGGCATCCAGCAGCGTTGGAGGCCCAGGGCCGTCCTGGCTTGGCACGTACCAGAGCGGATCGCTGCCTTCGCTGCGTTCGTGGGAGATGTACACACCACCAAAAACCGGCAGTTCCTTCGCCAGTTCCACAATTTCGCTCGTGACACTCCAGCGGCCCGGCTCGTATTCGAGCCCAGCGCTCAGCCCGACGGCGCCCTCTTCCAGCGCCTGGCGCACCAGCACCCGCATCTTCGCGACTTCCTCATCGGTCGCCGGCCGGCGTGTATCGCGCCCCATCACCTGTGTGCGCACCGCGCCGTGGCCGACCATCAACATGGTGTTCGGACCGATACGGTTCTTCTCGATCAACGCGCGCTGGGTCGCAATGGGCCAGGGCGATCGACCGTCGTGATTGACGACCACCGTGGTGATGCCCTGGGTGACAAGATTAGGTGCCGCGCGAATCTGCGGATTCTGATCGCGGAATCCACCCTGAGCCCTCGCGCCATCATCGGCATGCGAGTGAATGTCAATGAAGCCGGGTGATACGTACTTGCCGGCGGCGTCGATGGTCCGCGTGGCCGTGGCACCGGTCAACGTTCCAATCGCGACGATGCGGTCACCGCGCACACCGATGTCGGCGGGAAACCATGGATTGCCGGTGCCGTCAAACACGCGGCCGTTGATGATGAGCAGATCGAACGCCTGCGCGGGCGCAGGGGTCTGAGCGGCCAGCGCGCCCGCCGAGAGCGCGGCCACGGTGATCCCACAAAGCAGTCGAAAGCGCATGGCAGGAGGATAACAGGGACCGCTACGCCGGCGAGGTGCGAAGTCGGGACGCCAGCAGGCCGGTCGCCGCGTCAAGATCAAGATCGGCGATGAGCAGTCCTGCGATGCCGTAGGGCTGATGACACAGCAATGTGCCGTCGGGTCTCGCCACCGCCGACGTGGTGCCTGCCCCTTCGCAGGCATGGTTCACCGAGGCGAAGTAACACGTATTTTCCGCAGCGCGACACAACATCGCCTTCTCGTGAAAGCTGTTCGCAGGGTCGCCAAAACTCGTCGGCCGATATCCGCCCGGCTGTCCGAGGTCCGCGTGGGGATGAAAGACCAGCTGCGCGCCGTGCCGCACGGCCCACCGTACTGTTTCCGGATACCTGAATCCTTCGTGGCAGATCACCACACCGAATGTGAGTGGGCCCACGGTGAACACGGCCCTGCCGGTGCCCATCGCCGGATACACATCTTCCTCGGATGGATCCAGTTGCCCTTTGTCCTGCCACCCGAGAATTGATCCGTCGGAATCGAACACACAGGCCGAGATCTGGAGGCCGCGCTCCGTCACACGCTCCATGCCAACAACAGCGGCAACGCCCGCTCGCCGCACTGCGGTCGACACCTCTGCCAGTGCCTGCTCAAGGAACTGCTGGTCCGGCGGCGCGACGGGCTTGCCCGGCCAGCGGTAGCCGGGAATACTGCATTCCGGAAAACAGACCACCAGAGCTTCATGCTCGGCTGCCTTGCCGACGGCGTCGACAACCAGGCGTACGGATTCATCTCGTGATGTGGGATAGCTGATATTCGCCAGGGCGATACGCACGCGACGCATCCGCGTACTGTATCGTCTATCGCGATGCACGCCGACATCCGCAAATACAACAACGCGCTCACCAAAGAGTCAAAAGCGATCTGCAAACGGCTCGCTGAGACGATCGACGAGCGCCTGCCCACGGCCGAGAGCAAGATCTGGCACCGGCATCCAGTCTGGTTCCTCGACGGCAACCCGATCGTCGGCTACAGCCAGCTGAAAGACTGCGTACGCCTCCTGTTTTGGAGCGGTCAGTCCTTTGACGAGCCGGGACTCTCACCGGAAGGCACGTTCAAGGCCGCAGAGGCCCGATACACGTCGGTGGACGAGGTGCGGCCGCGTGACCTCGCGCGCTGGCTGCGCAAGGCGAAGGCCATCCAGTGGGACTACAAAAACATCGTCAAACGCAAAGGCGTCCTGGTGCGGATCGAGTAGGTCTCACGCGCTGCGAGGAGCGGCGTTATCATCTGCACCATGCTCACACGCGTTGCGCAACGCTCCCACCTCTCCCTCATCGTCGCCCTCGGCTTCGCAGTGCTGCCGCTCGCGGTTGTGGCGCAACAGGCGAACGACGATGCCACCCTCGCCAGGATTCGTGCTGAGGGCCTGGAACGGTCCATGGCGCAGTCGCTGTTTCTCAGGTTGACTGACGGCTTTGGTGGTCGACTGACCGGTTCACCGGCGCATGTGCGCTCTGCCAACTGGGCCAAAGAGCAGTTCGCCGCGTGGGGCCTGAGCAACGCGCGGCTGGAGCCGTTCGAGTTTGGTGCGGGCTGGGAAGTGCTGCATGTCTCCGCGGCGATGACCGAGCCGCGCTACTTCCCTCTCATTGCCTATCCGGAGGCGTGGACAGCTTCGACGGCAGGACCAGTGAGCGGGCGCGTCGTCTACATCGGCGACAAGACGTCGGCGCAAGTGACAGAAATGGGCGCCGCGCTCAAGGGTGCCATCGTGCTGACCCATCCACCAGTCGACACGTTCGTGGATGGGGACCGGCCGCAGCCCGGCATTGCGGACGCACCGATCGCGACGGGCAACCCCTCGCTGCCGCAGGCTCGCGCGCCAATTCCCGGGCGCACCTTGACCTCGTTGCTGCAACAGCTCGGCGCGGCCGTCACGATCAAACCCAGCACGTACCGCGACGGCACGGTGGGCGTGCTCGGCAACCGGAATACACCGCGCGATGCGGTGCCGTCGCTCGTGGTCGCCACCGAGCAATACAACATGCTGGCCCGCCTCGCCGCGGCAGGCGAACCAGTGGCAATGACCGTGGAATCACGCACGCGATTCCACGAGGCGGATCTGAACAGCTACAACGTCATCGCGGAGATTGCGGGCACAGACCCGGCCGTGCGTGACGAATACGTGTTGCTGGGCGCGCATCTTGATTCGTGGCACACGGCAAACGGCGCAACAGATAACGCCGACGGCGCCGTGGCTGTCATGGAAGCCATGCGGATCCTGAAGGCCATTGGCGCCTCGCCGAGACGAACGATCCGAGTGGCGCTCTGGAGTGGCGAAGAGCAGGGCCTGCTTGGCGCGCGAGCCTATCTGGCGCAGCACCTGGCCACGCCGGAGGCACAGGCCAAACTCCAGGTGTATCTGAACGACGATCCGGGCAGCGGCCGGACGTTGGGCTTCTACATGGAAAAAAACGAGGCCGCCAAGCAGTTCTTCGACGGCTGGCTCGCGCCGCTGCGCGACCTCGGCGCCACGATGAACGTCATGGAAGGCATTGGATCAACCGACCACGTGCCGTTTGTGCAGGCCGGCATGCCGGCGTTCAACGCCATCAAGGACTTCTCGGCCTACGACGAACGCACGCGCCACACCAACGCGGACTTCCCGGAGCGCATGAGCGAGGACGAACTCAAGCAGCAGGCGATCGTGATGGCCACGTTCGCGTGGCGCGCGGCGCAGATGGACGGCCGCGTGCCGCGCGTGCCCGCCGGCGCTCGATAGGCGATGGCGGCCGTGACGGGTCGCAGCTCAGCCGGGGGGGACAGCTCAGCCGTGGGGGCGGGTCTTCAGACCCGCCCGATCCCCTGGCGGCGACCGGTCCACTCCATGCGTTTGGTAAAGGCGGGCCCGTAGCCGCGGATGTACACATGCGCGGTGCCCACCAACAGACCTTCAGGAATCAGTCGCGCTGAATAGACTGTCGAGTACATGTCGCGACTGTCTTCGGCGCCGATCGTGCCGGCTCGCAACGCTGCCCAGCTTGCGGTATCGGCAAACGTGACAATGCCGTTCCTGTATTCACCGACGATGGGCGCACCCTTCATGGTGCCCTTCACCGTAGAGCCATCAATTTCGAGCGAGAGCGGGAGCGTCGCCGACTGGTTGGCGACTTCGACAGTCCAGGAGCCGTTAAACGACGCCCGCTGAACCGTCCACTGCTCCTGCGCATTCAGCCAGCCGCCGGCACACACCACCGCGAGCACACAGACCGCGAGCCTTCGTCTCATTGTGAGTTCTCCCGCCCCGATCTTACCCCGGCACTTCGGCACTTCGGCACCACGGCACTTCGGCACTTCGGCACCCCGGCACTTCGGCACTTCGGCACCCCGCCTACGGCACCACTGTCTCCGCCAGGCAGGTGTTGGTGGAACCGTTCAGGCGCAGGGAGGCTGCCTCGAAGGCCGCGTTCACCGAGGCCGAGAAAAACGTCCGCAGGCAGACGGCCACTTCCGGCGCCGGCACGCGGCGATTCAGCTGCAACTCCGTCCGGCCACGCCCGTTGTTGAGCCGGCCCACGATCCCGATTTGCTGGCCGGCGGTCACCGTCTGGCCCACCGTGACACGAACGTCCCGCACGTGGTCGTGCACCAGCACATAGATGGAGGCGTCGGACGTCTGAATCGTGATGGCCTGGTCGCCCTGCGCCGTATCCGCAATCCACATCACCCGGCCGGACATGGCGGCCAGCACCGGCACATCCTGCGAGGCCGTTTCGATCTCCCACGTCGGATTGCGGATCTCGGAGGGCAACGTCGCGCCAAACACAAAAAACGCCACGGCCTGCTCCGCATTCACAAACGCTCCCGTCAGCGACGGTGGTGTGGAGTCCTGCGTCGTGCCGCCTGACGTCCCGCCGGTTGATGGGGACGTGGGGGTGCTGCTGCCGCCACCTCCGCCGCCACAGGCCACAGTCGAGAGCAGCAGGGCTGACACCCAGAAGATGGAGGAGTTCCGCCGATGACGCATGCCGCCATGGTAGGAACTCACCGCGGCCGATGCACGTTGGGCTTTCTCAGGACTTCTCAGCGAGGCGCCCGGTCTCGGTTTCCATCCAACCTCGGCGCAGTTCTTCCACGGGAATCGACGACAGATATGGCTTGATGTCGAGGATTGGGGTGCCGTCGAGCATGTCCAGACCTGCCACGTGCAGTCGTCGCCCGTCGCGTCGCAGCAAACGAACGACCGTCAGCCCGATCGGGTTGGGTCGATACGGGGACCGCGAGGCGAAGACACCATGCGGACGGTCGGCCGTCGGCGGCTGGGATGTCAGCCGGCTCTCTTCGGACTGATGAAAGACCCAGATGACGTAGAGGTGCGAAAAGCCCTCGATGTCGGTCAGGCCTTCTTCGTACGCGGTGCCCACCTCGAGAATCCCCTCGGCGACGTGGGCGGCGCCAGGGCCTTTCGGGATCTGCGCCTTCTCGACGAACGGACTCCGCACGACACCGATCGGCGTGAAGTCGACTTTCGACGAGGCGCTGCCGATGATGCGCACCAGCCTCCACGCGCCTGTCTCGTCGCGACGATACATCCAGAGGTAATGCCCCTCTTCCGCAAGTGGGGCGCCGCCGTCCCGCGGTGTCAGCCTCTGCGCGAAACGGCCGCGATCAAAGGCGAGGTTGCCCGACGCCACGACTTCCGCGCTGTCGCACACGACTTCGCGCTGATACACGCCGTTCATGACACGCAACACTTCGGTCACGAACTCCAGGCATGCCGCCCTCCCTTCAATCGGCGGCATTCCGGGTGGCAGGATCACGGCATCCTCCGCGAGCAGTTCTTCGAACACCGCGGGATTGCCCGTTTGCTCCGCATCAACGATGCGGGCGCGGAACGTGTCGAACGGCGTGGACATCAGTTCGATGATACGCCGTGCCGGCTCACGAACTCGCGAACACGGCGACGGTTGTCATCGGACAGATCGACAAACTGCACACCCAGGCCCTTGTCAGCCTGTTCGTGTCGCACCCGTACCGTGCCGTCGACGAACACGGGAGGATTCGGCAGCCGGAATCGGATGCTCAGAACGCGGCCCACCCCAAACCGCTGCGGCGTCTCGACGAAGGCGCCGCCTTCGCTCAAGTCGCGCAGGACGCCGCCCCCCTTGGTGAGGATGCCGTCCTGCCCGAGCCAGATCTCGGTGCGCAGTGAGGCGCGAGGATGGGATCTGCCTCGAGGCAGGGCGGGCAACGCCCCGCGTGAGAGCACGACGGGAGGCGGAGGCGCCATCACATCGGAGGCAAACTGCCAGGAGCGCAGTTGCAGGCGCGGCTCAGGCGCTCGCACGTGCCCCCTCAATCATGTCGCGCACAAACGCACTCGCGCGTGTTCCGACGCGGTGTTTGCCGCCCCTCTTGGCGTCATACAACGCATGGTCGGCGCGGTCGTACAGGCTCTTTGGAGTATCTCCGGCCGAAAACTCCGCCAGGCCGCAACTCACCCCGTGTACAGCCACGGCAATCTCCGACACGAGCGTGGCGAACCGATTCTCAGCCTGCCGCAGCGTCAGGCCCGCGACGATGACGGCGAACTCGTCACCACCAAGACGCGCGACCAGGTCGCCGGGTCGCATCGAGCTGGACAACATCCCGGCAATGCCTGCCAGGACCTTGT
This sequence comes from uncultured Acidimicrobiia bacterium, assembly GCA_966252305.1. Lineage (GTDB taxonomy): Bacteria > Acidobacteriota > Vicinamibacteria > Vicinamibacterales > SCN-69-37 > SYFT01. The sequence goes on from CBINOO010000001.1 coordinate 45,232, forward strand.
CACCCTCGGCGTGGCCGCGGGTGTCGTTGACGCCCTTGAAGTCGTCAACGTCGAACAGCGCCAGCACGACACGCTGATGAGAGGAACGAAGACGATGCGTGAGTTCGCGGTCGAAGGCGCGTCTGTTCGCCAGGCCGGTGAGCGCGTCGGTCGAGGCCTCCGCCCGTGTGCTTCGCAGCTGCACTTCGAGGTCGGTCACACGGTCGACGTAGGCTTTTCGCGTCGCCTCCCATCGCTGTCGGCGTTCCACCACGGCCAGCTTCAGGGTGCGCACCTCTTCGATCAGGTGCGTGCGGAGCACCTCGGGGTCGGGCTGGGAGACCAGGGCGTGGAAGCGGCCGGCAGCCGATTGCACGTCGCCCTGCCATGACTGCATCTCCGTCCCGAGCGCGCCAACCGTTTCGTGCAGTGCCCCGACGACGGCCGCAAGATCCTCCACGCGGTGTTGCTCGAGCTGCTGGGCGTGACGGGTGAACTCGGCGCACGACTGCGCGCAGTTCTGCGCCGCAGCCGGCGTCGGCTGGACTGGCTCCTCTCGTGGCCCTCGCAGGTCGAGCGCGATTAGATCATGCGAATGGTGCACAACGCCTCCAGAAGGGCCCCGGATATGGGTACCCCTCTGAAGGCGTAATCGGCACGGGTCGTGGTTCGTTTAGAAACCGAAACGCAGGCCGGCCTGCATCTTCCGCGGGTTCATGACATTGGTGGGCTGGCCAAAGAACGGCGACGTCAGCACACCCGAGTAGCCGACGTAGTTCGCGCGATTGAGGAGGTTCTGACCGGACAGGTAGACCTCGATGCGGAAGCGTTTGCTTGTCGCGCCGCCGCCAAAACCCGCGGCCATGCCGCCACCGCCACCAATCACCACCGTCTGCGTGCCGCCGCCACCCGTGCTCTGCGGGCGAGTACCAAAACCCCAGGCATAGGAGATCCGGCCGCCGAGATCCCACTGGCTGGCCGTGCGGGCGGAATTGCGTGAGACACCGGCCGGACGGTCGTTGAACAATCCGTCGCCGTTGTCGTCGCGACCCGTAGTGATGTTGTACGGCGTGCCCGACTGCGCGCGCGCATTGAGGCTGATGCTCAGATCAGCGGTGGGGCGCATCGAGAGTGACGCCGACATGCGATGCCGGATGTCGCCGGCGGACGGACCCCACTCGGTGTCGAGATTCTCGCCGTTGGCCGGCACCGAAAACGCGCCGGTGGTGTTGGTAGTGCTCCTGGTGAACGTGTAGTTCGCAAACACGAAGAAGCTCTTCCAGTTGAGCTTGGTGAGATTCCATCCGAGCGAGATCGACTCGGTCGTCGCTTCCGCATCCGACACCAGGCTGAGGATGTTGGCAAACGCCGGATTGGGACGCACACCGTCCACCGGCGTGTTCAGGTTCCGGCCTCGCAGCTGCCCCTGTCCCCAGGAGCGCGCATAGGTCAGGCTCAGGCGCGAATCAGCCGTCAGCGCCCGATCCGCGCCGGCATGCAGACGATGTCCGACCGGCAACGCGAGGCTGTCATCCCAGAGGTACTGATTGGTGACTGTCTGCGCGCCGTCCTGCGGCACGTCGGGGTAGGACGGATTGAGGACGTTGAGTTCGCGCTGGCGGAATCCGTCCACCAGCAGCGTCTGTTTATAGAGATCGGCGCTGATCCAGTCGTAGAAGTAGCCGTATCCGGTGCGGAGGGTGAGCTTGCCGCTGCGGAACGGTGACCACGCGAGGTTGACCCGAGGCGAGAGGTTGAGTTGATCACCGGTCAGCGACTGGAAGCCGGCGCGCACGCCCGCCGACACCATCACGCTCCGTGAGGCGCGCCAATCATCCTGCAGATAGGCGCCGACCTGCCACGTCGAGTACTTCAGGTTGGGATCGCCGATCTTCCTCGTGTAGCTCATCGGGCGCCCCGCGCGATAGTCATCGAGGCTCGCGAAGGTGTACGTCCCGAGGTAGTTGGAGATGTCATCAGACCGGTGGCGTTCCGCTTCAACCAGCAGACCCGTGCGCCACGAGTGCGCGCCGCGGACGTAGTCCAGGTCGGTCGCGGCTTCCAGGCCGAATGAGTTCCGCCCGCCGCGCATCTGCGCGCCACCAGTGGTGAACGCGTCCAGCACGCGGATGGTTGGGGCCTCCACCAGCGACGCGCTCGAGTTGTCCGACCACGAAAGCTGCAGCCGTGACTCGGTGAACATCCGGCGTCCCAGCGGCCCGTTCTCCGAGAGTCGCAGCGTCGTCGTTGAGTTTTCGGAGGTGTAGCCACGGTCGAACAGGTTGAAGCCACCCACACCCATGTTGTTCGTGTCGCGCTGCATGCGCGAGACGCTGGCGCGAAGCGCGTGATCCCGGTTGATGGCCCAGTCCACGCGGCCGGTGGCATTGAGCATGTCGGTGGGCGTGCGCAGCGACTCGTTGACCGTCGTGCCGTCCGGCAACACCGCCAGGAGATTCGGCGACGTGTAGTTGTTCATGCCGTTGAAGTTGAGTGAAAACGACAGTTTGTTCGGGCGGATGGTGCCCGACAGCGCCATGCCGTACTGACGCATCTGCTCGTCACCCTTGACCGGCGTAAACGGATTGCGGGAGTTGAAGCGGTCGTCCTGGAAGGACGAGTCGATGCTGCCGCGCAGTGGCCCGGCGCCTGGCTGCGTCATGATCTCGATGAACATCGCGCCGTTCATCCCGCCGTGGTTCTGTGCCGCAAAGGCGTCCATGCGCGGAAGACGAATCGATCGGATCTGTGACTTGGGCGGCATCTGACCGCCGGTGAAACCGTCAATCCGGATCTGCGAGCCCGCGGGAGACATGGCCTTGAGCACGGCTTCCATTTCCTCAGGATCGTCGGGCAGGGCCTCGATCATCTCGCGCGTGAGAATCGTCGAGAAGGCGCTGCCGCGTGGATCCAGGCCGGATGACTGTCCGTCGCGGCCCACGGTCACTTCATCCTGCATCTTCTTGAGGGGCAGCGTGATCGTCCGTCGGGTCTCGCCGGCCCGCACGCGCACGTCACGCTGGGTCACCGTCTCGAAGCCGGCAAACTCCGCCTGCACGGTATAACGGCCCTGCGTCAGCGTCGGAAAGGTCGCGCTGCCCGCATCGGTGGCCGCCACCGGAGCCACCGTGGTGGTGCGTGTCGCCGTTTCCTGGCCGGTGACCGTCACCGTGGCGCCCGGCAGCACGGCACCTGTCTGGTCAACAACCGTCACCACCAGCCGTCCTGTTGCCGCCGGCGCTTGCGCCTGTGCCTGCGACGGCACGATGACGGTCAACGCGAGGCACACGAATCCTGTCATGCGAATGCATGTCTTCACCACGATGGTCTCCTGTTGAACGACGTCCGGTTACTTCGAGACTTCGAACTTCTTCGCGTCGATCTTCGGATTGAGCTTGATCGACTCGAAGGTCATTTCTTCCGTGGGTTTCCCGTCCACCGAGCGACGGATGGTGTGCGGCAGCTTCACGCCGTTGACGGTCTTGTAGTCGCTGTAGAACAGCCGATATTCGACCGTCTTGCGATTGGCTTCCGCCTGGCGACGGGCGGCTTCGGCATCCGCCATCATCTTCTTCTGCTCTTCTTCGGTCATCTGGCGGCCACCAGCGCTGCCGCTCGTGGTGAACGACGCGCCGCCGCCCATCTGGACAGTCTGGCCACCGCCCGGCCCGCCACCACGCATCGTCTGGGTCATGACCATCGGCTCGGGCGCCATCCAGCTGAACATGAGGGGCAGGTGGCTCGCCGAGTCCACGAACAGACGGCCGGCAAAGTCGCCGTCGCCCTTCACGTCGATCACAAAGGCCTTGCCGTCAGCCGCTTCCGCTTCACCGGCATAGCTGAACTGCACCGGGAATCCCTCGTACGACGAACCGAACAGGCCCAGGACCAGTCGCGCGAAGTCGTGTTTCTGCGACATCAGGAGGCGACGATTACTCTCGGCCTGCTGCTCCGGGGTGGGAGCCGCCCCTCCGGCGCCGCCAGAGCCGGCCGCGCGTACCATGACCATTCCACCACCGCCGCCCAGTGACGGAGGCTGGTCGATGACATTGATGAGGCCGTCGCCGTTGAAACCGGCGTTCCGGTACACGCTCATGTTGCCCAGATTGGCCAACACCGAACGCATCATGTATTTGTTCGGCAGTTCCATCGCCAGCTCGAACTCGTTCTCGGTGGTGTTCCCCGTGGGGCTGGTGCGCAGCGTCCGCCCGACCGCGGTCATCGACTTCACGCCGGCGACCTTGTCAGCGCCGCCCAGCGCCGCCTTCATGTCGGCGAGCACCTTGTTGACGTCGCCGCCCTGTCCGAACACCAGCGCCGGCACCGCCAGCATCGCCACCACGATTCCGTTCATGACCTTCCGCATCTCGTTCGCTCCTTGATGAACCGCCCTGTCGACGGTTCGGGCTGTATGACGGTTCAAGCCTGACCGCCGGTGCACGGCATTTGGTTAAGCGAACGCAAAGAGATTGTTAAGGACGTAAAACCCTATTTTTCAATCACTTACAGAAACAGAAGATTTCGCGCCCCGTGGTAGACTCCGGTCCATGGCCGCCTCACGGCTTTCCCTTCGGCTCGTCGTTCCAGCGGTGCTGATCCTGCTCGTGGTGCTGCTCGGCACCCTGCAGTACCGCTGGCTGGGTCAGGTCAGTGAAGCGGAACGCGCGCAGCTGGGTCGCACCCTGGCACAGCGCGCGTCGGAGTTCGGGATCGACTTTGACCGCGAGATGTCGCTCGCCTCGACGATGCTGGCCATTGATGGCGAGGCGCTCGACCGCGATCCCTGGGCGGCCATTGCGGCCCACTACGATGCGTGGCGCGCTCGGGCGCTCTATCCCGACATGGTCAAGGCGGTGTACATCGCGCGTGGACAGGCAGACTCGCACACGCTTGCGCAGTGGTCTCCCGGCTCACGCAGCGGGAGCGACACCGCCTGGCCGGCACATTTCGCCGGCGTGCAACGCACGATCGCAATGTCGACGCCCCGCATGGTCCCGTCGTCCACCGCTGTTAAGGGGACGACCGAAATGCGGGTGCAGTCGCTGGCGACCATGGCGCTGTCACCGGTGGTGGATTCGGTGCCGGCGTTGATCGTGCCGATCGTGTCACGAACGATGCAGCTGCCCGACGTCACGGGCAGTAACCTGATGGTCGCCGTGCGGTTTGCCAGCACCGACTTCCTGGTCATCGAGCTTGACCGCGACGTCCTCGTGAGCTCGGTCATTCCGGGCCTGGTGGAGCGGTACTTCCCGGCGACCGGATCGGATCACTATCGGGTCGCCGTCCTTGATCGCGAGTTCCATCCGGTGTTTGTGCGTGGGTTCGACGCGGATGGACTCAGCCGGCAGATGCATGTGGATGCATCGACGGTGTTTTTCACCGGCAACCGATACGAGTTCAACGCGCGCGTGCTGGCTGAGTCGAGCGCGCTGCTGTGGGAGACGTCGCAGCGCCGATCGGGATTCGTGGCCGCCGATCCTGTGCGGGTCGCTCCAACCCAGGCGTCCGGTGTCTCGCTCTTCATCCAGGAACGTTCCGGCACCGCCACCGCGCAGGCGGCACGTGTGTCGCTGAACGGCTGGCAGGTCCTGGTGCAACATGGCGCCGGTTCGCTCGACGAGGCCGTCGCGCAGGCACGCACACGGAATCTGGCGACCAGCTTCGGCATTCTTGGCGTGTTGCTGGCCGGTGTGGGTCTGATCGTGATCAACGCTCGCAAGGCCGAGCGGCTCGCCGCCCAGCAGATGGAGTTTGTCGCAACGGTGTCGCATGAGTTGCGCACGCCGCTGGCGGTGATCAGATCGGCCGGCCAGAACCTGTCCGCGGGAGTCGTGGACGACCCGGCGCAAGCCAGGCGATACGGTCAGCTCATCGAAACCGAGGGCCGGCGGCTGACGGACATGGTCGAAGAGGTGCTTGAGTTTGCCGGCCTGAGCGGGAACCGGCGTCCACTGGCGCTCCGCCCAGCAGACCTGCCGTCACTGATCGCGGACGTGGTTGCCACACATCAGCCGCAGCTCGATGCTGCAGGAATCCAGGTAGAGATCGAGGCGCCGGAGGCGCTTGCGCCGATCATGGCCGACGAAGAAGCGTTGCGACGCGCGTTGTCGAATCTCGTCGGCAACGCGATCAAGTACGCCGCTGATGGCCGGTGGTTGCGAATCTCGCTGCGTCGGGACGACAACGATCCGCCCACGATTGCGCTGGACGTCGCCGACCACGGTCCCGGCATCACGACCGACGATGCCGCACACATCTTTGAGCCGTTTTATCGGGGTCGACACGCGGTCGACCAGCAGATCCACGGCAACGGCCTCGGCCTGAGCCTGGTCGCCCGCATCGCCGAAGCGCACGGAGGCACGGTCTCGGTGAGCGAGACGCCTGGTGGAGGCGCCACCTTCAGCCTCCGGATTCCGGCCGTCGACGTGCCGGCTCACGACTGACATGGCTGCCCCTGCGCGCGTGCGCCGCGTTCTGCTGGTGGAGGATGAACCCGGCCTGGTCCTCACCCTGACCGACCGCCTCAAGAGTGAAGGTTATGAGGTGGCGGCGGCCTCCGATGGTCCATCGGGCCTCGAACGCGCGGCGCGTGAGCACTGGGACATCATCCTGCTCGACGTCATGCTGCCGGGCGCCTCCGGCTTCGACGTCTGCCGCGACCTGCGGCAGCGCGGCATCACCACGCCGATCATCATGCTCACGGCGCGCGGCCAGGTCGTCGACAAGGTGCTCGGCCTGAAACTTGGCGCCGACGACTACCTGACCAAACCCTTCGACATGATGGAACTGACGGCGCGCATCGAGGTGCAGCTGCGCCGGGCCGCCGCCTCGAACACGGGCCAGACGACGGCGCAGTTCGGCAACATCAGTGTGGACTTCCGCAAGGCCACGGTCAGGCGCGACGGCAAACTCCTCGAGCTCTCGGCGCGCGAATTCCTGCTGCTGAAATATTTCATCGAGCATCGCGAAGCCACGCTCACCCGTGACGAACTGCTCAATGAAGTCTGGGGCTACCACTCCATGCCGTCGACACGCACGGTGGACGTACACGTGGCCTGGCTTCGTCAGAAGATCGAACCCAATCCGCGCACGCCGCAGTACATCCTCACCGTACACGGCCTCGGGTACAAGTTCGTCGGGTGAGCGAGCCGGCTCTTCTAATCGGCGCGCAGCGCCGCTGAAGGGCTGATGCGCGATGCGCGCAGCGCCGGAATGAACGCCGCGACTCCCGCGACCGCCACAAGGGCCACCGTGGAGACACCGAACACGACAGGGTCGGTGCTCGACGTCGCGTACAGCAGCGACGTCACCGTCGCCGAGAGCAGCCATGCCGCGCCGCCGCCGGCGACGACGCCCACGCCGGCCAGCACAAGCGCATCAGCGACGACCGCTCGGCGAATCACACTGGCCGTCGCGCCAAGCGCCATGCGCACCCCGATCTCCGTCGTGCGTTGCCGCACGTGATAGGACACCACCCCGTAGATCCCGAGACTCGCCAGAATCACCGCAAACAGGGAGAACCCTCCGATAATCTCCGCGAGAAACCGCCGGGGCGACACGGCACGGTCGACCAGAGCCGACATCGGCGAGACGTTGGCGACCACGAGGCCTTTCCCGACATCCGCCAGCGCGCCACGCAGGGCCGGCGCGAGCGAACGGCTTCCCATGGCGGACCGCACGACGAGGTCCGCGCCAACCGACTGCACCCTCGACATGTCGAGGTACATCTGATGAACGGGCGACTCCTCGAGACTGCTCTGCCGCACCGACTCCACGACGCCGACGATCGTCAGCGCGATGCCGTTGCTCTGCGCGGGCCGCCCAATCGGATCCTGATCCGGAAAGAGCGTCCGCGCGAGTGTGCGGTTGACGATCACCGGCTGCCGCTCAGTCATGGGATCGTCGTGAACGAAGTCACGACCGGCCAGCACAGGAATGCCCATCGCGGGCATGTAGCCAGGACTGACCACGTAGACGAACGTCGAGGGCACTTCGCCTGGCCCGTAGGTCTGCCCCGGCACGGTCACGCCCCACGTCCGGTTACGATCGAGCGGAAGCGCATCGGTGAAACCGGCCGCCGAAACTCCCGGCAATGCCAGTACACGCTCGAGCACCCGTCGCCTGAGGGCCGTCTGGTCGATCGGTGACGCTGCAGGCGGCATGTCGAGTCGGGCGACGGCGGCATCCTGCGCGTCAAAGCCGACGTCAGCAGTGACGACGCGCATCAAGCTGCGTCCCAGCAGGCCGGCGCCCACCAGCAACACGACCGCCAGTGCGACCTCGGCGCACACGAGCACGCGTCGAGTCCACACCTGACCTGGCGGATCCACCGTGCCTCGTCCATGTTCACCAAGTGCGGTCTGTGGGTCCTGCCCCGAGAGCCGCCAGGCAGGCAGCACCGAACCGGCCAGTCCCGCCGCGCAGGCGATGATCGCGGTAACCGTCAGCGCCGCGATGTCGACCGACGCGTACTGCAGCATCGGAATACTGACGCCGTCGCTCCTGGTCAGCCACGTCGTGAGCGCAAAGGCGAGCGGCACGCCGAGGGCGGCACCGGCACCAGCCAGCAGCAGCCCTTCGGTGAGCACCTGTCGAAACAAGCGGCCGCGGCCTGCGCCGAGGGCGCCCCGCACGGCAAACTCTCGTCGCCTGGAGGACGCTCGCACGAGCAGAAGATTCGTGACGTTGGCGCACGCAATGAGCAACACGACACCCACGGCGCCCCACAACACCGTCACGGACCGTCGAACCGGCCCTCCCACGTGTGCCTGGAGGTCCTCCAGGCGGGCTCCCGGTCGCCCGAGTTCCGGGCGCGCCGCCGCAATCGCTGGAAGGATCGTCGCAAACTCCGCGCGGGCCTGCTCGAGCGTGACGCCGGGGCGGCGTTTGCCGACCAGCGCCAACGTGTTTCCCCACGGACGCATCTGGTTCAGATCCGCCGGGAACACCACGTCCACTGGGGCGCCTGGGGTGAAGATCGACGCGAAGTCGAACGACGAAGGCAGCACTCCGACAATCTGCGCTGCCGCCGCGTTGATCGTGACGGAACGACCGACGATGGACGGGTCCCCGGCGAATCGACGGATCCAGAATCCGTGCGTGAGCAGCAACGCGGGCGGCATCGGCCCACGGTGGTCGCCTTCGACGAAGAGCCGGCCCACCGCCGGACGAACGCCAAGAAGCTCGAGAAAACCCGGCGCTACATCCACGGCCGCGAGACGCTCCGTTTGTCCCTGCGTGTCCAAGGTTCGGCTGAAGAACCCCGAAAATGCAAAGTACGCCCGGATATCCTCCATCGACGTCGATCGCCGAACGAACTCTTCAAGGACGTCCACCCGATAGGTCGCTCCGCTCATGCCGGTCGTCCCGGTGTTCGCGATCCAGACCAGCCGATCGGCGTCGGCCAGGGGCAGCGGCCGAAGCAACAGAGGATTGACCAGGCTGAAGACGGCGGTATTGGCGCCGATCCCGAGGGCCAGGATCAACACGGCCAGGCCAATGATGCCGGGGTCGCTGCGGAAGCTCTTCAGCGCTGATCGCATGGGGGGTAGACGATCACACGCAGGTGTGGGGTTGCCATCGTCGTCAGCGGATCGTCAGCAGCAGGTTCTCCCGGCGCGCGTCGATGGTGCGGGCGGCCGACGACAGGAGCAGCCGCGAGACACACGCGACCAGCAGCAGCCACAACGCAGACACCAGCAGCGTCAGCCCGTGACTCCACGCCGGAACGATCAGCACAATCAGCAACACCGGCGCCAGCGCCAGCGCCGTCGCCACGATGCCGACCAGCGCGGCCCCTGCGTGAGGATTCCCCGCCGAACCGGTGCGATTGAGATCGGACGCCGCAGGCAACATGGCGGAGATCATTGCGGCAAACGGCGCCTGAATGAGGAACGCGGCCAGGGCACCGCAGAACACCGCGGCCCAGAGCCACATCGAACTGACGCCGGACGAAAAGGCGACGGCCAGCATCCCGACGGCGACTGCGCACACATACAACGCCATTGTTCCGAGGGCTTTGCCCCAGGCCAGTTGGCGTGACGAAATGGGCAACAGAAACTGGAGTGTGAGCCCGGCGCGGTCAGTCGCGAACTGATTGAGCGTGAACGGATGGACCGTCATCAGCGCCATCGCGGCAGCCGCCGCGCACGCCAGGTGACTGTAGTCGCCGATGCGGTCAGCCCAGGGCACATCTCCGGAACGTGTCATCACCACGACCAGAACCGCGACGATGGGCCCGGGCATCAGGAGCGCAAGCCTCCCTCGCACAGACCGCACGGCCGTGCGCCATTGCGCCGAGGCGACGGCCGACACCGCCGGTGAGACAAGCGGCACGGTCCGCAGCCCTGCGAGCGTCGTGTTCGAGGAGCGGCGCGATCGGCTGTCGCCCGCATCGAGCAGGCGCCGGTGCACCCGAGCGGACGCCAGCCACACGACGCCGGCGACACCCCACACCCCGGTCGCCCAGCCAAAGGCCTCGGCGATCCGGCCCTGGGAGGCGCGCTGGATGGCGCGCCCTGCCATCTCGGACGGCACCAGTCGGGCCCACGCGGGAATTGATGCCTCCACCTTCTCAAGCGTGAGGCTGGACGCCTCGCGCTCCTCCGGCGTCATGGCATCCCGTCCGCGCTCGCGATCGAGGGCGAACATCTGAGGCACAAAACCGGCCAGCGACAGGAGCAACACAAACAACAGCGTGGACACTTCGGCACGCCGGCGATCGCGCATCAACCACGTCGTCAGGAAACTCGCCAGCGCGCTCAACGACAGCAGCAGGCCGGCCAGGCCCACCACGACACAGGCCGCAACCAGGGCGGTCGTGAACGCGCCGCCGACGAGGATGCCCAGGACCAGGGTGCACAGCCCGGGCAACACGGCAAAGATCCAGGGATCGGCAATCCCTCCCAGCACCTCAAGCGCATGCAACAGGCGGCGCGAAATCGGGAGAAGCAGCAGTCGTGTATTCCGAGCGGCCGACTGCGCGCCCAGCCCCAGTGGCATGACGGTCACGATCACGAGTTGGACGACGAGGATGACACGCAGAATGACGATGCTGACGTAGGCGGCATCGCCGCCGGCCGCGATGGCGCGCCCGCCGAACCATCCCGCAAACGCCAACGCGGTCACCGATCCCAGCGACATCGCCACCACGAGACCAGGCGCGACCAGCGCAACGATGCTTGCCGCCTGCTCCATCGTGTCGCGGCGCTTCGTGCCACGCACACGGTTGAGAAGCATCCGCCAGCGCAGCCAGGCGAATGCGCGAACCTGCGCGATCATCGCGCGAGCCACTCGAGTTCCGGCGTCGCGGTGCCCGCTCCGCCCACCAGATCGATGAAGCGTTCTTCGAGTGAGGCGAGGCCATTTGCGCCGGCGCGCAGTTCGGACATCGGTCCCTGAGCCACAAGCGAGCCGCGGGCAATCACGGCGATGTGATCGCACAGGCGCTCGACGATCTCCAGGATGTGCGACGTCAGGAACACGGTGCCTCCGCCACGCACGAACTGGGTGAGCAGATCCTTGATTTGCCTGGACGCCACGGCGTCGATCCCTTCAAACGGCTCGTCAAGGAACAGCAGTCGTGGCGCCGGCAGCAGCGCTGCGGCCAGCGCCAGTTTCTTGCGCATGCCGTGCGAGTAGTCGGTCACGAGATCGCCGGCCGCGCCGGTCAGCGACATGAGGGTCAACAGCTCCTCGGAACGCGCGCGGATGTTGGCCGCGTCGAGGCCGTGCACCTGCCCGACAAAAGACAACGTCTCAGCCCCGGTCAGCCGGTCGAACAGGGCCAGGTCTTCAGGCACCACACCGACGCGCCGCTTCACCTCGACCGGATGGGTGCGTGGATCGACACCGAGGATCCGATAGTCGCCAGACGTCGGCTCCATGAGACCGGTCAGGCACTTGATCGTGGTCGACTTGCCGGCGCCATTGGGACCAAGAAAGCCAAAGAAGCTGCCGCGTGGCACCACAAGGTCGATGCCGTTCACGGCTCGCAGGTCACCAAAGGCCTTGGTCAGCCCCTTTGTCTCCAGGGCCAGTTCGGAATCGGTCATCACTTGTCCTCATGGCGCATCTCGCGACGCGCCCAGAAACGTACTCCCAGCGCGAACGCGGCATACATTGCGATCACCCAGTGTCGCAAACCGGGATCAATGCTGGTGGGCAGCCACCCTGTCATCATGCCGACGGCCATCACGCCCGCAGTGGCGAGACTTGCCGACTGCGCCATCCACGGCCCGGCCGGCTGCCGCTGCGTGACGAACCAACCCGCGGCCACCGCCGTCGCGCCGGCGAGCATCCGCGCCACGATGAGCGCAACGTCCTGGATGTCGCGCGTCGCCAACGACGAGAGCAGACTGGACATCCGCATCGCGGCCCACAGGCCGTCGACCAACAGGGCCGCACCGATGATTCGCCGCCACACGGCGCCTCCCGTCATCTGGTCTCCGTGCGTTAGTATGACTCCACGGATGGTCTCCGCCCTCCTCAAGGACCGGATCGTCGCTCTTGCGGTCCTGCTGTGGACCGCCTCGCTGTTCATTTATGCCCTGCCCGGCGTACCTGAGGCGTGGCGCGAAGCGTTCGGCAGCCGGTATTTCTCGTTTCCCGTTCTGATTCCCATCATCCTGGCGTGCTGGGTGAATCTCGGCCGCATTCCCGATGCCATCGAGCGGCGGTTCTGGACCATCCTCGGCGTCGGGTTTGCCGGGTGGCTCGTCGTGGCCGTGCCGTACGCGTTTGTGCCTGACTCAGCGTGGTCATCCGCACTCGACCTCGCGATGGAGTCCGGCTACCTGCTCTTCTACCTGTCATTCATCCTGGCGGTTGAGCTCCGTCCGCACGAGGCCCACTCCGGGTCGCTCGCTGAACGCGAGCGGCAGCTTCGTACCGCGGGCGTCACCGTCCTGATCTTCTTCGTCATGTGGTACTTCGCGTTGGTCCCGGCCGCATATGCGCCCACGGCCTACGCAACGTCGCTGCCGTCGCTGGCAATGTACGTGATTCTGGACGTCGTGCTCGTTGGCCGGTTGCTCTGGATGCGACGGGAAACCTGGTCGGTACGCTGGAGCCTGCTCTACGCGTGGCTGGCCGCCGGCGCGGCATTATTGCTCGTCGGCGACGTGGTCGAAACCGCCTCGTATCGGATGGGCCACGACGAATGGATGAGACCCGGCTCCTGGGTCGATCAACTCTGGCTGCTTCCAGGTGTCGTGTTCACCACGGGTATCCGCTTCAGGCATCTTCCGATGCCCGCCGAACAATCCGTGCTCAATGAGACCGCGCCGAGCCAGCGTTCACTGCGCGCAGGACACGTACTGCTGATCGGGGCCATGGCGCTGCCGTTTCTGCATTACGCGCTGCATGCGGCCGGCGTCCTCGAAGCCAACTCCGGTCAACCGATTCGGGAAGTCATTGCCATGCTCAGCATGGTGACGCTCAGCGGCTTCGCCGTGGCGGCCTATCGCACACTCGACCGCGAACGCGAGGCCATGGAAGCCAACGAGCTCCGCCTGGTGAACGAACTCAGTGTCGCCCGCAAGATGGACGCCGTGGCGCGCCTGGCCGGTTCCGTGGCTCACGACTTCAACAACCTCACGCAGGTCGTGCGCGGACGCGCCGAAATCATCGCCCAGCAAATCAGCGTTGACAGTCCGTTACACGAGGACGTGCGGCAGATTCGCGCGGCGGCGGCACGCGCGGCCGACCTTGCGTCCCAATTGATGACGTTCGGAAGGCAACAGCAGGCGTCCCTGCAATCGGTCAGCCTGCACGACGTGCTGCGCAGGACCGAAAAGCTGCTCAAGCCGCTGCTCGACGATCGACGCCGACTGGTGCTGCACTTGAAGGCGTCGGCCGACGTCGTTCGCGTCGACGCGTTGCAGTTCGAGCGCATCATCCTCAACCTGGCCACCAACGCGCGTGACGCGATGCCCAACGGCGGCACGATTACCATCGCGACGTTCAGTCAGGACAGCGGCGGCTTCGGGCTGCTGCCGTCCGCCAACCGGATCGTCCTGCGCGTCAGCGACACGGGATCGGGCATGGATCCCGAGACGATCAACCACATCTTCGAGCCGTTTTTCACGACGAAACAGGAACGCGGCGCCGGACTCGGCCTGGCCATTGTCCACGGCCTGGTCCAGCAGTTTGGCGGCACGATCACGGTGGAGAGCGTGCTGGGTCGAGGCACGACCTTCACGATCACGCTTCCGGTGGTGTCGGACACCCCCGTCGCATCACCCGCCGACGAGCCGGCCGTCGAAAAGGAAACCACCCCGAGCGCCGTGCTCATCGTCGAGGGCGACACCACCAATCGCCAGCTGCTGCGACGCCTGCTGTCGGATCTCGACCGACCCGTGCTGGCGACCGCGACCGCGGCGGAGGCCATGTTGATCTCGAGTCGATACACGGGCCCGATTGCCCTCGCCGTCATCGACGTGACGATTGAAAACGGCCGGTCACTGGCCAGGCGCCTGCGCGAACATCGCGCGGACCTCAAGGTGCTGCTGCTCGCGCAGGACCAGCCCATCGACATCGAAGATGGCGATCAGCTCCTGCGTGAGCCGTTTGAATTGACGGAGATCCTCGACCGGGCGCGAGAGCTGCTGTAGCCGCTACAGGTCGAGCTCTTCGGCGGCCTCGGCGTGCTCCATGATGAAGCGGAAACGCGCCGAGGGGTCTTTCCCCATGAGCTCGTTGATGATGCGATCGGTCACGAGCTGATCCTCGATCCCGACGCGAAGCAACCGCCGCGTCCGCGGGTTCATCGTCGTTTCCCAGAGCACCTTCGGCATCATCTCGCCCAGCCCCTTGAAGCGTGTGATGTCGGGTTTGCCGCGTCCGCCCATGCGCGAGAGGATCTGGTCGCGATGGCGATCGTCGGTCGCCCAGAACGTTTCCTTGCCGACGTCAATGCGATACAGCGGCGGCTGCGCAAGATACACCCGGCCGGCCTGAATGAGCTGCGGCATGTGCCGGAAGACGAACGTCAGCAGCAGCGTGGCGATGTGGTGGCCGTCGGAATCGGCGTCAGCCAGGATGATGACCTTGCCGTAGCGCAGGCGTGAAAGCTCGAAACCCTTGCCGATGCCGCATCCGAGCGCCGTCACCAGATCGGAGAGTTCGCGATTCTCGAGCACCTTCGCCGTGCTCGCGCTTTCGGCGTTGAGCACCTTTCCGCGCAGCGGAAGGATGGCCTGACGCGCGCGATCGCGTCCCTGCTTGGCAGAGCCGCCTGCGGAGTCGCCCTCGACAATGAAGATTTCGCTTTCATCACGGCCCGGGGACGTGCAGTCGGAGAGTTTGCCCGGCAGCGTCAGCCGTGTGGACGTCGCCGACTTGCGTGTGACTTCCGCCTGCGCGGCCCGGCTCGCCTCACGCGCGCGCGCCGCCAGAATGATGCGCGCGACGATCTGTTCGGCAGTGCTCCGGTTCTGATTGAGCCAGTGTTCCAGGGCCGGACGCGACATCGAATCAACGATGTTGGTGACCTCGGGGTTGTTCAACCGGTCCTTGGTCTGCCCCTGGAACTGCGGCTCGGTGATGAAGATGCTCAGCACGCCGACCAGACCCTCGCGGATGTCCTCGGCGGTCAGCGTCACGCCCTTCGGGGTGAGGTTGTGCGTGTCGATGAAGTTGCGGATGGCCTTGCCAAGCCCGGCGCGCAGGCCGTTTTCGTGTGTGCCACCGGAGCCCGTCGGAATGCCGTTGACGTAGCTGCGCAGATGCTCGTCTGTCGATTCGGTCCACTGCAACACGACGTCGAGCTTGAGGCCGGACTCCTCATGTTCCCGCGTCAACGCAAATGGCAGCTCGTGTACCGGCTTGGCCTTGCGGTCAGCAAGGATCTTGCGCAGGAACGCCGCGATGCCGTCGGCGTGTTCAAACACCTGTCGCTTCGGTTCGTCGCCGGTTGCAGCCTCGTTCTCGAACGTGATCTTCAGCCCCTTGTGCAGGTAGCTGGCGATTTCGATCCGGTCGCGAATGGTGGCCGCATCAAACTGTGTCTTCGGGAAGATGGTGGGATCCGGACGGAAAAACACCGTCGTGCCGGTGCCTCGTGCCGGTCCCAGCTTCTTGACGCCGCCTTGTGGCACACCCTGCTTGTAGCGCTGTTCCCATGTGGCAGCGTCTCGTTTCACCGTCGCCACGAGCTCGCGCGACAACGCGTTGACGACCGACGCGCCGACACCGTGCAGGCCGCCGGCCGTCTTGTAGTTCTGGCCCTCGAACTTGCCGCCTGCGTGCAGCGTGGTGAAGATCACCTCGAGCGCGCTCGTCTTCGTCGTCGGGTGTTTGTCGACGGGGATGCCGCGACCGTCATCGGTCACGGTAATCGACGACTGATCCTCGTGCAGCGTGACGGTGACGTTTGAGGCGTAGCCGTTCATCGCCTCGTCGATCGAGTTGTCGAGGATTTCCCAGACCAGGTGGTGCAGCCCCGCCGCGCCCACGCCGCCGATGTACATTCCAGGACGCCGGCGGACGGGCTCGAGGCCTTCGAGAACCGTGATGTCTTTCGCGGTATACGTCGGCATGTCCGGCGACTAAGGTACCACGCAGCTCTTCAGCTGGACGTGTGTGGCCAGGCCTTCGCAGAAACATCGAAGCGTGAGGCGCTGGCCGGGATTCAGCGACTTGATGATCGCCTCGGCGCGGTCTTCGTGCAGCGACACCTGCACCTGCGGATCACTTTCCCCCGCGTGCAGCTGGAATCGTCGCGTCTGGGCGATGTCTTCAGGAAGCACGCGCACGACACCGGACACCTCGATGGCCTCGCCGACAAACCTGCGTCGCGCAGCGTCGGCGTCGGTCACAAATGCCCTGACCAGATCGGCAGCAGACAGTTTCGCGACGGGCGCGGCCGTGAAGATGCGGTTGTCGTGTTCGGGCAGTGTCTGCGCGCAGGCGGCTGCGCACGCGACGACGAATGCCATGGCACCGGTGCGCATTGTCACGGCCTAACGACCACCGTCCTTGAGCAAACGCTGACGGACCTTCTCCACTTCCTGGTGGAAAAGATAGATCGCGTCCGCGGAGCCGGACGGGTCGGTGAAGTCGTACGACTTCCCTCCACGGATCTTCAACTTGAGGTTCTTCTGGAGGTAGTCAACGGTGAAGGTCTCGAGGTTCGTGAGAGCCACCGAAAAGGCGTGATCGCGATTGTCGGTCTCGTACCGAATCCCCTCAGGCGTGGCAATCAGGGTGCCCTTGCACGAACCGATGCCGTGTTTATGGGTCACCGCAACCTTCTTGTCGAGCCGGATGGTCTTCAGCGAGATCGTGACCGTTCGCGGCCCCGGCGTCACGTCGATGAATTCGGCGACGCTGTCGTAGCCGGGCGCCTGTACGTTGATCTTCCGCTGGCCCGGCTGAACGTCGTTGGCGACCGCGGGCGCCGTGCCGATGAACTTGTTGTCAACGAACACCTGCGCCCCGGCTACGTCGCTGTCGATCGTCAGTGTGGCCGTCGTTGGCGCGGCCGGCACGACCACTTCGGGCGTGGCCGGCGCCGGCGTGCGCGCTGGTGTGCGTTCAGGCGCCGGAGTGGGACGAGCGGGAGCATCCGGCGCAGTGGGCTCCGGAGTTGAGGCCGGCGTCGGGGTGGCGCCGACGACATCTTCGACCGGTGCCGCCGGGTCCGGCGTGAACAGCCCAAAGCCCCACGCCGCGGCTCCAGCCACGGCGATGAGCGCCACGAAGATGAGGGCCTGTCGGTTCATCAGGACTCAATCAACAACGTGCCGGGGTCTTCGATCAGCTCCTTGATCTTGACCAGGAAGCGGACCGCCTCGGCGCCGTCAACGATGCGATGGTCGTAGGTTAACGCGGTATACATCATCGGGCGCAAGACCACCTGCCCGTTGACGCCGACCGGTCGCTCCTTGATGGCGTGCAGACCGAGGATGCCGACTTGCGGTGGATTCAAGATGGGCGTGCTCATCAGGGAACCGAACACGCCGCCGTTGGTGATCGTGAACGTGCCACCCTGCAGGTCGCTGAGTGTCAGCGTGTTCTCGCGCGCCTTGGTGGCAAAGTCGCGGATCGTCTGTTCAATCTCCGCAAACGACATCCCATCTGCGTCACGCAGCACCGGCACGACCAGCCCTTCGGCCGCGCCGACCGCAATGCCGATGTCGAAGTACTGCTTGAGCACCATGTCGTCGCCATCGATCTCGGCATTCAGGCGTGGGAACTCGCGCAACGCGGCAATGGTGGCCTTGACGAAAAACGACGAGAACCCGAGCGAGACACCGTGGCGGTCCTTGAAGGCCTGCTTCTGACGGTCGCGCAGGGCCATCACGGCCGACATGTCGACTTCGTTGAACGTCGTCAACATCGCCGCGGTGGACTGCACCTCGACCAGCCGCCGCGCAATCGTCGCGCGTCGCTTCGACATCCGCTCCCGCACGTCCCTCCTGGTCTTCGGCACTTCGGCACCTCGGCCCTTCGGCACTTCGGCACTTCGGTCCTTCGGCACTTCGGCACTCCGGGACTTCGGCCCTTCGGCACTTCGCCTGACGTCGTCTCGCGTCACTCGAGGTCCGTCGCTCTTGACTGCGTCGAGCGCGACGTCGGCCTGCCGCGCCTCCCGTCTCGCCGACGGCGTCGCCGGCACCTCGGCACCGCGGGACTTCGGAACTTCGGCACTCCGGGACTTCGGCATCTCGGCACCTCGGGACTCCGGCACTTCGCCACCCCGGGACTCCGAAATCACCCCGAGCACGTCGCCGATCTTCACGTCGGCCCCTTCCGGGTGGGCGATCGACTCGAGGACACCTGACTTCGAGGCGCTGACTTCGACGTCCACCTTGTCGGTCTCGAGTTCCACGAGCGCCTCGCCAACCGTCACCGCGTCACCCGCCTGTTTGAGCCAGCGGCGGACACGGGCATCAACGACGGACTCACCCATTTCGGGCACGACAATGTTCACGGACATCAGCGCTTGCTCCCTTTGCGCACAGGTGTGCGGCGAGTGGCTGCAACACTCCAGACCTCGGACAGCAGCCGTTCCTGATTGTGCTGGTGACGCGCGGCCGAGCCTTCTGCGGGGCTCGAACTGCGCGGACGGGCGATGACCTTCAGCTCACGAGCGTCGGCCATGGTCTCAAGACACGACCGCATGAACTCCCATGCGCCCATGTTCTCGGGTTCTTCCTGGACCCAGCAGATCTCGGTGGCGTTCGCATACCGCGCCAGCACGTCGCGCATCGCGGCGTCAGGCGCCGGATACAGCTGTTCGACGCGGCAGACCGCAACGTCGACGTGGTTGGCTCGTTCGGCATGCGTCAGCAGGTCGATCGCGACCTTGCCTGAACAGAACACCACACGGCGCACCTTCGATGCGGCGGCGTCATCAGTGCCCAGCTGCGGATCATCAATCACCGGCTGCCACCGACCCTCGGCCAGATCGGACGGGCGTGATGCCACCGACGCGTGCCGCAGCAGGCCCTTGGGCGTCAGCACAATCAGCGGCAGCGGATCCTCGATCAGCAACGCGGCCTGACGACGGAGGACGTGGAAGTACTGCGCGGCCGTCGTGCAGTTGACGACGCGCATGTTGATGTCGGCGGCAAGCTGCAGGAATCGCTCAGGTCGGGCGCTAGCGTGATCCGGTCCCTGTCCCTCGTGTGCGTGCGGCAGCAGGAACACCATCGACGGTTCCTGTCCCCACTTGGCGCGCGCTGACAATACAAACTCGTCGAGCATCGTCTGGGCGCCATTGATGAAGTCGCCGTACTGCGCCTCCCAGATCACGAGGCGTTCAGGCGCCTGCACGTTGTAGCCGTATTCGAAGCCCACGGCAGCGTTTTCGCTGAGCGGACTGTTGTGGATCTCGAACGACGCGCGCGCCTGCGGCAGGTGCTGCAGCGGCACAAACGGGCGACCGTTCTCCGCGTCGACGAGCACGGCGTGGCGATGGCTGAAGGTGCCGCGGCCGACATCCTCTCCCGTCAGTCGGACGGGCGTGCCGTCTTCGAGGATCGAGGCCAGTGCGAGCTCTTCGGCCGTGGCCCAGTCGATCGTCGGCTCAGCGTCGGAGACAAACGCGTCACGACGCCGGTCGCGCAGGCGGGTCAGTTTGCGGTGGACCGTGAAACCGTCAGGCACCTGGAGCAGGCTGTTGTTCAGGTCGCGCAGCCGGTCCACCGGCACGGCGGTTTTTGTCTGGCTTGCCGTGCCTGGCGCGGCAATCTCCGGCGTCGGCTCGACGTAGTCCTTCTCGGTATCAAGGGCGTCGTATCGGGCCTGCAGCGTATCCATCTGCTGCTGGAGGCGCGTTGCGGCGTCTTCCGCAGTGATGACGCCCCGGCCCACGAGCGCCTGCGCCCAACGTTCGCGGACGGTCGGGTGCTGGTTGACCTGCCGGTACAGGACCGGCTGGGTGAACGCCGGCTCGTCGCCTTCGTTGTGGCCGTAGCGGCGATATCCGACAAGGTCAATCAACACATCGCGCTTGAACGTCTCGCGATACGCAAACGCCAGCCGGGCGACCGCGACACACGCCTCGGGGTCATCCGCGTTGACGTGGAAGATGGGGATCTTGAACCCGCGCGCCAGGCCACTTGCGTACAGCGTGCTGTACGAATCTTCCGGATTGGTCGTGAACCCGATCTGGTTGTTCGCGATGATGTGGATCGTGCCGCCGGTCGTGTATCCCTCGAGCCGGTGCAAGTTGAGCGTCTCTGCGACCACCCCCTGTCCGGGAAATGCGGCATCGCCGTGAATCAGAATTGGCAGGACGGCGTCGGGGTTGAACCTGGGTGCTCCTGGTTCGCTCGCCTCGGTGCCGGCGGCTCGCGCCATGCCCACGAGCACGGGATCGATCGCCTCGAGGTGACTCGGATTGGGCGGCATCGACACGATGAGGTCGACTTCTTCGCCGCCATCGATGGCCCGTGATGCGCCGAGGTGGTACTTCACGTCGCCGGCCCAGCGCACGCCTTCGTTTTCCAGCGCGCTGCGCACGGGGTCCTTGAACTCCGCCAGAATCTGTTCGTACGGCTTGCCCAGCACGTGCGCCATCACGTTGAGGCGGCCGCGATGCGCCATGGCGATGAAGGCCTGGCGCAAACCCGCCTCCGCGGCTTCGCTGATCACCTCATCGAGGATCGGCACCAGCGTGTCGAGTCCTTCAATTGAAAACCGCGTCTTGCCCGGGAATGTGCGGTGCAGGAACCGTTCAAACGCCTCGACCTCGGTCAGTCGTCCGAGCAAGGCGATCGGATCAATCGGATCGGCCGGCGCGCTGAAGCGGCCGGTCTCAACGGCTTCACGCAACCAGCGGCGCTCTTCAGGCACGAAGATGTGCGCAATGTCGTACCCGATCGGCCCGCAATAGATCGCGCGCAACCGCGTCACCACATCCCACATCGTCTCCAGGCCTTCGGCAATGCGGCCGTGGATAAGGGAGGCCGGCAGTGCGCGGAGGTCGGCCTCGGTGACACCGTGGGTCTCGGGCTCGAGGGCCGGGTCGCCGGCCGGAGTGCCGCCGAGCGGGTCGATGTGCGCGGCCAGGTGGCCGTATCGCCGGATCGACTGCGCCAGGTTCACCGCGCCGACGATCGTGTCGGGGTCGAAACCCGACACGTCTGTCGCGCCAGGCTCGACGGCCCGGGCCCGGCGAGCCTGTGCATCACGCGAGGGCTTCCACGTCTTGAAGAGCTCACGCGCGTCGGCGTCCACCGATTGCGGATCGCGACGCCACGCGTCGTACAGTTCGAGGACGTAGCCCTCGTTGAAACCCCGGAAATCTCTGTAATCAAAGGACATAGAGGTCGAAACGCCAGCCAGGGGCGTGAACCTTCAATGGTATCACCGGGTCAGCAGGCGCTCCCGAATCTCAGGCGGCGGAATCTGGCAGGCATTCGACTGTCCGGCGATGCGATGGCGGATCGCCGCGACCACCCGATACGCCGCATCACGAATCGGGACGGGCACGGCCAGAAAGATACGCGCCCATGACCAAGGCCTCGTCAGTCGCGCTGCAATCCGCAGCGTTGCGGTCGACCGCAGATACACGCGGCCGTCCTCAATCAGGATGATGCTGCGCGTGGTCTCGCGCGTGAGGCCAAATGGTGCGAGCAGCGCTTCGGCCTCCGGAGTCTGCGAGGCGCCAAATCGGAAGTAGGCCTGCGGATCCCGGGTCGCGATGAACACCACCGCGCGTTCGCAGAACGCACACGTGCCGTCGAAGAGGACGATGCCGTGGGGTGTCACAAGGCCAGTGTACGCTGTGCGCATGCGTTCACACGGGGTCATGGTCATCACGGGCGCGAGCCGGGGCATCGGCGCAGCAACGGCCAGATTGGCGGCCGCTCGGGGTTATGTCGTCTGCGTGAACTATGTGCGTGACGCCGACGCCGCGGCAAAGGTCGTGGACGACATCACCGCGTCCGGTGGCACCGCTCGTGCCGTCCAGGCCGATGTCGCCGTGGAAGACGATGTGGTACGACTGTTTCGGGAGGCCGACACCCTCGGTTCGCTAACAGCGCTCGTCAACAACGCCGGCATCCTCGACCGGCAGGCACGGGTTGACCAGATGGATGCCGCCCGCATCAGCCGCATCCTCACGACCAACGTCACCGGCAGCCTGCTCTGCGCTCGCGAAGCCATCCTGCGCATGTCCACCCGGCATGGAGGCCGCGGCGGAACGATCGTAAATCTCTCGTCGATCGCCGCGCGCTACGGCTCCCCGGGTGAATACGTCGACTACGCCGCCAGCAAGGGAGCGGTAGACAGCCTGACCATCGGCCTTGCGCGGGAGGTGGCCGAAGAGGGAATTCGGGTCAACGCCGTGCGGCCCGGGTTCACATACACGGACATTCACATCAGCGGCGGCGAACCCGATCGTGTGGATCGGGTCAAGGTGCGTGTGCCGATGAAACGTGGCGGCACGCCGGAGGAAGTGGCTGCAGCGATCCTCTGGCTCAGCGGTCCCGAGTCGGCCTACTGCACCGGGACCTTCATCGACGTTGCGGGAGGCATGTAGTTCATGGAGCTCATCGTCTGCCTCGTCGCCGTTCTCGCCTCGGCACTGACGTTTTTTTCGGGCTTCGGACTCGGCACCTTGCTGATGCCGGCATTTGCGCTCTTTTATCCGATTGAGGTCGCCATTGCCTCGACGGCGGTCGTGCATTTCCTGAACGGGCTGTTCAAGGTCGCGCTCGTGGGACGTCACGCGGATCGAACAGCGGTGATCCGATTCGGCCTGCCGGCGATCGCTGCCGCGCTGGTCGGCGCGTGGATGCTCGGCCGCCTGGCTGATGCGGCGCCGATCGTGAGCACAACGGTCGGGGCGGTGCCGATCTCTGTTGTTCCCGCCAAGGCCGTCGTCGGCGCGCTGCTGGTTGGCCTCACCCTGCTGGAGCTGTCGCCGTGGTTTCAGCGCCTCGCGCTTCCCACATCCTGGCTGCCGGTCGGCGGTGTCCTGAGCGGCCTGCTCGGTGGAATCTCCGGTATGCAGGGCGCGCTTCGAACGGCGTTCCTGATTCGGCTTGGCCTGTCAAAGGAAGCGTTCATCGGCACCGGCGCGATCATCGCGGCAATGGTCGACGTCTCGCGATTGAGCCTGTACGCCGGGCACCTGAGTGACGCCAGGGCCACGTTGAACCTGCCACTCCTTGCCGCGGCCGTGGCGTGCGCATTTGCGGGCGCGCTCATCGGCAACCGCTACCTCAAGAAGGTCACGCTCGGCACGGTGCAGCACATCGTGGCCGTCATGCTCGTTGTCGTCGGCATCGCACTGATAGCAGGGTGGCTGTGACCACAATCGAACACTCACTGACGTAGCTACTGGTGAGTATCAGACAAGATTGACACCAGGGCCGTCCAACGGCTTTGGATGAATACACGGGCATTCTGGGGTGCTGCGCTCGCCAGTGTCGTGCTCACACTCTGGGTGTTCGCGCCGGTCAGCGGGTTCGATTTTGCAGCCTACGACGATGAGGAGTACATCGTCGACAATCCAGCGGTGGCTGCCGGATTGACGGCTGAGGGCACACGCTGGGCGTTCGAGCATGCCTACCGCGGCACTGGCGGGCCGCTGACCTGGCTCTCGCACATGGCTGATGTCGAGATGTTTGGCCTCGACGCGGGCGCCCACCACGTGATCAACCTCGTGATTCACGTTCTTGCGAGCATGCTGTGCGGCCTCAGTCTGTGGATGCTCACTGGTGCGGTGTGGCGATCGTTGATCGTTGCTGCGCTCTTTGCGATACATCCACTGCACGTTGAGTCAGTGGCGTGGGTTGCGGAACGCAAAGATGTACTCAGTGCGGTTTTCTGGTTTCTGACGGTGATTGCGTACGTGCAATACGTTCGGCGTCCGACGCCGGCCCGTTATCTGGCGGTGTGCGGGGTGTTTGTGCTGGGCCTGTTGTCCAAACCCATGGTGGCCACTCTGCCTGCGGTTTTGCTGTTGCTTGACGCCTGGCCGCTTGCACGGACCAACGGATGGCGGCGGCTGGTGAGCGAGAAGATTCCACTGGCGGCGTTTGCCGCTCTCGCCGTGTACGCAACCCTCGGTGCACAACAGGCGCGGGGCGCCGTTACGCTGGGGGACTCGCTTCCACTTGGCGCACGCCTGGCCAATGCTGTTGTGTCGTATGCGACCTACCTGCGCAAGATGATCTGGCCGGTGGATCTGATTCCGTTCTACCCGTTTCGCGTCGAGATACCCATCCTGGCGATCGTGACCAGCGCCGCCGTACTGATCGGGATCACAGCCGCAGCGTTCGTGTGGCGGCGCCGGTTGCCGGCGGTTTGGATGGGCTGGCTCTGGTACGCGGTCACACTCATACCGGTCTCCGGCGTGGTTCAAGTTGGCGGTCATGCCATGGCCGATCGCTTCACCTATCTTCCATTGGTGGGCGTCTTCATCGCGGTGGTGTGGCTGGTCGCTGATCAGGCGAAGCGCCTGTCGGTTCCGGCCGCCGGCCTCGGCGCAACGGTGGTCATCGTGATCGTGGCGTTCGGCGTCGCAGCGCGGGCCCAGGTGCTGCACTGGCGCGACGGCTACACTCTGTGGACGCACACGGTCCGCGTCGATCCCACCAACGCGCGTGCGTACAGCAATCTCGGCGCGGTGCTCGCCAGACGTGGGCAGCGCGACGACGCGATTCGTGCGTTCAGAGAGGCGCTGCGGCTGCATTACGACGTCCCGCAGACACACTACAACCTGGGGCTCGCTCTGGCGGAGCGTGGCGACACGACGCAGGCCGAAGTGGAGTTCCGGGAAGCCATCCAGCTCGATCCGAACTACGTCGCGCCCCGCACCGCGCTTGCCACGATCCTCGTCGAGTCCGGCCGCCTTGATGAAGCGCTGCCGCACCTGCGCGAGGCGGTGCGCCTGCGGCCAGACGATGTGCTGGTGCATGTGAATCTTGGGGTCACACTGGGCCAGTTGCAGCGGCAGGCCGAGGCCATTCCGCACATGCGGGAGGCCATCAGGCGTGATCCTCTCAACAGCCGGTGGCACTACTTCCTGGCGATGATGCAGCTCGAGCTGGGCCAGCTCGGACCAGCGAAGGTGTCGATGCGCGAGGCAGTGCGGCTGGCCCCAGGCGACGCCATGGCGCGTCGGGCGCTGGAGATTATGGAGGGAAGGTAGTGCTCCAGGCAGCCGTGGGGCCGGGCTTCAGCCCCGCCGGTTACCGATGTCCGTGTTTCTCGTCGTTTTTGTGGCGCTCGTAGTGCTGGCGCAGCAGGTCCTTCCCGTAGTCGTTGCCGTTGGGTGTCCGGACGACGCTGTGGATGTGGGCCTTGCCCGGCACACGCTCGCCAGGTAACGCAACCGGCGTCTGGTGATCAAACTCGATGAGGATCACCGGACTGTGCACACGGTAGTAGAACGTGTCGTTGTCGCCCGTGCCGCCAATCCAGGCGAAGTGGGTGCGGTCCAGATGCGCGCGCACATCTTCCATCCGCACCTTCGCGTGACCTTCTTTCATGTAACCGACGTAGACCCCGATGAGCTCAAGCAACATCGTGCGCTGCCCGACGGTGAGCTTCGCGCCAGGAATCCCTGCGTAGTCAAGCACGAGGTTGTCGCGGAAGGCCTGCGCGAGCGCGTTGTTGCCGGTCTTGGAGGTCTGCAACGTGGCGGCCGACTTCTGCTCTGCCGTCAGCGCGCGCATGAACGAGAGGCCCTGCTGCTCTTCCAGTTGGAGGACGGACGCGCCCGCGTACTTGCCCGTCGTCGCGGTGACCGGTTCGGAGCCCAGGAAGGTCGGCGTCATCACAACCTGATCACCGAGCACAAAGTAGTTGACGATCAGATGATGTCCGTCGAGTTGCCAGCCCCACGGTTGTGTGTCTGACGGCACGCCCATCACGGTGAGGTGATACAACCACTCGCCGTATTCGCCGGGCCGATTGACCAGCTCGGCCAGGTGGCCATTCAGCCGCATGACATTGCGCGACTGTTCAAAGCCCCGCGCACTCAGGCTCGCGCGCATCAAATCGAAGGCGCGTTCACGCTGCGTTTCCGACATCTCTTCGAAACTCACGCCCTGCCGCGCGTAGCGATGCACGTTATTCCACTTCAACCACTCCTCATCGTCGACCGCATAGGTCGTTCGGGAGCGCTGGTCGTCGCTCAGCGCCTGGAGGAAGCGCTGCGCCGCGTCCCGCACAGGCCGCGTGGAGACTCCGGTCGACGTGATGGGAAACAGTCCGGTTTCAAGAGTTCCATTGGTGGTGATGCCCTTGAAGGGTTGCGGTTGCTGCGGCTGTCCGCCGCCTCGTTGTGCAGTGACGACGGCGCCTGTGGTCACGGCCAGGCCGAGTCCGATCGTCAACCACACGTGTGTCCGCTGCAGCCTCGTCGCCATGTGCCCTCCAGGTAATTCGATTGTGATGTGACCCAAGAGTACACCCGACCCATTCCCGTGGTGTTCGAACACGAACGGAACCGAATGGCAGCAGTTCCGGTATGTTTCTCCTGTGGAAGTCGTGAAGGCGTTCCGGCGCAACGCCGTGCATGTGCGAAAGGCGCTGGCCCAACTGCAGCAAGACTCGGGCAGGGCCGGGGTCGAACGGGGCTATTCGGAAGACACGGGGCTGATGGAGCGATACAAGCGCCTGTCGATTCCCGTGCGGCGTGCGCTCAATCCCGCCGACCGGGCATCGTTTCAGCAAACGCTGGCGACCATCACCGCGGCTCACGCTGCCGATCCCGGGCCGCTCCAGGCGGTGACCCGCTCCTGGCAGGCGTTTCAGCAGGAGTGTGAGTCCGGCCTGCTCCTGGGCGGCGGCCGTGTCCCGCGCGGCAGGATTCTGCAGGAATGGCTCGCCGCGGCGGCCTTCTACGATCAGCTCGACCGCGACAAGGCCTACGACCGGCTGATCGACCAGTGGGGCACGGCCGTCGAGGGCATCGGCGCTCAGATGTGTGAACAGGCCGCCGAGGTCATCGTTGAACTCGACTCGGTTGCCGCCGGCGTGCTCGGCGAACCGGAAATCCTGCCCCCACCGCCCAAGACCCCACCGCCACCACCCGATCCCGAAGAAAAGTGGTGGAAGCGGCTGCTGCGATTGTGACGGCGGGCCTGACCAGATCAGCGGTGGGGGGGGGATTCAGCCCCGCCGGACATTGGCGGGCCTGATGGCCCGCCCCACACGAGTCATCCGACCCGCCATATACCCACACAACCTTCGGCCGCCGTTTGCCGTCATAGTAAGCGTCCCTACATAGAGGGACCCTGAGGTGACGCGTGTTCAGTCCGGAATTGAAGAAGGGCAGCACCGAAATGCTGGTGTTGTCGGTGCTCGAGGCCAGGCCTCGTCACGGCTACGACATCGGCAAACGTATTGAAGCCCGGTCGGGCGGCCGCATTACGTACGCGCTGCCAACCCTGTATCCCCTGCTGCTCAAGCTGGAGGCGCGCGGATGGATCAAGGGCCGATGGGTCGAGGCGCCGGGCCAACGCGAACGCTGCTTCTACCGCCTCACCACCTCAGGACGATCCGTCCTCGAGCAGCAGCGCCAGACCTGGCGCGAGTTTGTCGCCGCCGTGACCGACGTGATGGAAGGCTCCGATGCGTGACTGGGAGGCCTACGTCCGCACGCAGCTGCAGCTGCCGTCGCTGCGTCCTGAGCGTGAAAACCGCATCATCCGTGAAGTGGCCTCGCAGATCGAAGACATCTATCGCGATGCCCTGTCACGCGGGCTCACCGAGACCGATGCGGACACCCAGGCCCGCGGACACATCACTGATTGGGCCCAACTTGCCCGCGACGTGCAACGCGCCGATCGCCCCCACCAGCAATCACACATCGACCGAATGGCAAACACGCTCGAAGCCACACCGACCCGCGCGAAAGGACCCGCACTCATGACCGCACACCTGCTCCGAGACCTGCGCTTCGGCGTCCGCCAGCTCATCAAGGCCCCCGGCTTCACCGTGGTGGCCGTGCTCACGCTGGCCCTGGGCATTGGCGCCACCAGCGCCATCTTCAGCGTGGTCAACGGTGTGCTGCTCCAGCCGCTGCCGTACAACGAGCCGGATCAACTCGTACGTGTGCACGAGACCGTCCCGCAGTACGGCCGCTTCTCGGTGGCGCCGGCGACATTTCTCGACTGGCGGGAGCAGAACGGTGTGTTCGACCGGATCGCGACCTACACGAACACCAGCGGCACGATCCAGTGGCCTGACGGACCGGAACGCGTGCTCGGTGTTTCCGTCTCGTGGGACCTGTTCGAGCTGCTGCGAGTGACTCCTCAGCTGGGCTCCGGATTCGTGGCGGAGCAGGATCAACCCGGCAACAACAACGTCATCGTCATCAGCCACGGCCTGTGGCAGCAGCGATTCGCGGGCGCGCCGGATGTCGTTGGCCGCACGGTCAACCTCAACGGACAAGCCACGACGATTCTGGGTGTGATGCCGGAAGGGTTCTACTTTCCCACCCGCACGGCGGACTTCTGGCGTCCCATCGCGCTCAACCCGGCCAACGCGAGCCGCGGCGGCCACTTCCTCGGGGTGGTCGCCCGTCTGAAGCCCGGCGTGAACATCGAGCGCGCAGATGTCGAGATGCGGACCATCTCGGAACGCCTTGCCCTGCAATATCCCGAGAGCAGCGCGGGTGAGTCAGCCGAGGTGGTTTCGCTGCAAGAGCAGGTGGTCGGCAACATCCGGCCGGCGTTGCTGACGTTGCTCGCTGCCGTCTGCGTCGTCGTGCTGATCGCCTGCGCCAACGTCGCGAACCTCCTGCTCGTGCGGGCATCAATCCGCGAGAAGGAAGTGGCGATCCGAACGGCCCTGGGCGCCGGACGGTCCCGCCTGATCACACAGATGCTCGCCGAGAGTCTGCTGCTCGCGGTGACTGGCGGCGCATTTGGTCTCCTGCTGGCGTGGCTGGCGATACCGGCGATTCAGACCCTGGGCGCCTCCAGCATTCCCCGCGTGATGGACGTCTCCATCGACGGCACCGTGTTGCTGTTCGCGGCCGGCGCCTCGCTGGTGACCGGTCTGCTCTTCGGACTGGTGCCCGCACTCCAGCTCTCAAAGGCCGGCGTTCACGCGGTCATGAAAGAGGGAGGGCGTTCATCAGTGAGCTCGGGCGGCCGATGGCTGCGCAACGGGCTGCTGGTGCTCGAGGTCGCGCTGTCCCTGATGCTGGTGGTCGGCTCGGTGCTGCTGCTGCGGAGCTTCGCAAAGCTCACCAACGTTGACCCCGGCTTCCGACCCGACGGCGTGCTGGCGTTCCAGGTATCGCTGCCCCAAACCGCATATGCGGATGCGGAGCGCCAGCTCGCCTTCTTCGACGATCTCACCGGCCGCCTCGCCGCCACGCCAGGCGTGCAGCAGGTGGGTGCTGTGCAGACGCTGCCCATGCGCGGCGGGTACGTGTTGACGTTTGACGTGGTCGGGCGTCCCCCGGCGCGTCCGGGCGAGGAACCATCCGCCAACCATCGCGTAGTGACCCCGGACTACTTCTCGACGCTGGAGATCCCGGTGCGCCGAGGACGTACGTTCACACGCACCGATACAGCCACGAGTCCAATGGTCGCTGTTGTCGATGAAGCATTCGTCCAGCGCCACTTTGCCGACCAGGATCCCATCGGCCAGCGCCTCGAGATCGGTAACGGCACTGACGGCTCCTGCGAAATTGTCGGCGTCGTCGGCACCGTCAGCCATAACGGCCTCGACGCCGAGGCTCGACCGACCATGTATGTGCCGTTGACACAGGATGCGTT
This sequence comes from uncultured Acidimicrobiia bacterium, assembly GCA_966252305.1. Classification (GTDB taxonomy): domain Bacteria; phylum Acidobacteriota; class Vicinamibacteria; order Vicinamibacterales; family SCN-69-37; genus SYFT01. Next base: position 75,411 of record CBINOO010000001.1, read on the forward strand.
CAACACGATGTGGATCGTCGCTCGCACTGCCGGCGACCCGTCTGCGCTCACTTCCTCGGTCCGGCAGGTGCTGTCAAGCATTGATCGCACGTTGCCGGCGTATTCGATCACTCCGCTCAGTCAGGTACTTGATGACTCGGTGGCAGACCGTCGCTTCTCGATGTTGCTGATTGTGCTCTTCGGCGTCGTCGCGTTGTTCCTTGCTGCCGTCGGACTCTACGGTGTCGTAGCCTATTCGGTCAGCTTGCGGACGCGAGAGATCGGCCTGCGCATGGCGATCGGCGCGCAGCCGGGCGCGGTCCTCCGCATGGTGATTGGTGACGGCATGAAGCTGGCGCTTGTTGGAGTCGTGCTTGGGGCAATCGCTTCGCTCGCGGCTTCACAACTGGTGGCGACGATGCTCTTCAACGTCGAGCCGCACGATCCCGTCAGTTACGCGGCCACCGCCGCCATCCTGCTCGGCATCGCCGCGCTGGCGTGTTACCTCCCTGCCCGACGTGCGATGAAAGTCGACCCCGTCACCGCGCTGACCGAGTAGCACTCAGCACTGTGCACGTCGCACTATTACTTGAACATGTTCTTGACGACGAACCAGACGTTGGCGGGACGTTCGGCAAGTCGTCGCATGTACCAGGGGAACCAGTATTCGCCGTAGCTGATCAGGCAGCGGGTGCGAATACCCTGCGCAGCCAGCTGGTGTTGCCGGCTCGACTGGATGCCGTAGAGCATCGCGAACTCGTAGCGATCGGGCGACACGTTGCGCTCGCGGATGACCTTGAGGAGGCGCTCCTGCAGCGGGATGTCGTGTGACGCGATGTGCAGCAGCGCGCCGGGCTTCGTGTTGTCATCGCGCAGGAGTCGTTCGCAGATCTTGAAGTAGTTCTCGTCGACGTCGGCCTTGTTCGGGAACGCGACGGTTGGCGGCTCGAGGTACGCGCCCTTCACCATGCGAATCGCCGAGCCAAGCGCGACGAGCTCTTCGACATCCTTTTCGGTGCGGAAGAGGTACGCCTGAATCGCGATGCCGATGTTCGGCGTGCGCTCGCGCAGCACCTTGAAGAGCCTGATCGTGCCTTCAACGTACGGCGAGCTCTCCATGTCGATCCAGAAGAAGATGCCGTTCGCATCACACTTGTCGATGATCGTGTGGCAGTGCTTCACGCACGCATCGAAGTTCTGGTCGTAGCCCAGCTGGGTGGGCTTGATCGAAATCTGCGCATCGATGCCCGCGGCCTTGATGAGGTCGATGACCTTCAGGTAGTGGTCACGCACCTCGTCGGCTTCTTCAAGGCGAGTGATGTTCTCGCCGAGCCTGGTGAAGATCGTGTTCAGCTTTGCCGGCTGCAGTGCCTTGGCGGCCGTGATGGCATCTTCGATCTGTTCGCCCGGCATGAACTTCGAGACGGACTTCCGGACAAACCCGGTGCGCATCGCGTTTTCACGAATCCAGGCATTGGTGGACGCCCACAACAGGGCTCTTCGCATGACAGACATCGGGCCGAATTGTAGCCCAGAACCGGTCAGTCCCCCAGCGAGGGGATATCCACGTCACCGGGCACGATGCGTACGAACTGTCCACGTTGCATCAGTTCCCGCCCCTTGCCGCCGCGACCAGTCACCTCGTACTTCGCGGTGCTGATCGTCTGCTCACCGCCACGATTGGTCTCGACCGTCATCAGGTCGCGATCCCCTCGTGACGCAAGGAAGCCCAGCACACGATCGTCGCCACCAATCTTGATGAGGATGACACCGCGGCCCGGCCCTGAGAGCAGGTTCACTTCGTCGGCCTTGCACAACATCGCGCGGGCCTGACGGGTCGCCGCAATCAGCGTCTCGGTGCCGGTAATGATGCGCACGCCCACGATCTCGGCGCCGTCGGCATACCGGGCATATCGGCGACCGGCGCGCGTGCTGGCCTCCAGGTAGGGTTCGAGCGAAAAGCGCAGGCTGTACCCGTCGCTCGACACTGCGATGGCATGTGTGGGGGGCGCGACCTCGGGGTTCTTCGATGTGATCACGCCGGAAATTCTCGGGTCGAGGCTGGTAGCGCCAACGATGCGCTCGCCATCCTTGAACTTGAAGAACCGCTGGATGGGTTCGCCGTAGCCGGTTGACGCGGGAATGTCGATGACGCGTGTGGTGTATGCCACGCCGAAGTTGGTGAAAAACACCACCGAGGCGCGTGTTGAGCCGGGCAACACGGCCAGCACCTGGTCCCCTTCGCGCACGCGGGTGGACGCGACGTCCTTGATTTCCTTCTGCCGCTTCACCCATCCGTCGCGGGTCACGATGACCACGTTGTCTTCGTCGATGATGAAGTCGTCCGCCGTGTATTCGGGTTCGTCGAGTTCCCCGGCGATCTGTGAGCGGCGCGGATTGACCTTGTTGTCGCCGTACTTCATCCGAACGGCTTCGATGTCCTCCCGCACGATCTTCCACAGGTCATCGTCATTCTTGAGCAGGCCGCCGATTTCCTTCGCGCGCTTGCGCTTCTGTGCCAGCTCTTCCTGGATGACGAGGATTTCGAGGCGGGCCAGCCGATAGATCTTCAGCTCGAGAATGGCGTCCGTCTGCTCCTCATCGAGAGCGAAGGCCGCGATGATCTTCCGCGCGGCATCGGCCTTGCCTTCCGACTTGCGAACGATGCGGAGAATCTCGTCGAGGGCGTCAAAGACCTTGGCGAAGCCCTCAAGGATGTGGATGCGCTTGTCGAGCGACGCGAGCTCGTAGGTCAGCCGCGCGCGAACCACTTCAAGACGGAAGTGGAGGAAGTGCCACAGAATCTGGTGCAGATTCAGGCGGTCAGGCTTGCCGACCGCGGAGTTTTCGGTCGGGATGAGGCAGGTCAGGTTGACCGGGAAGTTGGTCTGCAGCGGCGTGTGTTTGAACAGGTACGCCATGACCATGCGCTCATCCGCGTCGCGCTTCAACTCCAGCGCAATCCGCACATCGTCTGTCGAGAGGTCGCGCACGTCGACCAGGTGCGGCAGCTTGCGTGAGAGCGCCACGTCGGCAATGCGCTCGATCAGGGTGGATTTGGTGACCGTGTACGGAACGCTCGTGATGTACACTACCTTGCTGCCGCGGGTTTCAGGCCCTTTTTCCCAGGTCGCGCGCAGCTTCACTGTGCCCGAGCCGGTTTCGTAGATCTCCTTCAGCTCGGCCGGGGTGTTCAGAATCTGGCCGCCTGTCGGAAAGTCTGGCCCCTTGACGTAGCGGCAGAGCTGGGCCGTCGACATCTCGAGGCCGCTGTCGATCATCTTCACCAGAGCGGTGCAGACTTCACCGAGGTTGTGCGGCGGAATGTTCGTGGCCATGCCGACGGCAATGCCCGTGGCGCCGTTGACAAGCAGATTCGGCAGGCGGGCCGGCAGCACCACCGGTTCTTCACGAGTGCCGTCGTAGTTGGGGCGGAAGTCGACCGTGTCCTGATCGATCTCCGTGAGCATTTCGTCGCTGATACGCGCGAGTCGGCACTCGGTGTATCGCATCGCGGCGGCGTTGTCGCCGTCCAGAGAGCCGAAATTTCCTGAGCCATCCACAAGCGGATAGCGCAGCGAAAACGGCTGCGCCATGCGCACGAGGGTCTCGTAGAGCGCCGAATCGCCGTGCGGGTGGTAGTTGCCCATCACGTCACCGACGACCTTGGCGCACTTGCGATGTTTCGCGTCGGCTGTCAGGTTCTGCTGCCACATCGTGTACAGGATGCGGCGCTGCACAGGCTTCAGGCCATCACGCACATCGGGCAACGCGCGCGACGTGATGACCGAGAGCGCGTAGTTCAGGTATCGCGTCTGCGCGGCGTCATGCAGGGCCACCTGTTCCGTGCCTGCGGTTGGCGGCGGCGGTGGTGCAACGGTCTTCGATGATTCGGCTACCGGTGAATCAAATAGCGAGGGGTTCTTCGGCGGACGCTTGGCCACGGGGCTCGATCGTACCAGATTGCGCCAGCTCGCTTCTCGCCCACGTCAGCCACCACTGCACACCCGCGTCCGCGGGATCGGCGACCGCCGCCCGTTCCAACGCGGCAACGGCGTCAGCCATTCGCGCGCGCCGAGCGAGGCCGAGGCCAAGATGGAACCAGGCGGACGCAGATGCCGGATCTTGCGCGACAGCCTGGTCAAGCATCTGCATCTCTTCGTCGTAGCGGCGATTGGCGTGCAGGTGCAAACCGACTTCCGCGGTATACCGCGCGACCTCGGGAGCCAGCGCGTGCGCCTTGCGTATCACGCTCAGACCTTCCTCGAAGCGGCCGGCCTGCTTCAACACACACGCGTACGCGGATAACTGCTCAGCGGCGGCAAGGCGATCGGCCGCGCTGACCATGGCAGGCGCCGGTCCAAGAACCAACAACCCGGTGACGGCCAACGTGGCGGCGATCCACCCGGCGGCCGACGATGACCGTGCCGGCGGCGACGGCGGCCTGCGCACGTCGTCTTCGGGCGTGACGACGACGATCAGCCGGTAGCCTCTGCCCGGCAACGTCTCGATGAACTGCGGGGCGTCGGCGGAGTCACCCAACGCCTGGCGCAATTTGGCCATGGCCACCGTCACCCCTCGGTCGAAGGCGACGTGTGTCGATCCGCTCCAGAGCGCCGAACGCAAATCGTCCCGGGTGACAACGTGGCCCGGCCGCTCGAGCAGCGCCACGAGCAGGCGAAACGGCTTCTGCTGAATGGGGACCAGCTGACCGGCGCGCCAGAGTTCCCCCGACGTGACGTCGACCACGAATGATCCAAACCGGACACGCGTCATGGGCCTGCTCGGATTCTCGACGAGTGATTGCCCGAGCACAAGCGTTAACAGCGCAGTTGACCAGGAATTGACACCGAGACGACGACCATCCCGTCGGTCGTGTGCGTCGGGTGCTGCATGACCCATCGTTGTCTGCTCGTCCTGCTGCTCCTCGCGGCTGCTGCCGCCCCGACCTTCGCACAGCCGACCGGTCCACAGACACGGCCCACCCTGAGCATCCCCAGGCTCACCGCACCTCCGCGCCTGGAGGATTTTCTGACGCCGGCCCCGCCCGCCGATTCCCTGTCAGGGATGGCACGGGTCGAAGGTTTTGTGCAGCGATGGCCCACTGACGGAGCACCGGAACGACGACGGACGGTCGCTTTTGTGGGATACACCGCTGACGCGCTCCATGTGGTGTATCAGGCGTTTGATCCTCATCCTGAGACGCTGCGTGCCCACCTGATGCGACGGGAGGAGGTCTTTGTCATCAACGACGATGCGGTGGAGCTGCGGCTGGATACGTTCGGTGATGCGCGCGAGTCGTACTACCTGGTTGCGAACCCGCGTGGCGTGCAACTGGACGCGGCCTGGCCCGAAGGGGGCGGGCAATACGATGAGTCGTTCGACCTCGTGTGGACCTCAGCCGGACAGGTCACCGAATACGGCTTCGTCGTGGTGATGTCAGTGCCCTTCACATCGCTGCGATTCGATCCGGCGAAGACCGACTGGGGCATCTACCTCGGTCGATGGATGCCCTCGACGGGTGAGTGGACATTCTGGCCGCACATTTCGAGTGGGCAGCGCAGCTATCTCGCACAAATGGCGCGGCTGGACGGTCTGAGCAACATCTCGCCTGGGCGTGGCCTGCAGCTCATCCCGTACGCATCGTCGCGCTCGTTTGCGACACCCGACAGAAGGGACGGGCTCGAGCCCAGGATCGGCGTGGACGTCAAGGGCATCCTCCGCAACAGTGTGGTCGTGGACCTGGCGGTGAACCCGGACTTCAGTCAGGTTGAAAGTGATGCGCCACAGATCACCACCAACCAGCGATTCGAAGTGTTCTTTCCGGAGAAGCGGCCGTTCTTCCTGGAGAACGCGGGACTGTTGCAGACGCCGCTGTCTCTGCTGTTCACCAGGCGGATCTCGGACCCGCAGGCAGGTGTCAAGGTGACTGGACGTATGGGACCGTGGTCGGTCGGCCTGTTGGGCACCGACGATCGGGGTCCGGGCCGGCTTGTCGGTGTCGACAGTGCACACGCGGGCAGCCGCGCCTGGGCGGGTCTGGCGCGCGTGTCTCGCCACGTCCGCGGGCGGTCGAGCGTTGGCGCCATGGTGACGCAGCGCAGTTTTGGCGACCGCGACAACACGGTCGGCAGCGTGGACACACGGCTGCTCGTGGGACGCGTGTGGGCCATCGAGGCACAGCTGGCTCGAAGTCGGGTGCAGTCGACTGCCGGCACAAGCGCGTCCGGCAATGCCGCACACGTGTCCGTTGCCCACACCGGCCGCGTGTTCGGCAGTCGGACGGCCCTCGTGCATCTGGACCGGTCCTTCACCAGCGATCTTGGTTTTGTGCCGCGCGTTGGCGTCAGGCAGCTGACGCAGACCCTGTCCTACATCGTCCGGCCGGATACGGTGGTGACTGACTGGGGACCATCGGTGGTGGTGGAGCGCGTGTGGTCGGACCGCGGTCAACCACTCGACTGGCGGGCGCGGACGTCCATGTCCCTCGGATTGAAGGGCGCCACAACGTTCAGCGTCTTCAACGAGCTTGCCGGGATCACGCTGAACGACGGGAGCGGCGAGTCCGGTGGAGGCGGCCTCTCCCTGAAGACGCACCTGCTGGGGGCATCGGCGTCGACGTCACCACGTCCGACCTGGGCGGTGAGCACGAGCCTGTCGGGCGGCCGCGCCGTGCACTTCTCGCCCGTCGAGGGTCGCCGGCCCGAGACCGGTCGGCAGTGGAACATGCAGGCGACGGTTCGCTGGCGACCCCTGACCGCGCTCAGGATTGACACCACGTGGCTCCGGACGGCCCTGCGGCTTGATGACGGGCGCCGAGTGTTTGCGACGGACATCGTCCGAACGCAGTGGGCCTGGCAGTTCACACGCGCGTGGTCGGCGAGGGTGATTGGGCGCCTGGATTCGACGCGACGAGACGCGGCGATCACGACAATCAGGCCGGCGCGCACGGTGAACCTCGATTTGCTGGTGACGCGCCTGATCAATCCGTGGACGGCCGTGTATGTGGGGGCCAACCGAGACGCGCGCGGCCGGTTTGGGCAGGCCGATTCCTGGCAGGTCTTCGTGAAGTGGTCGCACCTGCTGCGGTGGTGAACCTGCGGCTACAGGTTCCGCGTCGCGAGCACTTCGCGAATGGGTGTGCGGTCACCCGTGCAACTGATGCGTCGTGGCGCGTCGAGGAAATGCAGCGAGAACCCCAGCGAGCGATACAGCCGCTCGATTCGATCGGTTGCCTGATTCACGAGGACGACCGGGCCGCGATGACGCGCCAGCCAGGCGGCCGTGCGTTCCTGATCGTCCCAGGAAAAGCGGCTGGTGTATTGCGTGAACTCGACGTCGTACGGCGGGTCCGCGTAGACGAAGTCGCCGCGCTCGAGCGGCACGGCCTCAACATCGCCGGCGAGAAATTCCCAGGGCCTGAGCACGTCGCGATACGACGAAAAATCGCGGATGTAGTCGATGGAGGCATACCGGCCAAACGGCACGTTGAACAGGCCGCGTTTGTTGAAGCGGCACAGCCCGTTGTAGCCGGTGCGATTCAGGAAATAGAACAGCGACGCCGACTCGGCCGTCTGCGACGTGCCGGATTCGATCAGCGCGTTGAACCGATCGCGGTGCCGGTAGTACAGCGTCTCGTCGTTGGCCATCCGCATGGTGATCTTCAAACCACGCTGCAGGCAGCGATAGAAGTTGATGACGTGCGGATTTGCGTCGTTGAGCAGCGCTCGATCGGGGGCCAGCCCCAGCGCCACCGCCAGGCCGCCGCAAAACGGCTCCACCAGCCGTCGTGTCGCATGCGGTGCCCACATGGGCAGCAACACGGGAATCTGCCAGCGCTTCCCGCCCGCCCACTTGAGGGGCGGGCGTGCTGACGAGGCCCGTTCCGCGACCGACATAGGCAAGGCAGTCTATCGCGGTATCCTGCGTGTATGCCGACTCGTGCCGCCACCTGGGGACTCCTGCTCTCGGTGGTCCTGCTGCTGCCGGGCCTCTTTCTTCCCGTCATCACCGTCCGTGGTGTCCTGTCGCCTGAAGGGCTCGCGTCCCTGACGCCGCAGCTGCTCGACCAGGGCCTGACCGACGATGCGGTGGCAAAGCTGCGTCCGTTGCTCAACCCCGCCGTCGTCCCGTTCATGGAGATGCAGCCGGGGGGATTAAAGGGAGCACTGGTCGGCAACCTCAGCACACAACTCGCCGAGCGGTTGAAGGACAGTCCGGATATCGAGGTCTACCACCAGACCCGCTCCATCGTTGGCTCGGTGCGCCAGCTCTATTCGGTGGGCAGCTGGACGGCGGCGACATTGATCCTGCTCTTCAGCGTTGTGGTGCCGCTCGTGAAGTCCGGCCTCGCGTATTGGGCGATCAATCACCGCGACGCCACGGTGGGCGCTCGCACGCTGACGCTTGTCGAGCGGATCGCGAAGTGGTCGATGGCCGACGTCTTCGCGGTGGCGCTGTTCATCACGTACCTCGCCGCGCAAGCCAGCCAGATGCCGCCGTCAGCCGACGCGCCGCCGGCCATCGTGTCGTTCCAGGCCGACTTCGGCGCCGGCTTCTACTGGTTCGCGGCGTACTGCGTGTTCTCGCTCGCCGTGCAGCAGGGTCTCGCCCGCTGGGCACGCGGGCAGTCTCGCACCATGGAGGCGTGAAGGACTGCCATGGGTGATTCGCTCCCTACTTCGTCCCGAACGCGTAGAGGTGCTCGACGGTGCGGATGTAGATCTTGCCGTCAACCAGCGCCGGTGTCGCGTACACATCCTCTGCGAGGTCGTTGACCACGAGGGGCGTGAGGTCACCCCCGGGCGGCAGCACGGCGATGGCGCCGCGTTCGCTCGCGAAGTACAGATGCCCGCCCCCAGCCACCGGTGACGCGTAATACGCGCCGAGGGCGCCGGTCAGTCTCCCCTGTTTGATCAGCTCGCCGGTCTGCGGATTCAGGGTCGTCACGATGCCGCCGTCGTTGACCATGTAGAGCGCATCGTTGAAAACGATCGGTGATGGCAACTGCGGAACGGCGCGTTGATACTTCCAGCGCACGGCCGTCTCGGTGGTGTCCCCTGACCCGCCCAGCTTGATCGCCAGCATGCCGTTTTCGGAGTCGAGCGCCGCTCGGTAGTACTCCCACTCGTCCTTGGTCAGCGATCCGTTCGTGTTGAGGTCAGCGACGCCGAACCAGAATGCGGCGGAGTACTTCGGAAACTCGGCCTGACTCAGCAGGCCGTTTTTGTCGGCGTCAGCGGTCGGCCACACCTCGTCGGCGGGCGGGACGTTGATCTTGCGACCGGGATCGTTCTCCGGTGCGCCATAGCCGTTGATGTAGATCATGTCGCCGTGAATGACCGGCGTGGACTTGATCTCGAACGACAGGCCACGCACCCACCACTTCTTTTCGCCGGTGCGCGCGTCGTAGCCCGTCAGCAGGAACGAGCCCGGCAGGAGGATCTGATCGTTGCCATCGAGCGCCTTCCACAGAATCGGCGTCGCGTGGCCACTCTTCGCTTCGGGCCGCGGCGTGCGCCATCGCTCCTTGCCCGTGCGCTTGTCGAGCGCCAGCAGGAACGATCCGTTGCTCTGATCACACGCGAGCACGAGCAGGTCGCCGACAATCACCGGCGATGCGCCCATGCCGTAGATGTTGTCCCAGGGCCCAAGCGGCAGCTTCCACTGCTCCTGCCCCTCTTCGTCGTAAGCAATCAGGCCGTAGTCGGGAAAAAACGTGTAGATGCGATTGTCTTCAAGCGCGGGGCTGGGTGACGCCGGGTTGTTCCGCTTGTCGACGACCTTCGTCTTTGTGGTGGGCGCCTGCCGTTCCCAGAGAATCTTGCCGTCAGCCCGGTTGATCGCAATCGTGAACAGGTCGTCGCCACGGAACGCCGTCAGGTAGATACGGTCGCGCCAGACGATGGGCGACGAATGACCTTTTGGCAGCGGCGTCTTCCAGAGCAGGTTCTTTGTTGCCCCGAACTCGGTCGGATAACTCGTGCCGGTCGCGTGGCCCGACCCGTTTGGCCCACGGAACCGCGCCCACGATGTGGGACCCTGCTGAGCCGTGACAGCAGTCACACCAAGAACGACGAGAGCGGCAAGGGCAACAACAGGACGCTTGGACATATCCGCAGAGTATAGGCCCGGCGGGCGCGGTGGGATGAAACCGCAGCCCGCCGGGACTATCTGCGCAGCCTGCGTGTCATTCGCCGCGCAGCGACTGGATGGGATCGACGTTGGACGCCCGGCGGGCCGGCAGGTAACTGGCGGCAAGGCCCACCAGCACCATGAATCCAACGGTGCCGGCAAACGTGATGGGATCCATCGCTTCAACCTCGAACAGCAGCGAGCGCAGCGCGCCCATCGACAGCACCGCCCCCAGGACCCCCACGGCAATCCCCACGCCGACGACCTTTGCGCCCTGCGCGACCACCATCCGGCGCACCATGGAGACCTGCGCGCCCAGCGCCATGCGGACGCCGATTTCGCGTGTGCGCTCGGCGACGACATACGACAACACGCCATACAGGCCCACCGCGCCGAGCACGAGCGCCAGGGTGGACACGACGCTGAGCGCCAGCATCGTGAACGACAGGCCGAGCATCTGGCGCTGCACCAGTTCTTCGACGGTGAACGTGCGATACATGGGCGCCTCCGGGGCGATCTCACGCACGATGCGCCGGACGTCGGCGCCAATCGTGTCAGCGCGGCTCGACTTGATGACGTACGCAGGTGACGACAACCGCCATTGCGTCGGCAGCTGGCCCGTCAGCGGCATGTACACCATCGGGAGCGGCCCTTCACGGAAGTCATCCTGGATCACGTCATCAACGACGCCGACCACCGTTTCCCACGTCTCGAGGCCGACGCGCTGGATCTGGCGTCCCACCGCGCCGCCTTCAGGCCACAACATCCGCGCGGCCGTGCGGCTGATGACGACGTTGCCGAGCGAGGAAATGGCATCGGCTCGTGTGAATCCCCGGCCTTCGGCGACGTCGATACCCATGGTCTGAAAGTAGTCTTCGCCGGCAAACGTCACGTTGAGCAGCGGCTGGACATCGGGCGCCGCGCCGCCAGGACGGAAGCGCGCCTGCCCGACCCCTTCGTCCAGCGGCATGTTCTCGATGACGCCGACACTCTCCACGCCCGGGAGCGCACGCAGACGATCGCTGAAGTCCATGATGAACCGCGCGTACGAGGGCCCGTCAGTGAGGGCGGGCTGCTCCGGCGCGATCTGGAACGAGAAGATGTTGGTGGTGTCGTACCCAGGGTCGACCGCGCTCAGCCGAGCGTGACTCCGCATCAGGAGGCCGGATGCAATCAACAACATGAGCGCCAGGGCGGTCTGTGCCACGACCAGCGCATTGCGCGCGAGCGTGCGGCCGCCGGTGCTGCCGCGGCTGCCCTCCCTCAGGCGTGCCATGGCTGGACGTGTGAGGCGGAGTGCGGGTATCAGTCCGCAGGCCAGCGCCGTGAGCACGGCGAAGACGCCCGTGAACACCAGCGTGGCGCCGTCGAGTGAGGCGTCGGCAAGGCGCGGCACGCCAGGCGGCGCGGCATTTACAAACGCCGGAAGGGTCACGGCCGTGAACAACGTCGCAACGGCGCCGGTGGCAAGCGCGATCAGCAGCACTTCAGCCATCTGCACACGCAGCAACTGTCCGCGCTGGGCGCCGATCGCCTGACGCACGGCCATCTCTCGATGGCGGCCCTCGGCGCGGACCATGAACAGATTGGCGACATTGGCGCACGCGATCAGCAGGACCACAAGCCCGGCGGCCAGCAGCACCCAGAGCGGTCGAGATGCGGGGCCCAGCAGTTCCTCTGCCAGCGGGCGAACGACGGCCCGGTATTGCTGGATGAACGTCGCGTACCTGGCAGAGCCGCCGAAGCGTCCAGGCAACTCCTTCGAGAGCGTTGTGAGTTCCTGCGCGACCGCGTCCGTGGTGGCGCCTGGCGCGATCCGGCCAAACATCGCGGTGCCGAATCGACCGAGTGCAATGTCCTGCGGACGCACGTCGTACGTCATCCACAACAACGTGCCTTCCACCGGAAACCTGAAATCGGGGCCCATCACACCGGTGATCGTGCGGTCGCTGCCACCCATGAAATGCCGCTGACCAATCACATCGTCACGTCCGGCAAACCACGTCTGCCACAGGGTGTGGGAGATGACGGCCGCGTCGGTGGCGTCGGCCGGCGGCAGACTGCCGAGCACCGGCGCGACGCCAAACGTGTCGAACAGCGTCGGCGTCACCGCAGACATGCGCACACGTTCGACGCGGTCGTTGACGCGCAAAGTGCTCGTGAAGGACTGCACCAGCGCGACGTCTTCCAGCAGCCGCGCGCGCTCCTTGAAGTGCACATAGAACTCGTTCGACGCCGTGATCTCGTCCGGAAGGTCGGTGCCCGGCGCGGTCCCAGCGATGTAGACCAGCCTGTCGGCGTGGCCGTACGGCAGCGGTTTGATGAGCACGGTATTGACGACGCTGAAGATGCCGGCGGTGACGCCAAGCGCGAGCGCCAGGGTGCCGACGGACACAACGGCAAATCCTGGTGAGCGGCGAAGGCCGCGCAGCGCATGGATGAAGTCAAGCCGCCATTGATCAAATTGATGTCGCATCGTGGGTCCTCGTCGTGATGGCGCAGCATTCCAGGTGGGACGCAGGCGTTCGATCGTTGAAATCCAGAGAATGTTGAGCAGGGATCGCGCGGACAGCCGAAGCGCCTGCCCACGGCCCCGCGTGCGCGCCAGGGCAATGTCCTGCGCCGCCTGGCTGACGACTTCGTCGGCAAAGGCATCGCGGAACGCGCGCGGCAGCAGCCGCGCGGCGAAGTGCAGCAGTGGGATCACACGCGTCCTGACGCGCCAAGACGACGCTCTGCCTGGGTGGCGGCCTGCTTCAGTTGTTGTGCCTGTTCGGCAAGGACCCGTCGGCCCTGCGCGCTCAGTGTGTAGTACCGGCGGGGCTGACCGGGGTGCGCCGGCGCGTCGGCCGGCGGAGCAACCTCACGCACCAGGCCCGACGTGATCAGCCGCGCAATCACGCGGTAGAGGGTCCCGGCCAGAGGCTGCTGCGTGCCGCCGGAGTCCTCGACGATCGCATCCTTGACGGCGTAGCCATGGGTCGGCCCGGACGACAGGGCCAGCAAGACGTGGTAGTCGAGCAAGTTCACAGGTATCTCCCCCGGCGACTTCGGCACTTCGGCACTTCGGCACTTCGGCACTTCGGCATGCATATATGCACAAAGCGCATTTATGCCGTCAGGGGCTCAGACGGGGAAACGGGCGGATTGGTTCACTGGCGCAGGGCGGTCAGAGGATTGACCCGGGCGGCGCGCATCGACGGCACCGCCGCCGCCAGCAGGCCTCCGGCGAACAGCAGGCCGGTGACCAGGGCCAGGGTCCGGGGATCCTGCGCGGCAACCCCAAACAGCAGGCCTGCGACGACCCGGCCGGCCAACAACGAGAGGACGAGGCCCGCGGCAGCGCCAACGGCAAGTGTCCGGAGACCTTCGCCCAGGACCATCGACACGATCTGACGGGTACCGGCGCCGATGGCCATCCTGACCCCGATTTCGCGGGTGCGCCTGGCGACGTTGTTGGCCAGCACCGAGTAGATGCCAAGAGCGGCAAGTATGCCCGCTGCGGCGCCATACACACCCGACAGCGAGGCGTACAGCCGCGCATCGCGATACTGGAGGCCGAGCTCGTCTTCCATCGTGGAAATCCAGTGCTGGGGTGAGGTCGGCGCCAGCGTGCCCAAGGCGCGCGAAAGCGGTGCAATCAGCGATGCCGGCGCCACGCTGGTGTGGACGGCAATCGACAGCGCGCCGGGTCCCCCGCGTTCGATGGGCACGTACACGTCGTAGTCGGCGGGGCGAGGCTGCAACGGCCCGTGATACCGGACGTCGTTCACGACGCCCACGATCGTGAACGACTCGGCAAGTTCAACGCGAGGCATGACGGCATCGATACGCTGGCCCACGGCATCGCGACCGGTCGCCTCTTCAACTCTGCGGGCCAGTGATGCGCTGACGAGCGCCGAGGTGGCGCCTGCGGCCCGGTCGCCCACGTCGAGGTCACGCCCGCTGACGACGGCCATCCCCATCACGGACAGGTACTCGGCATCCACCGCATGACGACCCACGTCGCGCAGGCGCACGTCAGCCGCAAGCGCGATGTCGGTGGTCTCGTCAAACCATGGCTGGAGCACACCGGCCATCACCGAAGTGTTGCGCACACCGGGCTGACCGTTGAACGACGTTCGAATCTCCTCGGCAAGCGCAACACGCGCGTCAGTCGACATGAAGACGTTGGGATCGGGACTGACCGCCATGCGCAGCAGATTTTCCGTGCGGTATCCCAAGTCGTCCCTCACCAGGTTCTGGTAGGTGCGCAGCAGCAGCGCCGCCCCGGTGAGCAGCACGAAGGTGAACGCCACCTGTGCCACCACGAGCGCCTGTCCATATCGTCGTTGCCGCCGGCCCATGCTGACACGCGTCGCAGACTCCGGCAGCGCCAGCTGGTGCTGCGCATTCGCGCCGAGGCGCGCGGGCAACACGCCGAAGATCAATCCGGTGGCCAGGACGAGCGTCACGCCCACCAGGGCTGTGGACGGACTGATGCCCAGGTCGACGTACGGCGGCAAGGCAAACACGCCGGAGGACGAGAAGGCGCGAATCGCAGCGCCGGCGAGTGTGATTCCGGCCACGCCGCCGGCGCCCGCGAGCAGCAGACTCTCGAACAACAGCTGGCGCACCATGCGACCCCGTGGAGCGCCGAGGGCCGCGCGCACGCGCAACTCGTTGTCGCGTTGTGCCAGCCTGGCGAGCAACAACGTAGCGACGTTCGTGCAGGCAATCACGAGCAGCAATCCGGCCGCCGCAAGCAACGTATAGAGGCTCAGGCGGAACCGGGCGCGCCAGCTCTCGCCGAACGGCTCGGCGACGAGGGTCACGCGGTCATACGCGTCCGGATAGTCACGGGCCAGCGTCGCCGCCACTGCGGCGACGTCGGCTCGGGCCTGGTCGAGCGTGACGCCGTGACGCAGCCGCGCGATCACCCAGGTCGCGCGCGACTGGCGATCGCGCATCAGCGGCGCAGGTTCATAGTGCGCCACCGGCACCCAGAAATCGGAGACGTCGGGATCAACCGTCCCCACAAACCCCGGCGGCATCACGCCGACGATGGTGCGAACGCTGTCCTGCGACTGGCGCGATGTGGGACGCGTGCGAAACGACTGGCCCACGATGTCCGCGCGTCCGCCAAAGCGCCGCTGCCACAGGTCGTAGCTGATGAGCACCGGGCGATCCGCATCCGCCTCGTACTCGTCGGCGTCAAACAGTCGTCCGACGTGTGGGCGCGCGCCGATCAACGCGAAGTACCCCGGTGTCACTGACTCGCCACGCACGCGCTCGGTGCCTGACTCGGTGGTCACGGCAAGCCGAGTGCGTGAGGCGCTTTCAATCGCGTCAAAGCTCCGCGATCGCTCACGCAGGTCCAGCACCTCTGGATACGAAACATCAGCGGTTTCCTGTGTGGCGGTCTGTGACGTCCAGACGCGCACGAGGCGATCAGCGTCGGGCATCGGCGGCGAGGCGAGCAGGACGGCATCGACCAGGGTCACCATGAAAATGGCGGCACCCAGGCCAAGCGCCGCGCAGACGACGGCCGTGGCGGTCAGCCGGGGAGTCGCCCGCAGGCTACGCCACGCGTACAGCAGGTCAGTCAGCATGCCCGGTTTGTAACACGGGCAGCGTGTGCGGAGGCGGGACGCCTACCAGCGCCAGTCGGCCACGAAGATGTTGGTGTCACCTTCCTTCGCGCCGAGCCGGTTCGACGCAAAGATCAACTTCGTCCCATCGGGTGAAAACATCGGGAACCCGTCAAAGGTGTCGTTGAAGGTGACCTGCTCGAGCCCGGTGCCGTCGACATTGATCAGGAAGATGTCGAAGTTGCGTCCCCGGGGATCGTGGTGGTTGGAGGCGAAGATGATTTTCTTGCCGTCGGGTGAAAAAAACGGCGCAAACGCGGCCGCGCCCAGCTTGGTGACCTGACGGACGTTGCCGCCATCACGGTTCATCGTGAACAGCTCCACCGATGTGGGACGCCACAACGCCTGCTTGAGCAGCGAGAAATACTCGTCCCGCTCTGGGCCGGCCTCAGGATGACGACCACGCCAGACGATCTGCTGTCCATCCGCCGAGAAAAACGCCCCGCCGTCGGGCCCCGGCAGGTTGGTCAGGCGACGGACGTCGGAGCCGTCACCATTCATCGAGTAGATCTCCATATCGCCGTCACGCACGCTCGTGAAGACCACCTTGCCGTCTTTGGCGATCGTCGCCTCGGCGTCGTATCCCGGCGTATTCGTCAAGCGCACGGGATTCGAGCCATCGATATTCGCCTTGAAGATGTCGTACGAGTCGTAGACGGCCCACACGTAGCCCCGGGTCATGTCCGGCCGCGGAGGGCAGGCGGGCCCGCCCAGATGTGTGGACGCGTACAGGATCGACTTGTTGTCGGGGTACACGTAGGCACAGGTCGTGGCGCCTTCACCATTGCTGACGCGGCGGCGTCCAGTGCCATCCGGCCGCATCACGTAAATCTGATCACACTGCTCTGCGCCGTCCATGCTCTGGAAACTCACCAGGCTGCCGTCGGCCGACCAGTACGCTTCGGCGTTCTGTCCGCTGAACGTCAGCTGTTTGATGTTGCGCAGATGCCGCTCCGGCGCGTTTGGCCCCGGCACCGGGCCCTGTCCTCCGCCCCGCTGCGCCATCGTTCCGGTGACCAGCATGGTCGCCGACAGGATTCCCGCACCAAGGACTCGTACCAGCAGAGCAGACGTCGCGTTCATGTCCGAAATCATAGCAAGATTGGCAGGGCGGAATCGTGACGCTGCGCCGGATCATTCACGTGGACATGGACGCGTTCTACGCGTCGGTTGAATTGCGCGACCGCCCTGAACTTCACGGCAGGCCACTCGTCGTCGGCGGATCCCCTGATTCCCGCGGCGTCGTGGCCGCCGCGTCCTACGAGGCCCGGAAGTACGGGGTGCGGTCGGCGATCCCCATGTCCCGCGCCGTGCGCCTGTGCCCGCACCTGGTGATCATCCGGCCGAACTTCACGAAATACCGCGCGGTCTCCCAGCAGGTCTTCGAGATCTTCCGCTCGGTCACACCGCTGGTCGAGGGCCTGTCGCTCGACGAGGCGTACCTGGACGTCACCGAAAACAGCTGGAACGAACCGCTCGGCATGACGGTCGCCCGGCGCATCAAGGCGCTCATCCGCGAGCAGACGGGTCTGACCGCATCAGCCGGCGTGGCGCCGAACAAGTTCCTCGCAAAGATCGCCTCGGGCTGGCGCAAGCCCGACGGCCTCACGGTGGTCGCGCCCGAACGCATCGAGACGTTCCTGCAGCAGCTGCCGGTGGATGCACTGTGGGGCGTTGGTCCCGTGACGGCGGAACGTCTGCGCGAACGCGGCATTACACGGCTGCTCGACGTGCGCACGGCCAATCCCGCAGACCTGCGCGCGGCGGTCGGCAGCCACACCGAATGGCTGGTCCGCCTCTCGCGCGGCGAAGACAACCGTCCGGTACAACCCAATCGGCCCGCCAAATCATCGTCCGGCGAACGCACCTACGCCGAGGACATCGTCGATATCGAGAGAATTCGGGAGGAGATTACCTGGATGGCGCGCGCGACCGCCGAATGGCTCGCCAAACGCGAGCTGCTGGCGCGGACAGTCACGATCAAGGTGCGGTACGACAATTTCGATACCGTGACGCGCAGCCACAGCGCAGAACCCACCCGAGACGGCAACGCAATTGTGGCGCGCGCGCTCACCCTGCTGGGCAAAACCGACGCGGGAACACGACCGGTGCGTCTGCTCGGCGTCGGCGTGCACAACTTTGCCGGCCAAGCCGACGTGGACTCGGATGACGATCGGTGGCCCTTGTTGCGGAATCTGTAGACTCATACGCAGATGGCCACCCAGACCGCACGCGCCCTCGTTGCCCTGCCCTGGCTGCTGCGTGTGCGATGGATCATGGTTGCCGGCCAGGCGCTCATCGTCGCCATTGCCCACCTCGCGTTGAGCATCAACGTGCCGCTGGCGGTGCTCGGGCCTCTCATCCTGGCGTCGGCCGCCAGCAACCTCCTCGCGCTGTTCGTGCGGCACCGCGTGGCGGCTCCGCAGCTGGGCGGATCGCTGCTCCTGTTCGACGTCGTTCAGCTCACGGGTGTGCTCTCGGTGACCGGTGGGCCGCTGAATCCGTTTTCGATGATCTTCCTGGTGTACATCACCCTGGCAGCCGTCGTGCTCGGCGCCCGATGGACATGGACCATTGCAACGGCGGCGGCGCTTGGATTCGCGGCCCTTTTCATCGCGCCGGGCAACGAGCACTCCGCGCTGGCGCACGCCTTTGCCGGTGAACTTGGTGGCCACCTGCAGGGCATGTGGTGGGCGTTTGCGGCGGCCGCTGCGCTGACCGCGGCCTTCGTTGTGCGACTGTCGAGGGAAATCGATGACCGCGATCGTGAGCTGGCTGCTGCCCAGGCGCGTGCGGCGCGCACGGAACGGCTCGCCTCACTGACGACACTGGCTGCGGGCGCTGCCCATGAACTCGGCACGCCGCTGGCCACCATTGCCGTCGCCGCCGGCGAACTGGAGCGTGCGCTCATCCACGCGGACCTCCCAGAGGCGCTCGATGATGCGCGACTGATTCGCACGCAGCTCGACCGCGCACGCGACATCCTCAACCGGCTCGGTCGGCGGGCCGGAGATCCGCCCGGTGAGATGCCGGAACGCATGGCCGTCAGCGATCTTGTCGGGCGCGCGCTGGCGCTGGTGCCCGGCGACCATCGGGGCATAGACGTTCGCGCAGACACAAACGCGTTCATACAGGGGCCGCCCTCCGGTTTGTCAGAGGCCATTGCGGGACTCATTCGCAACGCCGTCGATGCCGGCGCAGATCGGGTCTCCGTTGTCGCGTCGGTCGAACAGGGTCTCGTCGCCATCACGGTGCGTGACAGCGGCGCGGGAATTCCGCCTGACGTGCTCGCCCACGTCGGAGAGCCGTTCTTCACCACCAAGTCCCCTGGAGCAGGCCTGGGACTCGGTGTCTTTCTTGCGCGACTGCTGGCACATGAGCTCGGAGGCGAGCTGACGCTGACGTCCACGCCTGGGCAGGGCACAACCGCAACGTTGCGTCTGCCGGCGGCGAGATAATGTCTGGCAATGACTGACGCCACCCGTCCCCTCGCGCAGTCGGTCCTGCTTGTTGATGACGATGAGCCGTTCCGGTCGAGGCTCGCGCGGGCGATCCGATCACGCGGGTACGACGTGCGCGAAGCTGGTGATGCGACCGCCGCGCACAGCGAGGCTGAGCGCGAGAGTCCCGAAATGGCGGTGGTTGACCTCCGCCTGCCTGACGGCACAGGGCTCGAGGTGGTAAAGGCACTCAAACGCCTCGATCCCTCCACCGCCATCGTCGTGTTGACCGGATACGGGAGCATCGCAACGGCGCTTGAAGCCGTGCGCCTGGGCGCGGTGCATTACCTGACAAAGCCCGTTGATGCCGATCGCGTGCTCGCGGCGTTTACGCCCGGTGACGATCCGGCGCCTGAGGTTCCGGCCGAAACGCCGTCACTCGCACGCGTCGAGTGGGAACACATCAATCGCGTCCTGACCGACTGCGGCGGCAACATCTCTGAAGCGGCGCGCGTGCTCGGTGTCCATCGCCGATCGCTGCAACGCAAGTTGCAGAAGTTTCCGACGGCGCGCTAGGCGGCGCCATCTCAGCGCACGTATTCCGCGAGGTGTTTGCCCGTCACGGTTGACTTCTTCTTGACCAGTTGCGCGGGTGTGCCCTCGAACACCACTGTTCCGCCGTCGTGACCGGCGCCCGGGCCCAGGTCGATGATCCAGTCCGCATGGGCCATCACGGATTGATGGTGTTCGATGACGATGACCGATTTGCCGGAGTCGACGAGGCGATCAAGCAGACCGAGCAGCTGCTCGAGGTCGGCCAGGTGCAGGCCGGTCGTCGGCTCGTCCAGCACGTAGACGCCACCTTCATCACCCATGTAGGTGGCCAGCTTCAGACGTTGCCGCTCGCCACCCGACAGCGTCGTCAGCGGCTGACCGAGGCGCAGATAACCCAGGCCGACGTCAGCCATACGGCTGAGGATCGCGTGCGCGGCAGGAGTCTTCGCCTTGCCCTCGCCGAAGAACTTCGCCGCCTCTTCCACCGGCATGTCGAGGACGTCAGCAATGTTGCGGTCGCCAAGTCGGTAGTCGAGCACCGAGGCTTGAAAGCGTTTGCCCTGGCATTCCTCGCAGAGGGTGGCGACGCCCGCCATCATGGCGAGGTCTGTATAGATGACTCCGGCGCCATTGCAGGTGGGGCACGCGCCTTCGGAGTTGGCGCTGAACAGCGCGGGCTTCACGCCGTTCGCTTTGGCAAACGCGGTGCGAATCGGATCGAGAACGCCGGTGTACGTCGCAGGATTGCTGCGGCGCGAGCCGCGGATCATCCCTTGATCGATGGTGACCACCCCATCACGCCCGGCCACCGATCCGTGGATAAGTGAACTCTTCCCAGAGCCGGCCACGCCCGTGACCACCACCAACACGCCGAGCGGGATGTCGACGCTGACGTTCTTGAGGTTGTGGGTCTTCGCGTTGCGCACCTTCATGACCCCGGTCGCTTTGCGGACATCCGCCTTGAGCCGCGCGCGCGTGCTCAGGTGGCGCCCCGTCAACGTGCCGCTCTTGCGCAGGCCGTCGACAGTGCCCTCGAACACGACAGCGCCGCCCGCCGAGCCGGCGCCGGGGCCGAGGTCAACGATGTGATCGGCAATCGCAATGGTCTCGGGTTTGTGTTCAACGACCAGAACCGTGTTGCCGTTGTCACGCAGTCGCAGCAGCAGGTCGTTCATGCGCTGCTGGTCGTGTGGATGAAGGCCAATGGACGGCTCGTCAAACACGTACGTGACATCGGTCAGCGCCGAGCCGAGGTGGCCCACCATCTTGGTGCGTTGCGCTTCTCCGCCGGACAACGTGCCGGAAGGGCGATCAAGGCTCAGATATCCGAGACCGATCTCCACGAACGAGTCGAGCGTGTGCTGCAGTTTGGCCAGGAGCGGCGCGACCGACGCGTCTTTGACACCGCGCATCCACTCCGCCAGGTCGCTGATCTGCATGGCGCAGGCATCCGCGATGTTGATGCCCCTGATCTTCGACGACCGTGCGGCTTCATTCAGACGTGTGCCCTTGCAGTCCGGGCACGTCGAAAACGTGACTGCCCTCTCGACAAACGCCCGGATATGCGGCTGGAGCGCATCGACGTCTTTTGACAGGAAGGACTTCTGGATGCGGGGGATCAGGCCTTCGTAGGTTAGGTTGATCTTCTCGACCTTCACTTTGATCGGTTCGCTATAGAGGAAGGTATGGAGCGCTTTCTTTGAGAGCTTCTTGATGGGCGTGTCGGGGTCCACACCAGCGGCCGCAAACGCGCGCATATACCAGCCGTCCGCCGTGTAACCCGGCACTTTCAACGCGCCTTCATGCAGCGACTTGTCCTCGTCGTAGATTTCCTTCAGATCGATGTCGTTGACCGAGCCCATCCCCTCGCAACGCGGGCACATCCCGCCGGTGACGCTGTACGTGACCTTCTTCGGTTGCGCGCCGGCGCCCTTCTCCACCGTGACGGCACCGACCGCCTTGACCGACGGCACGTTGAAGGAAAAGGCATTTGACGAACCGATGTGCGGCTTGCCCAGGCGGCTCCAGAGCACGCGCAGCATCGCATTGGCATCGGTGGCCGTCCCCACCGTTGACCGGGCGTTTGCACCCATCCGCTCCTGGTCCACGATGATGGCCGTCGTCAGTCCCTCCAGCACGTCCACTTCCGGCCGCTTGAGCGACGGCATGAACCCCTGCAGAAACGCGCTGTAGGTCTCGTTAATCAGGCGCTGCGACTCGGCGGCAATCGTGCCGAACACCAGCGACGACTTGCCGGAGCCTGACACCCCGGTGAACACGGTCAGCCGGCGCTTGGGGATCTCAACACTGACGTCCTTGAGGTTGTTCTGCCTGGCGCCTTGAATGCGGATCAGGTCGTGTGAATCTGCGGGATGGCGCTTGGACGACGGCATGGGCTACTCCGGACGAAGGACAGCGACGATGTCCACCCGGGCAGCGCGCAGAGCCGGCCACACGACAGACACCCCGGCGATGGTGATCAACACGACCAACATCATCGACCAGGTCTTCCAATCGTAGACCGAGGTTTCGTACATGTAGGCACCGAGCAGCCGGACGGCCCATGCCGCGGCAAGACCGCCAAGGACTATTCCCGTAATCAGCAGCACGACCTGTTCGCGCAGGATCAACCGCGCGATCGCACTGTGGGTCGTACCCAGCGCGAGTCGAATCCCGATCTCGCGTTTGCGTCGCGCCGTGGTCATCGCGACGACGCCAACGATGCCAATGGCCGAGATCACCAGTGCGGCGACGCCAAAGGCGCCAAACAGCCACGCCCGGAAGCGGGGGGTCTGGATGGTGCTGTTCACAACCGTGATTGCCGGCTGAAGAGACGCGATTCGACACTCGGGACACTGGGCCCGGAAGTCTCTCAGCAGTGCCCCGGCGGATTGGTCTGGTGCAACACGCACGAATGCCGCGGCAGCCGTAGCGCGAGGATTAGTCGTGATCGGCGCGTAGATATCGCCCGTCCCTGCCTTATCACGAGAGACAAAGCGGGCGTCATTGACCACGCCAACGACGGAGAAGGCGCGGTCGCCCAGCATGAGTGTCTGGCCCAGAGCGGAACGCTCTCCCCAGTAGAGGCGCGCGGCCACCGGGCTCACCACCGCAACCGCAGCACCCGATGCGAACTCGCCTTCGGTGGGCCATCGACCTTCGACGAGCGCGAGTCCAGCCGCATCGAGATAGCCATGGGTGACAAAGTGGCTGATTGGCGAGTCTGCGGCATCGCGTCCAGCCGACGTTGGGCTGGCGAACGCGTTGCTGCCCAGCACCCGCATGCGCTCGAGCAGATACTGCGTCGCCGTGACCCCGATGTCGCGCACGCCTGGATGCGAGGCAAAACGCGCCGCGACGCCCTCGGTCGCGGCGGGGCTGCGATCGCCGGTGAGATAGAAGTGCATCACCAGGCGATCGTCCGTTTCGAAGCCGCGATCCGACGTCCAGATGCGCACCATGCTCGCCAATACGAGAGCCGCGGCGATGGTCACGACGGTGGCCAGGGCAACCTGCGTGATCGGCACCCACGAACGACGCCGCGTCGTCGAGGCTCCGCCGTCAGCGAGCACACGCGCGAGGGCCCGGTGTCCTTCGCGCGAGACAGCCGCCGCCATCACCCCAAACGTGGCCAGCGCGGCAGCAGCAATGACCACCACAACTCTGGCGTTGAGTGTCGCGTCCTGAATCAATCGCGTCGTCGGGAGCAGGTCGAGCGTGACTCGGAAGGCCCAGGGCGCAAGCAGCAGACCGCCGAGTGTGCCGATCAGCACGATGAGCAGTGTTTCGATCGCCAGGACACGCGCGACCTGCCAGGTTCCTGCGCCCAGCGCCTTCCGGGTCGCCACTTCCCGTCGGCGGTCGACAGTGCGGGCTGCTGCAAGGCCCGCGACGTTGAACGCCGCCTGCGCCAACACCAGAAGGACACCGCCAAGCACCAGCCAGGCAAAGGTGCGCGTCGGCGCGGTGATCAAATCGCGCAAGGGCGTCACCGTCACACCGGCGGCTGGACCGGCCCAGGCGCGGGCCGTGGCACTTGCGGTTGGCGGCAGCGTCACCGCCGGCCACTCCGCACGCAACGCGCGCGCGGCCTCTGACAGTCGCGTCTGCGCTTCCACGACCGTCATCTCTGCGGGCAACCGAATCACGACCTGGCGGCTGGAATTGCGCCGGTAGAGCGTTGCCGCTACCGGAGACGGGCTGGCGAGAACAACCTCAGGGACGAAGCTGTCAGGCACGACGAATCGCGGAGGCAGGACGCCGACGATGCGGATACCTTCACCGCGATCACCCACGAAAGAACGGCCAAGAACGCCGGGATCGCCACCAAATCGACGCACCCAGAACCTGTGGGTCAGCAGTGCGGGTCGCACTGGTGAGGGGTCAACGAAGTCTGCCGGCATCCAACCGCCGAGGAGGGGTGTGATCCCAAGCGCCTCGAGGTACGTCGGACCGGCGGCGATGGCATTGACGCTCTCGGCGGGGCCCAGCCGGGCTCGCCCGCGGTATGACACCGTCCCGACCACGGCGCCAGGAATCGCTTGCGCCCATGCGTCCACCTCGCGGGGCGCGGCGTCGAACGGCTCCGCCCGTGGCGGCACCGTCTCGTACGCCGGCGCCACAGAAAATAGCCGCCCTTCATCGGGAAACGGCAGCGGCCGGAACAGCACTGGATCCACCAGCGCATACGCAACCGTGGCCAAGGCTATCGCCAGGGCAACAACTCCGCTGGTCGACAGGACATAGGCGGGTGCACGCCGCAATGTACGCACCGCCCCTCGGCACTCCGACAACAAAGTGTGCATGGTGCTCCCTACTCTAACCGCCACCTGCCGTGCGACAACTTGCCGCACCCGTCCCGGCGGTGCCCTCGGCTAGGCTCATTTCCATGCTCCGACGTGTGTTTCCGGTGACGGCAATCCTGTTGTCTGTGGCGGTAATCGGCCTCTCGGCCCACCTCAAGGTCGAGCGCACCTTCCCGGCCACCGGCGGCACGGTGACGACCTCGCCGGACCGCATTCAGGTCTGGTTCTCGCAGAATCCGACCCTGGCCATCAGTGGCCTCGCGCTGGAAGGGCCCAAAGGCAAGGTGGAGCTGGGCAAGGTCGCGGCCGGCAAGGACGGCGACAAGACCGACATGTCGCTCGTGGCCCCAATCACGGGCACGCTCGAGGCCGGCAAGTACACCGCGAGCTGGAAAACGTCCGGCAACGACGGCCACATCCTGACCGGCACGTTCGAGTTCACCTACAAGCCCGCGAACTGACGGGCGCGCCCGCCCCGGCATGGTCATCTGGCTCTGGTACACGCTCGTCGTTGCCGTCATGGGCGGGGCGGCATGTACCTGGGTGCTGGCAGGGGTCCACGCGCCGGCCGTCCGCACATGGCGGCGGCGCCTGGCGACGGTCAATCTCGTCAGTGCATCACTCCTCATCGTTGCGGTTGGCGCTCGCCTCTGGTCACAGACCACCCAGGCGTTTGACGGCGATCAGCCGATCTCCACACTCCTGCTGCGGGTCATCGTCACTGAGACCCCCTGGGGCCGAGGCTGGACATGGCAGGCCCTCGGCGCGGTCCTGTGTCTGGTGGGCACCATCCTCGTTCGCCGTAGCCACGCGCAGTGGCCGCTGCTCATGACGGCCGCACTCTTCACGGCCTTTGCCACCTCGTTCACCGGCCACGCGGTCGGCATGAACGAGGGTGTCTGGATCACGGTGCTCGCGCAGGGCACCCACGTGATTGCCGCAGGACTCTGGCTGGGCACGCTCGCCGCGCTGTTGCTCGTGACGTTTGACGACGTCGATGCGGATGGCGTGACCGAGGCCTTTCAATTGGCGTTGCAGCGATTCTCACGGCTGGCCCAGCCGGCGGTCGCTGTGCTGGTCGTTGCGGGCGCAATCGCCACATGGCGGCATGTGGGCACGTTCGCGAACATGGCCACTCCGTACGGGTTCGTCCTTGCCCTCAAAGTGGCGGCATTCGCGGCAGCGGCCGCGTGCGGCTTCTACAACTGGCAGCGGCTGACGCCGCAACTGGGCGTGCGACGAAGCGCACTGCCGCGCATGTGGCGATTGGCGGGGCTCGAAGTATCGCTGGGTGTGGTTGCCCTGGCGCTCACGGCCATCATCGGCACCTTGCCGATGCCCGGCCACGATCACTGAGACGGCACGACGGACTGAGGAGACGAGACGATGATGCGTTCATGGGTGATGGCAGCCGCACTGATGGCGGTGACGGCGGGCAACGGAACACCGAAGACGATGGCGGCATCCATCACGCTGGCGGCAGAGGTTGGCGGCAAGCCGTTTTCATGCGGCGACTCGTACGACGGGATCGGCACCACGAAGTCAACGATTCGCGTCACGGACTTCCGCTTCTACGTCACCAACGTCCGCCTGACGAAAGCAGACGGCACGTCGGTGCCGGTCTCTCTCAATCAGGATGGCCTCTGGCAACTCGACGATGTCGCGTTGATGGACTTCGAGGACGCCACCGGATCCTGCAGCAACGGCACCGCGCCGACACACACAACAATTGACGGCACGGTTCCGGAAGGCAACTACACCGGCGTGTCGTTCGAGATTGGCCTGCCGTTCAACAAGAACCATCGCGACCCGGCCGCGCAGCCGTCGCCGCTCAACCTCACGCGGCTGTTCTGGTCGTGGAATGCCGGCTACAAGTTCATGCGGCTCGACATGCGCACGACGGGCATGCCCAACGGCTGGGTGATCCACCTGGGCAGCACCGCGTGTGACGGCGCCACCGCGACGACGGCGCCCAGTGAATGCAAATATCCCAACCGCGCGCCGATTCAGTTGACCGGCTTTAATCCGCTGAGCGACACAGTGGTGCTTGACGTTGCGGCGCTGCTCGCCGGCAACAACGTCGACAAGAACCAGGAGAAGACGGCGCTGGGCTGCATGTCGGCGCAGAACGATCCTGAATGTGGTCCGCTGTTCGAGCGACTGGGTCTCGCGTTTGGCGGGACACCGGCCAAACCGCAGACGGCGTTTTCGGTTCGACGCTGATGGTCCGCCGCTCGACTCGGTACGGCCGGCTCGTCGGGATCCTGGGGGGCGTGTGGCTTGGCGCGCTGGCGCTGACCGCCGCCCCGACGCAGCAACCGGCCACGTCCGAGTGGGTGTGGGATCTGCCGCCCGGCTTCCCGACCCCACGCGTGCCGCCCGACAATCCGATGTCGACAGCCAAGGTCGAGCTTGGGCGCCATCTGTTTTATGACACCCGCCTGTCGGTTGACGGCACGTTCTCGTGCGCAAGCTGCCATGACCAGGCCGTGGCGTTCACCGACCGCAAGCCGCGAGGCATTGGCGTCACCGGCGAGGTGCATCCGCGCGGCAGCATGAGCCTCGCGAACATCGCGTACAGCCCCGTGCTGACCTGGGCCAATCCCTCGGTGCGCACGCTCGAACTGCAGGCGCTGGTCCCGATGTTTGGCGAGGACCCGGTGGAACTGGGCCTGTCCGGCCTTGAGGCAAAGCTCATCGCGTCCCTGCGAAAGGAACCGCGGTACACGCCCCTCTTCGCGTCGGCTTATCCTGGCGAGCCGGATCCATTCACGCTCGGCAACATCACCAAGGCCATCGCCTCATTCGAACGCGCATTGATCTCCGGCGGGTCGCCGTACGACCGCTACAAATACGGCAATCAGCCGGACGCGATCTCCGCGTCGGCGATTCGCGGCGAGGAGATCTTCTTCTCCGAAGACGCCGAATGTTTCCACTGCCACGGCAGCTTCAACTTCACCGAGACGGTCGACTTCGTCGGCAAGGGTTTCCTCGAAATCGAGTTCCACAACACCGGGCTCTACAACCTTGACGACGATGGCGCGTATCCGACGCCAAACACCGGGGTCCACGCCATCACGCACGACATCGAAGACATGGGCAAGTTCAAGGCGCCCACCCTTCGCAACATCGCCGTGACGGCGCCCTACATGCACGACGGCTCCATTGCGGACCTGGACGGCGTTCTGGACCACTACACCGCCGGGGGCCGCACGATCACCTCGGGTCCACACAAGGGCATCGGCGCGAACAATCCGCGCAAGAGCAGCTTCGTCAAGCCGTTCGAACTGTCAGCGCAGGGGCGAGCCGATCTGCTCGCCTTCCTGCGCTCCCTGACCGACGAGCAGTTCCTCAAAGATCCCCGGTTCGCGAATCCCTGGAAGTAGGCCGGGAGCACCGTTACCGGTGCTCCCGAATCACGCCGCTCTGGAGATCGCGCCAGTAAGCGTCAAGCGCCCGGCGCACCTGGCCGCTCAGCGCGAGCACGCCAACCAGGTTCGGCAGCGCCATGCCGAGAATCATCAGATCCCCGAAGTTGAGCACGTTGATGGACGTCGTGATTGATCCGAGGAACGCAAACACCAGGAACAGCAGCCGGTACGGCGTTGACGCGCCTGCGCCGAACAGCCACACCGCGCAGCGCTCTCCGTAATACGACCACGAGATCATCGTCGAGTACGCAAACAGGAAGACCGAGATCGACAACACGTACGGGAACCAGGAGACGTGCTGGCCGAAGGCGCGTGAGGTCAGCGCGGCGCCCTGGCTGTTGGCGACGAGGTCCGAGTACGCCGGGTTGTTGTAGGCGCCGGTGATGGTGATCACCAGGGCCGTCATCGTGCAAATCACGACCGTGTCGATGAACGGTTCGAGCAGCGCAACGATACCCTCACGGACGGGATACTTCGTCCTCGCCGCCGAGTGCGCGATGGCCGCCGACCCGGCGCCGGCCTCGTTGGAAAACGCCGCGCGCTGGAATCCCACCACCAGCACGCCGATGAATCCGCCATACGCCGCGTCCGGGCTGAACGCCTGCCGGATGATCGAGGCCAACGCGTCGGGTACCACCGCGGCGTTGAGGCCAATGACGGTGAGGCACCCCAGGATGTACACGCCCGCCATCAGCGGCACGATGGTATCGGCCACATTCGCGATGCGCGTGATGCCGCCGAGAATGACGATGCCGACGAGGGCGGTCATGATGAGGCCGTAGGCCCACGGTGCGTCCGCAAGGAACGGAATCGTCTCCTGCAGCGCGTTCATCGACTGATTCACCTGGAAGCTGTTGCCGCCGCCCAGCGACCCACCAATGCACAACACGGCGAACAGCACCGCGAGCGCGCGACCGAGTGTCGGCCAGCCGAGCCCGGCCAGGCCCTTCGACAGGTACTGCACTGGTCCGCCAAGCACGTTCCGGCCGGAGGCGTCCACGTCGCGATACATCTGGCCGAGCGAACACTCGGTGAACTTGGCCGTCATGCCGAACAGGCCGGCCACAATCATCCAGAACGTGGCGCCGGGACCTCCAAGGGACACCGCGATCGCCACACCGGCAATGTTGCCAAGGCCAACCGTCGCCGACAGCGCCGTGCTCAGCGCCTGGAAGTGCGACAGGTCGCCGGGTTCATTCGGATCCGTAAACTTGCCCATCGTCACGCGGATGGCGTGTGTGAAGGCGCGGATGTTGATGAACCCCATCCGCAGGGTGAGAAACACGGCGCCGATGACGAGCCACGCCACAATGAGCGGCACGGCGTGTTGGTCATCCCAGAACCACACATCAAAAAACAACACTGACCCGACGACGCCGTTGACGGCGCCCATGAACTGATCCATGACATCTCCTTCAGGCACGAACACGTAGCACTGGCCGCCGCGCCGACACACGTCGGGCGTGGCTGCACAAACAAACGGGTTGTGAGGCGAAGGGACGCCTAGAGGCGGAGGGGTCGGGCGTGTGAGTGTGGTCGAACCGCCAGCGGCGCGGCGACAACACGCACGATGGCGGGCACGGTCAGGTCGATCGGCGTCAGGACCGTGAGAGGCACGCCGGCGCTGACGAGGGGATCGTCAGGCGCCTTCTTGGACTGAATGTGCGCGGCTGAACCACCAAGCAGGTCCAGCGGATGACCAGCCGAAAACGGAGCCGTCAGTGGCGATGCAGCAAGAAGCAGCAGTGCGCATGCGCACCACCACTGCACTCGTCGTCGCCAGGGCGTCATCGCGTCGATTGTAATCGGATCCTAGCTCCGCAGCGTCAGAGCCGGCGCCACGTGCCCGGCCCGTCTCGCCGGGATCCAGCTGGCCACCAGCGCCACCAGGATGAGCGCCACCCCTGACAGCGACCACGCCGGCACGTCCCACAACGTCACGCCGAACAACATGGTCTGCACAAGCCGCACCGCAAACACAGCCCCAAGCGTGCCGCAGACCAGGCCAATCATCGCAAGCGCGAGTCCTTCCCGCACGACCAGGCCGACGACCTGCGTCGCACTGGCGCCCAGCGCGAGCCGCACACCAAATTCCCCTCGGCGCTGCGTCACACCGTGGGCCAGCAGTCCATAGATGCCGATACCGGCCAACAGCAGCGCCAGGCCCGCAAACACGCCCAGCAGGGTCGTCCTGAAACGCGGCTGTGCCACCGACGACGCCATGTGCTGGTCCATCGAGCGGAGGTTCACGATGGGCTGATTGGGATCAACCTCACGGACGGTCCGGCGGAATGCCGATGCGAGCGCCAGCGGATCGCCGCTCGTGCGCACGGCGATCGTGGCGTTGAGGTACATACGCGTGAAGAAGTCATCAGGGTGTTGTTCGTACGGCACGAACAGTTCGGCGCGGCCCACGTCATCCGCGGCCTGCAGGACGTCGCCGGCCACCCCGACGATCTCGCGCCACGGTTCGCTGCCGTCATGGACGGTGCCAAACGAGATGCGCTTGCCGAGAGGGTCATCACCGGGGAAGAACTGACGCGCGAATGCCTCGGTGACCACCGCCACATGCGGAGCACCCTCCCGATCGGCCGCCGAGAACCCGCGGCCGCGTGTAATCGACATGCCCATCGTCTCGAAGTAGCCGTGTGTGACGGCGCGAGGGTGCAACATGACCCAGTCCGCGGAGGACCGTGGCTGCCGTCCCTCGATGTTGAAGTGCAGCGACATGCCGGGACCACTCATCGGGAGCAGCGTCGTGGCCGCCACCTGGGAGACACCGGGTTGCGCGCGCAGTCGCTCAAGCAACGTGTTTACGGTTGTGGTGCGCATGGCATGGTCGCCGTACGTCTGGGGCGAGAGGGGAACGCCCGCAACCAGGAGTCGGTCGACGGCAAACCCCGGCGACACGTCCTGCAGGCGCAGAAAGCTCCGCATGAGCAGCCCCGCGCCGACCAGCAGCGCCATCGTCACCGCAATCTCGGCGGTCACGAGGAGGCGACGAGCCAGTTGCTGGCGACGGCCTCCCGAGGTGCCCCTCGAGCCTTCCGAGAGCACGTCGCGCAGGTCGACGCGTGATGAACTGAGCGAGGGCAACACGCCAAACAGCAGTGCCGAGATCACAGAGAGGCCCAGCGTGAACGCAAGCACGCGTCCGTTGATGGCCACCGTGTCCGCGCGCGGCAGCGTCGTGCCCACCATGTCGATCAGCATGGGCACGAGGCCGGATGCGAGCACCAGGCCCAGAACCGCGCCGGCCACGGCCAGGAGGAGGCTTTCGCCGAGCACCAGACGCATGATGTCGCGCCGCTGCGCGCCCAGCGCCGTGCGCACCGCCATGTCTCGCCGTCGAGCCAGCCCACGGGCAAGCAGCAAACCCGCGACGTTGATACACGCGATCAGCAGAACGCCGCCCACCGCTCCAGCCAGCACAAACAGCCCCGAGCGCACGTTCTGCACCATGACGGTGTGCGCCGGCACGGCAATGAAGTCAAAGCCGCGATTGTCTTCGGGGTAGGCCTGTTCAAGGCGGTCACTGATCGCCGCCAGTTCCTGCTGCGCACGGTCGAGTGAAACCCCGTCAGCGAGTCGCGCCACGCCGAGCATGCCCGGGTGATACGAACGATCCGGCGGCTGCGCGGACAGCCATGGCCAGATGGGCACGTAAACGTCGGCGGGCGAGAAGACGCGGAACTCGGCCGGCATGACGCCCACAATCGACACCGCAGCGCCGTCAAGGTGGACGCTGCGCCCGACGACGTCCGGAGCGCCGCCCAGTCGGGTCTGCCAGAAGCCGTGGCTGACCAGCGCCACGGCCGGCGCGCCCGCCTTGTCGTCGTCAGGGCTGAACGCCCGCCCCATCAGCGGCGGCACGCGAAGGGTGTCGATGATGTCGGCAGAGATCATCTTGGCGGGGATCCGGGCCGGCTCGTCGGTGCCGGTGAGATTCATCGTGATGTTTCGCACCACGCCGAGGCGATCGACGGTCGTCAGCTGGTCACGGACGTCCGGGTAGTTGAGCACCGACAGGGAAATCGGGTTGGGGAACTGGGGCGAGCGTGTCTGCACCACCACCAGCCGGTCGGACTCCGGGTACGGCAGTGGCTGCAGGATGACGGCATCGAGCACTGTGTACATCGACGTGGTAGCGCCAATGCCGAGCCCCAGCGTCAGGATGGCGATCATCGAGAATCCCGGCTGCCAGGCGAGGCTGCGGAACGCCTGTCGGAAAGTGGACATGGCGACATCGTAGGGCTTTCACGTGACCGTGTCCGGGCACTGGTCCCTGTCAGGCCGCAGCTCAGACCTTTTGCGGCACCGGGAAACGTAGGCCATGATGTCGCGGTGATCACCGCGGTCTGGTACCTCGCGACTTTGCTCACGGTCGGCGCGACGGCGTCCGGGCGGCTGGTCGACCATGCTCCCCTGTGGCCCGCGCGCGTGCGGCGCGCCGCGTTGTTTGCGTCCGCGGCGCTCGTCGCTGTTCAGGTCGCGCGCCTGTGGTCGCAGACCCGTGATGCGTTTGGCGCCGAGGCGCCGATGGTCTGGGCGCAGGTGCGCATCATCCTTGCAGAGACGCCCTGGGGCCTGGGATGGCACTGGCAGGCGGGCGCCTCAACCCTCTGCTTCATCGTTGTCTTGCTCTGGCAGTCACGCTGGTCCCTCTGGAAAGCTGCGCCCGTGGCCGCATCGTTGGCGGCGTTCACGACCGCCCTGACCGGCCATGCCGTCGGCATGGACGAAGGCGTGTGGCAAACGGTGCTGGCGCATGGGGTGCACGTGATTGCGGCCGGCTGGTGGATCGGCACCCTCGCCGTCCTGCAGGCCGTGACGCTGGACGCGGATATCGGACGGGATGTGCAGGCGCGGCTTGCCCTCGGTCGGGCCGTTGAGCGCTTCTCGCCCACGGCCCTCATTGCCGTGTGCATCCTGGTCGGCGCGGGACTGGTTGCGACCTGGCACCACGTCATCGGCCCGGTGGGATTCGGCGGCTTTGCCAGCCCATACGGACTCACGCTGCTGACCAAGATCGGCGCGTTTGCGGGCGCCGGTCTGTGCGGTCTCTACAACTGGCGGGTGCTGCGCCACCGCGTTGCCACCTCCGAGGATGCAGCGCGCCAGTTGCGCGCGATGATCTGGCTCGAGATTTCACTGGGCCTGATGGCCATCGTACTCACCGCCGTACTCGGTACGATGGAGATGCCCGAGCCGCCGGGTGGCGGGCACTAGGACAGGCGCTTGATAGCGCGCGCAAGCTTGGCGACACCATCGCGGATGTCGCGCTCGTGGAGGCCGCCGTACCCCAGGATGACGCCGTCACGTGTCCATGATGGACGTAAGGGGTCAGCGTAGAACAGCGACAGCGGCGTGACCTTGATGCCCGCCGACGCGGCAGCGTCGCACACGTCGCGTTCGCGCAACTCGTTGAGCCACAACACCACGGCCCGTCCGGCGTCCGAGGGCTCCAGTTCAGCGACACCGTCGAGATCCTGCCGCACGGCCTCCTGGAGTGCTTCAAGCCTGGCGCGATACGCGGTCCGCACGCGCCGGATATGTCGATCGAAGTGACCATCGGTGAGGAAGTCCGCCATCACCGCCTGCTCGAGGTACGGCGAACAGAAATCCATCGAGCTGCGCACCGGAACGTACGCGTCGATCAGCGACTCCGGCAGGATGAGGTAGCCGAGCCGCAGAGCGGGAAACAGCAGTTTGGTGAACGTGCCGACATGCACGACCGATCCGGATCGATCCTGCGCCTGCAGGGCGGCCACTTGTCGCGCGGCGTACCGGAATTCACTGTCGTAGTCGTCCTCAACGATCCAGCGTCGCGCGTCGCCTGACGCCCATTGCAGCAACTGCGCGCGCCTGGCCTCGCTCATCACGCCTCCCAGCGGCATCTGCCGCGAGGGCGTCACACACGCCAACCGCGCGCGGGGCGCTCGGCGTATGCCCTCCTGCACGATCAAGCCCTCTGCGTCGACCGGCACGGGCACGATCGTCGCGCCGGCACCGGCAAACGCCGCCCGCACGCCGGGATAACCAGGATCCTCCATCCAGATTGATTCACCGGGATCGGTCAGCAGCCGGGCCAACACATCGAGTCCCTGCTGCGCGCCCTGTGTAATCACGACCTGATCGGCGGTACAGGACAAGCCACGCGCCCGGCCCACGTACGAGGCCACGGCTTCGCGCAGCTCTCGCAAGCCGCGAGGGTCTCCGTAGCCAATCGACCGCGCTGAAATGCGACGCCACCGCCGCGCCAGCAGGCGTCCCCACACGTCAACCGGAAACAGATCAACTGCCGGCTGCCCCGTCATGAACGGCTTTGGCGCGTCATCCCCACGGGGATCCAGAGTCAACGTGGGCCGAGGCAACGCGGCCAACACACGCGCGCGCGCAGAGACCAGCGCCGGCTTGGGCTGGCCCTTCGGAGCGGGATGTCTGGCGGGGCGATGATCAACCAGCGCAGAGACACGTGTGGTGCCGCCCGTGGTTGCATCGAGGAGTCCTTCCGCGCGCAGGTGGTCGTACGCCAGCACCACCGTGGCACGCGCGACCTTGAGATCGGCAGCCAGTCCTCGTGTCGAGGGCAACTGCGCGCCTGGGCCGAGTCGCCCTTCTTCGATGGCGAGTCGCATCTGGCGAAGGATCTGTTCGTGCAGCGGCACACGCGAACGGCGGTCGAGTGTGACCAGCCACACCGGCCCGGCCTGTCGTCGTGATCGGCGGATTGCGGACGTCACCTGCACACAGTGCCACAAGTGGACTGGCCAATGCGCGTCCACCGGGCCGTTCGCGCGCGCGCGCATCACCGTAGCGTCAGTGTGGGAGACCTCACTGCCATGGGACTACTTCGTGACATCAGACTTGCGCTTCGGCAATGGATCGGACAGCCGGGGATCGCCTCAGCCGCCATCATCACGCTTGGCCTTGGCATCGGCGCCAACACGGCGATCTTCTCCATCGTCAACGCGGTCCTGCTGCGTCCGCTCCCGCTGCCAGACGTCGATCGGCTCGTGGGCGTCTTCACCTCGGATTCACAGAACCAGCAGAGCGGATTCGGGTTCCTCGGCGTCTCGTATCTCAACCTTGAAGACATCCAGCAGGCCACCCGCGATCAGTTCGACGGCATCGCCGCCGCAACGGGTCTCGGACTCTCGCTGATCGCCGATGACGGCCCGCAGCCGGTGTCGGCACAGATGGTCACCGCGAACTACTTTGATGTGCTTGGCGTGCAGCCGTTCCTGGGTCGCGACTTTCTACCTGAAGAAGACATCGTCGGCACGGGGCAACGCGCGGTCATCCTCAGTTATTCGTACTGGTCGCGGCAGTTTGGCGAGAACCGCGATCTGGTCGGACAGACCATCTCGCTCAACAACATCCCTTTCACGGTCGTCGGCGTCACGCCGGCCGGCTTCAAGGGCACATCGACACTCGCGTCTCCAGACCGGGTGTGGATTACGACCGGCGTGTATCAGGAAGTGACGTCAGGCCTCTTCCGCAACATCTTCCGATTGCGCCGCGCCGTCGTCGCGCAGCCGTTTGGCCGCCTCAAGGAGGGGGTCTCTCTGCTGCAGGCGCAGGCAGCCGTCTCGGCGATCGGCGAACGACTGGCCCGCGAATACCCGATGGACAACGGCAGCCGCTCTTTCGTACTGCGCCCGCTGGCCGAAAACGCCGTGGGTATCAACCAGCGCGGACAGTTCCTGCAGGCCGGAAGCCTGCTGATGACCGTGGTGGGTGTCGTGCTGCTGGTCGCCTGCGTGAATCTCGTGTCGTTGCTGCTTGCGCGGGCGGCCACGCGTCGCGCCGAGATGACCGTGCGTGTGGCGATGGGAGCCGAACGTGGACGCCTGATTCGACAGCTGTTGACCGAAAGCCTGGTGCTGGCCCTGGCCGGTGCACTTGTCGGCCTGCTGGTCGCACATTGGGGTACCGCATGGCTGTGGTCGATGCGACCGCCGTTTTTCCCACCCGATGCCGTGGACCTCACGTTCGACTGGCGCGTGTTCGCATTCACCGGCAGCGTTGCCACCGGAGCGGCGCTGCTCTTCGGCCTCATCCCGGCGTGGCGCGCCACGCGGGTCGACCTCTCGCAGGTGCTGCGGGCGGCAGGCCGGTCCGGGCACGGGGATGCCACGACACATCGCCTCCTTGGCGGACTCGTCATTGTCGAGGTCACGCTTGCCGTGGTGGCGGTGGCCGGCGCGGGGCTGTTCCTGCGTTCCCTGCAGAGCGCCAACGTCATCGATCCAGGCTTTGAAGCCGAGCGACTGCTGGCGTTTGGCGTGAACCTGCCGGAACGGGAATATCCGCAGGAGCGTGGCGTCGTGTTCTTCCGAACGGCCCTCGACAGTCTCCGGGCCCTGCCCGGCGTCGAGGCCGCAACCCTCTCGTCGTCGTTCCCACTGGGCGGGTCGCAGGTGCGCAGCATCTTCACTGAGGAGATGCTGGCGTCCTCCGAGGCGCAGGGCATCTTCGTCAACTCGGCGTCCACCATGCCCGGGTTCTTCGAAGCGCTGCGGATCCCATTTGTTCGCGGCCGGGATCTCAACGACAGCGATCGGGCCGACACGACACCCGTGGCCGTGATCAACGAGGCTTTTGCCGAACGGTTCTGGCCCGGCCAGGATCCGCTCGGGCGCAAGGTGGCGTTTTTTAACGATCCGGTGCGTCGAGAAGTTGTGGGAATCGTGCGGGATGTGGACGTGAACCAGCTGGGGGAATCACCCCGTCAACCGTTTGTGTACGTGCCGTTGACGCAGGTCTACGCACCAGGCGTGACGTTTCAGGTGCGCACGGCCGGAGATCCGGCGCCGCTGCTTTCCCCGGCAACAACCACCGTGCGCGATCTCGATCGCGCCATCACCGTCGGGCAGGGCACAACGATGGGTCAGGTGCTGGAACAGACGCTCTGGCCGGCGCGCACTGGGGCGCAGTTACTGGGCTTGTTCTCGGCACTGACGCTCGTGCTTGTCGTGGTCGGCATTCACGGAGTCTTCGGGTACACCGTGGCACAGCGCACCACCGAGATCGGACTGCGCATGGCGCTCGGCGCCGAGCCGGGCAGAGTGCGGCGGGATGTGATGGTGTCCTGCCTCAAGCTGACGGCCATTGGGCTCATCGCCGGCGTGAGCGCAGCCATCCTGCTGGCGCAACTGGTGGCAGGCCTGCTGTACGGCGTGAGCCCAGCCGATCCGCTGGCCATCGGAGCAGCCGTGGTGTTGCTCGTGCTGGTGTCGCTGGCGGCGAGTTATCTCCCGTCGCGACGCGCGGCGCGTGTGCCTCCGCTCGAAGCGCTGCGCGGCTGAACACCGCGCAGCGCCGTCGACACAAGCCGGCACGTCGGTGCCTAGCGCTGAAGGTTCTTGCCGGCGTCTTCCATGCGCTCCCCAACCTCGCGCTGGACCTTGCCGACGCCTTCCTGGACCTTGCCCTTCGTCTGGTCCATCTTGCCCTCGTCTTTGAGCTGCTGATCGTCGGTGACGTGGCCCACGCCTTCCTTGACCTTGCCCTTGACCTGATCCATCTTGCCGTCGCGTTCGTTCTTGTTCATGACAACTCTCCTTTGGAAATGCCGTTAATTGGCATCACCCGAGTTCATTGCACGCGGCGTACCACCCTGGTCGGCTGAAAATCGCGGGAAATGCTTGGCGGGCGGGGCGATGAAGTGGCACTCCTCTTGCTCATGTGTGTCGCGGAGGTTCACATGAGGTTGCTCGGGGTGATTCTGATCGTGGCTGGTGCCGCAATGCTGATCTACGGCGGATTTTCGTTCACGCGGAACGACACGGTCATCGATGCCGGTCCGATTGAGGTCAGCGCAGAGAAGGAAGAACGCGTGCCGATCTCGCCAATCCTCGGCGGCATCATTCTGGCGACAGGCGCCGTGCTCGTGATTCGGAAGCCGCGCGGCTAGCACCCACCTGCACGGCAATCGGACGACTGAACATCGGTCCCGTGTGGCAGAAGGTGTGAGATTTGCCTGCTCCTCGACCAGCGCCCGTCGCACCGCGTGCATCGCCTGGAGCAAACCTTTTTGCGTCAGACTCCGTCCCATCAACCACTGATGGGACTCACCAACACCGCGTCTGACCTGATTCCCGGCACACTTGAGCTCCTGGTGCTGAAAGCTCTGGTGTCCGGTTCCAAGCATGGCTACGGCATCGTGGAGCACCTGCGATTCGCGTCTGGTGACGTGCTCGAAGTCGGCGAAAGCGCGCTGTACCCGGCTCTCCAGCGCCTGCTGCTCAACGGCTGGGTTCGCAGCGAATGGGGTGCCTCCGAGAACAACAGGCGCGCGAAGTTCTATTCCCTTACCCCGGCTGGGCGCCGCCATCTGGAACACGAGCGCGCGGAGTTCGACCGCATGGTTGGGCTGATTCACCGGGTGCTTGACGCCACCTGATCCACACAGGAGACCTCACATGTTGGGCAACGTCTGGCGACGACTCGTGTTCTGGTGGCGGCGCGATCGCATCGAGGCCGAGCTGCGGGAGGAGATGGAAACACATCGCGCCCTCCGTGAGTCAGCACTGCGTCGCCTCGATGACGCGCATCCGGCCGCGGCAAGCCGGCGCGCGATGGGCAACGAGACGCTGGCGCGAGAGGATGCCCGCGGTGTCTGGATCTCGCCGCTGCTGGAAAGTGTGCTGCTCGATGCCCGCCACGGCGTGCGCGCACTGACCCGGCGCCCTGTGGCGACGGCGGCAATCTTCCTGACCATCGCCGTCGGTACCGCGGCCCTGACAACGGCGGCGGCCGTGGCGCACACGGTGCTGCTGAAGGACACACCGTACGCCAATGCCGATCGAATCGCACAGGTCCTGCAGGTGCGTGACGGCCGCGGCCGTTCCGACGTGGCCTCGGTCGACATCGACGCGATACGCGAGGCCGGAGTCTTCTCGGAGGTGTCGTTTGCCTCGCTGCGCTCGGTCAGCCTGACCGGCGCGCAGCTGCCCGAAAACGCGCGCGGCGTCTACACCGATCCCCACCTGTTCCCTCTGCTCGGAACGAGCCCGCTCATTGGCCGGTGGCCGTCAGCGACCGATGCCGCTCAGGACGTGCCTCCCGTCGTCATCTCACACAACCTGTGGCGCCGGCGATATCAACTGGATCCAGACGCGGTCGGATCGACTGTCAACATCGATGGCAGCCCGCACGTGATTGTGGCGGTCATGCCGGAGGAGTTCCGCTTTCCATCGCCCTATTACGTGTGGGGTGATCTCTGGCTGCTCCGACAACCGGGACATCCCTCGCTCACTGAGCCGACGCGACCGACCCTGCTGTCGTTCGCGTTGCTGCACGACGACTCGTCTCAGGAGCTGGCCCAGGCGCGACTCGAGGCGGTCGCCGCCGGGCTGCAGACCGCCTATCCCGACTCTCACACAAACGTCGGCCTGCGCGTCACGGAATGGGCAGCGTCGATGCGTCGCAACGCGCAGCCAACGCTGCTGATGTTGCTGGCAGCCGCAGCGGTGGTCTTCCTGATCGTCTGCATCAACGTCGTCAATCTACTGCTGTGTCGTGGGCTTGATCGGTCGGCGGAGCTGATCACTCGGGTGTCTCTGGGCGCTGGGGGCTCTCGGCTCATGCGTCAACTGCTGACGGAGACGACGCTGCTGTTTGCCGGGGCGGGAGCATGCGGCATAGCACTGGCGGCGTGGACGACCAGAGTCGTCGCGGTGTCCGCACCGTTTGACATCGCGCGCATGCACGAGACGACATTGACGTGGCCGGTCGGCGCCGCGGGATTGATTGTCACGCTGTTCGCCGGCGTGATCGTGGGGTGGCTGCCCGCACGACGCGCCGTGTCCGGTGCCCGACTGAGTCCCATGTCCAGCCGCAGCACCACGACGCACAGGCAGGGCCGACGCACGCAGCGGGGACTGATTGCGATCGAGATTGCGCTGGCGACCACACTGGGGTGCGGTGCCGTCGGCATCGCCATGCTCGCATCCACCCAGTCAGCCATCGACGCAGGCTTCGACACGACACACGTCGTGCAGGCACGCATGTCCATTCCGCCCGATCGTTATCCGGACCCGGCATCGGAAGCCCGCGTTCTTCAAGAGCTGCTGCAACGTCTGCGCAGTCACCCGGAGATTCAGTCCGTCGGCGTTGTTGATCTCCCTCCCGGCGTCGCAGCTGGCCCTGAGCCATCGATGAAGCTCGAATCAGATCCCGCGCCGAGCCACGTTCGGGATCTGCGGTCCACGGCCCTGCGCGTGACCAGCGATGGCTACTTCGAAACGCTGGGGTTGGAGCCGGTGCGTGGGCGGCTGCTTCGCGCGGCCGGTGAGGAACGGACGCCGGTCGCCGTCGTGAATGAGACGTTCGTGCGCACGTATCTGAAGGATCGCAATCCGGTCGGCTCCCGCATTCACGTCACGTTTGACGGACTGACGGCCCTGGAGTCGACGCCACGAACCATCGTCGGCGTGGTCCCCGATCTTCCGGAGGACGTGTTGTACAAGCCGGCGCCGCCTGCCGTGTACGTGCCGGTGGGCCAAGGGCCGGCCGGGCGAATGGCCATCGTCGCCCGAGGTCGGCACTCGACGGACCTGGGTCAGATCATTCGCGAGTCGCTGGCGGCGACACTGCCCAACGCGGCGGTCAACGGTCTGGTGATGCCACTGGGTGACCTCATGTCGAGCGAGTTTGCGCGCACCCGTGCGAGCCTGCGAATGGTCGGCGCACTCGCTGTCGTCGCACTGGGCCTGGCCGTCATCGGCGTGTACGGCGTGATCGCCCATGGCATCCAGCATCGCACCCGTGAGATCGGCATCCGCCTCGCGCTGGGCATGACACCTCGTGGTGTGCGCCAGATGGTCCTGCGCGAAGGCGTGTGGCTGCTGGCGGTCGGGCTGTCACTGGGGAGCATCGCCGCCATGTGGCTTGGTCCGACAGCCCGCTCCCTCGTTGTCGGCGCTGACCGGCTCCCCGTGCTCCCGGCACTCGCCATCGTCGGTGTGACTCTGCTGGTGGCCGTCATGGCCGGATGCGACATCCCTGCGCGACGCGCGGCGGGAGTGGATCCGTCGACAGCGCTGCGGTGATTGCCTCATATGTAAAGACGTGATATATAAGCTCTTCATGGTTCCATCCGACCTGAAGAAAGGCAGCGCTGAACTGCTCGTTCTCGCGCTGCTCGAAGAACGGCAGCGCCACGGCTACGAGATCGCGCAGATGATCGAGGCGCGCTCCGAATCGGAAATCACCGTCAATTCCGCCACGTTGTACCCGACGCTCCACGCGCTCGAAAAATCGGGACTGATCACGGGACGATGGCTCGAACAGCCGGGAACCCGCCGCCGGCGGTACTACCGCATCACGGCGGCTGGCCGGCGCACGCTGGAGGCACAGCGGGCCACCTGGCAACGGTTCCTCGTCGCACTGCATCGGGTCGCCGGGATTGGAGGCGTCGCGGAATGACCGTGCGACACGAACGCGAGTACTGGCGCAGCCGGGTGCGCGACGTCGTCACTCCGGCGTCCGACGACTTCACGGATGAACTCACCGACCATTTGATGGCTCGACGGGAGGCCATCCTCGCGCGGGGCGGATCAGCCGCGCAGGCCGACGCGGCCGCGGAGGCTGAACTTCGCGCGTGGTCGGGAGTCACACCGCCGGCGCGGCCGGCACGGGTACACCCACTGGTGGGAGTCGGTCTCGACTGGCGGGGCGCCCTTCGACTGTTGAGTTGGCGCCCGTCGTTCACGGCTGCGGCGGTGATCCTGCTCACGGTGGCCGTCGGCGTGGGATCGGCAACCACCGCCGTCGTTGCCGGAATCCTGGCGCGGCCCCTGCCCTTTCCCTCGCCGAATCGCCTCATGACGGTGTGGGAGCACAGCGTGTCGAACGGCACCGGTCAGGTGAGTTATCCCGATGCCATGGATGTGCGCGCGACGGGCGTCTTCGACGCGACGGCCCTGTTTGTCGGCGGTGTCGGCACCTTTACCGGTGGCGTGGGCGTGGAGCGGGTGAAGGCCCTGTTTACCGAACCGGCGATGCTCGACATCCTCGGGGCGAGACCGCTCAAGGGACGCCTGTACACGGCCGACGATCGCGGCACCGCGAACGCCGTGATCAGCTATCGCCTGTGGCAGCAGCAGTTCGGCGGCGCCGAGGATGTGGTGGGCCGGCAGTTTCAACTGAGCGGCACGCCGCTGACAGTGATCGGCGTCCTGCCCAGGGGGTTCGACTTCGAAGTGCCGGTCGCGCGCACCTTCCTGCTCTCCGATCACGACGTGTGGCAGGTCTTCGACGGACCCGGCTCGTTCGAAACGCGGCGCGATGTCTCCAACCATCAGTTCCTCGCCCGCCTGGCGCCAGGGGTGTCGATGGAGCAGGCCCGCGCGGCTGTCGATGCCGTGGCGAAGCGACTGGCCGTCGAGCAGCCGACCACCAATCTCGACCGCCGTTTCGTTGTCGTGCCGCTGCACGAGATTGTGACCGAGGCGGCCAGGCCCGCGCTGCGCCTGGCCACCGTGGCTGCAGCACTGCTGATCATCGCCGCCCTTGCCAACCTTGGCGGGTTGACGCTGGCTCGAGCACGCGCGCGCGCCGCGGAGCTGGCACTCCGACGGGCGCTGGGCGCCTCGCCGCTGCACATGATCCGGATGATCCTGACTGAGCAGCTGCCGCTGGTCTTTGCGGGAACAGGTGTGGGTCTTCTGATCGGCGCCGTGGCGACCCGGCTGCTCGCCACCTCGACACAGGTGCGGCTGCCTCGACCGGATGCGGTGGCGTTTGACGGCCTGCCGATCGCCGCTGCGCTGCTCGTCGGCATCGCGGGACTCGTCGTATTGGCGACTCCAATGATCGTCAACGGATTACGTGCTCAAGATCAGGGAGCGTCGGGGCGGATTGCGGGCCATGTCTCGCGACGAGGGCATCGGCTGCTGGTCAGCGGCGAGGTCGCACTGGCGCTGCTGCTCTGCGTCACTGCGGCCGCTGTCAGCATCACCTTGTGGCGTCTGGCACACGCAGACGCGGGTTTCGATCCCAGCCGGCGCCTGACGCTGCGCGTGTCCGCCTACGCTGCGGACTTTCCCGACCGGGAAGACGCGATGGGCTTCTTCGATACCTTGCGCGCGCGGGTGCGGCAGCTGCCGACCGTCCGCCGTGCCGCGGTGGCCTCAAGCCTGCCGCTATCAGGGCAGTTTTCGGGCACCGGCGTGATGCGAGATGGTGGCGCGGGAGAGACGAGCCGGGTGACCGGCGGCTGGCAGCACGTCAGTCCCGGGTACTTCGAAGCGGCCGGCATCAGCATCATCCGCGGTCGTGACTTCACCGACACGGAGCGTGCGCATGACGGGCACGTCTCGATCCTGAGCGACAGCATGGCCAGGCGCCTCTTCGGCAGCGTCGATCCGATCGGACAGCGCATTCAGGCCGGTGGCGGCGACGACTGGCATGAGGTCGTCGGGGTCGTCGAAGATGTCCGGCATCGATCGCTGGGTGATGACACGGATCTGCGTGTGTACGACCTGACCGGGCAACACTGGAGTCGCACGATGTATCTCATCGTCCACGGTGGGCTCGACGAAGCCGGCGCCCTGCTCGACGACGTTCGCCGCATCATCGGCGAGGTGGCGCCGGGAACGCCCGTGTTCGAGGTCGCGACCGGCGAAGACCTGCGGGCGCGCGCGACGGCAGCGGAGCGGCTTGCTGCGCGGGTGTCCGGGATCGTCGCGGTTGCGGCTCTCGTGATTGCGGTGTTTGGTGTCCACGCCATCGTTTCGGCTTCGGTCGCCGAGCGGCGGCGCGAGCTTGGTGTGCGCATGGCGCTGGGCGCGAGCCGCTGGAGCGTCGCGCGACTGGTCCTGACGGATGCCGTGCGGATGGCGGGGACTGGTGCGGTCGTTGGAATCGGACTCACGGTCGGGTCGACCCAATTGCTGGCGGCCGTGCTGCCCGGGCTCGGCGCGGAGGGGATCTGGCCCGTCATCTCTGCGGTCAGCGTCGGCATCCTTGGAGCCAGCCTTGCCGCCGCGGCCCCGGCAGCGCGTCGGGCTGCGACAACCGACCCGGCCAGGGTCCTGCAGGACGCGACGTCCTGATCGGCGTCCCGGCCAACCTTTTCGCGGTCCACTACGTCGAACCTCGACGTATCGACCTATGACGCAACGACCCTCGACTGACCCACGACGATTCCTGCCGCTGTCGGCGCAGCAA
Source organism: uncultured Acidimicrobiia bacterium (assembly GCA_966252305.1). Classification (GTDB taxonomy): domain Bacteria; phylum Acidobacteriota; class Vicinamibacteria; order Vicinamibacterales; family SCN-69-37; genus SYFT01. The sequence goes on from CBINOO010000001.1 coordinate 119,564, forward strand.
TTCCACATCCTGCTGGCACTCGCCCGGGAGGACCGGCACGGCTACGGCATCATTCTCGACGTCGCCGAACGCACCGGCGGCCAGCTGCGGCTGGGCACCGGCACCCTCTACACGGCAATTGCCAGGCTCACGACGCTGGCCTTGGTTGAGGACACCGGCATCGAAGATGGACCCCGACGGCACTATCACCTGACGCCGCTCGGCAAGCAGGTCCTGCAGGCCGAAGCCGATCGCCTCGAATCGCTCGCCCGGCTGGCGCGTCAGGAGGGCATCAAGCCGCTGACGGCCAAGGTGCGGTCATGATGCGACGCCTTCTGGAAACGCTGGTGTTGCGGATGCATGCCGTGCTCGTGCGGCTGGCACCCGCGAACGTGCGGCACGCGTACGGCGCCCAGATGCGCGAGACGTTCGCCGAGCAGTTGTCGTCGACGCGCTTTGCACTGGCCATTCCGATGGTGGCCCTGCGCGAAGCCGTGGACCTCCTGCGGGCGCGGCGTGGCACCTCGCTGTCGATGGACGCCGGTGACCGCTGGTTCCGCCTGCCACCAGGCTTGTGGCGCGGCTTGCGCAGGCGTCCGGGCTACGCGCTGGCCGTGATCGGCACACTCGGCCTGGGCACCGCCGGCACCACCACGCTGTTTTCCATCGTCAACACGGTGCTGATCAGCCCACTCCCCTATCCGGATTCCGACAGGCTCGTCACCGTGGCAGAGGCGAGTCCCAAGGCGCCGGGCCAGGCCACTCTCGCCGCGCCGGGGCGCATCGACGACTGGCACCGGCTCAACACCACCATGAGTGCGATTGCCGCGTCGTACGCGGAAAACGTGACGGACACAAGTGGACGTGACCCCGAGCGCCTCGACACGCGTCGCGTGACGCCGCGTTTTTTCGACGTGTTCGCGATGGCGCCGCTGGCCGGCCGCACGTTCACCTCCGAAGAGGAGGTATTCGGTGGCCCGGGTGCGGTGGTGATCAGTGAGGACTTCTGGTCACGACGGTTCGCGAAGGATCCGTCTGCGGTCGGGCACGCGTTGACCGTTGGAGGCCGCAGCCACACCATCGTCGGGGTCATGCCCCGCGAGTTCTCGGCAGCGTCAATTGACGCGTGGCTGCCGGCGCAGATTCACGCGTCACTCATGGGCGCGCGAGACGCGAGGTTCGTCGCCGGTGTCGGCCGATTGAAGCCAGACGTCACTCTCGAGCAGGCACAGTCGGATTTGAATCGTGTCCAGCGTCAGCTGGGCGTGGAGTATCCCGCCACTGATGAGGGGTGGACAGCGGTGCTCGGCGATCTGAAGGCGGCGCGCGTCGGGTCCGGACGGACGTTGTGGCTCATCTTCGCGGCGGTTGGTGTGGTGTGGCTCATCAGCATCGCGAATGTTGCCGGACTGGTGATTGTGCAGGTGCAGCGCCGCACGCGCGAGTTTGCCATTCGCGCAGCCCTGGGCAGCTCACGGCGGCTGCTGGTCGGCCAGATTGGACTCGAAGTCCTCATCCTCGCGTTGGCCGGAGGCGCGCTGGGCCTGGTCGTCGCGTCGTGGGCGGTCAACGCGATGCCGACGATCTTCGACACGCTGCCCAGACGAAACGAGCTGGGCCTCGACACACGCACCGTACTGTTTGCGACGATGGCGAGCATCGTCGCGGCGGTGACGTGTGGCGTGTTGCCGGCTCTGATGGCGACGCGAGGTTCCCTGGAGTCCACACGGGCAGGACGAGGCACGGTGGCGTCCTCCCACTGGACGCAGCGCGCGCTGGTCAGCGTGCAGGTCGCTCTCGGCGTCGTCTTGTGCGCCTCTGCTGGACTCCTCGTGGGCAGCTACCTGCAGCTCACGCAACAGGACCGTGGATTCACAACCGATGGTGTCGTCACGTTTCACGTCGGCGCACGCTGGGATGAAGATCGCGAACAGGTCGGCCGGATGCAGATCGCGATCCTCGAACGGTTGTCGTCGGTGCCCGGCGTAGCCGCAGCGGGTTTCGTGAACTTCCTGCCGTCGCCGGGAGGCAGCCTGCGCTACCAGGTGGAAGTGGATGGACTCGCCAATCAACGGGGCGAGCAGGCGCTCTCAGTAGGCGTCCGCATGGTGGCCGGCGCCTACTTTGATGCCCTCGGCGTGCGCCTCGTGACCGGGGAGAGCTGCGGGCCGATGCACACAGACTGGGATCGGCCACGAACCGCGCTGGTTAATCAGCAGTTCGTCGACGCGTACGCCGCCGGAGCGTCTGTGGTCGGCCGGCAGCTGCGTGTGCTGGGCGGCATGCCCGTGCCCTACACCATCTCCGGCGTTGTGCCCGATCTTGCAGAAGACGGTGTGCAAGTCGCGCGAGTACCGTTTGTCTACACATGCGATCAGGCCGGCGCGTGGCCGGATCCCAACTATGTGTTGCGCACCGCTGACGCGGCGTCGGCAGCGGCACTGGTGCGGTCCGTCGTGCGTGAAGTGGACGCGTCGCGCGCGGTGTTCGACCTGCGCCCGCTGGAATCGTTGATGACGGACTCGGTCTCGGAGCCGAGACAACAGGCCGGCGTGATCTCGAGTTTCGCGGCGACCGCGCTCCTGCTGACGGCGTTGGGGCTCTACGCCCTCCTCGCGCGCCTGGTGGCTGACACCCGGCGGGAGATTGGTGTGCGTCTGGCGCTTGGCGCCACGCGGTCCCACGTGGTGCGCCTGGTTGCCCGGCATGCGGGGGTCCTGCTGGCCATCGGCTTCGGCTGCGGCACTGTGCTCACCATCGTGGCGTATGGGATGCTGCGGGCATCGCTGTTCGGCGCGCTGATCACACACGTCGGCGCGCTTGCCGCCATCGTAGGCACCCTGCTGATCGTGTGTGCGGTGGCTGTCGTGGTGCCGGCCGTGCGCGCCTCGCGCGTCGCGCCGACGGAGGCGCTGGCGGCCGACTGAACGCCTACGCGCTGCCCTTGCGGGCCAGCGTGCGGAAGTGCACTTCCGCGTACGCCACGCCGCCGGTTTCGTCGAGATTGATGACGAAGTCGTAGCCGTCCTGCTCGAGTTTCGCGGTGACGTACTCCACCACGCGCATCGCCAGCGGGCTCAACTGGTCGCGGGTCTTGTCGGGTTCCGCCAGGAGTGTCACCCATGCCTCGCGCTGCCCGCGAGAGGGCTTTTTCGCCACCTGGTAGCCGTTACGGCACTTGTGGAGGATGTAGGCTTTTAATTCGTCTTCGGGCAGGTCCTTCACTCGATCCCAGGACTCGACCCATCGTCTCGTTCGCGGCAGCATGGCGCCGACTATTGTCGCACTGAGCCGACCTGTTCGAGCACCCACGTTGCCAACCGCGCGTCGGGTGCCAGCGCCTGGCGGCTCAGGGCATAGTCGAGACCATCAAGGCGCTCGCGAATGCCAGCCTCGATGCCGCCGTACGACAGAAGAACCGGCACGATGAGCACGCGGCGGCCCTCAGCACGTCGTTTCTCCACGAGTGCGCGAAGTTCGCGAGTCGCCGCGTCGCGGATCGGCGTCGGCGCGTCGTCGCGAACCGTGAGCCCGTCGACTGAAGCGAAACCATGTGTGTTCGCCACCCGCGCGCCAATGGCCGTGAGGTTCGAGACCCAGCGGGCGTTTTCTCCATCCGATACAGGACCATGCGCCACCAGGACCACGGCTTCGTGGGCAGCGGTGCGGCTGACACTCGCCGCGCGATCCGCCACGATCGCAGCGACAAGGGGATGCGCGTCAAGGGCTGTCGCCATTCGGACGCGGACGTTCGTGTTGATGGGCTTGGTCCCGTGAGGATCGGGACGATGACCACCATGGCCCGCGCCGTGCTGCATCTTTGCGAATGCGTGCAGGGCCTGCGGCATTTCTTCCCGCGCCCCGAGCAGGTACTCCGTGGAGGTGATCACGCTGCTGTGGGATGAGATGAACAACGGGACAGCAACAATCGACGTGACGCCCCGGGACTCGAGGCGATCGACCGCCGCCTGGATTGCCAAGCGTGAGGCCATGCCAAACGCGACTTCGGTCGGGTGCACCGCGTCGACCGCGCCGGCGATATCGCGCACGTTGGCATCCCACGAGGCCGACCCGCCGTGTGCCAGCAGCAACACACCAACGGATCGCGATGCGGGTTCCTGCGCAGCGAGGGTTGATGTGATGCAAACGCTCATGCACACCGTGAGCACGTTACGCAGCACGATGCACCTCCTGCTTTGTGGCAGGAACGGAACTCGAACGACGTCGTCGGATCCACGCGACCACGCGGCGCCAGGACAAGGCGAGGCCGGTGTAGACGAGCACAACGGAAAAGGCGGACACCAGGCCTGCGATGGTCTGGCCGGTCAAGCCGCCCGCTTCGCCGGTATGCGCGAAGCGGAGGATCGAACGCAGCTGGCGTCCCGGAGACTGGTCTGAGAACGGCGCAAAGGATTCGACGCCCCCCGTCGCCTGTGAGAGTGTCAGCGTCGCGCGTTTGTGCGGCTGACCACCGTCACCGCGATCGATCGTGAACACCGCCGGCGCGTCCGGTCCTGCCGGCACACGCATGGACAGGATGTTCCAGTCGGCGGTGTGTCGCCGCGCGGTCTGTGCCAGCGACGCCAGGCTCACCGGCGTCTCTGATCGGACCGCCACGATCGACTCGGTCGCGCGGACCGGTGCGGCGGCCTGCGTGCGCGCAGGGGGCTCCTCGCCCATCATCCGATAGACACCATTACTCGCCCACGGATACGAAATGACGACGCCTGAGTAGACGACGAGGGCGAGCGGGATCGCCGACCAGAAGCCAAGCGTGTTGTGCCAGTTGAAGTCGCGCGCCTTCGGGGAGAGACCTCGACGGAACCAGGTGATCTGCCGGAGCTGCGTCCACGTGAGCGAGCGTGGCCACCACAGATAGAGGCCGCTGAGCACGATGAAGAGGAACACCAGGTTCGCCGCGCCGGTGATGGCCCGCCCGGTGGTGCGTTCCTCGCCCGTCATGGCGAGCCAGCGGTGCCATCCGACCATCGAGCTGAAAAAGGCACGCATGGATTGGCCGGTGCCTTCGCCGTAGACGTGGCCCGTATAGGGATTCGCGTAATACGTCTTGTTGCCCACGGCCACTGCGACGGGCAGGTTCGTGTCAGCACGCCACGTGAGGTTGGTGACCTTCACCGGCGCATCCGTCGACAGCTGCGATTCGACCGCGGCGATCAGAGCGTCCGGGACCAGTGGCGCATGGCCGTCCACAGGTTCTGCCCGGAAGTGTCGTGTGTCTGCCCAGTACTGCATCTGCCGCTGGTAGGTCAGCGCGACGCCGGTGACCGACATCACGATGATGATCACGGCCGCGGCAACGCCGGCGGCCAGGTGCGACCAGAAGAGGAGCGAACGAAGAACGCGAAGCGGACGAACCATCGAACCCGTGGACCTTTCGGGCAGTGAGGCACGAAGGCGATGGGCGCGCAGCTCGATTCCCCGGGGCTTCCGGGTAGAATCGGACTGCCGAATGCGTCATGCGCCTCGTGCGCGTGAGTGGGGTCTCGCCGACCTGGTATTCGGTATCCCGCCGGGGGTTGCCGCCCCCGGCGGGTCCTTGCCACAAGTGAGACTTGTCTCACTTGCCGCGAACAGCTTAAACCCGACCAAAGCGGTCCGTCAAGGACTACCAGCGGATGCTGACAGCGAGGCCCTTGGCCCGGCGTGCAAGTACCGGGGTGACGCTGACGGTTGTGGTCCGGTAGTAGACAATTCTTCGTCCGGGCACCAGTGCGTCCAACGCGGCCCCCGTGAGGACGCCGACTCCGGCACCTGCGGCGGCACCGAGGAGACCGAAGGCAGTCTGGTAGCCCGGGCACGTGCCTTCGCACAGCGCACCGCCAACGACGACACCAAAAACACCGCCGGCCACGCCGCCGAGCACGCCGCCTTGGACCATTCCTTCTTTCAGACTGTCGGTCGTCTCGACACGGCGGACGTCAGCCGTGGACACGACCGTTGCCCTGCTGCCGTCGATCACTTTCACAGTGTCCAGCGCGACGGCGTCCACCCGGCCCGAATGGACCACCCCGTCGTCGGTCGTGATCCAGACACGTTGCCCGCGGTGCACAGGGAGTGGTCGCGCCTCCTGCGCCTGCGCCGGGGCAGATCCAAGAACACAGAGCACCAACACAAAGGCCGACACAGGTTTGAGCATCAATCACCTCGTGATTTGTAATGCGTGATCCCCGTCCGGATCAGCTCAGCGGGCCTTTTCGAGTCTGACTTTCGTGACGATCACCGGCTCGCGAGGGGTCTCGCCGTCAACCGGCACGGCCGCGATGGCCATCACCGTCTCCATGCCGGCAGTGACGCGCGCGAACACGGTGTAGGTGTTGTCGAGCGTGCGGCATTCCCCGGTGCAGATAAAAAACGAGGTTGTGGCGCTGGCGGGATCCTCGCCACGTGCCATCGACACGATGCCCGGCACATTGGGAGTTGGGGTGAACTCCGGCGCCAGTGTGTGCACGAGCGCATGTTGTTTCGGCGTCAGGGGCGTCCGTCGATGCGCGGGCGAGCCGGTCTGGATGACGAAGTTCGCGACAACACGATGAAAGGGTGTGTCGTCGTACACGCCGGCAGCGGCCAGCTGCAGGAAGTTGCGAACGGTCTCCGGTGCCTTGTCAGCCAGGAGCTCGAACTCGATCTCGCCCTTCGTTGTCTCGAGCACCGCGCGGTACGACCCGAGCTCAGCGGCGGACGCATCCTTGAACGGATCGACCGGAGGCGGCGGCGTGTCGCGAATCGTGACGGTGTTGATGGTGACGCGCGTCTTCGCGACACCGTTGGCATCTGCGTCGATGGCCGAGATGGCCTGCACCACGTCTATGCCCTCACTGACACGCCCAAAAATCGAATACTGGCCATCGAGCGCGGTTTGCGGCGTGGCGCAGACGAAGAACTGAAAGCCGCCGCTGTCGGGCTGACCCGGAGCCAGCACCGCGCTGACGGTGCCGAGTGTGTGTGATTCTGCCGGACTGATTTCCCGCTTGAGCCGGTTCATTCCCCCGGTGCCGTACTGCGCGGCCTTGGCCGGGTCCTTGCTGAGTGGATCACCGCCCTGGATGATCCCGTATTTGATGACGCGGTGAAACGTCGTGCCGTTGTATTCGCCGGCCCGCGCGTTCGTGATGAAAAATCCCACGTGGTTCGGCGCGGCGTCCGGGAGCAGGTCGATGATGAACGTGCCCATCGACGTCTCGACCACGGCCTGTTTCTGTGCCATCTCGGCGGCCGAGAGCGGCGTCGTGAAGAACGTCTGTCGAGCCGTGCCCTGCGACAGAAGCACGGCCACCATCACTGACCAGATCGCCATGCCTCAGTTTAGACTGAGCGGATGAAGCGACCCCTCATCCCCGCCGGCCTGCTCGTCCTGGCCCTCGCCTGCTCGCCCAACCCGCCCGACACGATGGCCGAGCTGCCGGACATCAACACGGACAACGTGCTCACTGACATCACGCGGCTGTCGTCCGATGAGTTTCGCGGACGGGCCCCGGGTGGCGAAGGTGAGCAGCTCACGGTCGATTACCTGACGGCGCAGTTCCGGGGCGCCGGGCTGGAGCCGGGAAACCCCGATGGCACCTTCGTGCAGAACGTCCCGCTGGTGGGCCTGCGGCCAATGGTCACCGAGCCCTTCACCGTGAAGCAGGGAAACCGATCGCGCCAACTCCGCGTGCTTGGTGATGTCGTGCCGTTCAGCACCCGGGTCGCCGAGACCGTCTCTCTCGACAACTCCGAGATGGTGTTTGTCGGCTACGGCATCCAGGCGCCGGAGTTCAACTGGGACGACTACAAGGGCATTGACGTCAAGGGCAAGACCATTCTGATGCTCGTCAACGATCCGCCGATCCCAGGTGCCGGGCCCGAAGGACTCGACCCGGCGGTGTTCGGCGGCAAGGCCATGACGTACTACGGCCGATGGACCTACAAATACGCCAAGGCCGCCGAGATGGGCGCAGTGGGCGTGCTGGTCATCCATGAGACCGGGCCGGCCGGATACCCGTTCTCGGTGGCGCAGGGCATGGGCGGCGAACGATTCAACCTGGTCACGCCGGACAAGAACATGGGCCGCGCGGCGGTTGAAGGGTGGATTTCACTGGAAGCCACAACCGAGCTGTTCAAGGCCGCCGGACTCGACTTCGACGCGCAGAAGGCGGCGGCGGCAACGCGCGACTTCACGCCGGTATCCCTGAAGCAGACGGCGTCGGTCACGCTGACGCAGCAGATGCGCACGCTCGACTCCAAGAACGTCATCGCCAAGATCACGGGAAGTGATCCCGTCCTCAAGGACGAATATATCGTCTACACCGCGCACTGGGATCATCTGGGAATCGCGGCGACTCTGCGGGACGGGGACGACATCAACAATGGAGCGGTCGACAACGCCAGCGGGACGGCGACGATGATTGAGATTGCGCGGGCGTTCAAGAAGATCGAGCCGGCGCCCAAGCGCACGCTGCTGTTCCTGGCGGTCACCGCCGAAGAACAGGGACTGCTCGGCTCGGAGTACTACGCCAAGTTCCCGCTGTACCCGCTCGATCGGACACTCGCCAACATCAACATCGACGGCATGAACCTCTGGGGCCGCACGTCGGATCTGACAGTGGTTGGTTATGGCGCGTCTGACCTTGACGACTACCTGCAGGCTGCCGCGCAGGAGCAGGGACGCACACTGATCCCCGACCCCGAATCAGAGAAGGGCTTCTACTATCGCTCTGATCACTTCAACTTCGCGAAGGTTGGCGTGCCCGCGCTGTACGTTGACGACGGTGTCACCTTCATCGGCAAGCCGGCCGACTACGGCCAGCAGAAACGCGACGAATACAATCGCCGCGACTACCACGCGCCATCAGATGAAGTGAAGCCTGACTGGGACCTTGGCGGCCTGGCTGAAGACGCCAAGCTCCTGCTCGCCGTGGGCTATCGCGTCGCGCAGGCGCCCACCTTCCCCGAGTGGAAACCCGGCAACGAGTTCAAGGCCGTCAGGGACAGGATGTTGGGGAGGGATTAGATTAGAAATCTGGAAGTTGAAATCTGGAATCTGAAATCGGGGATCGTGAATCGCTAATCTGGGGATCGGGGAATCGCCATCTCGCCATCTCGCCATCTCGCCATCTACTTGCGTCTGCGGGCGGTGTGGGCCGAGGCTGTCAGAATCGCGACCAGTTCGCGGCCTTCTTTCAGCAGGGGTCCGAGGTGCGACGGGTCAGCGAGGTGACTGTCGCACAAGTGTTCGAGCCAGTGGAGGGACTCGTCAGCCTCTTCGAGCGCGACACCGAGCTTGGAGGTGAACTCCGCAAACGACCGCGCCCGTTCTGCAACGCGATGTCCCGTGTTTCCAGTTTTGCCAGCATCGGTCGAGTGAGGGCTTCCACGTCTGCCGCAAATCGTGCCAACCTTCCCCGGAGTTCCTGTGGAGTCATGGGCCGTACATGTGCACGGCCGATGCCACGCGCGACTCCGGCCGACCGACCACGCATGGCAGATTCTGCGGTGTGAGATTGCAGATTCTGCACCCCCGATTGCGCGATTCCCCGATTCAGATTCTCAGATAACCCGATCTCAAATCGCCCGATCAGCAGATTTCAGATTTCAGATTCCAGATTTCAGATTCCCGTCCCCTTCCTCCCCACCCACGTTGTCATGGCGCGCTGGCCGTGAACGATGGTGGTTTTCAGAGGATCAAGGAGCGCGCCGTGGCGGGCAGTCATCGCCATCAGTTCGCGTTCGCTGGTGAGATACCGCTCGGATCCGTCAGGGACAATCGCGCGACCGTCGCCGAGCTCGCGGATCTGATCGGCAATGCCCTCCGATGATGCGAGGCGCGCGAAGAACAGTCCCCCTGGACGCAACACGCGCCAGAGTTCATCGACCATCACATGAAAGTGTTCGTGACCCGTGGCGAAGTGCAGGACGGCGCTGCAGATGACGACGTCAAAGGCCGCGTTCTCGAACGGAAGCTGCTCGAGTGATGCGACCCGCGCGCGATCGGGTGGAAGTGGACGTAAAAGCTCTGCCGCCAGCTCGGCGAAGGCGGCCACGGCCCGCGGATTCTGATCCACGCCCCAGACCTGGAATCCTTCCGCAAGCAGAAACTGGGAGTTGCGGCCGGAGCCACAGCCCGCATCAAGGATCCGGTCGGCCCGTGTAATGCGTCCCTTGAGGAGCTGATCGAACAGGTAGATGTCGATGGCTCCAAAGCGTGCGGCCAGGTCGGTGGTGCCCGTCATGGATCAGAGTGTAGACTCTGCGCATGCACACCATCCGGCGCACCATTGTGATTGGACTTGTCGCGGCCGGCGCGAGCCTCGCGGTGCCGCTCGACGCGCAGCAGACGGCTCCCGCACCGCAGGCGACAACCGGGGGACAGGGCCGCGGCGGTGGCCGCGGGCCGCAGGTCCCGATGGACGAGGCGCGTGCACGCCAGCTGTACGTCAGCAACAAACACGAGGACCATCCTCGCGCGAGCTACCAGGCGCAGATCGATGCGCGTCTCGAGGAAGAGAAGCGATACGCCGAGGCCTGCAAGGGCATCATGGAGTGCACCAAGGTCACCTATCGCAGCAGCGTCGGCGATCTCGAGATTCCCGCCTGGGTGTTTCAGCCGATCCAGAAGGGTCCGGCCCGCAGTCATCCTGCGATGGTCTGGGTGCACGGCGGCGTCCACGGGCGCTGGGAGATCCGGTACTTCCCGTTCGTGCGTGAGGCCGTCGCCAAGGGCTACGTCATCATTGCGCCCGACTACCGCGGCTCAATTGGATATGGCGAGGCATTCCACAACAAGATCGACTACGGCGGCTATGAAATCGACGACACGATCAGCGCTGCCGACTACCTCAAGACGCTGCCGCACGTGAATCCCGATCGGCTCGGCATGATGGGCTGGAGCCACGGCGGCTTCATCACCCTCCACTCCGTGTTCCGCGAGAAGCACCCATTCACGGCGGGCGTGGCGATGGTGCCGGTCACCAACCTGTTTTTCCGCCTCTCCTACAAGGGGCCGAGCTATCAGCGCAGCTTCGCCACGATGGAGCGTGTGCTGGGACTCCCGTTCGAGAAGAGGGAGATCTACAAGGAACGGTCACCCATTTACCATGTCGACAAGCTCCAGGTGCCGCTGCTGGTCCACGTCGCCACCAATGACACGGACGTGAACTTCGAAGAGGCGGAACAGATCATCGACGCGCTGCGCGCGCGGAAGCCGAATCTCGCCGAAACGAAGGTGTACGTCGATCCCACGCCTGGGCCGGCCAGTGTGGGTCACACCTTCAATCGCCGCACGAACACCGAGACGCTGCAGCGTGACGATTCGCCCGAACAGATTGACTCCTGGAATCTGGTATGGGCGTTCTGGAAGAAACACCTCGGACGTTGAGGTCCATCGCGCGAATCAGTCGGTCCGGAGGGCCACCATCGGATCGACGGAGGCCGCACGCAGCGCGGGCACGAGACAGGCCACAAACGCACTGAGCAGCAACGTCACGGCGGTGCCGATGTACGCGGTTGGGTCCAATGGAGATACGCCTCGCAGCAGTTCTTCCATGAGGATCGCCAGGCGCCAGCCAGGCACCAGGCCCAGCAGGACGGCTACACCGACCCGCCACATGCCCTGCCAGAGAATCATGCGGAGCACACTGCGGCGATCGGCGCCCATGGCCATCCGCACGCCGATTTCTCCGGTGCGCTGACGAACGCCAAACGCCATCACGCCATACAGACCGGCAGACGTCAGCACCAGCGCCGCGAAGCCGAACGCCGTAAACAGCCCGCCAAACACGCGCGCCGGCCACCCTTCCCGCCAGATCGACTCCGCAAGTGTCAGGGCGTTGGACATCGGAATGCCTTCACCGATCGTCGACAGCGCCACTCGAATCGGATTGGCCAGTGCGGTTGGCGCCGCACCGGCGGACGCCGCAAGAATGGTGATGCCTCGCCCCGGGACCTGGGCGAGAGGCCTGAACACCTGCGCCGTCTGCCGGCCGTCGTACTGATCCTCAACCAGTTGTGGCACGACACCCACAACGGTCAGCCACTTTGCGTTGTCGAACGACACTCCCTGGTCGGTCACTGATCCGAATCGAAGCCGCCGGCCGATGGCGCCGCCTTGCAGGTATTGCCTCGCGAATGACTCATCGACGATGGCCACAGGCAGCGCAGTGTCGGCATCCTGCGCCGTGAACGTTCGGCCTTGGGTCGGACGTACGCGTAACACGTCGAAGTAGGCCGGGCCGGCGACGATGCTGCCGGAACGCGGATAGTCCTCAACCGAGTCGTACGACATGCCCTCCACGGCCACTATCGCGTTGCCGCCGGATCGCGGAACGCCGGTCGCCAACGCAAACGCGCGGATACCAGACAGCGCCGACAGTTCCTGCTCGACCTGCTGCAACCCTCGGGTGATCTCCGGCACTGCCGGATACGTCCGGTTGTCGAGCTGCAGGGACGTGACCAGGACGTCCTCCGTCGCAAACGGCATGTCAATGCGACTGTTCTGAACGATGCTGCGGATCATGAGTCCCGACACCACGAGCAGGACCGACGACACCGCCACTTCCGCCATAACGAGTCCGCGCGTGAAACGTCCCATCCGCAGGCTGGTGTTGCCTCGCCCTTCGTCCTTCATCACGCCGCTCACCCCTGTGCGCGCCAGTCGCCAGCCGGGTACCAGGCTCGACACCAGCGCGGCGGCGACCGTAATGGCCGTGACAAACGCCAGGACAACCGGATCCAGTCGCACGTCAATCCAGAACGGCGGATCGGTATCAACGATGGCGCGGCTGAAGAGATCCGCACCAAACCAGGCGAGCGCGACACCGAGAGCTGCGCCGACGCACGAGAGCAACAGGCCCTCGGTCAACGTCTGCCTCACGATCCGCCAGCGTCCTGCTCCAAGTGCGGTGCGGATGGCGGTGTCACGAGTACGTTCAGCGGCTCGTGCGAGCTGCAGATTTGTGACGTTCACGCATGCGATGAGCATCACGCCAAACACCGCGCCCAGCATCGTCAGCAGCGTGCTGACCACGTCAGCGCCAATAGCCTGCTCGACGAACGGCGACATCCGCGCGCGGACGTCCTTGTTTTCCGGATGTTCAGCCGCGAGACGCTCCGACATGCCCGCCAACTCGGTTCTGGCCTGCGAGGGCAACACATCAGGCCGGAGTCGGCCAACGACGGTGAGGAACGGCCCGGCACGGCGCTTCGCCGGAAGGGTGTAGGAGAAGGGCACCCAGGCGTTTTGAGACTGCGGGAAGGCGAATCGCGGAGGCATGACGCCAATCACCGTGGTGGGTTCCCCATCCACGTAGACGGTCTGGCCGATGGCGCCCGGATCCGACGAGAAGCGCGTTTGCCACGCCGTGTGGCCAAGGATGATGACCTTGGCAGCTCCGGTCTCGGCGTCAGCCGCCGTGAAGTCACGGCCGAGCAAGGGCGCCGCGCGGAGCGCCGTGAACAATCCTGGCGTGACCCGAACGCCGCGCATACGTTCGGGAAACCCCCCGCCACCGGTCAGTGTGAAGGACGTCTGGGTGTACCCCTCGATGCGCTCAAACGACCTGGACGTCCGCCACTCCTCGAAGTCATGGACTGGGACTGACCGGCTGCCGTTGGTGTTGGTCGGCGTCGCAACGGTCAACATCTGGACCAGATGCGAATCCTCGAACGGAAGACCGCGGAGGATGGCCCCCTGCACGATGCTGAACATCGTCGTGGTCAGCCCGATGCCCAGCGCCAGCGCGACGACGGCCAGGGCTGAGGTGCCCGGCCGCTTCAGGATCATCCGAACGGCATACCTGAGGTCGTGTCCTATTCCCTGCATCTGTACTCCCGAGTTCCGTTACGGAATCGGGCAGCGAAAGGTCGACGACCCTCAGGCGAACGAGCCGCTCTGGACCCTCAGGCGGTCTGGCCGGCGTTGACGATCCAGGGGATGCCGAAGCGGTCTATCAGCATGCCGAACCCTTTGGCCCAGAAGGTCTCCTGATACGGCATCTGGACCGTTCCGCCGTCGGCGAGTTGATCAAACACCCGCTGACCTTGAGCCGCCTCGTCAAAGTGCAGCGCCACGCAGAATCCGTTCGGTTGAGTGAACTGGCCTGGAGGCGCGTCGGCACCCTGCAAGGTCTGGTCACCGATCCGCATCGAGACGTGAATCACGTTGCCGTGCGACTCAGCAGGCACATGTTCGGCCATCGGCGAGTCGCCGTAGCTCTGCATGAAGTCAATCGAGCCGCCAAGTGTCGTCGCGTAGAACTCGAACGCCTCGCGGCAGCGGCCATCAAACGACAGATACGGGTTCAGTTTCATGCGCGCGATTTTATCGGGATCCGTCGTCCGTATCCGGTCACGGACGGGTCACAGGTTCGGCGCCAGCCACCGAGCGGCATCATCGATCGACATGCCTTTCCTCCGCGCGTAGTCTTCGAGCTGATCGCGGCCAATCCGGCCAACGTTGAAGTACTTGGCCTGGGGATGACTGAAGTAAAGGCCGCTGACCGACGCCGCCGGCCACATCGCGTAGTTCTCGGTGAGGGTGATCCCGAGCGAGGGCGCGTCGAGAAGGTCAAAGAGTGTGCGCTTCTCCGTGTGGTCGGGACAGGCCGGGTACCCAAAGGCCGGGCGGATGCCTCGGTATTTCTCCGCAGCCAGGTCTTCTGGCGAGAACGATTCATCCTTGCCGTAGCCCCAGTCCTTCCTGGCCTGCGCGTGCAAATACTCGGCAAAGGCTTCGGCAAGACGATCGGCCAGGGCCTTCGCCATGATCGCGTGGTAATCGTCGTGCTGGGCCTCGAACTCTTTCACCAGCTCATCAACACCAATGCCCGTCGTCACGGCAAAGGCACCGATGTAGTCTGGCGCCATGCTCTCTTTGGGGGCCACGAAGTCGGCAAGTGATCGATTCGGTCGTCCGTCAGCAATGGGTTCCTGCTGGCGCAGCATGTGGAAACGCGCCAACTCCACGTTGCGGGCATCGTCCTTGTAGACAACGATGTCGTCGCCGACGCTGTTGGCCGGCCAGAAGCCGTAGACCCCTCGGGCCGTGAAGCGTTTCTCCTTCACGATGCGGTCGAGCAACACCTGTGCGTGTTCGTAGAGTTCCCTCGCGGCTGGGCCATATTCGGGATGCTGAAAGATCGCCGGGAAGCGACCCTTGAGATCCCAGGCCGAAAAGAAAAACGTCCAGTCGATAAAGGGAACGATCTGCTCGAGCGGTTCGTTGTCGAGAATCCGCTTGCCGACAAACCACGGAACGGCGATTTCCTGGTTGTCCCAGTCTGTCGTCAGCGGATTCGCCTGCGCCTGGGCATAGGTCAGCAGCGCGCGCTCGGAGCGATTGCCGTACTTGATGCGGAGTTCGTCCTGCTCGGCGCGGACCTGATCGAGGTACGCCGGACGTTTCTGATCGCTCAGGAGGCTCGACACAACGTCGACGGCGCGAGAGGCATCCAGCACATGCACGGTCGGCCCGGAATACATTGGCGCGATCTTCACCGCTGTGTGCTGACGACTTGTTGTCGCTCCGCCAATCAGCAGCGGCAACGACATGCCGCGACGCTCCATCTCCTTTGCGACGTGGACCATTTCGTCGAGCGACGGCGTGATCAGGCCGCTGAGCCCCACGATGTCCACCTGCTTCTCCGCGGCAGTCGCCAGGATCTTGTCGGTCGACACCATGACGCCAAGATCGATGACCTCGTAGTTGTTGCAGCCGAGCACGACACCCACGATGTTCTTGCCGATGTCGTGAACGTCGCCTTTCACGGTGGCCATCAGCACGCGGCCCTGCGGTTTCATGTCGGTGCCGGCCGCCGCCATCGCGGCCTTCTCCGCTTCCATGTACGGCTCGAGGTACGCGACGGCGCGTTTCATCGCGCGCGCGCTCTTGACGACCTGCGGCAGGAACATCTTGCCTGCGCCAAACAGGTCGCCGACGATCTTCATGCCGTCCATCAGCGGGCCTTCAATCACTTCGAGGGGACGCGTCACCGACTGACGCGCCTCCTCGGTGTCGACCTCGATGAAGTCGACGACGCCGTGTACCAGTGCGTAGGCCAACCGCTCGTGCACCGGCTTCTCGCGCCAGGCGAGGTCGGTGTCCCGCTTCTTCCCGCTGCCCTTCACCTGCTCCGCAAATGTCACGAGCCGCTCGGTGGCGTCGGGCCGGCGGTCGAACAACACATCTTCCACGTGTTCGAGCAGGTCTTTGGGAATGTCCTCGTACACAACGAGCTGTCCAGCGTTGACGATGCCCATGTCCATGCCGGCCTTGATGGCATGGAACAGGAACGCAGAGTGAATGGCCTCACGGACCACATCGTTGCCGCGGAAGGAGAAGGACAGGTTGCTGACGCCACCGCTGATGCGCGCGCCTGGGCAGGTCTCCTTGATGATGCGGGTCGCCTCGATGAAGTTGATGGCGTAGCGGTTGTGCTCGTCGAGACCGGTCGCGATCGCCAGGATGTTCGGGTCGAAAATGATGTCCGACGGCGCGAAGCCCACGGTGTCGGTCAGCAGTTTGTAGGCGCGCTGACAGATCGCGACTTTGCGTTCGGTCGTGTCGGCCTGGCCCACCTCGTCAAACGCCATGACGATGACCGCGGCGCCGTACTTCTGGATCAGCCGCGCCTTTTCGATGAAGTCCGCCTCACCCTCCTTGAGCGAGATGGAGTTCACGATCGACTTGCCCTGGGTGCACTTCAGGCCGGCTTCAATGACCGACCATTTTGAGCTGTCGATCATGACCGGAACGCGTGCGATCTCGGGTTCGGTCGCGATGTAGTTCAGGAACGTCGTCATGGCGGCGGCCGAGTCGAGCATGCCCTCGTCCATGTTCACGTCGATGACGTTCGCGCCGCCGCGCACCTGGTCCAGCGCCACGGTGGTGGCCTCCGTCCAATCGCCGGCTTTGACGAGCCGTTCGAACTTCTTGGAGCCGGTGACGTTGGTGCGCTCGCCGATCATCTGGAAGTTCGAGTCCGGCCGGACGACCACGGCTTCCAACCCCGCCAACCTCAGAAAAGACGTCGGGTGGCTTTTTTCGGCGTCGATGGCCGTTTTCTCGCCTGTTTTTGACGATTCAGCTTCGGAAATGCCACCCGACGTCTTTTTTCTTGGGGGAACGCCAGAAGTGGCATCGGCGATTGCGGCGATGTGGTCGGGTGTGGTGCCGCAGCAACCGCCCAGGATGTTCGCGAAGCCGGAGGAGGCGAAATCACGGAGCAGCGCGCCGGTCTCTTCAGGCTTTTCGTCGTATTCACCGAAGGCGTTCGGCAGACCGGCGTTCGGATACGCGTGCACCCAGCAGTCGGCCATACGCGAGAGTTCTTCGAGGTACGGCCGCATGTCGGCCGCGCCAAGCGCGCAGTTGATGCCGATACACCAGGGTCGCGCATGCGCCACGGAAATGTAGAAGGCGTCGATCGTCTGGCCCGACAGTGTCCGGCCGCTGCGGTCGGTGATCGTCACCGAGATCATGACGGGCAGGCGGACGCCCTTTTCTTCCATCACGTCTTCAATGGCGAAGATCGCGGCCTTGGCCGACAGCGTGTCGATGATGGTCTCGGCCAGCAGAATATCGGCGCCGCCGTCAATGAGCCCGCGCACCTGATCCTTGAAGCCGTCACGCAACTGATCAAATGTCGCAGCGCGATGCGACGGATTGTTCACGTCGGGCGAAATCGACAGTGTCGTGTTGGTGGGGCCAATGGAACCGGCGACAAAACGCGGACGATCCGGTGTCTTCCTGGTGAACTCGTCGGCCGCTTCACGTGCGAGCCGCGCGCCGGCCAGATTGAGCGCGTACACCTCGTGCTCGAGTCCGTAGTCACGCTGCGAGATCACATTGGAGCTGAACGTGTTGGTTTCGACGATGTCGGCCCCGGCCTCGAGATACTGGCGGTGGATGGCGCCGATCACGTCCGGGCGGGTCAGGACGAGCACGTCATTGTTGCCTTTGAGGTCCTTGCCATGGTCGCGCCACCGCTCCCCGCGGAAATCCGCTTCGGTGAGCTTGTAGCGCTGGACCATGGTGCCCATGGCGCCGTCGAGGATGAGAATGCGCTGCGCAAGGAGCGCGTCAAGAGTTGCACGAACGTTGTTCATAGTGATTTGGTACCCGCCGCAATCAGCACGGCAAAGGGATCTCCGGACTTCCGCGCGCCGAGTCGCACGGTGACTTTGGAAAATCCTGCGGAAGTAATGAGCGCATCGAGGGTGTCGATGGAGAAACCGAGCCACTGGTCACCCAGGCGCTCCTGCACCCATGTTTCATCGTGTTGGCGGAGGTCGAGGACGAGCACTCGTCCGCCAGGTCGAAGCACTCGATACGCTTCTCTGAGTGCACACGCCGGATCGGCAGCGTGGTGCAACGCCTGTGACGCAATCGCGATGTCGACACTTGCGTCCGGCAGCGGCAGCTTCTCGAGCTCTCCGCGTTTCCAGACCACGTTGCGGATCTTGCGGCGCGTGGCCATGGCCTTGGCGCGCGCCAGCACATCCGCCGATCGGTCGACGGCGTACACCTTCTTCGCCCAGGATGCGGCTTCAAGCGTGAGGTAACCCTCGCCGCACCCGAGATCGGCAACCTCGACGTGCGGCAGCAGCAGGCCCAGGGCGCGCGACCAGGCCGCCCAGCTGCGGCCGGGCACCAACTGCGAGCGCTCCTGACCGGCGGCATGCTGCGCGAAGTTCTCCCGGCGGACCCGACGAATTTCCTCAAGCCGCGAATCGTCCGCCCTGGTGGCAGGCGTGGCCGTCTCGAACGTGGCGGCCAGCCACGGCCAGACGGTCGCAAACACACCGTGGGCGGCGAGTACATCCGGATGGAGGCGATACCAGGTGTACGTACCTGTGCGATCTTCCACCACCAGACGGGCATCCTTGAGCAGGCCCAGATGGCGTGACACACCCGATTGCGCCAGGCCCATCACAGCCGTCAGTTCCGTGACGTTGAGCGCCTCCTTCGACAGGATTCGCAGCAGCCGCAGACGGGCCTCGTCGCCAAGCAGCCGCATCAGCGCGGCGGCATCTTTCATATCCATAAATCTACATTTATGGATGCTACTTGGCAAGCGGCTATGCTCTGACCATGTCCACCGTCCCTTCCCCCACGGTCGTGCTGGCCCATGGCGCGGGCGCCGGCAGTGCCAGCAGTTGGATGCGCCAGACGACGGCCGCGCTGGAGGCTCGTGGCATCCAGGTCGTGACGTTTGACTTCGAGTACATCTCGGCGGGACGCAAGATCCCCGACAAGGCGCCGGTGCTGGAGGCTCGTTTCATCGACGTCTGGACCACGGTGGCCGCAACCGCGCAGGGTCCGCTCATCGCGGCCGGAAAATCGATGGGCGGGCGTATTGCCTCGATGGTGGCGGCCCGTCATGCCTTTGTCCCGGCGCCGGCCGGTCTCGTCTTCTTCGGATACCCACTTCACCCGCCGGGCAAGCCCACACAGCGGCGGGACGCGCACCTGCCGGGCATCACGTGCCCCATGCTCTTCGCGCACGGCAGCAAGGATCCGTTTGGTACTCCGGGGGAGATGCAGGCGCTGGTCGCGCAGTTGCCGACGGCCGACCTTCACATGGTCGATCGCGGCGACCACTCACTGATCACTCGGCGCGGCCAGCCGGTTGACGACTTGGTGCTTGACGCGGTCAGTGAGTGGATACACAGATTGCCGACGGGGAAACAGGTCTGATACCTTCCTCCTCCGGTGAAACGTTCGAGCTTCGTCGCGGCACTTCTGGGATCCATGACTCTGGCCGGGTGTGGAGGATCACCGACGGCTCCACCACCGCCACCCGCAGCGCCCACCGTCAGTTGTCCAGCCTCCATCACGCTGGAGTCGCCTGAGAACACGCCTCTGCCTGCCGGCTTCGCCGTGCCAAACGCAACCGGTGGTCAATCGCCGGTATCAGTCTCGTGTTCCGCACAACCCGGCGCAATATTTCCTCTGGGCACCACGACCGTCTCGTGTACCGCGACCGACGCATTGCAGCGGACGGCAACCTGTTCGTTTGCCATCACCATTGCGCCGACGCCTCGGATCTCAAAGACAAAGTTCCTCACGTTTGGAGACAGCATCACCGACGGTCGCTGCGGACCCGGCGGCCGCACCTGCACGCCATACGCCGACCGCCTGGCCACACTGCTGCGAGCGCGGTACATGCAGCAGACCTTTACCGTGATCGAAAGCGGGATCCCGGGAGAAACGGCCTCCGACGACATCACGGAAACCAGCGTCAGCACAAACGGTCAGGACCGCCTCGGCCCAGAGCTCTCCCAGTATTCGCCTGAAGTGCTGCTGCTGATGGAGGGGACCAACGACCTTTTCTTCCGCAAGGAAGAGGGCGTGACTCTTGCCCTGCAGGCTCTGAGCCGGATGATCGACATCGCTCAGGCGCGTGGCGTGCAGGTCTTCATTGCGACGGTCCCGCCCCAGCGGGCCGGCGGCGCCAGGGATGCCGTCTCGAAACTCATCCCCGGACTCAACGCGCAACTCAAGACCATGGCGGCGGGCAAAGGCGCGACCGTCGTTGACGTCAACGCCGCGCTGTCCGCGGACATCGCCGCCTACATCAGTGAAGACGACCTTCACCCAACGGATGCGGGGCTTCAGGTCATCGCGGATACCTTCTACGCGGCCGTGCGCCAGGTCCTCGACAACACGCCGACGAGCGCAGGCGTCCACCGCTGACGCCGGCTTCCATGGGCACACTCCACCGGACACTTGTGTTGCTTGGGCTCATGACCGCGGCCGGCTGCGGTGAGGGGCCCACCACACCGCCTCGCCCACCCGACGCACCGGCGATCAGTTGCCCGGCCTCGCTCACACTCGAATCACCAGACAACGTGCCGATGCCGGCGAGTTTCCAGTTGGCCACAACAACCGGTGGCCAGAGTCCGGTGGCCGTCAGCTGCACCTCTCAATCGGGCTCGACCTTCCCGCTGGGCTCCACGACGGTACAGTGCACCGCGACGGACGGACTGCAGCGCACAGCGTCATGCTCGTTCGCAATCACGATTGCCCCGACACCTCGAATTTCGAAGACGGCGTTCCTCGCATTTGGCGACAGCATCACGTACGGGCGCTGCAATGACCACGACGACATCTGCGACCCTTACACTCTCAACCTGCGCTCGCTCCTCGAAGGGAGATACACGCGGCAGTCGTTCATGATCGTGACCGCCGGCGTGCCGGGTGAAAATGCCTCGGACGACATTCCCCCGACCAATGACAATGAGGCAGGACAAGATCGTCTCCTCGACGAGCTCCGCGATCGCACGCCAGAGGTCCTACTCCTGATGGAAGGCACCAACGACATCATCAATGCGCCAGGCGGCGCTGAGGAAGGTGTCGACCTTGCGGCCGAAGCCCTTGAGCAAATGGTGATCGCCGCCCGAGGCGGCCAGGTCGAGGTGTTTCTCGCGACCATTCCGCCCATGCGTTACCCGCCGCCTCCAGGCACGACGCGGGATCGATCTCCGCACGGACCTTTTGTGCCGATACTCAACGAGCGCATCCGTCAGATTGCGCAACGCCAGAACGTCACACTGGTCGATGTCTACGCCGCGATGAATGCCGACCTGGCCGGCACGATCGGCACCGACAATCTTCACCCCAGTTCCAGAGGGCTTCAGGTCATCGCCGATACGTTCTTCGCCGCCATCCGGCAGCGCCTCGACTCCACACCGGCTACGACAAGCGCCCTGTTCCGGCGATAACGGACCGCGGGACGCGCCTCAGCCACTCACCGACGGCCGTTCTGAACTCGTCGGTCCACTCGTGGCCACCCGCAAAACGAACGACCTCATGGTCGACGCCGCGCGCCTTCAGGAACTCCAGGTCGGCTTCAAGCTTGGCGCCGGCGTACCACTCTTCGCGATCCCCGACTCCGATCAGCACGCGCGGCCATGCGGCGGACGGGTCGTCCTTGATCTCCGGGGGAATGTCTCCGGCTAGCGCGATGATCCCCGCGGCGTCGTGGCCAGAGCGCAGGGCGGCGCGATACGCCATCGACGCGCCCTGGGAAAAGCCGACACACACAGTGCGAAGTGCGAAGTGCGAGGTGCGAGGTGCGGAGTGCGAGGTGCGAAGTGCCTCGCCGATCGCTGTCTGGGCGTAGGCGATGTTGTCGGCGATGGCGAGGTCGCGATCCTGCCGGGTCATCCAGCTCGCCACGACCTTGCTGTCGCCGCGCGTGTAGAAGCGGTTGAGCGCCTGAATCGACACCTTCGTCCACTGCTCGTGGCCGGGAATCTGCGTGAGTTGCTCGTGGATGTCTTCAGCGAGCTGTCCGTAGCCATGAAAGCCAATGAGGAGGCCAGCCGGGTGGCTGGCCTCCTCAATCAACACGCGACCATGGACGGTCGCTTCAGGATGCAGAACCCTCACTTCACCGGTGGGGGAACGGTCAGGGTCACACCTGACTTGGCCAACGCCTGGCTCAACGCCGTCGCGCGCCCAAGGAACGTGTTCACCTCGGTGATGGCGCGCGGCATGGCGATCCGCACGTCGGCATAGTCGCGCATCAGCGTGTCGCTGGGCATGTCGTAGAAGGTCAGGATGCGCCCTTTGGTCGTGCCTGTCCGGGCCAGCACGTTCGTGTTGTCCGCCGGCGCGCCACCACCAAATCCGCCACGGCCACCGCCGGCCCCCGGCGTCGGAGGCACGCCGAACTTGGCGCGAACGGTATCGAGTTCCTTCTTGACGGCCTCGAACTGCGACTTCACCGTGTCAGGCACGTTCGACATCCCTGCAATCTTGCCGCTCAGCTCGTTCATCTGGGTGTACACAGGCATCAGCGCGTTCGCCGCTGCGACGCCGCGCCCCTGCATCGTGTGCAGGTCCATCACGATGTCGTAGTAGCGCTGACGCTGTGCGGCCGACAGGGTGTTGGCCGGATCCGCCGTCACGCCCATCGTCTTGGTGCCAACCGTCTGGCCACCGACCTGAAGGGCCACGGTGTAGGTGCCCGGCAACACGAGGGGACCCGCGTTTGCCCCGCCGCCACCGAAGCCGCCGCCACCACAGGGGTTCCAGGGACCCGTGCCCGCAGGAGGCACAGGACCGGGAACGCCCGGCACCGCCGCCGCGCCGCCGCGGCCACCGCCCTGGCGACCGCCGCCCTGCCGTCCACCGCCGCCGCCTGCTGCGTTGCCGCCTTCAATTGCCGGCGTCGGCTCTACGCGCATGTCCCAGCACACGGTCTGGATTCCCGCGACGTTCCGGTTCGCCGGCACCTCGAGGTTCCGCACATGACGACCGGCCGCATCGGTGATCCGGATTGACAAGTCGCTGACCGGCTTCTTGAGGTGGAACTGGATCATCGCGTCAGCCGGCGGGTTTTCGCCGACGAAGAGATGGTGCCCCCAGAATTCGTCGTTCTGGTTGTCGAACGCGCGCCACTGCATCGCGGGCCCAATCGAGAACAGGGTCGCATCCGCAGCTGACGCCTGCGCTGCCGCGAGTTCCTGAATCGGCTCGAGGTGATCAAGCACCCACACGGCTCGGCCATGCGTGCCGACGATCAACGCGTTATCGCGCGGATGAATGACCATCTCATCGACGCGCACCGTCGGCAGGTTCGCCTTCAGGCGGCGCCAGCTCTTCGCGCGGTCAAGCGACAGGAACACTCCGGTTTCGGTGCCTGCGTACAGCACGTCCTGGTTCTTCGTATCTTCCAGCAGCGTCTTGACGACCTGCCCGGTCAGGCCGGTCGTGACCGCGCGGAACGTCGCGCCGAAGTCGTTGCTGACCCAGACATAGGTGCCGTAGTCATTGAGGCGGTGTGCATCCACGGTGACGTACACCGTTCCCGCATCAAAACGAGACGGCACGACTTCCGACACCCATGCACCCGCCGGGAAGTTCGGAATGTTCTTGGTGATGTTCGACCAGGTCTTGCCCGCATCCTTCGACATCTGCACCGTGCCATCGTCGGTGCCGGTGTAATAGACGCCCGGCTGCTTCGGGGATTCCGCGAGCGAGACAATGGTCGGCCAGTTTGAAATGCCGTCGTTGGCGGCGATGCGGATTTCACTGCCGCGCTTACCCATGATCGCGATCTCGCTGCGGTCCGCATTGGTCGTGAGATCCGGCGAAATGACAGCCCACGAATCACCGCGATCGTTGGAACGGAAGACCTTGTTGGCGGCCACGATCAGCGCCGTGGGATCATGCGGCGAGAAGATCATCGGCGTGTCCCAGTTCCAGCGGTACGGCAGGGCGCCTTCTTCCGGAGCGGGCGAAACTGAGCCGAAGTTCGGACGGATGTTCGTCGCCTCACCCGTCTCGGCGTTCTTGCGCTGAATGTTGCCGTCCTGCGATTCGGAGTAGACGTACCGTGGGTCGCGCGGATCGACGAGCACGACGAAGCCGTCACCGCCCTGCACCTGATACCAGTCGCTGTTGAGGATGCCGCGCGAGAACCGCGTGCGGCTCGGACCACACCAGTTGTAGTTGTCCTGGAGTCCCCCACAAATCCGGTACGGTGTGCCGTTGTCGACCGACACGTGGTAGAAGAGCGCCAGTGGCAGATTGTTGAGCTGCTGCCAGGTCTTGCTGCGGTCATAACTGACGGATACGCCGCCGTCATGACCGATCAGCAGATGGTCGACGTTCGCGGGATTGACCCAGATGGCGTGCACATCGTCGTGCGTGGCCTGCGCGGCGTCAGTTTCAAACGTCCGGCCACCGTCGATGGACATGTGCAGGCCGACGCCGCCCATGTAGACCACGTCCGGCGTGGACGGATCGACGCGCACCTGGCTGAAGTACATCGGTCGGGGGTTCGTGTTCGACATCTTCTCGAACGTGGCGCCGCCGTCGACCGAACGGTACAGACCCATGGCTGCGATGGCCGGGTCGTTGCCGGCCGGAGCGCCGCCACCACCACCGCCTCGGGCGCCCGCGCCGCCGCCACGGGCGGGGGTCGCGCCTTCCACGAGCACGTACACGATGTTGTTGGACTTCGGATACATCGCGATCGCGATGCGGCCCAGCTCGCCGGTGGGCAGGCCGTTCTCAACCTTGGTCCACGTGTCGCCGCCGTCGGTCGACTTGTAGACCGCGCTGCCGGGGCCGCCACCGTTCATGCAGCACTGCACACGACGCCGCTGGTACATCGACGCCCACATGATGTTCGGATCCTGCTCGGACATCACGATGTCATTCGCGCCCGTGTCGTCATCACCCTTGAGCACCTGCTTCCACGTGCGGCCGCCATCGGTCGTCTTGTAGACGCCGCGGTCGCCGCCAGGGCCAAACAGCGCGCCGGTCGCCGCCACGAACACCACGTCGTTGTTGGTGGGGTGAATGAGGATGCGGTTGATGTGGTAGCTCTTGTCGAGCCCCATCTTCGTCCAGCTCGTTCCGCCATCCGTGGACTTGTAGACGCCGTCGCCCCACGACGTACTCTGGCGGTTGTTCGCTTCGCCGGTGCCCACCCAGACGAGATCAGGATTCATCTGGGAGACGGTGACGTCGCCAATCGACATCAGACCCCGATCCTGGAACTGGGCTTCGAACGTCGTCCCGTTGTTCACGGTTTTCCACACACCACCGTGTGCCGTGCCGACGTAATAGATCGCCGGGTTCTTTTCGTAGACCGCAAAATCAGAAATGCGGCCCGACATGGTGGCTGGACCAATCGATCGGAAGTGAAGCGAATCGAGTGGATCGCCGCTTTGGGCAGTGCCGGACTGTCCGTAAACAACAGGACCGGCGAGGGCGGTGGCGCACAACAGTGCGGCAAGCCCGAAAAGACGCAGGGACTTCATCAGTGACCTCCAGGAGTACGACGAGCGCTCGGATTATAGCGCGTGGGCCACGTACAATCGCCCGATGAGCACCGCCGCACCCCGCACCCGTGTTCGAGCCGAGATCCCGGTCGAGTTCACCTGGAACCTCAGCGACATCTACCCGTCGTGGGAGGCCTGGGATGCCGACCGCGCGTTGTTCGAGCAGCGAATGGGGGAGTATGACGCGCTGAAGGGGACGTTGCATGAAGGCGGCGACCGGGTACGGGCGGCGTTTCAGCTCAACGATGCGCTCGGCCAGCTGGCCCATCGCGTCTATTTCTATCCGTCACTCAAATACGACGAGGACCAGCGCGACAACTCCATCAACGCGCGCAAGCAGCAGGTCGAGGCGCTTTTTGCGCGCTGGCAGCAGCTGTCGTCGTGGATCTCTCCAGAGCTGCTGACGATTCCGCTCGCAACCGTCCGGCAGTGGATGGAGGCCGATCCAGCGCTGAACCTCTATCGATTTGCGATCGAAGAGATCTACCGGCTCCAGGAGCACGTGCTCGACGAAGCGGGCGAACGCCTGCTCTCGCTGTCCACCCGTGTCAGCGGAGCGCCCACGGAGGCCTACTGGGCCCTCTCAACCTCGGACGCCAAGTTCCCAGAAGTCACGTTGTCGACCGGCGAGACCCAGACGATGTCGTACGGCACGTACCGGGCGGTGCTGGCCACCAACTACAACCAGGCCGATCGCCGCCTGGCGTTCCTCGCGCATTACGGCACCTACGCCGCCAATCTCAATACGTATGCGTCCCTCTACCACAGCGTCTGCCAGCGCGACTGGTTCCAGGCGCGGGCGCGTGGATACGCCAGCTGCCTCGAATCGGCGCTGCACGGCAACGCGATTCCAACGTCCGTGGTCGAGAATCTGATTGACACGACCCGTCGTGGCACCGCCCCTCTGCAGCGGTATCACCAGCTGCGGCGGCGACTGCTCGGCCTGCAGGAGTATTTCCCCTACGACTTTTCGATTCCACTCGTGCGGTGGGACGCGCGCTACGACTACCCCGCGATGTTGCCCGCCCTGATCGAAGCGGTGGGTCCGCTTGGTGTCGACTATCAGGCGCGAATGTCGCGCGGACTCCGCGAGCGGTGGGTCGACGTCTACGAAAACGACGGCAAGCGGAGCGGCGCGTATTCAGCCGGGGTGTACGGCGTGCACCCCTACATGCTCATGAACTGGACCGACACGCTCGACGACGTGTTCACCATGACGCACGAAATGGGGCACTCGATTCACACGATGCTGTCGCATGAGACGCAGCCCTACGTGTACTCCGACTACACCATCTTTGTCGCCGAGGTGGCGTCAACCCTCAACGAGGCGCTGCTGCTCGACTACATGCTGGCGCGCGCGTCGTCGCGCGAGGAAAAGATGGTGTTGCTGCAACACGCCATCGACTCGATTACGAGCACGTTCTACACCCAGGTGTTGTTCGCGGACTTCGAGCTCCAGGTCCATCGACGGGTCGAACGTGATGAGCCGATCACGGCGGACGTGCTCAACACGATCTACAAGGAGTTGTTTGTCGTGTATTACGGCGACGCCGTCAACATGGAGCCGCTGACGCCGGCGACCTGGGCGCGCATTCCGCACTTCTTCAACTCGCCCTTCTACGTGTACCAGTACGCCACATGTTTCGCGTCAGCCGCGCAGATCGCATCCACGATCATGAGCGGCCCCGAAGCAGATCGAGACGCCGCGCGCCAGCGTTACCTCGCCCTTCTGGCCTCCGGCGGCAACGATCATCCAATGAAACAGCTCGCCAAGGCCGGCGTTGACCTGTCGACGCCGTCAACGGTGCAGGCCGTCATCGATCAACTCGATGTGCTGGTGACGCAGCTGGAGAACGTGTAACGCCCGGAGGGACGTTCCACCGCGTTGGATTGGCGATACGGCGTCCCGGATTCCCGGGAGGTCGACCTCGTGCGAGGCACAGTGCGACAACAGCTGTAACCAGCTGATTCCAAAGCACAAACCTCTCGCTTCGACACTGCCTCCCTGCACCGCGGTCGTACGGCACGTTCTTTTCTTATCAAGGAAAACAAAGGCCGCCGAAACGACCCATGGGAATTCTCGACAAGCTCAAGCCGCAACCCCGTTGGAAGCACGCCGATCCTGCAGTGAGACTGGAGGCCGTCCGCGAATTGGACGACCAGGTGGAACTGGCGGCGGTTGCGGAAACGGACGCCGATGCCAAGGTCCGCCGCGCGGCCATTGGGAGGATTGACGACGCGGGAGTGCTGGGGCGGTGTATTGGCGACGCGGATGAAGGTGTTCGCGATGAGGCGGCCGACCGGCTGGTCGTTCTCGCACTGGATGGATCAGATGCGGCGCGCGCAGTCGCGGCGGTCAGTCATCTCTCTGATCCTCGTCGTCTTGGGCAGGTCGCCAAATCAGGGTCCGATCAGTCGAGTGATGCCGCACGGGAATCCGCCCTGGCGAAACTGACCGACGAACGCGCCCTGGGCAGTGTCGCGCGACAGGCCAAAGTGGAGTCCATTGCGGCGTCCGCCCTGGCACGGGTGACGTCGAGGGACGAACTCCTGGATACAGCGCTCAACGGCACGCACAAGGATGTGGCCGTCGCTGCATTCGACAAGGTGATTGATCCGACGGCACCCGATGCGGCCCAGCTGAAGACCATCGAGGCTCGCACGCAGCAGAAGGCCGTCGCCAAGCGCGCCCGCACCATGCTCCAGGCGATTGAAGACGCCGAACAGGCCCGGCGCGCGGCGGAAGAGGAACGCCGGCGTCAGGAACAGTTGCTGTGTGAGGCGGTCGAGGGGGCAGCGGTCGTCACCGATCCCGATCGGTCAGAAGCTGACCTGACACGCCTCGAAACCGCGTGGCAGGCGCTGGGCAGCGCGGATGCCGCGGCGACCGCGCGTTTCTCAGCCGGCGCGGGCGCCGTGCGGGAGCGTATCGCCACCCGCCGCAGCGAGATCGAAGCCGCCGCCGAGATGGCGCGGCAGCGCAGCGAAGCGATCGCCTCTCGTCAGGCGCTGTGCGAACGCGTCGAGACCATCGACGGCGATGACATCCTTGAACAGTTGAAGCCCATCGAAGAGGAGTGGGCGTCGCTGGTACCGGTGGTCGGCAATGGTCCGGAAGCGGATCGCCTGAACCAGCGG
Source organism: uncultured Acidimicrobiia bacterium (assembly GCA_966252305.1). Lineage (GTDB taxonomy): Bacteria > Acidobacteriota > Vicinamibacteria > Vicinamibacterales > SCN-69-37 > SYFT01. Next base: position 148,475 of record CBINOO010000001.1, read on the forward strand.
TTTGCCGAAGCCGTGGCGTCGTGCCGCAAGCGCCATGCGCTTGGGGCGGCCATCGCCGAGCACCACGCGACGCTTGAAGCTCTCGTCGTTGAGGCAGAAGCCCTGCCCGCACAGGAAGACACGGTCGCGGCCGAACAGCGATGGACCTCACTCGCGCGTGACGCGCGAACGTTGGTTGACACGCTGGCCGGCGCCTCACGACCTGCCGTCGACCTGGCGGATCGCCTGGCCGTCGTCTCGCGTGCGTTTGAAGCGCGCGAGGCGGCGGCACGCGAAACGGCCGAAAAGGCCCGGCTCGACATGGTCACGAAACTGCAGCGGCTCGCCGAACGCGCGCGCCGGGTCGCGGACGCCGAGGCCATCACGCTGCGCGAGGGTGAGCGCCTGATGCGCGACATCAAGACCGCGCTCGACGAAGCCGCGGCGGTCGAGGGCAAGGACATGGCGGATGCGGCGGCCGAGCTGCGCGTGCAGCAGGAGAAGGTCGCGCCGCGCGTCAAGGAACTGCGCGACATGGACGAGTGGCGCCGGTTCGCCAACGCTCAGCAGCAGGAACAACTCATCGCGATGGCTGAGGCCATCGTGGCGTCGCTGAAGGCCGACGAAGAAGCCGGCAAGACATCGGAACTGGCTGCAACGGCCAAGGCCCTGCGCGAGTTCCACCTGCGATGGCAGGAGGTCGCTGACGCTCCGCGTCACTCGGCCCAGCGCCTGTGGGATCGCTTCAAGACCGCGACCGACTTCATCCGCAGCCGGTGCGAGGTCTACTACACGAAACTCCGCGAGGAACGGGGCGAGAATCTCGAACGCAAGCGCGTGCTCGTCGAAGAAGCGGAAAAGCTGGCGGACTCCACCGACTGGGCCAAGACCGCCGCGCGCTTCCAGGAACTGCAGAAGGAATGGCAGACCACGGGTCCCGTCCCGCGTGATGATGCGAAGGATCTCGCGCAGCGGTTCCGGACGGCCTGTAACAACTTCTTCACTCGCCGGCGTGATGACCTCAGCGACAAGAAGAAGGAATGGACCGACAACCTCGAACGCAAGGAAGCGCTGTGCGCTCGGGCGGAGGCGCTCGCCGAGTCCACCGACTGGGACAACGCCGCCAATGAGCTGAAGAAGCTGCAGGCGGAGTGGAAGACGATTGGTCCGGTGCGCCGCAACAAGTCGGAGCAGATCTGGAATCGCTTCCGCGCAGCGGCCGATGCCTTCTTCGAGCGGTATCACAACCGCCATCGCATCGCCCTGCAGGGCAAGATTGCCGAATACGAAGCGCTTGTGGTGCAGCTTGAAGGACTGGCGGCCGCCGAAGAGGCGCCTGCGGACCTGGCTACTCAGGTGGCTGACCTCCGCGCCGCCATCCAGAAGAATCCCCCTGCCCCGTCCGATGCACTCAAGGCACTGCAGGAGCGCTGGAAGACAACCCTGGGCACGCTGACCGACAAGTGGCCGGCGGCCTTCGTCGGCACGGATCTGGATCCAGCGATGATCCTGCAGCGCATGCACAAGCTGGTCGCCAAGGTCGAGGGGCTGCTCGAGGAAGACGCCGCCCCCGCGCCGTCGGCCAACAAGTCGGCCACCGAGTTGCTGGCGGAACGTCTGCGCTCGGCGTTGGCGAGCAACGCCATGGGCAAACGCGACGACAGCAAATGGCGCAACGCATCAACGACCGTGGAAGAAGCGCGGTCATCCTGGCAGCGTCTCGCGCCGCTGCCCGGCGAAGAAGCAAGCGCGCTCGAGGCCCGCTTCCGGACGGCCTGCAAGCGCGTCATGGATCAGGTGAAGCTCCACGTGAGCGCGCCTGTGGGGGGCCCCGGAGGCGGTTTCGGAGGAGGCCGCCCCGGGGGTCGTCCCAATCACAAGCCCCAGCGCAGTCGCAGCAACGACAGGGAGCCGGTGGGGGCGAGATAACCAGATAGAGATTTGAAATCTGGAATCTGAAATCTCAAATCTGTTGATCTGAAATCGGGCAATCTGCAATCTGCGATCTGAATCGGTAATCGAGAGAATCTCGGTGACCGATTCAGATTCGTAGATTGCCGATTCAGATCACCGATCGAAGATTTCCCGATCTGAGATCAACCGATTTCAAATTTCAGATTTCAAGTTCCAGATTATCGAGTATTTCCGTACACCACCTTGCCTCCGACGATCGTGTAGGCCACCTTGGCGTCACGAATCTCGGTGTCGGGCACGCTGGTGATGTCCTTGGTCAACACGGTGATGTCTGCGAGTTTGCCCACCGCGAGTGACCCTTTCAGGTGTTCTTCGAAGCCGGCATAGGCCGCCCACAGCGTGTACGACTTCAGGGCTTCGATCCGCGACAGCCGTTGTGCCGGGTAGAACACCTGGCCTGAGGCCGTGCGGCGCGTGACTGTCGCGTAGTAGCTGGCGATCGGATCCACGTCCTCCACGGGCGCGTCCGTGCCGTTGGCGACAACAACACCCTTGTCGACAAGGGACTTCCACACGTACGCGCCTTCCTGGGCGCGCTCGGCACCGAGGCGGGCCTCGACGTACGGCGCGTCCGAGGTCGCGTGAATGCCCTGCATCGCCGCGATCACGCCCAGTTCCGCAAAACGGGGAATGTCGTCGCGATGAATATGCTGCGCGTGCTCCACGCGCCAGCGGAGGTCCTTGCCCACACGGTTGTTGCGCACAAACGCTTCTTCGTAAATGTTGAGTGCTTCGCGATTCGCGCGGTCGCCGATGGCGTGCAGGCACAACTGGTAGCCGTGGTCGACGGCGAGTTGAGCCGTGGTACGCACGGGCTCAAGGTCGCGGTCCAGACCGACGCTCTGGACGGAATCCGAGTAGGGCGCGAGCAACCACGCGCCGCGGGATCCCAGCGCGCCGTCAATCGTGATCTTGATCGCCCGCACGGTCAGGTGTTTGTTGCCGTAGTCAATCAGCCGCCCACGGGCGAGTTGCTCCGGGGTGCCTCCGCCGCGAATCATCACCCAGAGACGTGAGCGCAGCTTGCCGGTATCGATCGCGCGCTTGAAGCGCTCAACGTCCTGAAAACTTGATCCGGCGTCCTGGAAACTGGTGATGCCCTTCGAGAGAATCTCCTGGTCGGCCAGCTCGATCACGCGCATCGCTTCCGCGTCGCGTTCCTCGGCGGTCGGGGCGGGCTCACCCGCGCCGCGACGAACCAGGCCCATCGCGGTCTCGTTGAGCAGACCTGAGGGATTGCCATCCTTGTCCTTGAGGATCTCGCCACCCCTCGGCGCCTGGGAGGCGCGCGTGATGTTTGACAGTTCCATGGCCTTCGCATTCACGAACGAGGCGTGACCGCTGGCGTGTGTCAACACGACGGGGTTGTTCGGTGACGCCGCGGACAGTTCGTGATGCAGCGGGAAACCCGCGACATTCGGCTCGGGCACAGACGTCCACTTCTCCTGGTGCCAGCCGCGACCCACGATCCACTGGCCGGGACGCGCCCTGGCCGCGGCATCACGCACCATCCCGACGATTTCCTGCCAGCTCTTCGTGTTCATCAGCTCCAGGCCGAGCTTGGCCTGACCGATGCCGTTGAAGTGGCCGTGACCTTCGATGAAGCCGGGCATGGCCATCTGGCCATTGAGATCGATGACCTGCGTCTGAGGGCCGATATACCGGCGAATCTCGGCGTTGGTGCCGAGCGCCACGATCGTGTCGCCGTTGACGGCAATGGCCTGCACTTCCGGCCGCGCATCATCTACGGTGACCACCCGGCCGTTGTGCAGCACCAGTGTGGCTGGTGAGGGCTGTGCGGGCGTCTGCGTGGACACAGAGGCGGCGCCGACGACGGCGAGGATCAGGCCGGTGGCCAGGACCAGACGGATGGAACGTAGGTAGTGAGCCATGGGTATCGCAAGGATACCCGACGTGCACGTGGGACGCACATTGAGGGCGCGCCGCGGCTCGCTTACGCTCTTCGAAACCCCAGACGCCCCTCGACAAACAGGAAATACGGCACAGCCAGAAACGCCAGACCGGCGGCGATGCCGAACGCATTCCGATACCCGAACTGATGGATCAGCCCGCCGAGGGCGGTCGATCCGCTGCCCACCCCCACATCAAACGCCGCCAGCATCGCGCCAAACGCGGCGCCGCGGCGGGCCGGCGGCACGTGCGCCATGATGTACGCGGTGTAGCTGGGATACAACAAACCGAATCCGGCGCCGAATACCATCCCCGCCAGCGCCAGGGTCAACGTGCCCTCGGCCACGACGAGCAGGCTCATACCGGACGCCGAGATGAGGAGGCACGGTAGCAGCACGCGCCGATGGCCGACGCGATCCATGGTTCGTCCCACAGTCAGCCGGCCCAGCAGCATGGTGATTGCCATCGCGGACAGGAACAGGCTGCGAGGGTACGCCTGCAGCTCATCAGCAAACAGCGCCGAAAAGGTCGTCAATCCCCCATACCCGAACGCAATCATCGTCATGGTGATGGACAGGAAGAGGACGGGCCACTCGATCTGAAAGCCATGGCGTGCCGGTGGAGTCGCGGATGCGCCGGACTCGGTCGCCACCTCAGAGGAGGCCGGCAACCGCCAGGCGATGAACGCCATCAGGAGATTGAGCGCGGCAATCTCGAGGCACAGCGCCGTCCATCCAAACGAGAAGACCCAGAAGCCGAGCGACGGCGCGAGGCCAATGGCGGTGATGGATGACAGGCCCCAGTAGCCGAGTCCTTCCGCGCGCCGCTGTTCCGGGATGATCGAGGTGATGTAGGCGCCCGACGCGGACAGCAAGGCCGACCAGAACAGCCCGTGGAAAAACACCAGCACGAGCATCACGCGGTAGTCGGGCAGGAACGCGTACGTGCTGCTGAATGTCGCGAGCACGAGACTCACGGTGATGAGCACCCGACGATGCCCGATGCGATCCGCGAGCTGGCCGGTGATTGGCGCGGACAGTGCGGAGGCGTACGTGAGCAGCCCGAGGAACAGGCCTCCGGCAAACGTGGTGCCGCCCAGTGCAAGGACGCGATAGGGCGCGGCAGGCAGCAGTTGAAACAGTGACACGAACACCGTGAAGGTGTACGCGCACATCACGAAGAAACGAGGGGTAAAAAGCGGCTTATCTGACAATCGGAGTGACGACGACCTTTCGGAACTGTGCGAGGGTGTGGTCGCCCTGGATCATAATCGGACCGGGCGTCAGTTCATTGTTGTCCAGGGCGCCGCCCGTGATGCCTTCAATCACCGCGTTGTCCTGCACGCGAGTGCCGTTGAGGGTGACCGTCACGCGATTGCCCACCAGCACAATCTCCACGCGTTGCCATTCACCGGGCGGCAGACTGGCGTTTGAGTCAGGCGCCTTCCGCCCGTAGATTGCCATGTGCCCCGTCAGCGCGGTCGGCTGTCCGGCATCGTCGAACACCTGCATCTCGTAGCGGCCACGCAGATAGAGTCCGGCGTTGCTCTTCGGCGAGAGTTTGTACTCCGCGTCGAGCTTGAAGTCGCTGAACGTCTGCTTCGAGACCAGATTGTTGGCCGGCGGCTGATTCTGCAGGAGGCCGTCGACCACCGACCAGTTCACGGGTCTCTGGGGAAACTGCACGCCCCACGCGTCCATCGATGGCGCTGAAGAATCAAACAGCACGACCGGGTTGCCGTACTTGTGCGCGGCGTTGGCGTCAGCCGGCGGCCACGTCGGTGTCGGCACACCCACCCAGTTCACTTCACGCTCGGTCGCCGGCGGAGCACCGGCGCGGCGTCCACCGCCCTGGCGCACCGTGTGATGACCGATGAGTTTGCCGTTTTCGAAACGCGCGCGGAAGATCGAGCCCGTCAGATTGTCCGGTCGTCCCATCTGGAAGACCAGCTCACCGTTCTCGACCTTCACCATCCCCAGTGCCACAGGGCTGCCCGTGCGATTCAGGAAACGCCCGGTCAGGCCGTCAGCCCCCTGCTCGACTTTCAGCCAGTAGACGAACGTCGAATCGTCACCCGTGCCGGTCAGGTTCCAGGACCCGATAAATGGATTCTGCTGAGCCGACACGTGAGAGACCACGGCCACGACCGCAAGGAGAGCAGCAACGAGGGCTTTGCGCATGCCCAGATCGTAAACCCTGTTCACCATGGAGGCGTGAAGATTTCCCACGATCTCCATGTCCCCAGGGTGAGCCTCGTACCGTAGAATCGGCCCGTGCAAATCATCAGAAGCCGGGACACGTACGACGTCTGCATCGTGGGATCGGGCGCTGGTGGCGGCATGGCCGCCAAAGTGCTCTGCGAAGCGGGCGCCAAGGTGGTCATGCTCGAAGCCGGGGTCAACTGGGATCCGGAAACCGACGCCAAGATGTTCGCGTGGCCCTACGACTCGCCACGGCGAGGCGGCGGTACGCCCGAACGCCCATGGGGTGAATTCGGCGCGTGGATTGGCGGGTTTCAGATCGACGGTGAACCGTACACGACGGGGCCGGGCAGCAGCTTCCAGTGGTTCCGCACCCGCATGCTCGGCGGCCGCACCAATCACTACGGCCGTATCTCGCTGACCTTTGGCCCGGACGATTTCAAGCGCCGCAGCCTCGACGGCCTGGGTGACGACTGGCCGATCGGCTTTGATGACGTGAAGCCGTATTACGACCGCGTCGACCAGCTGGTGGGGCGGTTTGGCACCAACGAAGGCCTGCGCAACGATCCTGACGGCATCTTCCTGCCACCTCCGGCGCCGCGGTGCTGGGAGCGGCTGGTCAAGAACGCCTCCGACAAACTCAACATCAAGTGCATTCCGTCGCGACTGGCCATCCTGACGCGCCCACTCAATGGGCGTCCGGCCTGCCACTACTGCGGCCAGTGCTTCCGCGGGTGCGCAACCCACTCGAACTTCCAGTCGCCATCGGTGTTGTTGCGGCCGGCCATCGCCACAGGCAACCTGACGATCATCACGCAGGCGATGGCACGCGAGGTCACGGTCAACTCGCAGGGCCTGGCCACAGGCATCGCCTACATCGACAAGACGACGGGACGCGAAAACCATGTGTCGGCCCGCATCGTGGTGCTCGCGGCCAGTGCGTGTGAATCCGCGCGCATCATGCTCAATTCGAAGAACTCGCAGTTCCCCCAGGGCGTGGGCAACTCGACGGGCGTAGTCGGCAAGTACATCACCGACTCCACCGGCGCGGGCGTGACGGCGTTCATCCCGAAACTGATGGACCAGATTCCGCACAACGAAGACGGTGTGGGCGGCGCGCACCTCTACATGCCGTGGGTCCTCGACAACCGCAAGCTCGACTTCCCTCGCGGGTACCACACCGAAATCGGCGGCGGGCTCAACATGCCGTCGGCGGGCTTCGGAGGCAACATCCAGCGATTCACCGGCTACGACAACGGTCGCGAGGTCGGCGGCTACGGCGCGAAGCTGAAGGACGACTACCGGCGCTTCTACGGCGCCACGGTCAGCTTCTCGGGTCGCGGCGAGATGATCCCGAACGAACAGAGCTACTGCGAGATCGATCCCAACACGGTCGACAAGTTCGGCATCCCCGTGCTGCGTTTCCACTGGAAGTGGACCGACCACGAACACAACCAGGTCAAACACATGCACGAGACCTTCCGCAGCATCATTGCGGAAATGGGCGGAACACCGATGAGCGCGATGCCGTCACGCGAACGTGGCTACGGCATCTCGACCGGCGGCAGCATCATTCACGAACTCGGCGTCACCCGCATGGGCAACGACCCGAAGACCTCGGTGCTCAACAGCAACTGTCAGGCACACGACGTCAAGAACCTGTTCGTCGCCGACGGCGGCCCGTTCGTCTCGCAGCCCGACAAGAACCCGACCTGGACAATCCTCGCGCTCTCCTGGCGCACCTCCGACTTCATCGTCGAAGAACGAAAGAAGGGGAATCTCTGATGGCGACGATGGAGCGACGGAGAGTATTGCAGCTGATGGCGGCGGCGCCGATGGCCGCGGCGTTCACGTGGACCAACGAAGAGGTTGTGCACGCCAGCGCGCTGGTACAAGCCCAGGCGCAGGGCGCATTCAGGCCGGCGTTTTTCACGGACCACGAATACGCCACCGTCAGGGTGCTCGTGGACTACATCATCCCGAAGGATGACCGCTCCGGCAGTGCGACCGACGCGGGTGTGCCGGAGTTCATGGACTTCATGATGACGGACCAGCCCAATCGCCAGAACGCCATGCGCGGCGGTCTCGCCTGGCTCGATCTCGAGTGCCATCGCCGTTTCGACAAGCGCTTCATCGTCGCGACCGACGCCGAGCGGCGTCAGGTGCTCGACGACATCTCGTGGCCGCAACGCGTGAAGCCGGGCATGGGACCAGGCGTGTTGTTCTTCAACAGCTTCCGCGACCTCACCGCGAGCGGATTCTGGTCGAGCGAGATGGGCATCGGCGACATTCAGTACATGGGCAACACGTTCGTCGCCGAATGGAACGGCTGCCCGCCCGAGGTGCTCAAGAAGCTCGGGCTCGAGTAGGGCCTTACGCCTTCGGTCGCAGCGCTTCGACTGGATTCACGCGCGAGCTGCGGAACGCGGGGACGGCGGTGGCGGCAAACGCCAGCAGCGCCACGCCAAGCGTCGCCGCCCCGAGAATCCAGGGATCGGACGCACTCACCTCATACAGGCGGCTGGTGACGAAACGGCCGGCAAGGTAGGCGATCGCCAACCCGCCCACGGCGCCGACAAGCGCCAGCACCTGTCCCTGCCGCAGCATCAACCTGAAGACATCGCCCGCCGATGCGCCCAGTGCCAGACGTGTGGCGACTTCCGTCCGACGTTGTGACGCGACGTACGCGATCACGCCATAGATACCAACAGCCGCGAGGAGCAGCGCGACGATGCCGAAGACGGTCATGAGCTGAGTGCCGAGCTGCTGGCGCTCCAGGGTGGCCGCCACCATCGTCGAGACGTCCTGCACCTGGATCGCCAGCTGGGGATTGGTGCGCCGGACCTCGTCCCGGATCGCGTTGCTGAGACTGGCGATGTCGGCAGACGCCGTTTCAAGGACGAATTGTCGGCGTCCGAATGGCAATTGTCGGTCGGATGAGTAGAACGCCGCTTCACCAGGCACACTCACCGACCGCTGGCGCACGTCGCCGACCACGCCGATGATCGTCGCCTCACTTTGCGGGTTGATCTCCGGATAGCCTGACGAGAAGCGCACGCCGATGGGATCGCGTCCCGCAAGGTACCGGTCCACGAACGTCTGGTTGACAACCGCCACGTTTTCTCCACCGAAGCGATCGGCGTCGGCGAAGTCGCGTCCGGCGCGCAGTGGAATCCCCATCAACGCAAAGAAGCCGGGGCTCACGAGCCGCTGTCGAGCCCCGAGCGGATTTGCGGGGTCATGCGTGTCGCCCCGGAACTGGATGAACAGGGAGTTCTCCTGGCTTCCCGCCAGAGGCACGTTCGTCGTCGTCGCCACTGCTCGAATGCCGGGCAGCGCCGCAAGACGGCGCTTGAGGTCCTGAATGGCGACGTCCACTGGCTCTGGACCATTGAACTGGGGGCCGTTCAACGTCACTTCGAACCAGAGCCGTCGCTCCGCGGTGAATCCAAGATCTGCCGACTGCAGGTTGCTGAAGCTCTGCACCAGCCATCCCGCGCCCGCCACCAGCGTGACCGCGAGCGCGATCTCGGCCACCATGAGTCCGCTCAGCCACCGCACCGTGCCGGGCCCACCCGACGAGGAGCGGCTGCTCTCGTTCATCAAGGAGCGAAGGTCCGTGCCGGCCAACCGGATTGCGGGCGCAAGGCCGACGACGACGCCGCACACCAGCATGATGGCCATGGCAAACAGCAGCACATTCAGGTCGAACGGCACGGCGTCGAGCCGCGGCAGGCGCCCGGCGCCGGCCGCAAGCAGCAGCTGCACGCTGCCGTAGGCAAGCCCGAGACCCGCCAGTGCGCCGCCGCCGGCAAGCACAGCAGATTCCGTCAGCAGCTGTCGGAGGATCCGGCCGCGACCCGCACCAAGGGCCACGCGCACCGCCATCTCGCGGAGCCGTGTCGTGCCGCGTGCCAACAACAGGTTGGTGACGTTGACGCACGCCAGCACGAGCAGCAGCCCAGTCGCCGACAGCACGACAATCAGGATCGCTTTCAGGTCTCCGACAATCTGGTCGACCAGCGGCTTGACGATGTAGATGCGGTTGTCGCTGGCGCCGGGAAACTCGCGAGCGATGTCGCGCATGATCGCGTTCATCTGATCCACGACCTGGTTCATGTTCGCGCCCTTCGCGACGCGCATGTACCCTTCCAGGAAGTGGTTCATGTCCTGCGGGCCGAGCCGCAGGCCAAACCAGAAGTCGGCATCGCGCGGCGTATCAAAGTCTCGCGCTGCGACACCAACGACGACAGTCGGCAACTCGGCGAACCTGATCGTCTTGCCGATGATGTCCGGCGCGCCGCCAAACATCTCCTGCCAGATGCGATGGGAAATCACGACGCGGGGCGCCGCGTCACCGTCCGCGTAATCCTCCGCGGTGAATCCGGAGCCCAGCGCCAGCGGCAATCCAAACAACTCGAAGAAGCCCTCGGTCACGCCGTAGACACGCGTGCGCAACGGCGTGCCGTCGTCGCGCAGGAGGGTGACGTCCTGCGGCAACACACCGGCTGCGTGCGTAATCGGCAGGTTGTCGTGGCCCAGCAGACGTCTCACTTCCACGGCCGACAACATCCCCGTCGTGATGCGTCCATCGGTGAGGTGGGTGCGGAGCCCGTACAGTTCATCCGGATTCGGGAACGGTAATGGTTTGAGCAGGGCCGCGTTGACCGTGCTGAAGATGGCCGTTGTGGCGCCAATGCCCAGAGCCAGCGTGCCGATCGCGGCGAGGGTGAAGCCCGGCGCCTGGCGGAGGTTACGGAGCGCGAACTTCAGATCCTGCAGAAAAGTGGCCATGTAACTCCTTCAGGAAAACTAGGGAAGGCGGCGCCTTGCCTTGAATACGGGGTACACGACCGACCGTTCCCTCGCGCCGAGGTCGCTGAGGATCTGGTCGAATACCCGCCAGCCCACGAAGCCGTCGCGGGCCTGGGGTTCGAGGTAGTAGAACGCGGCGTTGGCCATCGGCTGCGCCATGTCCACTTCAAACGACCCGGCTGGAAACTCCTTCGTGGTGAGCGGCGACCATGTGCCGTCCAGGGTGGTCATGTCGTAGCCGGAGCGGCGGACGACGTACATCCGGTCGATCGTGAACTGCTCGCCTTCGACACGCACGGGCTTGTCGAGAGCTGTGACCCGGATGTTGTGCGCGCGCAGCTTGTCCGCAATCGTGCCCATCGAGGGCGGCAGCAAGTAGTATCGGCCCACACGCGCCGAGCGCGTTCCGACAGGCTTGGTGAGATCGTCCACATTGGGGACCACTTCGGGCGGTCCGGACGCCGTGCCCGGCCTGGTGCTCATCAGGCTGGTGCCAGGTTTGTAGGCGGCCTCGTTGGTGCGGTACGCGAGCAGATCGATCTTGCCGGCCGATTGGTATTCGCCATCGAGGAAATTCGTGAGCGTCCCTGCTTCAGCACCGGCCTTGACCGCCGCCACAGTGTCCTCGTCCGCCTTGGCAACCACCGCCTGCATCTCTGCCGCGTGCGCGGCGGCATATTCGAGCAGGGCTGTGATGTACGCGTACTGCGCGTAGATGCGGCGTTCGAACGTCGGCTGTCCAGGCGTCTCCGTGATGACGGCAAACCGGTTGCGCAGACCGAAGTCATTTACGACGAACTTCGCTTCGACGGTCCAGGCGGCACGATCGTGGCTCCACGCGGTTGGCGGCCAGCTGTTCGGGGTGGCGAGTGCATGGGTGAACACTTCGAGTCCGAAGTCGCGGCGCACCATGTTTCGCACGGCAGGAAACAGCGTGTCGGTGATGTAGTCGCGCGGACCAGGCGCGGCTGCCGGCACTGTGGTCGTCCCGTAGGTGTTGGCGTAACCGTGGGTCACGCGGCTCATGAGGTGGCCATCAAGAAAGAGGATGGGATCCCACGCGTTGAGCGTGCGGTACAGCCCGTTGCCTTCGACGGTTTCGAGCTTTACGGCATCCCGGTTGAGGTCGAGGCCGTCCGAGTTTTCGCGAACGCCGAGGATGTGAGGCGTTTCGCTGCCGAGTCCACCGTCCTGCGTCACGAAGGTGTCGGTGCCGTCGACGTTGTAGATCGGCGCAATCATGACCGTGAGCTTGTCGAGGATTGCCCGGCGCTTGCCGGCCGCCAGGTCGCGCGCCACCATCAGCAGCGCTTCCGCGGCTTCACTCTCAGGTGGATGGATGTTGCCCATCAGAAAGACGACGGGTTTGCCTGCGGCGCGCGCCTCCTGGGGAGACGTCACGCGCGGATTCGACAACACGATGGCCGGCGCCACCTTGCGGAGCGGACTCGTGAACATCCGCACGACATGCACCTGCTCGCTGCGCAGTTTCAGCGCGGCAATCCACTCGTGCAGCTGCAGCGTGGACATCGTGCGGGTGTAGCCGGTGCGCTCGGGCACGGTGAGCAGGTCCTGGGGCCAGGTACCGGTCCATCCTTTCGGCACCTCGTCTGCCCAGTAGATGCGCGGCGACTGTGCGGAAGCGCTCACGACGATTGAGACAAGCGCGAGCAGCAGGACGGATACGCGACGGTGCAGCGGCATACCGCGTATTGTGCATCGCCAGGCGACGCTGGATCGACGGACTACTGAAGGCTTGAAGCCGGGTTCGGCCGGTGCCATCATGAGCCCGCCCTGGGGATGTCACAAGGTGTCGGCGCGTCCCGGGCGGCCGGAGGTTCAGTTGATGACCGTGTCAGAAGTCCTCGCGATGCTGGCGGCTGAGCGCGATGAACGGGGAATCCGCAACTGGGAGAGGCTGGGGCCCGGAACCGCCGGTCTGACGAGTTATGGCATCGGGCTCACCCGCCTTCGTTCGCTCGCCAAACGGATTGGTCGCGATCGGACGCTTGCGCAGGGACTCTGGAAAAGCAAGGTCTACGAGGCCAGGGTCCTGGCGCTGCTGGTTGATGATCCCGCGCACATCACCCGTCAGCAGGCCGAGACACAGGTCGAGCAGCTGGCGGGCGGCATGCTGGCGCACGTGTTTGCGTCGTGTGATGCCACGCTTGCCAAAACGGCATTCGTGGTGGAACTGGCCGACGAGTGGATCAGGAGTGACGACGCCGTGCGCCGCGAGTGCGGGTATGGGCTCATGTACGAGGCGTCGAAGTTCTCGGGCAAGAAGGCCCGGAGTGAGGACTTCTTCCTCCGGCTCGTTGATCGGATTTCATCGACGATCGCGGACGAAACGGAGAAGGTCCGCCTGGCCATGGGTACGGCGCTGATGGGGATCGGCAAGCGGAGTGCCGCGTTGAATGCCGCGGCGCTGAAAGTTGCGCGACGGGTTGGCCCCATCGAGTTCACCTCCATCAGCGGCGCGTGCGACCCCTTCGACATCGTCAAACACCTGACCACCGACCGGCTGAAGGAGAAGCTGCGGGCCTGACGGTCGCCGGACGCGACAGCGTACACTCGTACCCGTGCGTCCCCTTCGCATTGCCGCCGCGTCGTTCCTCGTCCTGTTTCTCGAGATCGCGCTGATCCGCTGGCTGCCGGCGCAGATCCGGTTGCTCTCGTTTTTCTCCAACTTCATCCTGCTCGCGAGTTTCCTGGGCATCGGACTCGGATGCCTGCTGGCGCCGACCCGCTCCCGGCTGTTTGCCTGGTTCCCCGCCATCCTCACGCTCATCGTCATCGGCGTGTGGATGTTCAAGATTGAGGTCGCGGTGCAGGCGAGCGGCGCGATCTACTTCACCAGCGGCACGGATGAACCGGTCGTCGCCATCGAGAGTGTTTTCCTGCTGCCGGCGATCTTCTTTGTCGTGGTCGGACTCTTCGCGGCGCTGGCCGAACGCATGGGCCGTGAAATGTCCGCGCTGCCCTCCCTGCAGGGGTACCTCTGGAATGTGCTCGGGAGCCTCGTCGGTGTTGTCGCGCTGGGCGTGATGTCGTGGGCACAGTGGCCGCCGCAGGTGTGGTTCGGTATCGCGGCTGTCGTGGCGATTCCCTTCCTCCTGACGCCGGATCCGGGCCGGCCTGTCCCGTCCACCGCAATCCGAGGCGCCGGCGCCGCGTTGGTCGTCACATCGGTCGTCATGATCGGCGTGATGGCGGCCAACACGTTGTGGTCGCCGTACTACAAGGTGGTCGTGCGGCAGGAGAACGCCGACACGGTGGTGGAGGTGAACAACATCTTTCACCAGTCGATGGCACCGCTCGACCACAAGGAGTACTTCTACCAGTGGCCCTACGCCGTGTTCGGCGACACGTTCGAGGACGTGCTGATCATTGGCGCGGGCTCGGGCACCGATGTCACCGCGGCCCTTCGCCATGGGGCCCGTTCGGTCGATGCGGTCGAGATCGACCCGGTCATCCTCCGCCTGGGCAAGGCTCACCATCCCGATCGGCCGTTCGACGATCCGCGTCTGCGCATCATCAACGATGATGGCCGGCATTTTCTGCGGACAACGGAAAAGAAGTACGACCTGATCGTGTATGCGCTGATCGACTCGCTCACGCTGCAGTCGGGCTTCTCGGGCGTGCGGCTTGAGAGTTACATGTTCACGGAGGAGGCCTTTGCCGACGTGCGCGACCGTCTCAAGCCGAATGGCCTGATGGTCATGTACAACTACTTCCGCGAGGGATGGCTCGTGGATCGACTGGCAAACACCGCGGCTGCGGTGTTCGAGCAGGAGCCGTGGGTGCACACCCACGCGGCCCGCGCCTACCTGGGTGTGATGCTGGCGGGACCCCGCGTGGCATCCATGCCGGAGTCGCCCGCCATTCCCGACAGGGTCACCGCGTTTGGCCAGTCGCACGCGCCGAGCCCGGCGGTTCGTCACACGCGTGATCGGTCCATCGAGCCGGCGACTGACGACTGGCCGTTCCTGTACCTGCGCGATCGGCACATTCCGGCGCACTATCTGTGGTCGCTGGCGCTGATCTTCGGCGCGTCCCTGGTGGTCGTGACCCCTGTCGTGCGACGGGCTGGACGTGGCTGGTCCTGGGAGATGTTCCTGCTCGGCGCCGGCTTCATGATGCTCGAGACCAAGTCCATTACGCAGTTTGCGCTGCTGTGGGGATCGACCTGGGTCGTGGCATCGATGGCCATCACGGGCGTGCTCGTCATGGCGCTCGCGGCGACGCTTGTGGTGTCGAAAGTTGAAATCCGGTCGCCGTGGCGCGTCGGCGCGGTACTCCTGATCCTGCTGGGGCTGAACTACCTCTATCCTGTCGGATCCCTTGCGCTCGACAGCCTGGCGGCAGAATCGCTCGTACACGCGTTGCTGGGCTTCAGCCCGATCTTCTGCGCCGGCCTGCTGTTCGGCACCGCGATCAAGCGCTCCCCGTCGCTCCCTCGTGACTACGGGATCAACCTGCTGGGTGCCATGGCCGGCGGCGTGGCAGAGTACCTCGCCCTGGTCACGGGTTACGGGGTGCTGCTGCTGGTTGTGGGCGCGTGTTATGTGGGGGCGATTGCGACCGGTGCGGCTCGGGCCGGGCAGGGGCGGTAAGCGAGCTTCCGCAGCGTATGTAGGGTCGGGGCTTCAGCCCGACAATCACCGCGCAGGTAGAATGGTTCCTATGCACAAGTACGTCACTGTTGGGGTGGCCGGTGTCTGTCTGCTGGTGGCTCTGAGTGTGCGCACCGCAGCATCGCCGGTGCTGCCGATCCGGCCGCGTCTCGCGCCGGCCGTTCAGGAAGTTGATGCGCTGCGGCTGTACCGGCTGCACTGCCAGATGTGCCACGGCGCCAATGGGAAGTCTCCGAACAAGGACATGGCCTTCGTCGGCCGCAAATGGAAACACGGCACGGCGTCAGCAGACATGGCGAAAACGATCGCCGAAGGCGTGAAAGGCACGCCCATGGTGTCGTTCAAGGGCAAACTGAAGCCCGAACAGATTGAAGCGCTCGCGAAGTTCGTGCGCGCGTTCGACAAGACTCTGCCTCCAGAAAAATGACCGAGATCAACGTCGCACTGATTGGCTACGCCTTCATGGGCCGGGCGCACAGCAACGCGTACCGGCAGGTCAGCCCGTTCTTCAACCCGAAGATGCCGCCGCGCATGAAGGTGATCTGCGGCCGCTCACCGAAGGGCGTGGAAGCCGCGCGCAAAGCCCTGGGCTGGGAGGAAGCCGCCACGGACTGGCGCGAGGTGGTGAAGCGCGACGACATCGATCTGGTCGACATCTGCACGCCGGGCGACAGTCATGTGGACATCGCCATCGCCGCAGCGCAGGCGGGCAAAAACGTGTTCTGCGAGAAGCCGCTCGCCAACTCGGTCAAGGACGCGGAGCGCATGTTGGCTGCCGTTGAAAAGGCCGGCGTGGCACACATGATTTGCCACAACTACCGCCGCGCTCCCGCGGTGCAACTGGCGAAGCAGCTCATCGCGTCAGGGCAACTCGGCGAAATTCGCCACTACAGGGGCACCTACCTGCAGGACTGGATGTCGGACCCGAAGGCGCCGTTCAACTGGCGCCTCGATCGGACGGTCGCCGGCTCCGGCGCCCTTGGAGACATCGCGTCCCACTCAATCGACCTGGCCCGCTTCCTCGTCGGAGAAATCGCCGAGGTCGCCGCGGACCTCAAGACATTTGTCACCAAGCGGCCGGCGGGAAGTACACGAAAGACCGTCACCGTCGACGATGCGGCGCAGGCGTTGGTGCGGTTCAAGAACGGCGCGATCGGCACGATTGAAGCGACGCGAATGGCGCCCGGCCGCAAGAATTTCAACCGCTTCGAAATCAACGGGCTCAAGGGCAGCCTCGCATTCGACCTGGAGCGAATGAACGAACTCGAGGTGTATTTCGAGTCCGATCCACCGCACCTGCGCGGCTTCCGGACGATCATGGTCACCGAAGGGGCTCACCCGTTTGTCGGCAAGTGGTGGCCCCCGGGCCACATCATTGGGTACGAGCACACGTTCACGCACACGGTGTTCGACTTGCTGGAGGGCATTCGCAGCGGCAAGGTGCCGACGCCGAACTTCGCCGATGGCGTCGCGAACCAGCGGGTGCTCGACGCGATGACGCGCGCGGCCAAATCCCGGCGTTGGGTGAACGTCTAGGACCTCTCACGCAAGAGCGCTCCTGCACCCCCCCGCGGTGAGACGATCGGCTGACTTCGGGGTTTAGGTAGTCGAGACGCACGCGTGACGACGGACCGGCTGTTCATCGAACATCGGGAAGGGGTGTATCGATTTCTGTGTCGCCTGGTGGGCCAGTCCGAGCCTGCGCGGGATCTGACGCAGGAAGTCTTTCTGCGCGTGGCTCGTTCCGGGGTCCCGGTCGATGACCCGGGCGCCGAGCGCGCGTGGATATATCGCATCGCCAGGAACCTCGGACTGAACTTCCTGCGGGATCGCGGCAGACGCCCCACAGGCATGCTCCTGGTTGAGCCCAGCGCGGGGCCGTCACAGGAACTGGCCGTGCAACTGGCGCAAGCCCTGCAACAATTGTCCGAGCTCGATCGCGATGTGTTCCTGATGCGGGAAACGAGCGGCCTGAGTTACGACGAAATTGCCGTCGCGTGTGAGCTGACACCGATGGCCGTGCGGTCGCGACTGCACCGCGCCCGGCAACACCTGCGGCTGGCGCTGGCGCCGGCCCTGGGAAGGAGAATCTGATGCTGACTCCAGACGAACGTGATGCGGACGTCCTGGCCGCGTGGGTGGACGGCGAACCCTGCGATCGCGCCGACGTGCTGGCCGCCCTCGCCAGCCCTGAAGGCCGGGCATATGTCTTCGACCTGATGGCGCTTCGTCGAGTGGTGGCCGTGACCAGCCCGACGGCCGCGTCGGTTCCGTCACGCCCGTCGCGACGCTGGTCTCGTCTGGCGACGACCGCCGCAGCGGCGATTGTATGCATCGGGTCCGGCTATGGCCTGGCACAGCTCGCTCACCGAACGACGCCGGTGCCGCCCAGCGTGACCGAGGGCGAGTCGACCAACGAGCCGTCGGCCCCACAACCGACACACGTGATTCGTTTTGAAACGGGCGTCGACTGGCGCGAGACTGGCGGAGGCAACTGACGTGTGGACGGTGCTGCTGGCGGTGGCACTGCTCGGGCAGCAAGCCGGAGGCCGAGGCGGCGGCGCCGGCACGAACCTCCGGCCGCTGCTTGAACTGACGCTCGCGGCGCCGGTCGAAATGCCCGACGGCCGTCGGCTTGGCGCCACCGTCATGGTCACGCCGGACTCGGATCCGTGGTTTGTGTCCTCGGGTCCCACGTTGTGTGATTCCGCCATCACACGCGGTGCGCCACCGGCCACGGCTACAGAGGCGTGGCGCGTAACGGTCGTCGAACGGAGCCGCACGAACAATCAGGTGACTGCTGCCATCACTTGGGCCCGCATGGTTGAACGAGGCCGTGCCGTCAGCGGCGGTTCGTCGGGCGCAAGTGAAATCACTCTGCAGCTTGGGGACCGGATACCGCTCGACCGCATCACGCGGCCAACACCCGTGCCCGAGTGCGCGGCGACACAGAAGTCGATCGAGCTGCGCCTGGGTGTTCGGCTCTCCCGATCGAGCGCCTCATCCACGCAGGGCGCCGACGCTCTGCCGGACGCCACGCTGCCCTCGCCGGTCACGGCCGAACTCTGGATGGTGCACGTGGTGCCTGGCAAACCCGAAATCGTCGAACGGCAGACGGTCCTGCTTTCGGCTGGGGGTTCCGGATTTCTGTTCCGCGGCCAGCCGGTTGATTCCCCCGCGGGCCCGGTCGTGCTCGAACTCAACGGTCAGCTGCGCGCGGTGCAACGGCCCGACGGGACCATCGCGCTATGGACCGGGCTGACACGCTCGGTCACCAGTCACCTCACGGGGCGCACCTATAGTTCGACGGGCACCGGCGAGAAAGTCGTCGACTGGCTCGCTGAAGGCGACGTGATCTCTTTCGACCTTCCAGATCCCGCCGTCTATTCGGTGGCGACCGCCGGTGCGCGTGGCACTGGTGGTGGCGGCGCAGGCGCCGCCGCGGTTGGTGGTCTCAGCGGAGGCCGAGGCGGAGTGGGAGGTGGCGGGCGCGGCGGCCAAGGCCCCAACCTGCTGGATGGACATCACCTGTCGCTCAGAGTCAGGCTCATCAGCGTGAAGTAGCTGAGACAAACGCCGGGCACCGGTGTTGTTAGGAGCGAAAGGAGCACTAACAACATGCGATACACGTGTGGTGTGGCGGCGGTTGCCGTCTGTCTGAGTGTGCTGTCTCTGTCGGCACAAGGCCGAAACTTCTCTGGTACCTGGGTCGTGGACACCGAAAAGACATTGGCCGCAGCGACATCGGGCGGTGGCGGTGGCGGCCGTGGTGGCGTCGCTGTCGCCGGTGGTGGCGGTGGCGGCGGTGGCAGCATGGGCGCCGGCGTGAGTGGTGGTGTGGCGGTCGCCGGCGGCGGTGGTGGCGGTCGTGGAGGCGCAAGGGGTGGCGGCGCGGTGGGTGGCGGCGCCGTGTCGATGGATACGGTGATCACGCTCGATCGCACGACCTTTACGATCGAGACGAGCACGCAGAAAACCACCTATCCTCTCGACGGTTCGGAAACACGTGTCGACGTGCGAGGCACGAGCGGTCGGGCCACGGCCGTCTGGGAGGGCGACACCCTCAAGATCACAACGACGCTCGACGCGCAGAATGGTCCCCAGGTGTCGGTGGCGCGCTGGTTCATGGAAGGCGACTCGCTCGTCCGCGAGACGACGAGAAAGACGTACTACAAACGCAAGTAGCGCCGGTCACATGTGCGTGCGGCGCCACAGGGTGCGTCGCACGCACAACCCACCCCTCAGAGTGACGGGAGCCTCTCGCGCGGGGACGAATGTCCGCAGGCGGTGGACCGTCGTGTCGGCCTTCCCTCTACGATGCAGCCATGCTCACGACACTCGCCCTCACGCTCGCACTGACACAGGCCCAGGCTCCTGCGCCCCCAGCGCTCGATACGATGGCCGGCGGACTCCGACAGCTCTACTCGGCCATCCGCACCAACATCGTCGCGGCTGCCGACGTCATGCCGGAATCAGACTACGGCTACAGGCCCACCACCGATGTGCGCACGTTCGCTCAGTTGATCGGGCATGTCACAAACACGCATTACAACTTCTGCGCAGCCGCACGCGGCGTCGCCAGCCCGGCTCGGCTCAATCACGAGACCCTGACGACGAAGGCCGAGCTGGTCAAGGCGCTCCGCGAGTCTGTTGCCTTCTGCGATCCCGCCTATGACGGCCTGACCGAGCCCGATGTCGCCGCGGCGGCGAAGTTCGGCAACATGGCGATCACCAAAGGCTACGCGCTGGTCTTCAACATTGCGCACGACAACGAGCACTACGGCAACATGGTCACGTATCTCCGGCATCGTTCCGCCTTCATCCGCGCGCTCCGGGCGGCACGAGTAGTCACCCGCCCAGCCGCCGCGACGTCGTGAAGTCGAGGCGGGGCGTCCACGTTTCGCCGCGATCGGCGGACTCGGCTGTCCGCAGGGACCAGCCTCCGCCGAGGCGCATCTGGAGCGTGAGCTGCGTGTGCATCGGCTTGCCCTTGGCCAGGTAGGACGTTCCGCTCTCGACATTGGACAACACCAGCGCGCCCTGCGCATCCAGATTGCCGGTGAACACGTCGATCAGGCCGGTGATGTCATCGATGGCCGTCATCCGGTAGCGGTGCTGGTAGACGTCATACGACAGCGCGAACCGCACGTTCATCGTGCGGATGGCGGTGTGCCCGGAGATGGTTGTCCCTCCATCGTTGAGGGCGAATGTCATGTCGACCGACTGGTCTCCGAGGGCCCCGCGCCAGCGGCCAATCAACCCCATGACTGGCGCCAGCGCCTTGATCGCGGTGATCGTTTCCGGCTGGAGCTTTCGTGTGTTCAACTCCCGTCCGAGTTCCGTCTCAAGGGCGGCCACGTTCATCTGCGCCATCGCGCGGGGAGGAAGTCCGTACGTCGGGCCGTCCGACAAACGATCGGCCAGGGCCGCGATTGCCGCGGAGCGGGAGTCTGCGGTCAAGCCGTGCTCGCTGGAATCGGACATCAACATGTAGGCGGTCACCAGAGCGCGGTAGTGCTTGATGTCAGCGATGTTGTTCGCAACAAGGGGTGCGAGGGCCATGGCGCCGTAGTGCCCCGAATAGGCCATGCGCACCGTCGGAAAATCGGTCGTCAGCTTTGTCAGCGCGTCAATCGCGGCTGCCGATCGGCCCTCACCAACATAAAACGGCGCGTGCGACACCGTCATGTCGCCCGTGAACAGGACGTTGCGGTCGACCTGATGGATGACCGAGTTGTTCTCGGCCTCCATGGCGCCATAGTCGTGCATACGAAACATCATGCCGGCCAACGTCAGCGCCGCGCCAGGCTCGACGATCTTGTCGGGCGTGGGAGGTACGAGATCGAAATCACCACCATGCGCCTGAGGCCAGCCGTCGGCCAGCGCGCGTTTCCACGTCGGCGCGATGCCGTCACTCGTGGCTTTGGTCGCAAAGACCAGCACATCACCAAACGCCGCGCGGACCGTGGAAATGCCCGCGAGATGGTCCAGGTGGGGATGTGTCACCAGAATCCCCGCCAGCGGTTTACCCGTCACCTTCATCGCCGCAACCAGTCCACGCGCGTCCGACCGCAACATCAAGGCATCAATGAGAACGAGACCCTCGCGAGACTCGAGCCAATAGGCGTTCGCGTCGTATCCGCGCGCGCTGCTGGTGAAGGTGTGGATCTGAATCTCCGGAGCCTGCATGGATGCAGGCGTCTGAACCACTGATAGGCCGAACACCACAGCGGCACATGCGACGAGGCCAATCACGGCAGCCCAGAGCGCGTGGCCCTGGCGGGAATGCTGTTCCATGGTTGAACTCTACGAACCAGGTGCGGGCGCTCCCCAGGTGTGTGACGGCAGGCGGGACGAAGGCCCGATCCGCTGTGACGACGCCGCCTTGGCGAGCCTGAACGGCTGGGATAGTGTGCAGCGATGCACGTCCGTCACCGGACACCGTGGCTCAGTGTCCTCGCCGTCTCTGCCGGAGTCTGGGCCGCGGTCATCGTGCTTCAGGCCGTCGCATCGCACGCGGACACCCTACGGCGAGGCCTGCCTTCATCGCTCTCTGATGCGCTTGCCGTCAGCGCCCTCGCCTATCTCCCCTGGATTCCATTCACCGCGCTGCTCTTCCAATCGCTCACGCGCCGCCGGCATCGTCGATTGACCGTTGGTGCGGCGTTCGGGACGCTCGCATGGTGGTGGTGTGTCTACTACGTGCCGCAGGTGTGCTACCAGGTGTTGTTGGCCCGGGCACTTGCCGATCGCCCATTGCCGGGTGGATTCCTGGACCAACTGCGTCAGTGGCCGCTGGCGTACTGGCTGGTCGATTTCACGCTGCTGGTGGCCACCATCGCGGTGGTGTACGCCATCGTCATCACTCGCGCCTCGGCGCAGGTTGATGCGCAGCGACTCGATGCGATCCGCGGTCAGCTCGAGCCGCACTTCCTGTTCAACGCGCTCAACTCCATCAGCGCGCTCGTGCGCACTGGCAACACGCCTCGCGCCCTTACGGCCCTGCAACAACTCAGCACGTTGCTGCGGCTTGTGCTGACGGCCAGCCGGCGCGACTGGGTCACCCTGGACGAGGAATTGTCATTCGTCCGCGAGTACGTGACCATGCAGACCCTGCGTTTTGGCGAGCGCCTGTCGTTCACCATCACTGGAGACAGCGAAGAGACCCGGCAGGCAGACTGCCCCAGCCTGCTGCTGCAGCCTCTTGTGGAAAACGCGATTCGACATGGCGTCGAGGGTCGCGACGGCTCGTGCACGATCGTGCTTCGCGTGCAGGCGGCCGGCAACGATGTGGACATCTCGGTCTCGAACGACATGTCTGCTGACGGCGGCGAGAACCCGGGAATGGGATTCGGCCTGGCCACGCTGCAGGAACGACTGGCGCTGCTGTACGGTGACGAGGCGATGCTGACAACGGAGCATACCGACACTACATTCCAGGTCGCACTTCGGATTCCAAGAGCGCGCCCCCAGGGGTAGCCGGGGCACACACCATGCCGATTGACGCGCTGATTGTCGACGATGAGCCGCTGGCCAGGGAGAACCTGTGTCACGCCCTCGGCTCGTTTTCCGGATGGCGGGTGGTGGGCGAGTGTGACGGCGCGGCATCGGCACGACGATTCCTCGCGGAGCAGCCTGCGGACGTCCTGTTTCTCGACATTCAGATGGGGCGTGAGAGCGGCCTCGGTCTTGCGCGGTCACTGGCGGAGCGCGACGCGCCACCCATCATCGTGTTTGTCACGGCGTTTGAGCAGTTTGCGATCGACGCGTTCGAGGTGCATGCGCTCGACTATCTGCTCAAACCGTTTGACGATGCCCGGCTTGCCCAGACAGTGGAACGGGTCGAACAGGCGCTGCAGTTGAGGCGATCGGCGTATGGCGCATCGTTGCGGGATGGCCTCGAGGAGATCGGCGCCGGGAGATTGGGCATCGGCGCGTTTCTGCGGCGTCTGACCGTGCGGTCAGTCGGCCATATCGAGTGCGTGGATATTGACCTGGTCCACTGGCTGTCGGCGGCCGGCAACTACGTGGAGCTGCATCTGTCAGGACGAACGTTGATGCATCGGGCCACCTTCGGTGCCTTGTCGGCCAGGCTGGATCCCGCCGTTTTCGTTCGCGCGCACCGCAGCGTCGTCGTGCGGCGCGACCAGTGCGTGGCCCTGAGTGTGACGGGCGACGGCGTCTACGCGCTGAGGCTCAGATGCGGAGACGTCGTGCCGGTCAGCGAACGGTACGTGCAAGGCGTTCGCGAGGTGTTGGCGGGCTGAGGGCGTTGGTCAGGCCCAGTAGGCTTCGCCGCGCGGCTTGTTGATGATCATTGGCTTCAGGAAGTCGATGGCCTTCTTGAGCCCTTCATCAGGCGCCATCAGGCTGTCTTCGTGCTCGATCGAGATGACGTGGTCGTAGCCGACCAGCCGCAGGTTCGAGATGATGTCCTTCCAGACCAGGGCGTCATTGCCGTAGCCCACGGTGCGGAAGATCCAGGAGCGTTCCAGTTCGCGCGTGTAGTTCTTTGAATCGAGGACGCCGTTGATCCGGGTGTTCGCGGTGTCGACGCGGCAGTCCTTGGCGTGTACGTGGAAGATGCGATCGCCGAGCGCGCGGATGGCGGCAACCGGGTCGGCCTGCTGCCAGAACAGATGACTCGGGTCAAAGTTGCAGCCCAGGATGCGCGGCGCAATGGCTGACAGGCGCAGCATCGACTCTGGGTTGTACGCCACGAAGTTCGGGTGCATCTCGATGGCGACCCGCACGCCCGCCGACTTGCACCGGCGCACCGTGTCGGTCCAGTACGGCACGACCCGCTCCTTCCACTGCCACTCAAGGGCCTCGGCGAACTCCGGTGGCCACGGAGACACGATCCAGTTCGGTTGCGTGGCCCGGGCATCACCACCCGGACACCCGCTGAACGTGATGACGGTCCGGACGTCGAGTTGCTCGGCCAGCGCGACGGTCTTCAGGAAGGCTTCATGGTGCGCCCTGGCGATCTTCCGGTCGGGGTGCAGGGGGTTGCCGTGGACGCTCAGCGCGCTGATGGCCAGCCCACGCGCGTCAACTGCGGCTTTGAACTCCCGGAGTTTTTTCGGACTGGCCAGCAACTGCGCCGGCTTGCAGTGCGCGTCACCTGGGTAGGCGCCGCAGCCGATCTCAATGGCCTCAAGCCCAAGGGACTGGACGTAGTCCAGAGTGTCTTCAAACGGCTTGTCGCCGAACAGGACGGCAAAGACGCCCAATTTCATCCGGACATTCTAGCTGGTGGGCTGGTGGGCTGGTGGGTTGGTGGGTTGGTGGGCTGGGGTGTGGGTTGGGGGTGGGGGGGGGGTGGTGGGTGGGGGGTTTGGTGGGTTGGGGGGTGGGTGGGTTGATTGGACCCGATGGGTTGGCGAGTGGGTCAGGTGTTACCCAGGTTTCGGCGGGTTGTGGCTCTGGCCCTGCTGAAGTAGTTCCGCAACAGCTCTGCCTCGCGCCGAAGCCTCTCAGCCTCTGTCGCGAAGGACGCGTCGGGGCACAACTCCAACAGAATCGCCAGCCAATGCACGGTCTCGGCAGCTTCTTCGCAGACGATGCAGAGCTTGGCGAGGAACTCACGTCCCGAGCGAGATCCGGCAACGGCGAGGTGGTTGGCGCTGACACTGCCAGCAGCACGAACGAGCTGGTTGAGCAGCGGCCACAGGCTCGGATCGTGAACGCAACTCCGGCTGAGCCGGACAACATCTATTGCCAGCTGCCGCGTTCTCGCCTCAAGCTCCCGGACGTTGCTCCGCTCCACGCAGCGCATATTGCAATCGCTGTTCCCACCAACCCAGCAACCCACCAACCCACCAGCCCACCAGCCAACCTCTGAGCACCCGGCGTCGTCTCATACATCGAAGCTTTAGGGACAAGACTCTTATGCCAACCATTCCCCAGGGAACCCTCGACCTCCTGATCCTCCAGGCCATCTCGCGTAAACCCATGCACGGCTACGCGATTGCGCGGTGGATTGAAGCGTCCACAGACGACCTGCTCGCCGTGCAGGAGGGCGCGCTGTATCCAGCCCTGAGCCGGCTGCAGGCCAAGGGCTGGATCAAATCCGAGTGGGCGATCTCGGAACTCAACAAACAGATCAAGGTGTACGAGCTGTCCGCCAAGGGGCGGGTGGAGCTCAGGAAACGCACGCAGGGCTGGCAGGCCCTGGCATCGGCGATGGCCAAGGTGTTCAACACGCGATGACCTCCAACGACCCGAACGTTGACCAGGAGCTCGAGTTCCATCTCGAGATGCTGACGCGCCGGTACGAGGCGGAAGGCCTCAGTGCGGTGAGTGCACACGCGAAAGCGATGTCTCGCATGGGCGACCTGCGGGCATCGGCGGCCGCCCGTCAGTCAATCGAACAGGGTTCGGAGAGACGCCGTCGGCGCCACGACTGGCGACGTGGATGGGGCCAGGACCTGCGCAACGGCTGGCGTGCCCTCCGGCGCTCACCCGGCTTCGTCGCCATCGCCGTCATCATGCTCGGTCTCGGCACCGGTGCCAGCGCCGCGATCTTCTCGGTCGTCGATGGAGTCATTCTGCGGTCGCCGTTTGTGGATGTCGATCGAGTGGCCACCCTGCTCGCGCCTCGGCCGGACGGACAACTCGGTGGCGTGACGCTCGAGCGGTTCGAACGGTTGCTGGCGAGTCCACTCTCGACCGTGGCTGGCATCGGCGTCAACACAAATGCCTCACCGATCGCGTCGAAGGTCGATGTGCCGAAGCGCACGCGGACCGTCTGCCTCTCAGCTGACATGCCAGTCGTGATGGGGACGCAGCCGCGAATGGGCCGCTGGTTCACCAGAGACGAGGCCCGGCCGGGCGCCCCGCCCGTGGCTGTCGTCAGCCACACGTTCTGGCAACGGACGCTCGGAGGAGAACAATCGGCCATCGGCCGCGTCATGATGCTCGACCAGACACCGGTGACCATCATCGGCGTCATGCCGCCTGGCTTCGATGGGCCCTACCCCCTCCTCTACCGGGACGTGTGGGTTCCCTACTGGCCGACATCCGGCGCGCCGCAGCCGCACGGATGCCCGACCTCCGGTATGTTCCTGCCTCTGGTTCGCCTGCAGCCCGGTGTCACCGCCGACGTGGCCGTGCAGGAGTTGAACGCGGTCAACGGCTCGACCGACCTGGCGCTCCATCCCTACGCGGACGAACTCGTCGGCGACCTGCGAAACCCGATGAATGCGCTCATCGGCGCCGTGCTGGCAATCCTGCTGATCGCTTTCGCCAACGTCACCAATCTGGGCCTCGAACGGCTCGCAGGACGCCACCACGAAGTGGCCGTCAAGGTGGCACTCGGTGCGACGCGCGCGCGAATCGTTCGCGAGACGATGGCCGAACATCTCATCGTCGCGATGGCCGGCGGGCTTGCAGGTGTCGGTATCGCCTTCATCTCCTTCGACGCACTCGTCGGATTGTTGCCCGCATCCCTTCCAAATCTCGACGCCGTCGCACTGAACACACGTGTGCTCGGCGCGAGCCTCGCGCTCACCCTCGCCGGTGGAGTTGGCGCGGGCCTGCTCGCGGCGTGGCATGCCTCGACGACAGTGCAGGGATCAAACCTGGCCGCTGGTGAGCGTGGCCAGACGACGCGCCGGTCGGCCACTCGGCAGGTGCTCGTTACCGTCGAACTCGCGCTGGGCGTATTGCTGTTGGTCGGCGCACTGCTGATGGTGCGCACGTTCCTGACTCTGAGGCCAAGCGAGCCCGGCTTCGACGCCACGGGCAAACATGTGGCACTCATCCGGCTGCCGCCGACGACGGCCCCTGCCGATCGCCTTGCGTTCACCAACGCGATGATCGACAACCTGTCCGGCCGTCCAGGCGTTCGTGCGGTGGCGGCAACCTCGTCTGTGCCGTTACGCCGAACGATGGCGGTAATGCCGGCCACTATCGCCGGCGACCAAGTACAGGTGAACACCGGAGTCATCACGCCGAACTACCTCGGCATGATGGGGATTCCCGTCCTTCGGGGCCGGGGCTTCACGACCGAGGACCATGCGGGTGCGCCCAGCGTGGCGGTCGTCAACGAGGCGTTTGTCGCTCGATGGTTCACCGAGTCCGAAGTGCTCGGCCAGACGTTGACGCTCGGCCGGGGTGCGAACCAGACGACGGTGCGCATTGTTGGAGTCATTCGCAACATCCGGACGTTCGGCATGGACACGCGCATCCGGCCGTTCGTGTACATGCCCCTGTCCCAGGCATCGTCTGGCAACCCATCCCTGATGCTTGATGTGGAGGACCGCGTATCTGGCCAGGTCGCGTCGATGGTCAGGTCGGCGCTTAACCAGGTGCGACCGGGGCTTCTGGTCGACGAGGTCGAACGACTTGCTGACGAAATGTACGCCGAAGTCGCACAGCCCCGCCTTGGCGCCTGGTTATTCGGCCTTTTTGCCGCGCTGGCGGTATTGCTCGCGGCTGTCGGGCTGACAGCAACGCTGATGTGGTCAGTCACGCAACGTCGTCGGGAGATCGGCGTCCGTATGGCTCTGGGCGCGACTCCTGGACACGTGCGCGGCCTGATCGTCGGGCAGACACTGCGGATGATCACCATCGGCGTCGCACTCGGTCTGGCCGCCGCCGCCTGGTCCACCCGTCTGCTGGCGGGCTGGTTGTATGCCGTCGAGCCGTTGGACGTGCCCACGTTCGTCACCTGCGGTGTATCGATGGTTGTGATTGGACTGCTGGCGGCGTGGCTCCCGACGCACCGGGCTACCAGGGTCGATCCCGTACACGCCCTTCGAGGGGAAGCGTAGTGTCGCTGCGCGATGACGAGCTCGAGTTCCACCTCGAGATGCTGACCCGTCGATTCCTCGACGAGGGGCATGCACCGGATGAGGCGAGGCGGCGGTCGGAGGCTCGCATCGGCGACATCACGGCGGCGCTTCAAGAGCGACGCGACATTCAGAAGCGTGAGGAGACACACGTGCAACGCAAGCAGTTCGTTCAGTCGCTTATCCAGGATGTGCGCTACGCGGTGCGCACCCTGCGCCGCTCACCGGCCTTCACGATCGCCGCGCTGGTGACGCTCGCCGTCGGGATAGGCGCGACCACTGCCATCTTCAGCGTGGTTCATGCCGTGCTGCTGCAGGACCTGCCCTATCCGAACGCGGAGCGAACGTTGTATGTGTTCAACTCCTACGAACAGGAGGGACTCTCGGAGGCCGCCATGTCTCCGGAGGAATTCGCTGATCTGAAGAGCCAGTCGCAGGCGTTCGAACATCTCGTTGCCTTGCGGCCGCAGGTATCGGCGCTCACCGATGACTGCAGCACCACGGATTGTGAACCGCTCCGCGTCAACGCCGTCGTCCTGTCGAGTCGCACGTTCGAGGTGCTGGGGCTGCAGCCGGCACTCGGGCGCAACTTCGTGCCGGCTGACGGCCGGGTTGACGCGGAGCGGGTCGTGCTGCTCAGTGACACGTTGTGGCGTAGCCGGTATGGCGCCGACGAACGCGTCGTGGGACGGACCATTTCCCTCGGCGGCCTGCCGCGGACGGTTGTCGGTGTGATGCCGCCGGATGTGCGCCTGCCGGACGAACCGCTGGGTTATCTCCGGGAAAAGGCGGACATCTGGATTCCGCTCGACTGGGAGCAGCGTCAGGACGGACGCGGCAATCAATACCTCGAAGTGCTTGGCGTCATGCGCCAGGGCGTCACCGTCGGACAGGCACAGGCGGACCTGCAGCGGATCGGCGAAAACTACAAGGCACGGTTCCCCAGCCGGTACGCGGAACCTGAGGTGCGCTGGGCCCTGCGGGCCAAACCCCTGCGCGACGAACTGGTCGGCGACGTCCGGAACTCACTCATGATTCTGTTTGCCGCAGCCGGATGCGTGCTGCTCATCGCGTGCGCCAACGTCGCCAACCTGCTGCTGGCGCGGGGTGTGACGCGCGCACGCGAACTGGCGGTGCGCAGCGCGCTGGGCGCCGCGCGACGCCGGATCATCCAGCAGCTCCTGGTCGAGACCATGGTGCTTGCGCTGTCGGGCGCGGTGCTTGGTGTATTCATCGCGGCGCTGTCACTTCAGGTGCTGGTCGCCGTACATCCGGCGGATCTCCCGCGGCTTGATCAGGTCCAACTGGACGTCATGACGCTGTTGTTTGCGGTCGTCGCCGCACTGGTGACCAGCGTGGTGATCGGTCTGGCGCCGGCGGTGAGTCAGTCGCCGGCGAATCCGCAGTCGGCGCTCGGGACTGGAGGCCGTGGCAGTGCGGGCGTTGCCCTGCGTCGCACCCCACGCGCCGCGATGGTTGTGCTGGAGGTGGCGCTCGCCGGTCTCGTGTTGACCGCCGCTGCCTTGCTCGTGCGCAGCTACGACCAGATCGTCTCGACGCCGCTTGGCCTGAACACCAACAACGTTGCCGTTACCCGGCTGACGCTGGCGCGCGCGGAGTACGACCAGCCGGTCAAGGTGTTCGACTTCCATCGCGGCATGCGCGACAGATTGCAGGCCGTGCCTGGCGTGGAGACGGCGTCGGCGATGTATCCCCTGCCGCTGTCCGGCTCTGGTTGGAGCGGCACCGTTGGCGTCGTCTCTCGGCCGAGGACTCCCGGCCTTCCTGAGCCTCACGCCGAGTTCGCAGTGGCGCTGCCGGGGTACTTTCGAACGCTCGGTATCCCGCTGCTTGAAGGTCGGGACTTTTCTGAAAGCGACACCGCGGATGTGCAGGCGGTGGCCATCGTCGACGCCGAGTTCGCGCGGCAGTATTTTCCGGGCCGCTCGCCGATCGGGGAACGACTCGCATGGAACGGCAACCTCGATGAGGGACCCTTCCAGACGATTGTCGGGGTCGTCGGGCACGTGCGCAGTGGAGGCCCCAGAAGAGACGGCGAGGGACAGGTGTACTTCGCAGCACTACAGAAGCAGGAGTTCTCACTGTTCTTCGTCACCAGGACGGCCACAACGCCATCGAGCGTGATGCCTGCGATCCGATCTGCCGTACGCGACGTGAACCAGCGGCTCCCCATCGCACAGCTGACCACAATGAGCGAGCTCGAGAGAGGAGTGACCAGTCGCGAGCGGTTCAACGCGGGTTTGTTCCTGGCGTTCGGAATCGTGGCGCTCGCAATCGCTGCAACCGGCCTGTATGGCGTGCTCGCATTTGTCGTCGCGCAGCGGACGCGGGATATCGGCGTGCGTCTGGCCCTGGGGGGAAAGCCGTCAACGCTGGTGCGCGGTGTCGTCGCCGAGAGTCTATTGCTGAGTGTGGCCGGGCTGGCCATCGGGTTCGCCGGTGCCTGGCTCCTGGGCAACGTGATGGACGAGTTGCTCTTCGGTGTCGATCCGGTCGACCCGATCAGCTACGGCGTCATCGTCGTGACCATGCTGGGTGTGGCAGCGGCGGCGGCGTGGGGCCCAGCCAGACGGGTGGCGCGGGTGGATCCAGCCACGGTGCTTCGCGGGTAACCGCGGGTGCCGGCTACTTGCCCGGTTTTCGCTGACCGTTGTGACAGGTGACGCAGGTCACCCGCCCGCTGGTCGGACCGGGCACGGCCTTGTCGAGCGCGCCGTTGATCTGCTCCACGAGCCGCAGCATCACGCGGGCCGTGTTCTTGGCTGGTTTGTCGTCGGACACGAAATCGAAGGACGTCAATGGTTGGCCGTCGACGCCGACATGGCAGTGGTCGCACCGGACGCCCAGCGCCTGCGTCATCCGCTTCATCAGGTCGATGACGGCCGGCACGGGGGTGTCCTTGGCGAGGACCTGGAGATTGGTCAGTTGAGCGGGCGGGAACACCGTCTGCTGCTGCGCCGAGACACCGGCCAGCGAACCGAGGTACACGAGGAACGCCAGGACAGTGACCGAGCGACGGATGACTGACTGCATCGGGCGAGTCTGCCCCACATTTGCGTTCGGTTGCGGACAACAGCAGGACGCTAAGATGCCTGTATGGCGACCTGGCAGGAGCGCTTCGCGCTCTTCGTTGACAAAAAGACGCGGGCAACCACAGCAGCGATTCCCGGCTACATGACGGCGGTCCCGCCAACCGACACGGCCGGCATGATTGCCATCGGCAACGAATGGACAACGGCGCTGTTCGACGGGCCGTTCTTCCTCTCTGCTCCACCGGAGGGTCGACTGCCGGCCATCAGCACCGTGTTCGTCCGGACGGCCGACGGCAACACCGGCTCGGATCGTCCCATCGAGCTCGGAGGCGGATTGACGGACAAACACCTGATTTATGAAGGGCTGTCCGGCGTGGCGGCTGACGCCATCCTGACCGGCGCACTCACGATCAAAGGTGAGCAGATGATCTTCGGCGTGTTCCATCCGGAACTCGTCGCGCTCCGCGCGTCCCTGGGCCTTCCACGATTCCCGATCCAGGTCGTCGCCACTCGCAGCGGCAATCTGGAGATCGAGTCGTCGCTGATCTACAACGTCCCCGATCTGAAGGTGTTCATCCTGACGGAAGAGGCCGGCGCCGCCACACTGCAACCGATGGTCGAGTCCCGCCCATGGATCACGGTCATCAGCGGTGGAGAAACATCTGACGTACTCGGCGGCCTCGCGATGCTCAAGGCCAAGTACGGTGTGACCCGCGTCTCCAGTGTCGGTGGAAGGACGATGACGACGGAGTTGATTGATTGGGGCGTCGTGCGCGACATCTACCTGACGACGTCACCAATCACCGGCGGAGAGCCGGACACGCCGTTCTACACAGGCTCAACCCCACTGGACACGACGACCATCTTGCGCAAAGCCGGCCAGGGCGACGAAGCCGGCGTTACGTTCGAGCACCTGGTTCTAGCGTGATCCCGCGCCGGCAAGCCGGTCCAGTCCGGACGCTGTACTCTGACCGCCCAACGGCAACGGACAGAAGTACGGCCCCTTGAGGTCTTTGGCCCCGCTGAGCGCGGCGGAGACGGCGGCGCCATCTGGACTCGTTGAAGGCACCGCGTTGCGATAGACCTTTGCGAGGCGAAGCCCGGGGAGATCCGCGCTGCCGGCTGGATGCGAGGTGACGGTAATCGCCGAGTGGTCAATCCACTGGTCGAGCCACCACAACGCACGGTCGGAATCACCCACTCGCACGAGACTCGCCACCTCAGCGTGGACCGTCAGCCCATAGTCGAGTTCGCGAATGAGCATGTCGTTGCCCCACGCGATGCCCTGCTTCTGGCCTGCGGCGAAACCCAATGCTCCCCCGACAATCAACGCAAGTACCGGCGTGACAACAGTCCACGTCCTGCGCATCCCTGCCCCCTATGAACCTCAGCTTGCCGCCGGCCGCGCCGCAGGTGGACGGAAGAACAACGCCAGCGCAACAGCCGCGATCGATGCCGCGGCGAGCGGCACCATGAACAGGCCGCGGAAGTCCGTCACGCCGCCAGAGGTGTACACGCTCTGAATCAGCCACGGACATACGAAGTTGGCGAGTAACGCGCCGATGCCGAGGATCTGCAGGTTGAACAGGCCTTGCGCGCTCGCTCTGATGCTTTTCGGGCTGTAGGCGTCCACGAAGATGTAGACGGTGGCGAAGAAGAACGCATAGCAGATGCCGTGCAGCACCTGCACGGTGATGATCATCGCCGCGCTCGACGGGAACAACGCGTACACGGCGAACCGGGCCGCGTGCCCCAGAATCCCAATCACCATCGTCGTGCGCCAGCCCAGCTTCACAAGCACTGAGCCAAGGATGAGCATCGTGAGGATCTCTGCGACCTGGCCGATGCTCATGACTGGAGTGATCCAGTTCGAGGCGATCCCGACACCACCGGCGTCCTGCGGCGTGCCGAGAAACACGCCCGTCCAGTTGAAGTACGCGTTGTGCACGAAGGAATCCACCAGCGTCACCAGCCACAACACCAGGATGAATGGCTGCTTGAGTAACCCGAATGCTTCCGACCACGCGGGTCGGGTGTCGGCCGCGGCGGCACGCGCTTGCGCGGCAGACCGAGGTAAAACGAGACTGAATGCCGCGAGCGCGAGTGATGCCATGCCGGCGACGATGTAAGTCCAGCGGGTGGCGGCCTTCGCAGCATCACCGACAAGCGGATTGGCCAGCGCGGTGCCAAGCCAGTTCACGACGCCAATCGGGTTCGCGGCCGTCACCGCCGACCAGTCAACGAAGATGAAGGTGAAGGGCCACGCGGCGAGAATCCAGCCGATGGTGCCGCCCATCCGCACGAAGCCGAACTCCTTGTCCGGATTCTTCATGTTGGCAAACGCAATCGAATTGGTGATCGAGATCGTCGGCACGTAGAGCAGGCAATGCACGAGCATCAACAAAAAGAACGGGAAGAACGATCGCGTGAATCCGCATCCGAGGATCGCCAGGCCGGAGATCAGGTGCGAGATCGCGAGAACGCGCTCGGGGTGCGCCGATCGGTCAGCCCACTGGTTGCTGAAGAACATGCCGACGATCGACGCGACAGGAAAGGCGCTGAGGATGAGCGACTGCTCAAGCGGCGTGAAGCCGAGACTGGGAAGGTAACCGAAGATGAGCGGTAGCCAGGCGCCCCAGATGAAGAACTCGAGCACCATCAT
The DNA here is from genome assembly GCA_966252305.1 of uncultured Acidimicrobiia bacterium. Lineage (GTDB taxonomy): Bacteria > Acidobacteriota > Vicinamibacteria > Vicinamibacterales > SCN-69-37 > SYFT01. The sequence goes on from CBINOO010000001.1 coordinate 182,501, forward strand.
CACGAACAAACGATTGCGGGTACTCATGGCTACGGCAACACCTTGATGCGGAGGTTACGGAACTGGACGCGGTCACCGTGATCCTGAATCACGATGTACCCGCGAGGCTCGCGTCCGTAACGCGGCCATTCGTTGAACTTGCTGGCTTTGACCAGGGCCGTCCACTCGGGCGGGCCGAGCATGTAGTCGACCACTTTCTGGCCGTTGAGGAAGTGCTGGACGTGGTTCCCGTTCACCACGAGCCGGCCCTGATTCCACTCACCGACCGGCTTGCTGGCCTCCACCGTGGGGGCATGAATCGCGTAGTTGGCGCCGGCCGACGTCAGCGGGTTCTTGCCGTCAGCGTGGCGCGCGTTGTCGAGAATCTGGAACTCAGGCCCGGAGTGATATGTCTGTTCGAGGTCTTCAGACACGCGGAACATGATCCCGCTGTTTCCGCCCGGCGGCACCTTGAACTCGAATTCGAACTCGAAGTTGCGATATTGCTGACGGCTCACCAGGTCGGTGCCATCACCAACACGTGTGATGGCGCCATCAATCACCCGCCATCCATCGGGCACCGTGGCCATCTTGAATCCGCGCCAGTGCGTCATCGTCTGGCCGTCAAACAGCGAGACCCAGTCAGCGGCCTGCTGCGCGCCGGCGCCCGCCACCAACGCCGCCGCAGCCACAATCAACGAAAGCAATCGTTTCATCGATACCCCATGCCGGGCCTGAAGGCCCGGCCTACATGTGCTCGACCTGCCGCTACCTGCCGCTACAGACTGTACCCCGCGCGATACGTCCTCGTGAGGAACTCGTTCGCCGCGTCATTGTTGGTGACGCGCATGTTGGCGGCGTCGTAGTGGATCTTCGTGCCCGCGCGCATGGAGACAACGCCGAGCAACATGACCTCGGTCAACATGGCCGCGTACGAAAACGGCGACGAGATCTGATCCGTGCCCTTGATCGAATTGACCCAGTTCATCTCGTGCGCCTGGTGCGGAATACGCGCAAGCCGCTCACGGGGCGCGCCGGTGTTGTTGTGCAGTTCGACCGGCAGCAGGCGCGGACGGGCACCGTACGTGTTCTGCAGCATCTTGCCTTTTGTGCCGATGTAGAGCACGCCACCTTCACCCTCGAGCTGCTCCTCACCCATCTCTTCCGGCTTGGGCGGCAGCAGGCCGCCGTCGTACCACGTCAACTTGACCGGACCTCTGTTCCCCTTCGCCGGGAACTCGAAGTACGTCGTCGTGGCATGCGGGTAACTGACCAGGCCTGCCGAGGGACGACGCTCGAATGGCGTGGAGGCGGTTTCAATGACCGTCGGCAGACCGAGGTCGAGCGCCCAGAACGGATGGTCGATGAGGTGCGCGCCCATGTCGCCAAGCGCACCCTGGCCCCAGTCCACCCAGCCGCGCCAGTTGAACGGGTGATACACCGGGTGGTACGGCACATCCGGGGCCACACCGAGGAACAGGTCCCAGGCCAGGCCGCTCGGAACGGTCATCTGGCCTTCGCCCGCCATGGCCGCCGCCAGACGCCGGTTGATGGCGGAATTGTTCCAGTTGGTGGGTGGATTGCCAGTCATCGCCGAGGGGCGCGGGATGCCCTGCGGCCAGAAGGCCAGTGGGCGATTGGTCCAGACGTGGACTTCGCGGATGTCTCCGATGACGCCGGACTGGATGTACTCCTGCCCGCGCCGCGCATCGTCCTGCGAGTGGCCCTGGTTGCCCATCTGCGTGACGACCTTCTTCTCGTCTGCCTTGCGCGCCAGGTGCCGCGCTTCATGGACCGACCAGCAGAGCGGCTTCTGCACGTAGACGTGTTTGCCGGCGTCCATCGCGTTGGACGCAATCACGGCGTGCATGTGATCGGGCGTGGCCACGATGACGGCGTCGATGTCCTTCTGCTGTTCGAGCATCGTGCGGTAGTCGCGGTAGCGACGCACCTTGGACATCTGCGTCTCAACGAACCGGCGGACCGCATCGTCGGCTGACATCTGTTTCCACTTGGCGTCAGCGGACTGCTGCGCCTTGGAAGGCCCGAAGTTCTGCCAGACCGGCCGGTTGCCCTGTTCTGCTGCGCCGCCGCCGCGGTTGCCGCCTCGCCCGGTGCCTGCCGGCTGGGCCGGCGGCAACGGAAAGGCCCGGTCGCGCCACTGCGAGAGCCTGCGCTCCATCAGCGAGTCGTCCACGTCGCACAGGGCCACGATGTTCTGGCTCATCACCGCCTGTGCGTTGTTGCCGCCCATCCCTCCGATACCCACGACCGCAATGTTGAGGACATCGCTGGGTGCCTGAAATCCACGACCGAGCACCGAACGGGGCACGATGGTGAATCCGGCGCCGGTCAGCACGGCGTTCCTGGCAAAGTCTCGACGGGATAACTTGGACATGGGACTCCTCGCGGTTTGAAAATTTGGTGGGCACACGGTGGCATGACCGCGCGAGTGCGGTCAAGCGATAACATTGGCGGATGCTCGTGCGCCCGTCCGACCTGTGGAAACAGATGCCCGTCGAAAAACGCCAGTCGGCCGCCAAGGCCTTCTGGGAGGATGAACATGGCCTTGACCAGCAGGTGGAGGTCATCGTCGTGCTCGCCCGGAAGCTCAACTTCCGGCCCAAGAGCATCCAGCAGCTGCCGGCCGAGCGCCGGATCAAGATGCTGGCCAATCTCACCGATGTGTCGGAAGCCGTGGCCACCCGGGCGTTGATCGCGTATCACCTCACCGATGAGCGGCCGATGATGGCGGCGTTTCTGGACGTCGTGGGGATCGACCACGAGGACGGCCTGATCAAGGACGAAGAGGTTCCGGCGCCGGACGCTGACAAACTACGCGCGGCCGTTGACGCGCTCAAGGCGGCATATCCGGCGGACAATGTGCGGCTCTATTTACACACCCTGCTGATACTGGATGGGGACACATGGAGCGGGCTCGCCGAGATGATCGACTGATTTGGCCTGCCGGCTGGGCGCCGGGGGCTGGCACCCGGCTTGCTTGCTCAAGTCTTCGGGAGGGTGCCGTGCGTCATATTGTCGTGGCCCTTCGAGCGTTGGCGTGTCCAGTCCTCTTCCTCCTCCTAGCTGGAGACGCGGCTCTGGGGTCGTCGGCATGGGCGCAGGTTCCCTCCTCTTCCACTCCCCCACTCACGTTTGATCTTGGCCGCATCAGATCCGGCCTGTCAGAAGCCCAGACTCAAGGTGACGCGCCAAAACTCAAGATCAGCGATGGCCGCCCGGTGTTTTTTGCGCAGACCGACGAAAAAACCGGTTGGTTCGAGAAGTTCACGGTGGGGTTCAACCTGCGAAGCGGCCCGGTACCCGGAGCCAGCATGACGCATCAGGAGTTCCTGCAGCAGGTCACGCCCAAGGAGCTGTACGGCAGCGGCGGGATCAGCCTGCGGGAACAACTCGAGTGGGGGCTGACTGGCTACGCAGCGGCGTGGGCCGTGAAGAAGCTGTACAAGGAATTGAGCGAGGCCAAGACCGAATGGCGCCGCAAGCAGATCCGGGAGCAGATCGAACGCGAGCTGGCAGCGCTCAAAGGGAGCGGCGGGGGGTAGCCGGGTCTATCATCAGCAGCATGACCTGGCTGGTCCGACTGACGCTGATCCTCGCGGGGCCATTGTTGCTGGCGGCGAAATCGATTGCCGCTCAGGACACCGTCACCGCTGCCAGGACGGAGATTGAACGCCTCATCAAGACATCGGGCGCGGAAGTCGGAGTCGCGTGGCGCCCGCTTGACGCCAGGGCGGGTGAAGAGATTCTGATCAACGCCGACCTCTCGGTGCACGCGGCATCCACAATGAAGGTGCCGGTGATGATTGAGCTCTTCCGGCAGGTCGAACTTGGGCAGCGCGCCCTGGACGACACCGTGCTCGTCACCAACCAGTTCACCTCGATTCAGGACGGCTCACCCTACACGCTGTCGGCCACTGAAGACTCCGACGGTGAAATCTACAAGGCCCTCGGCTCACGCCTCTCCTTCCGACAGCTGGTCGAAGCCTCGATTGTGGTGAGCTCGAATCTCGCCACCAACATCCTGATTGAACACCTCGGCGCGGCCAATGTGCAGGCCACGGTCGATCGCATGGGCGCGAACGGCGTGAAGGTGTTACGCGGCGTCGAGGATCAAAAGGCGTTTGATGCCGGCAAGAACAACATCACCACCGCGCGGGGGCTGCTGGTCCTGTTCGACGCCATCGGCAAAGGCGCCGCGGTGAGCCCGGCGGCTTCAAAGGCGATGGTCGACATTCTGTCGCGTCAGCAGTTCAACGAAGGTGTCCCCGCGGGGTTGCCGGCAGGCACGCGCGTGGCCCACAAGACCGGCTGGATTACCCGCATCCGCCACGATGCGGGCATCGTCTACGGTCCTCGCCCCTACGTGCTCGTCGTACTTACGCGCGGCATCGATGACCCGGCGGTCGCAGATCGCTTGATCGCCGACATCACACGCGCCGTCAATCGCGCAGCAAGGTAGCGGGATCGACTCGCATCGCTCGCCGAGCCGGTGACCACGCGGCCACCGCAGCGACAAGGCCCAGCGCGACGGCGACACCGCCGAGCGCCAGGGGATCCGTCGAGTCAACTTCATAGAGCAGCGACTGCATCACCTGCACCAGCGCAAGCGCGGCAATGACGCCGGTAATCACGCCAAGGAGCGTCAACGTCATGCCGTATCGCAGGATGAGGTTGAAGACCGCAGATGGCCTGGCACCCAGCGCCATGCGCAGCCCGAACTCGCGCGTGCGTGTGGCGACAAGGTACGACAACACGCCGTACAGCCCGGCCGCCGCAAGAATCACACCGAGAGCACCAAGCGCTGCCAATACGTCAAGAATGAGGCGCGGCTGCGCAATCGCATCGGCAAAGGCTCCATCAACAGTGCCGGAAGACCAGAAGACCACCGTCGGATCAATGCGCCTGATGACCTGACGCAGCGATTCCAGCGCTGCCGCCTCGTTGGTCGCGCGGGCGACGATGGTCCGGTGTTCCTCGATGATGGTGTCGCCTCGGCGGCGCGCCCCGCCTGGCTGTGCCTGCAGCGGTCGGAATACCTCAAACGCGCCCTCCTCATCGTCAAGCTGATGCTGGCGCACGTCGCGCGCCACGCCGACGACGGTGGACCATGACGAAGAGCCTGTGAAACGGAATTGGCCTCCGATGGCGGACTGGTCGGGCCAGAAGCGGCGGGCGAACGACTCGCTGATGATGATGGAGTCTGACGGTTCGGAGGCCGTGAAGGCTCGACCGGCAACGAGACGAAGACGGATGGTGGTGAAGTAGTCGGGCCAGACCCGATAGACGGGCAGGGCCATGGGCCCGGACGCCTCGCCGGCCAGGTGGGCAAATTCGAGGCGGCCGAAGTTCTGCCCGGATGGCCGCGGCGGCACGCCGCCAATGGTGACTGCGGCAATGCCGGGCGCGCGACGGGCCTGGGCGATCACGCGTTCACTCCAGGCGTCGCGAACACCTGGATCCTGGTAGCCGGCGCTGGGCAGCCCCACGGTCACCGTCAGCAGTCCGTCTGTGTCGAAGCCGCGGTCCACGTTGACCAGCGAGTACACACTGCGAGCCATCAACGCGGCGCCGGTCAGCAGCACGAGCGCCAGGGCGACCTCGGCCACCACCATGACGTTTCGCCAGCGGACGGCCGTGCGCGACAGGGTCGAGCCCCGCGACTGCAGGGAGAGTGTGCCGGCCACCCGTGATCCACGCCACCAGACGGCAGGCAGGCCAAACAGCATCGGCGTGAAGAGCCCAAGCGCACCAATCAGCAGCAGCGTGCGCGCGTCGAGATCAATGGTGTTCAGCGTGTGGAGAGTGACGTCGGGCGGCAGGGTCGCGGCCGCCAGGGATACCACTCCGGCAGCGACGATCACGCCGGCCACGGCGCCCATCACACCAATGAGCAGTTGCTCGGCAAGGCCCTCGCGGAGCAGGTCGGCCCGCGAGGCACCCAACGCTGCACGCACTCCCGCGTCCCGAGCGCGCGACAACGCCTTGGTCAGCGACAGGTTGGACAGGTTGGCACAGACGATCAACAGGAGGAAGGCGACGGCACCTGCCAGCACTTGCAGGCTCCGCACCTGCCGGGCGTCTCGATCGGAGCGGCGATAGACCGTTGCCGTCACGCCCGCGTCGCCGCCCGACTCCACCTGTAAGCGGCTTCCGCGTTCGGTCACTGCGGCAGCAACGGCGTCATGCTGTCTACCGGCAGCGATTCTCGCGAGCACGTAGGCACCGCGGCCCTCGGCAACGTCGGGATTCATGGGCAACCAGAGCTCGGTCCCGTTCGACGGAAAGTGAAAAGACGCCGGCATCAGTCCGACCACGCGCAGCGAGCGGCCGTTCACGACCAACGTTGAACCGACCATGTCGGGACGTGAGCCGAACGTGGAGCGCCACACACGTTCACTCAGGAGGACCTCGCCGGGAGCGGGACCGCGGAAGGAGCTGAAGAGGCGGCCTTGGGCGGGCGGCACGCCGAGCATTGTCAAAAGCTCCGGCGTCACGTAGGCCATGTCGTCGAGCTCGACGCCTTCGGGTCCGTCGTACATCGCGAAGTCGCTGCTGAAGCTCTCGACGCGGTCGAACAGGTCGGTCTGCTGGCGCCACCGATCCGTGAGAGCCACGTCCATCCCGGGGAACGTCACGCCGCCCTTGATCGAGTGGTTGTGCAGTTCGACGAGCCGATCGCCGTGTGCGAATGGCATCGGACGGATGAGCAATGAGTCGAGCACGCTGAACAGGCCGGCATTGGCGCCAATACCGAGGGCCAGAGTGATGACGGCGATCGCTGTGTGTCCGGGCGAGGCACGCAGGCTTCTGGCGCCCGTCCGCAGCGCGCTCCGTATCGAGCCGCTGCGACGACGGTGGTGCCGGGGCGGGATGCCGCCGGTCACCAGTCCGCCTCGTCGCATCCTGAAGGCGCCACGCACCGCATCCACCCACTCGGCAATCACGTGGCGGATCACGCCGAACGGCCCCGCGACCGCACGGACCTGCTGACAGCTCACGCGGAACGTCGACAAGTACTCCGGCGCCCACTCAGTCCGCCACCGAGCCGGGTAGATGCGGAGCAGCCACGAGGTGATCAGCATCACGGCCGTCATCACGATTCCCTGAGGAGCGCGACCGGATTGGTGCGCATCGCGCGCCGGGCGGGACGCCAGCAGGCGGCGACGGCAGTGACCAGCAGCACCAACGCCGTCAGCCCGAAGACGACCGGGTCAAGTGGATTGACCTGATAGAGCAGGGAGCCCATCAGGCGCGCCAGCATGCCGGCTGCGGCGAGTCCAACGACGATGCCGGCGATTGTCAGCGCCAAGCCGCTACGGATGATCAACCGGAACACGGCCTCTGGATGTGCGCCGAGGGCGAGGCGAATCCCGAACTCACGGAGCCGCTGACTCACCAGATGTGACAGCACTCCGTAGAGTCCTGCCGCAGCCAGGACGAGTCCAAGGGTCGCAAAGACGGCCAACGCGACGAGGACGATCCTTGGACGCTCGATCGCCTCCGAAAACAGGTCGTTGACGAGGTTGGTTTCCCAGATCACGACTCGTGGATCCTGTGCGTGGACGGCCTTCGTCAGTTCTGGGATCACGGCAGCGGGATTGTTGGCTCGTACGAGGACGGTGCGGTAATCGAGAATGGAGGTGGTGCCTTGGCGAGGCGCGGGAATCGGTCTCCCGGGCGGTGTGCGCAGGGGTTGGAACCACTCATAGGACCCGGTGGTGTCGTCCAGGTCGAGTTGGCGCACGTCGGTCGCGACACCAACAACGGTTTTCCAGGTCTTGCCCCCGACGAATCGAAACTGCTGGCCGACGGCGGAGCGATTGGGCCAGAAGTCACGCGCGAAGGTCTCGCTGATGATGACCTCGTTGGATGTGTCGCCGTCCTGGAAGTCGCGCCCCTCTTTCAGGCGAAGCCCAATCGCATCGAAGTAGCCGGGCCAGACGGTGTAGATGGGAAAGATCAGTTCTTTGGCAGTGGTCGCCTTGGGGTCGTGCTGGAACTCGACCTGACCCCATGAAATCATGCTGGAATCAGGTGGGACGGCGCCGGCGCTGACCTGTTGGACGCCCGGCAACTGGCGAACACGCGTCATCAGGTCTTCCGTGAATTGGTCACGAACGTAGGGATTGACGTACCCGTTTGAGGGCAGCCCAAGGCGCAGCGCGATGAGGTTGTCGGTGTCGAACCCGCGGTCCCCCGACTGCAGCTGATAGAGACTACGGCCCATCAAGGCGGCGCCCGCCAGCAGCACGATCGCGACGGTCACTTCGCAGATGACCATCACGCCGCGCAGGCGTCGGGCCAGCGGAGAGCCGGCCGTGGTGCGCGTGTCCTGCCGGAGGGCGGCGAGCACGTTGGGCCTGGAGGCAAAGATCGCCGGCATCAGGCCAAACAGCAGTGGCGTGACCACACCGAGCCCCGCGGCAAACCACAACACACGGTAGTCAAGGTCGATTTCGTTGACGGTTGAAAATGTGATCTGCGTGGGGAGCCATGAGGTGCCGGCTGCCAGCGTGCACCACGCGACCAGCAGACCAAGCCCGGCGCCGGCGACCCCGACGACCAGGCTTTCCATCAGCGTCTGCCGAATGAGGTCCAGGCGCGTGGCGCCGAGGGACGCGCGCACTGCCAGGTCGCGGGTGCGCACGAGCACTCGCGACAACGAAAGGTTGGCGATGTTGGCGCAGACAATCAACAGCAGGAAGCCGACGGCGCCGCTGAGCACGTAGAGCGACTCACGCGTCTTTGTGTCGATGAATTCGCCCTTCAGATGCACCTTCGCCGCAAAGCCTGGGCGGGCGCCTGCGGCAGTGTTCAGGCGCTCGCCGCGCGCCTGCACCTGTTCCGCCACCTGCGAACGGCTCACATCGTCGCGAACGCGCGCAAACGCCGTCATGTCGAATCCCTGCGCGAGGTGCCGTGCCGGCGGCGCATCCACGTCGAGCGGCAACCACAACTGTTGAGGCCTGTTGGGAAAATAGAAGGTCGAGGGCATGACGCCAACAACTTCGTGCGCCCGTTCGTTGAGCATCAGGCGGCGGCCGATGACCGCCGGATCCCGCTGGAGGGCCTCGTTCCAGAATCGTTCGCTGATGACGACGCGGTCGTCGGTGCCGTCCTGCCCGTCGCCCGTCGTTAGTGCCCGGCCGAGAATCGGCGCGACACCAAGTGTCGCGAACAGATCAGGCGTCACATAGGTCGCTCCGATCATCTCTGCGCCTTGTGGTCCGGCGTAGATTGCGGACTCGATCTCGTATCCCTCGACACGCTGAAAGAGATCGGTCTGGTTCCGCCATTGAAGCAGCTGCGCGCGTGAGAGGCGCGGAAATGTGAAGTTGTTCCTCGTGTCCAGCGCCCAGATTTCGACCAGTTGGTCCGGTTGGTGGTACGGCAGGGGGCGCAACATCACCGAGTCGAGAATCGAGAACATGGCCGAGCTGACGCCGATGCCCAGGGCAAGAGTTGCCACCGCAATCACGGTCGTCGCGCGGCTGGACATCAGCGTCCGAATCGCCAGGCGCGTGTCGTACAGAAGTGTGCGAATCATCGATTGACCTCCGCGAGGGGACGACGGGCGCCACCCGCCGCTGATTGGTGTCTTGTGCCCGAGTTGGGTTGCGGCGGCGACCTTCGCCAGATCGACGAGTTCGGCCATGGCGACGAGGCATCCGCCAATCAGGCCTCGTCGCGACCGCGCGTCCGTGATGGTGGCGCGAAGGGTCGCAGGGATGTCTGGGTGCCACGCGGCCCCGAGGAGGCGACGCATCTCAGACTCCCGTGGTATCGCTGAGCACGTGCTTGCGTCGGGCGTCGTTGATGAGCGCTTCGAGCCGACGCGCTTCGGCGCAAAGGACCTCGTGGCCCAGTGGGCTGAGCTCGTAGTAGCGACGACGGTCATCGCCCTTCTCGGCGCCTGGCGGAAGGGCGGCCTCCGAGATGAGGCTCTCGTCGACCAGCCTCTGAAGGAGCGTGTACAGCGTGCCCGTTCGCAGGGTTACGGTCCCGCCGGAACGCTCCTCGACTTCCTTCATGATCCCGTATCCGTGGCGTTCTCCGTCTGCCAACGCGAGCAGGACGTGGAACGCAAACGGCGTAAGTGGAAGAAACGAAAGGGGATTTGACATACGTAGATTAGTTATACATTGAAAGTCAGTGCATTTGACGATGAGGTAGCGCGGTTGGTTTGCCAAGGAGGAGTCCGGCCGAAGTTTGCAATACTCCGTCAGACGGTATAACGTCTGCCGGACATGGCCCATCCAATCACACCGCAGGTCTTCCAGGTCCTCCTCAGCCTCTCGGAGGGTCCCCGGCACGGCTACGCCATCATCGTGGACATCCGCGACCGGACCGGTGGCCAGATGGACCTCACGCCGAGCACGTTGTACGACGCGCTGGCACGACTGTCCGACCAGGGCCTGATTGCGGAAACCGCCGCCCCAGCCGACGCCCCATCCGCGGACTCACGTCGCCGTTATTACCAGCTCACGAAGTCCGGCCATGCCGCCGCGCAGGAGGAAACCACGCGGCTCGCGCGCCTGCTCGACATGGCGCGCGCGAAGAACTTTCACGCCTGAGAGGCCACATGTATCGCCTGCTGCTTCGACTGCTGCCACGCCATCGACGCGCGCAATACGGCGACGAAATGGAAAGGGTTTTTGCGATGGCACTGAAGGACGCCAAGCGCCGCGGTCGCGCGGCAGGGCTGCTGCTGTGGCTCACCGAGCTCGTTGGAGTGATCACGTTTGCGGTGCGTCATCGACTGCTGCCGTTGTCGGGAGGGCGGATGGCGACAGACCTCCGTTGGGCGGCCAAAGCCGTGCGCAACCAGTGGCGCTCTCACGCGCTCAGCATTTCCCTGCTGGCGATCGCCATCGCCGCCAATGGACTGATCTTTTCTGCCGTTGATTCGTTGTACCTCGATCCTTATCCCTACCCTGAAGCGGACCGCATCGTCAGTTTCCGGAACGCCGCCGCCCCGAACGGCCCGCCGTTTGTGCCACGAGCGGTCATCCAGGCATTGGTGGAACGGGATGACCTCTTCGAGGGCGTCGTGGCGTACGCCACAACAACGATCTTCCTGACAGGAGACGCGCCGGAGCGAGTGCGCGCGATCAACGCCACACCGGGGCTGTTGGCGACGCTGGGCGTGAAGCCCGGCTGGGGACGAGACCTGACTGCCGCCGACGTGGCTCGTGTTGATGTGGACGCCGTCCTGATCAGCGAATCGATTGCGAGGACACATTTTGGAGATCCCGGCTTGGCCGTCGGTCGACAACTAGCCTCGAGCGACGTACCGCTGGTGGTTGTCGGGGTCATGCCTGCCTCGTTCCGGTTCTCTGAGGGCGGCGTTCAGATCTGGCGGGGAGTGGATCTCAACGGACCGCTTGGGCAGGCACGGCAGACCTACCTGATGCAAGCACGCCTCCGGGGAACGATGACGACGGCTGCGGCAAACGAAGGGCTCGCATCAGCAGCCTTCCCGGCGAACTGGCGGCCGGAAGTCTTCACGTTCACCGATCGGAGACCTGATCCGATTCGCTACTACGCCCTCCTCGGCGCAGGCGTGTGTCTCTGGCTGACAGCATGCGCAAACGTCATCACGATTCAGCTGGCGTTGGCAACGGCGCGGCGGCGCACGTTCGCAATTCAGCGGGCCCTCGGGGCCACGAGTGGCAGCCTGGTGCGCGCCTCGTTGATCGAGTGCGCCCTTGTCGTCGGTGCAGCGACTGTGGCCGGCCTCATTGGCGTCTGGCTGCTGCTACCTGTCCTGGTCTCGTCGCTTCCCGCGAGCTTCTCGGTCTCTCCCATCAATCCCATTGACCTCGACGAGCGGGTGCTTGCGTTTGTCCTCATCTCAGCGATCACCACGTGGATGCTGGCAGCGCTACCCAGCCTGTTGGTCGCCTCGCGAGCCCGGCTCCTCGACGTGCTGTCGTCGGTAGGCCGGACGCAGACAGGGTCACGCGCGACTCAGTGGACGCGGCAGGGGCTGACGTCGGCACAGATCGCCATCGCGATGGTCCTGCTGATCGGCTGCTTGCTGTTCACGCAAACCTACCTGAGAAGGGTGGCCATCGACAAGGGATTTGATGCCACGGATCTAGTGGAGATCTCGGTGTTGTTCCCCCCGCAATCCGTTCAGCTGATGGCACAGGCGAGACCGGGCATCCTGGCCCGGATTGGCGCACATCCATCGGTGCAGTCGACCATCATCGGCTCTATTCCGTCGAGCGGCAATTCGCCGTTTTCGTTCAAAGAGCTGGCGGTTGATGGTCTGTCAGCGGTCCTGAACGGTCAGTCCATTCGGGTGGACTCCGTCAACCGGTCGTACCACGAGTTCTTTCGAATGCCGCTGCTCGACGGGCGCTACTTTTCAGCCAGCGAACCAGATTCCAGCGCGATAGTCAGCGAGGTGTTTGCACGGCAATTCCTGCCTGACGGAGCGGTCGGTCGACGCGTCAAACTCGACAACCTCCCTGAGCTGGTTGTTGTGGGCGTAGTGCCGCACGCCAGGACAGGTGAGGAACGGCAGCTTGGGCGACAGACACCTGTGATCTACACGCCGGCACCAACTCAATCTGTCGCAGCGGCTCCTCGCGTCGTCCCACCAGCGATTCCCGGTCAAAGGAGACTCAGCGGCCCGGCGATGGGTTTTGTGACGGTGCACGCTCGTCTGCAGACGATCGATGCCCTTCCCGACATTTTGATGGCCGTCAGAAACGAGATGCCGGGATACGTCGTCACGGCCGAATCGGTCGAGGCAACGTACCGCGCTCGAGAGTGGGAGCCGCTGCTGTACGCGCAGATCATGACCACCTTCGGTGTTGTCGCAGTCGTGGTTGCGCTCGCGGGTGTCTACGGCGTCGTCATGCTCATGGTCACACATCGCACGCGGGAACTCGGGATTCGGATGGCCCTGGGGTCAACGCCGCAGCGGGTGGCGAACCTCGTGCTTGGCGCGTCGATGAGAACGACGACCGCAGGCCTGTTCGCCGGAGCGCTCGCCGCGGTCTGGCTGTTGTCTTGGCTGCAGTCGATGCTGGGTGATGACGGGACATCAGTGACGCTTCTGGGCGCCGGCGTGGCAGGTGGGGTGCTGGCGGCATCCCTCGCGGCTACCTGGCTGCCGGCCAGACGTGCCTCACGCATCGATCCGGCGATTACCTTGAGGGCGGACTAGCCATGTATCGCCTGCTGCTGCGACTGCTGCCACGTCATCGACGCGCGCAATACGGCGACGAGATGGAAAAGGCGTTTGCATCGTCTACCCGGATGGCATCTTCGCGGGGACTCCTGGCGGTACTCCGGATGTGGCTTCGTGAGTTCGCCGGCCTGTTGCGTTTTGCGTGTCGCGAACGGCTCACTGGACTTAGTCCATCCGGGGGCCGGTTCGGTACAGAACTCCGGTGGGCGTGGCGTGGGGTGCGTGCGCGAGGATGGCGCGCTGTCTTTGTTGTTGGCCTCTTCGCAGTCGTGCTCGCGGCAAATGCTGTCGTCTTTGCGGCGGCCGACACGTTTGTGTTTCGAACCGTGCCGTATGCGGAGCCGGAGCAGCTCGTGGTGTTCCAGAGGGCGGGCAGTGCGTTCACGGGTCCGTCCGACTACACCAACCGGGATCCTCTGCTCGAGTGGCGCAGACATACAGACGTGTTCACCGGCATACACGCCCACGACAGGGGCGGTTACATCTACATCAGCGCGGACAGAATCACCGAGCCCATTCGGGCGCATCGAGTGACGCCGGGAATGTTCGAACTCCTCGGTGTACTCCCGGAGCACGGCAGACCCTTCGTGACGGCCGACGCGGAGGCCGGTGCGACTCCGGTCGTCGTGATCGCGCATGCGTTGGCACGGCAGCTGTACGGCGAGCCAGAACTGGCGATCGGTCGTACGCTCGAGGACCCGGCGGACAAGCCGATGATCATCGGCGTCATGCCATCCGCGTTCCGGTTTCCGACGGCAGTGGAACAAGTGTGGCGGCCGCTGAGACTCGACGCCGTGCCCTACAACGTCGGTGTACGTGCCGTGGCTCGATTGCGGGCCGGGCAGTCGCTCGAGCTCGCGGCCGGCGCCTACGTGGATCGACTGCCGGCGGTGATTGCGGCGATTCCGGAGGGGGCAGCCCGCCTGCTCAGACGCAGCTTTGAGGGTGGTGAACTATCGCTGGTTCGACTGGCTGACTTCCAGCGGGGAACGGAACTGACGGCGATTTTCACGGCGCTGATGGGAGCGGCGGGTTGCCTGTTGTTGATCGCCTGCGCGAACGTGGCCAGCCTCGAGCTCTCGGCGTCGACGTCACGAACGCGGGCCGTGGCCGTGCGCACCGCCCTCGGGGCGACGAGAGCCTCTCTTCTGCGGGTCGCCGCCTTGGAGGGCGCGGTGATCGTGACAGGTGGCGTCGCTCTGGCGGCAGCACTGACACTGCTCGGCCTCCAGGTGTTGACGACCCAGTTGACCCAGACAATGCGCGAGGCACTGGCTAATCCGCTCGACACCGATCCGCGGATGCTGGCATACATGGCGGCCATCGCGAGCATCACTTGGCTGCTTTCGCTGGCGCCTGTCGTGCTGCAAATCGCCAAGGTGTCGGTAGTCGGCGGGTTGCGCCACGATCCGCGCACAATGCTGGTGTCGCGCGGCGATGCCCGCTCGCGCCAGTGGCTGATGACGGCGCAGGTGGCCCTGACCGTCGTACTTCTCGTTGGCGCCTTGCTTTTCGTTCGTGCGTACCTGTCACGAATAGGAGCGGATAAGGGATTCGATACACGCGGCTTGATGACGTTGACGGTCAGCGCGGCGCCAGATGCGACGTGGGACAACGGGGTGTTGACGTCGGCGGTCCTTGATCGCGTCCGTGCGCTACCTGGAGTGCAATCTGTCGCGCAAGCCAGCCTGCTTCCGCCATCCACGCAAGCGGGCTCTTCGGGTCCGATACTGATCAATGGTCAGGAATCTGGCGGGGCGGGCGACCCCGCGGCGTGGCCGGTCGTTTCCCTCAATACCGTCGACTCGAGCTACTTCGAGACGATGTCTATCGTGGCCGTTGAGGGAAGGCTCTTTGACGACACGACGCCGCTCGCACAGATCGTCATCGACGAGAAGTTCGCTCGGCGTTTTTGGCCGAACGGGTCCGCAGTGGGAAGCCGCTTCCGTATCGGT
Organism: uncultured Acidimicrobiia bacterium; assembly: GCA_966252305.1. Lineage (GTDB taxonomy): Bacteria > Acidobacteriota > Vicinamibacteria > Vicinamibacterales > SCN-69-37 > SYFT01. The sequence continues at coordinate 197,663 of CBINOO010000001.1, forward strand.
AGCACGGGGAGACACGGCGTTTCCGAGTATGAGGTCATCGGCGTGAGCCGGAGCCTGCGAGCGGACCGGACGGTCACACCGGCCGGTAACGAGGTCCACTTCGGGTTCTTCAGACGGCCGGCGGAATCCTATCCTCTGAGTTTTGTCATTCGTGCCGACTCGGAGCGTCGTTTGGTGACGATCATTGATACTGTGCGCTCACTTGGCCCCCGTCTGGTGGTGCGGGGGGACACGGTGGAAGCTCGATATCGCCGACTCGAGGCGGATAACCGACTTGCTGCAGCCATCACGACAGGGTTTGGGTTACTGGCGTGGATCGTCGCTGCGGCCGGCGTGTATGCGGTGATGGCGTTCCTTGTCGCGGGTCGTTCACGTGAGATCGGCATCCGCATGGCGCTGGGAGCCGATCGCGCTGCTGTCCGCCGTATGGTGGTCTCGTCGTCATTGCGATTCGCGACAATCGGTTGCTTCCTGGGACTGGCCGGTTCGGCCGTCGCGTCGCAGTGGATCGAGGCGCGGCTCTTCGGTGTGTCGCCCACCGATCCGGTCACCTATGGCGCCGTGACGGTGTTGGTCGTCGTCACCTCCCTCGCCGCTACCTGGCTGCCGGCCCGTCGGGCCTCACGCATCGATCCGGCGATTACGCTGAGGGCGGAGTAGCCATGTATCGCCTGCTGCTCCGATTGCTGCCACGCCATCGACGCGCGCAATACGGTGACGAGATGGAGGCGGTGTTTGCCGCCAACACCCGTGAGGTGATGACACAGGGCGGACGTACAGCGGTGCTCCGTGTCTGGATGCGTGAGCTTGGAGGACTGATGCGATTTGCGTGGCGCGAACGGCTTGGCATCACCGGCAACGGCTCAGGCGTGGTGCGTGACCTGCGTTGGGCCTGGCGCGGCGTGCGCGGCCGCGGTTGGACAGGCGCTCTCTCGATCGGCCTGCTTGGCCTCGCGATGGCAGCGGCAACCCTTGTGTTTGCATCTGCCGACGCGCTGATCTTCAACCGGACTCCTTACCCGGATGCGGATCGCCTTGTGGGTTTCCCGCGTGGCGTTGGCGGGATCACCTTCACTCGCTTGCGCGAACAGCAGGATGTGCTCAGCCACGTTGCGGGACATCAGCCCTCGTATACCTTCCTGACCGGCAGCGACAGTCTCGAGCAGGCAGATACGGCATTCGTGACTCCCGGCTTCTTCGAAACACTCGGAGTACAACCGCGCTGGGGACGCCCGCTGACCGAGGCGGATCGAAGTTCGATCTCGCCGACTGCCGCGGTCATCACCGAAGGTCTTGCTCGGGAGCGGTTCGGCAGCCCTGACGGCGCGATCGGCCAGGTGCTCTCAACGGACGATCGGCCACTCACCGTAGTTGGCGTCATGCGCGAGAGCTTCCGCTATCCGGACGGTGATGTAAGAATCTGGAGGGCGCTCGACTACGAACGGCTCAATCGCATGTTCCCCTCAATGTGGTTGGTGGGGCGCCTTGCGGCCGGCGTGTCCGTCGACGATGCCGGGAAGACACTCGCGACACGCCTGCCGAACCTCGCCGACAAATCAACAGGTCGGGTGGAGCTGCGGTCCGGCATCTTCTCGATGCCGGCGGAAACACGAATCCGCACGCTCAATATCCTGCTTGGCGCGGCATTGTGTTTGCTCCTGGCCGCCTGCGCCAACGTCGTCAGCCTCGAAGTCGCCGGCGGCCTTCGACGCTCGCGGGTATTAGCGGTTCAAGCCGCACTTGGCGCATCACGATGGTCATTGGTGCGCACCACACTTCTCGAGGGTGTGGCACTCGTGGGCGTCGCCTACGTGCTCGCCCTCGGGCTCGCGTCTGGCGGGATTTCGCTCCTGCGGGATTTCCTTCCGCCGAGTCTGACCAGCGAAGGCGTGAACCCTCTCGACGTGGACTGGCGGGCAATCAGCGCGATGGGACTGGTTGCCGCGGTTGTATGGGCGGTAGCGTCATTGCCGGCAACACTACGAGCAAACTCCCCGGAGCTTCAGCTGCTGCTCAAAGGCGATGATCGCAGCTCCACGTCGTCTGCCCAGGCGGCGCGATTGAGACGATGGATCACTGTGGGTGAGGTGGCCCTGTCTGTATTGTTGCTGGCAGGGGGCCTGCTGTACTTGCGCACGTATTCGGCCCTGCTGGCGGTTGATACCGGTTTGCAGACCGACAACGTCATGGCGTTGTCTGCGCGAATGTCAGCCCAGACGTCACCGGCGCGTGTTGGGCAAATCGAGGCGGCACTCCTGGACCGCCTGCGTGCCGATCCGACTGTGGTCGCCGTCAGTCGTGGCTCTGGACCTCCGAGCAGCGGGTTCACCGTCGCGGTGGTTCCTGAGATCAACGGCCAAGCGGCTGCGGGAGAGCCGGCGACGCTTTCGGTGTACTCGGTCGAGCCCAGCTACTTCGACGTGGTTGGTCTCCGTCCCGTGGCCGGTCGCCTATTCGATTCGTCAGCGGAACCCGGCGACGTGGTGATCACGGAGTCTCTGGCTCGACGATATTGGGGTGACGTCAGCCCGATTGGCTCCGTCATTGCCGCTCCTCATTCCGGCATTCTTCCGCGCACGGTCGTCGGCGTCGTTCCCCACGTGCGTACCCATCGCGACGATCTGGGCGGCCCAAGCGCGAAGGCATTTTCAATGTTCGAGCCATTGCCTCCCACTGCCCAGCGCCGAGCGTCTGATGCTGATCCGACGACGAACGCTCCAAGCGGGTTAGCGTGGGAGGGGGCGACCATGTTGGTCAGGCTGCGCGAGGGTGTCTCGGCGTCGACACTGCTCGCGGTGGTGCGCTCGGTCGATCCGGGTGCCCGCTATGCCGTTCAACCCCTGGCCGCGGCGTACGCATCCCGTCACGCAGAAACGCGGATGGTGACCGCCATCGTCATGACCTTCGCCGGAGTCGCGTTCGTCATCGCCGGAGCGGGCGTCTTTGGGCTGCTCGCGTTCCTGGTGGCCAGCCGCACCCGCGAGATTGGTGTCCGCATGGCCCTCGGTGCCGACCGCCGGGACGTCGGTCGTCTCGTAGTTGGCTCGTCACTTCGACTGGTTGGCCTTGGCGTTGCTGTTGGCCTGGCCGCAACGGTCGTGGCAAGCCGCTGGGTTGAGGCGGAGCTGTTCGGCGTCACGGGAACGGATCCCTTGACGCTCACTGCTGTCAGTGGAGTTGTCCTGCTGGCCGGGCTGGTGGCAGCCTGGGCACCCGCCCGCCGGGCCTCACGCATCGATCCAGCGATCACCTTGAGGGCGGAATGAGTCAGGCCTTTGCGGCTGCGGCCTGGATCTTGAGCAGCGTCGCCCAGTTGCGCATCGTGTGCTGGTCCTTCGCCGCCTTCATGAAGGCTTCGACCGACGCGCTCTGCAGCAGTCCATCGGGACACCAGAAGTAGACGGCGTGTTTGGTGACCGCCATCTGCTCGGGCGCGGCCACGGTCTTCTCGATCGTCTTGCCGAGGGTCAGCACTTTCGAATCCATCACAAACGCGACGATGTAACGCGAGTGATGTTCGTCGCCCTTCGCAATGGGATGCGCGTCAATCACGACATCGAGCTGTTCGGCCGTCACCACGAGCGTGTTTGTATCAAACCCGCACGTCTGCTTGATCGCCTTCTGAATCGACGCAGCCCACTTCTCGGGCGCCTGCGTCTTGCCGCTGAACACTGCGTTGCCGCTGTTGAGGATGGTCTTGACGTCGCGCCCGCCGAGTGATTCCAGAATCGTCTTGAAGTCAGCCATGGCAATGCGCTTGCCAGGCCCGACATTCACACCGCGCAACAGCACCACGTAACGCGTCATCGGAGTGCCGTCCGGACGAACATCTCGACCACAGTCCGCGCTTCGATGCCCCCGTTGGTGACCACGGCGAGGCCCTGGTTCTTCTCGGGCACAAAAGCGACAAACGCGTACCACAGGGTGTTCGAGCCGTTGTGCCAGATGAAGCGCGACGATGGACCAGCTTCGCTGACCCAGCCCATGGCATAAGGGTTGTCGGCTGCCAGCGGCGTGTGCAGGCGGACGAACGTCGCAGCCTTCACCAGTCCGTCGACACCGCGTTCACCGCTCAGGTGCAGCTGTCCCCAGCGCGCGAGATCTCTGACCGTCATATGCAGTCGACCGGCAGGCCCCATGTACGGAGGATTGTCCGCGAACACACCCGGCTCCACGGGTATCTTGCCGCCGCGATGGCCACGCGGCTGCGTCAGCTCGTTCACGACGCCGGGCGGACCGTGACCGGCACTTGTCAGCGACAGCGGCGTCAGCACCTCGGTCCGCAGCAGGTCTTCCCACGCGCGGCCGGTCTTTGTTTCAATGGCCGACGCGAGGACGGTGTAGCCGAGGTTCGAATACAGAAAGACGTCGCCTGGTGCCCCGGTCGGCGTGGTCGCCATGGCCGCGCGCGCCACGCGACGCCGGATGTCCACAACCGACGCTGACGGGCCCGTCGCTGCCGCGACCATCTGCGGCGTGGCATTGGCCGGAAGGCCGGACCGGTGTCCAAGCAGCTGTGTCACGGTGACCGATCCGTACGCGCCGGCTCCATCACCGACGAGCTCTCTGAGGGTGGTCGTCCACGACAGGTCGCCGCGTTCAACCAGTACCGCCGTCAGCATGGACGTAAACGACTTGGTGATCGATCCGATGTGCCACAGATCGTCACCAGTCACCGTCGTCTCAGCTCCGAGTTTGCGTACGCCCACTGCCGCGACGTCGGTGATGCCATCCGACGTGAACCGCGCGGCTGCAATTGCAGGGAGCGAACCAGCGGTGCGCACACGCTCGAGTTCAGACGAGAGCGTGGGGGTCTGGGCACGCGGCGCCGCCAAAGCCGCACCGACCACCAGGAAGACGAGAGTCACGCGACGGAGCGACGTCATCGCACGAATACCCCAAGCGCATCGCTGACGGCGCGCGGCCCTGACGTATCCGACGGTCGGTTGACAACCGCGTTCTCCACGACCATCGTTGTCGAGCCGCCACCGTCGAGGTTCAGCGCATCGGTCAGCTGCAGACGATCGGCCAGCCGCTGAAGGTCATCAAACGTCATTCCCACGCTGGTGGATTGCCGGCCGTCGATGACCGCGAGCCAGATGGCGCCGCGACGGTCGATGCCAATCAGCGTGCGTGGATGGCGATTGGTCACAAAGGCCGGTGAGCTCAGGCGCTCCGCCTGCCAGTCGGAAATGCGACGGCCGCGCACCCGCAGCAGGCCGGCGCCATTGATGACGTGGTCGGCGGTGTCGAGTCGCGTGGCGTCCAGACCATTCACCGTTGTCCAGTGCGTCGCCATCGTGACGGGCGTGCCCACCTGCAGACGTTGCAGTTCTTCAGGCACGTCGAGACCACCAAATGACAACACCACGCCATCAGAGGGTATTGGCGTGCTGCCTGCGTCACGCCGCACATCGGTCACGACCAGTGGATCGCCCCGAAGCACCCACTCCACACCGTTGCCCGCGGTGTCCGTGTGCTCGTGGTATTTCGGCGTGTACAGCATGAGCTTGCCGCGTGCTCGAGTCGTGTCGACGCCATCAACGCCAAATGCCACCTCGTCGTCGCCGCGGCCGATCCGCAGGTCGATCCGCGCGGCAATTTGATCAAACACGAGCTCGGTGCGACCCTCCACAGGAGACCAGATCGCCACCGCGCCTTTGGTCACCGGCGTGTCGCTCACCAGCACACCGCCGACCTTGAGCAGGCCGACAGGCTCGCCGTTGTTGACGTTGAAGAAGCCGGCATTCACGGCAGCCACTGCACCTGCCCGCTGGGCCATCGGGAGTACCTGCTCGGCGTACATGACCTGTTCATTCGACAGCAGGCTCGACAGACGGACGCGAAGGGGATCGAGTTTGAGCAGCGAGACGCTGACGGCACTGGGCGGGTCCACCAGCGTGCTGTCGGTGGAGGTGTAGAACATGACCCCGGGGGCCACCTCGCTCCCGGTGCTGAGCCAGCGTTCGTCCGGCGGCTCCGAGACCGAACAGGCCGCAAGCACCACCGCGACCAGGGCCGCACACACGAACCGCCGAAGCTGAAGGGCGGGCAGCATTCGGTCTATTCTTTCACGCGTGATGCATCGCCGCACCTTTCTCACTGCTGCTGCAGCCCCACTCCTCCTTCCGGCATCAGGTTTCGCGCCACTTGGGCAGCCCCAGGGAATGCCTGCCGTCAAACCGCCCAGATTGCGGGAGGGTGACGCCGTCGGACTGGTGACGCCTGCAACCGCGATGTACCAGCAGGAAGAGGTCGACATCGCACGGGAATCGCTGGAAGGCCTCGGCCTCAAGGTCATCGTGGGCCAGCACGTACGCGACCGGCACGGGTCACTCGGAGGCCAGGACAAGGACCGGGCGGCCGACATCAATCGCTTTTTCGGCGACCGGTCCATCAAGGCCGTCCTGCCAACGCGCGGCGGCTGGGGCACCTCGCGACTGTTGCCCATGCTGGACTTCGACCTGATCCGCCGCAACCCCAAGGTGCTGATGGGCTACTCCGACATCACGGCCCTGCTCAACGGCATCCACGCGCGCACGGGCCTCGTCACGTTTCACGGTCCGAATGCCAACGGCCGCTGGGACGAGTTCTCGACCAACTACGCGCGGCGCGTGCTCTTCAACGGCGAGGCCGTCACGTTCGAGAATCCGAAAGACACCAGCGATCGGAACATCCTGACGCAGACCGAAAACCGCATCCGCACCATCACACCTGGGCAGGCCACGGGCACGCTTCTGGGCGGCAACCTCACCGTACTCACCGCCATACTCGGCTCACCCTACGTCCCGGCATTTGACGATGCGATTCTGTTTCTCGAGGACGTCGGCGAAGACTGGTACCGCGTCGACCGGATGATGACGTCGCTCAAGCTGGCGGGCATCCTCGGCAAGATCCGCGGATTCATCTTCGGCACGTGCAGCGAATGCAGCCCCGGCGAAGGCTTCGCCTCACTGACGCCCGAGGAGATCTTCCGCGACCACGTCGAACCGCTCAAAGTGCCGGCGTGGAGCGGCGCGATGATTGGCCACGCCCAGCCACAGTGGACGCTCCCGGTCGGGGCCCGCGTCACCATCGACGCGAACAAGGGCACCGTGACGATGGCCGAAGCCGCCGTCTCGTAGCGCCAGGCGCCTAGGTTCGCAGCGCGACGATGGGATCGACCTTCGACGCGCGTCGCGAAGGAACCCACGCAGCAATCAGCCCGATCACAACGAGCAGGGCGCCGGTGGCCACGTACACAACTGGATCACCAGGCTCGACCTGAAAGAGGAACGCCGCCACCAGTCGCGACAACGCGAGGGCGCCGATCAGGCCGACCGCAAGCCCGACCCCGACATACGTCATCGCGCGCACCAGCATCATGCCGAGCACACGCGAGGGCTGCGCGCCCAGCGCCATGCGCACGCCGATCTCCTGTGTGCGCTGTTCAACGACGTAGGCCATCACGCCGTAAATGCCCACAGCAGTGATGACGATGCCAAGCACACCGAAGATGGACAGCAGCATCGCGTTGAAACGGCGTTCCCAGATCAGCCGCTCATAGTGCTTCTCCATCGTCTCGACCTCGCCAAGGATGAGGTCGGGTGCAAGCTCACGAATCGCCGCGAACACGGCCGGCGCTGCGGCGACCGGATCCCCGGCCGTCTTGATGACGAGGTCCGCGCCGAACATCTGCTTTGGTTCAAACGGCCGGTACGCCTCAGGCCGGGTTTCGGTTTCCGGGCCACCAAGGCGGACACTCGCGACGACGCCGACGACGGTGCGGTCGCCGTTGACGCTGATGCGCGCCCCGAGAGGATCGCGGTCGCCAAAGTAGCGCTTCGCGGCCACGTCGTTGAGGACGATGACACGTTCGCCGGTGCGGTCACGATCGTCGAGGAGGCGCCCGGACAACAGGCGAATCTGCATCACATCGAAGTAGCTGGGGGAGACCTCGCGAATATCGACCGAATCCTCTTCGTCGAATTCACGATCGACGCCAGGTATCTTCACGCTCGTACGGCTCCAGCTGCCTGAGAGTGGAAGGCCGTTCGAGATGGCCCCGACTTTGAGCACGCCGGGCAGTGCGGACACGCGTTCGATGGCTTGTGGCACCAGTTGCTCGGCTCTCGCCATGCCCGCCTCGCGCTGGGCCGGATCGCTGAACTGGAATGGAGGATACACAGGCACAGCCAGGACGTTGCGGTAGTCGAGGCCGACATCGATGCTGATCAGCCGCGCGAAGCTGGCGAGGAACAGTCCTGCGCCGACCAGCAGAATGACGGCAAGCGCGACTTCGGACATGACCAGCAGCGAGCGCAGCCGCTGCTTCACGGTGCCGGCCGTGTTGGCGCGCCCTCCGTCACGCAGCGCGTTGGTGAGATTCGGCCGTGTGAGCTGCAGCGCGGGAGCCAGTCCACACACCACGGCCGTGCCCACCATGGCACACGCTGCGGCCAGAAGCACCCGTGCGTCGAGACCGATATCCCTCACGCGAGGGAGGTTCGCCGGCATTGCGGACTTGAGGGCCGCGATCCCCCAGGTCGCGACAACCACGCCGAGCACAGTGCCAATCGCGCAAAGAACAAGACTCTCGATCAGGAAGCCTCGCGCAATCTGCCAGCGCGACGCGCCAAGCGCGGCGCGCACGCTGACGTCACGTGTGCGGGCTGTCGCCCTCGCGAGGTAGAGGTTTGCCACGTTCACACAGGCGATCAGCAGCACGAACGTGACGGCCCCGAGCAACATGAGCATCCATCCGCGAACGCGCCCGATGAGGGAGGCATGGAGGGACTCGACCTTGACCGCGCGTTGTGGATTCCACTTCGGGAAGCGCTCCTGCACCCCCTTCTGGATGGCGGTCATTTCCTGCTGGGCCACCTCCACGGAAACGCCCGGCTTGAGGCGGCCGATCATGCTCAGGCCGTAGTTTCGACTGTTGCCGCGTTGCTTCTGACTCTCCGGCACGACGTACGGCACCCACATGTCCTGGGAGCGCGCGGCGCCGATCGGGTATTCGAACGCCTCGGGCATCACACCCACGATCTGCCAGGCGCCCGTGTCGAAGTTGATCGTCGTACCGACGACGCCGGGGTCGCCGTTGAATCGCCGCTGCCAGAAGCCGTGCGAGAGCAGCGCCACCCGGTGATTGCCGTCAACCTCATTGGAGGCGGAAAACAGTTGCCCAAGCTGCGGCCGCACGCGCAGCACCGAGAACAGATTGGCCGTCACCTGATTGACTCGCAGCCGCTCGGGATAACCGTTGTCACGCAGCGTGAAGTTGCCACCACCACCGACGGCGGCCAACGCCTCAAAGCTGGTCTGGGCGGCAGCCCAGTCGGCATAGTCAGGCGCGGTGGTGTGCCCACCCACAAAGCCATCCGGGCGCTGATCAACGTCGAGCACGCGCACCAGACGGTCGGGCTCGTCAAACGGGACGTTGCGCAGGACCACGGCATCCACGACCGAAAAGATGGCGGTCGTGGCGCCGATGCCGAGCGTCAGCACGACAAGAGCAACAACGGTGAACGACGGAGCCGCACGAAGCGAACGAACAGCGTTGATCAAATCGGCGCGCATGGGCCATTTGACGGCCTGACGGCCGTATCAGTTGGGCGTCTTCAGCGAATGACGACGCGAGTCACGACCGCGCCCTCGGTCAGCACGTCGAGATGCTCCATCCCCGCAGTCACGCGGGCGAACACGGTGTAGTCGTGGTTGAGCCTCGGCACGTCGACAAGATCGAAGAAGATCTGCGTATCCCCGGTGTCATATCCCCGAGTGGAAATTCCCACGGCGCCGCGCAGGTGGGACGCCAGTGTCGACTCGTCACGCATGAATCGGGCATCGCCCATGTACTCGTTGGCGCCAGGACTCAATCCCTGCACGACGAAGTTGGGCACGACGCGGTGGAACGTCAGGCCGTCATAGGCGCCGGACCGTGCTCGCGAGACAAAACGCCATACGGTGAGCGGCGCATCGCTGGTCAGCAAGTCCATCGTGATCACGTTGCCGGAGGCCAGCACGAGGTCGGCCTGCTTGACGGTTGATACGGCCCGCAGTTCATCCGCCGTGGGCTGCAACGGATAACGGAATTGAACCGGACGCGCGGGGATTTCTGCCTTGGCGTCTGCGAACGCCTTGCGAGCCGCAGCCCGCACCGCTGGATCCCAGTCGCTTGTCCATTCGGCGAGCTCGCCGACACGCCCGGCACCAAGCAGCTCGGCCAGGCGCTCAACGATGGCCACCCGCGGATCGCGCGAGGTATCCGCGCCTTCAGCGGTCAGCCGGCGCAGGCTCGTCAACAGGGACGGCACGGCGGTGTCATTGGTCGAGCCTGCCAATGCGCGCGCCGCGGCACGCACCAGCTGGAAATCTGAAGACTCAAGGGCCGGGATGGCCACAGCCGATACGTCCGGAGATTTCATCCGAACGAGAGCATCGATCGCAGCAGTCCTGACGTTTGGATCACGGTCACCAGCAAGCGCCCTGGCGACGGCAGCCTCGGACACCACACCTGCGGCCGTCGCGGCTGTCGCCCGCACCTGCCACACCGCATGCGCCTGGGCCGCGACCAGGCGCGACTTCGCTTCGGCCGGCGCCAGCCGGGCCAACGTTGTCAATGCACGCGCGGGCTTGTGCCAGTTCGTCTGGCCGGCGGCCGTCAGGCGGTCCGCTTCTGCCGTGAGCAGGGACACAATCGCCGGCAGGTCGCGGCAACCGGATGTCAACGCGCCGATCGCCGCCAGCGCAACGGGCAGCGCCGGATCGGGGGCGGCCTTCACGAGCGGAGCGCAGTCGTTGATGGTCTGCAGTCCGCGCGCAAACGCCGTCACGGCGTCGATGCGCACGTGCAGCTGCGGATCTCCCAGCAGGGCAAGCACTGACGGGCGCAACTGGGCAATTGACGGGTTCATCATGCCGACGGCCACACGGCGCACCTGCCAATCCGCATCCGACGCACTTTCGATCATCGTCGTCACGTCGTTGTCGCGGGCCGCCTGCAGCGCAAGCATCGCCGCACGTCGAACGAGAATCAGCGTGGCCGCCGACGGTCGGGTGGAGCCCCGGCCAAGCGTGGAGACGTCACGCAGCCGCACACGGGCGTCCTCGGTGAGCGGGCGACGCCGGTTTCGGTCGGCCAGCGCGCGGAGGCCTTCGGCGGCACCAAGAAGACGCTCGGGTGAACCGGCCGTGTGTTCGACCATCCAGGCCTCCACCGACGGCAGGTCCTCTTCACCATGTCTCAGCCATCCCATGGTCGCGAGGATCACCCCGGCGACCTCGTCGTCTGTCTCCTTGTCGAACCTGGCCACAAGCGCATCACGCCCCGCACGCACCTGCGCCGGTGTCAGAGGTGGATCCGTCCGGAGATCACTGCGCAACCCTGACAGCGACTGCCCGATGGCATTGGCGGCCACCTTTCGCACGGCCGGCGACGGATCGTCCAGCTTGGGCGCCAGCAGACTGAGCATCGACGGCGACGCCATCTGACCAACGCCCTGCACAGCCAGGCGTCGGATCTCCTCGGTCGTCGACGCCAGTGCCTGCACGATCAGCGCGCGGTCTCGTTCTTCCTGGTGCGGTGGCCCATGGTCTCCGTCCGGACACGGCGAGAACAATCGACGGTCGATGGCCAGCAGCAGCGTTTCACGTGTGAGCCGCTCGGGTGCGTTGGTCGTCCGGTCGGCGCCACAGGTCTCGATGGCCGCCGGTGCCTGGGTGGGCGTTGCCTGCAGCCACACCAGGGCCAGCGTGTTCAGGAGTGTCAGAAGCATGTGGAGGAATCCTACCTCCGTATGGGCGGTGCGGAGAGGAGGGGCGGAATGCCGGGCGGCAGGGCGCAGCGCTCTCGAAGCGCGGCTGGCGCGTCCACGGTGGCGCGCGTCACCGTCGCGCCTTCATCAACCGGCCTGAATCCAACAATCTGGCCGAGAGTTGTTTCCTGTCGAATCCGCGACGGGTTCGACTCCAGACGAATCGCGAACCGGCCGTCGAGTTCATCGCGATCGTGCCCAAGCAGAACCAGGTGCGGTCCAAGGTACTCTCCTCCAACCTCGTCGCGGATGAAGCGGCTGAGCCCGCCCTCGTCGTGTCCACTGCGGTTGCCACCAACCACAAGCCGATCCGTCACCCGATACAAGGTCGTGTTCGCCAGCTGGTTGCTGTTCGCCAGCATGACGAACCGTGCGGACGCGAGAGGGGCGCGGCGACGGTCGAGCACGACGGTCCAGGTTCCGGCGCCTTCGACGTCGAGAGTGACGCAGGGCGGCAGCGCCCTCAACTGCGCGATGGTCGGCTGCTGCGGACGCACACGGGTCGGCCTGGCGGGAACGTGCTGGCCGGACAACCGACTGGCCAGCACTGCCGCCCGCTCGGCGACCTTTGGATCAGAGTCGGTTGCGAGGCGCGCGATCGGGTCCGTCCAGCGCTCCACCTCGGCTGCGGTCGACACTGACTTCAGCAGTGCGTCAAGTGTGTCGAGAATCGCAATGCGGACTCGACGGTTGGTATCCCGATCCTCGGCGGTCAGATCGGCAAGCGCAAACATCAAGGGCTCCAGCGCTTCCTGTGGCGCCGGAATGGCCCTTAAGAAGGTCGCGGCCGTCATCCGGACGTACGGGTCCGGAAAAGCGAGGAGATCGATGGCCTGAGCCCAACGGTCCCCTGCGCCGATGGCAAACATCGCCTTCAGCGCTTCGGCTTTGACCACCGGGTGCGTCCCCAGCATCAACCGCGAGAGAGTCTTCTGGTCCTTCAGGGCTTGTGCGGCACGTACGGCCCCGACGCGCACCTCCCACCTCGGATGAACCGCGGCAACCTCGCTGACGATGGTGCGCAGCGCATCCGGCGGGTTCTTGTACGTCGCGAGCGTTTCCATCGCCGTTCTCGGAATCAACCACGTCGTGCTGTTCGTGGAACTGACCAGCTCACTCGCGAGGTTCAGCAGGTGCGTGGCTGGGTCCCATTCGCCACATGCTTCATGGTTCGTCTTCCCCTCGCGCATGGACGCAACGACGTCCCGCTCGCCAGGTGTGCCGTCGGCCAGCTCGAGCAGGCGGCAGATGGGCACGGACGAGCCACGGGTGAGTTTGCGAACAGCTGCGTCGGACACCACCGGCTCAGACCTGCGACGCGCAACGTCTTCAAGGACGGCCGCATGGCGCTCGTTCGAAGGACTCAGCCACTCCACGCCAAACAATCGAATCTCTTCTCCACACCGGGCGTTCTTCCTGCAGGAGAATCGCGCCGCCAACTCAGCCAGCTCCGCATCGTCGGTCCGGATGTCCCTGGCGATCTTCAAGAACGCGAGGGTGGGACCACGTTGCACAGAACCAACCACAACCTCGTCGTCACCTGAGCGCAGACCGGTTTCTGCCAGTCTGACGATGGTGGCCTCTGTGCGGGCCGACACGCGCCGCTCCGCGCTGCGACGCACCATGCGCCCCAGGGCCGCCAGCGCCTGCAGGCGCAGAGGACGGTCGTACTCGATTTCGTCCATCCACTCCTGTTCGAGTCGACCAGCGAGATACTCCGGCATGGGAAGCTCAGCGAGCGCCTCCCACAGGTAGGTGCGACTGTTCTGAGGGGTCTCGCGGATGAGCCGCTCTTCGAGCGCGCTCACCGCCGCCTGCGTGTCAACGTCGGGATGACCGACGGTGGACTGCACGATGGCGTCGGCCGAGGCCTGCCGCACGAGGAGCCGCGTGTCGTGCAGGTGCGCGGCAAGGAACGGAATGTTCTGCGGAGTCTCGAAGCGACCCAGTTCACGGATCGCTGTGACGCGCACGTCGAGATCGGGATGCGCGGCGGCAGCGAGAAGCAGGTCCAGATCACTCGCGCGGTTATGGGCGCCTGTGGCAGCCTGACTGTCGTCGAGCGTCGAAACCGTGGGATACCAGCGATCCGCCCTGATTCTGTCCGCCGCAAGGAGAACGTCGTAGATGGTGACGGCGGGAATGGTGGGCGTGGCCGTCTGGAGGCCGCCTGACTGTTGAGCGGCCAGCAGTGTCGCCGCCATGGTTACGGCACAGGCCGCGCCCACGGCGGCGCGAATCACCGGTTCGTCTCCGTCGCCCTGAACGGCGCAGCCAGGGCGTCGAGTTTCGCAATGAAGGCCGGCGACGGCTCGCCGACGAGCAGACGACTCACACTGCGTACTGCTTCGGCCGACCATTGACGCCAGGCTGCGAGTGCTTCGGCGTGGTCCTTCAGTGTTGCGCCTTCACGGCGTTCAATGGCCACTCGTGCCTCACCGGCCCGGGCCACCAACTCAGCCACCTGCAACGCCATCGTTTCGTCAGACGATGCGAGGGCCCAGGCGGTCGTGGCCACGGCGACGCCAACGTTACGCATCTCGGCTGCGCTGGTCTTGTCGGGTGTGTCCAGGTTCGTGTGGTAGTAGCGGTCCGTGAAGTGCCAGTTGAGCAGCGAGGGAATGCCTGCCTGGCCGAAAACGGTGTGGTCGCTGCCGCCTTCATACGGGTTTGTCCGCACGTCCCACCCGCTACGCTCGGCCACGCGCGCGCACACGGCGAGGTGCAGGTCGTTGAGCAGGTCGCCTTTGAGCGATTCCTTGCGGACGTTGCCCGCGCCCCATTCCGAATGCGGGTCCCAGGAGCGACCCCACACCGCACCTGGATCGGGCCAGCGTTCAATCAGGAACGAACCGCCGGTCCTGGTGACGTCTTCGCCGGTCATGTCCATCGAAAACATGTACTTCACGCCCGGCACATCGGCTGCGTGGCGCTGCAGCCAGGCACGGCTGCCGCTGATCTCGTTGAGCCAGAGGAACGTGATCGTCCTGGCCGGACGCGGAATCGTGCCGGCTTCAACGGCGGTCGTCAGCGCCCGCGCGAGTTCCTGCAGTGTGGCCACGCCGCTGGCGTTGTCGTTCGCGCCGGGCTCCTGCACATGCGCGGCAATCACAATCCGCTCGCTGGGGTGTGTGGCGCCTCGAATTTCGTGCACCAGCGTGCGCTCCGGCTTTTCCGCAAAACTGCTGACCACTTCCACGCGCACACGCTGCGGCCCCTGTTTCAACGCCTCACGAAGCGTGACGTTGGCACGGCGCGACGCCTTGAAGCCAAAGGCCTTGCGCTCGGGGTCGCGTGGAATGCTGCCCCACTGCAACACGTCAGGATCGTCGCTGATGTAGCCGGCGATGGCGGTGGAGACGACACCGAGCGCGCCACGCTGGACAACCGCCTGGCGGAACAAGCCGCCGAGATCGCTGTCGCCAATGACGACGGCGCCTTTGACGTCTTTGCCCTCGAAATCCGAGGCCTGGCCGCGACCGACGTCGATCAATGGCGCCTCGACCGGCCCGTCGGTCGAATAGGAGTTGATCGCGAGGGCGACTCGTTCGTTCTCGCGAGACAGCACGACGAGATCGGGCTGGCCCGCACGGACAAGCGACAACGAGCCGACCGAGTGGCTCCACCCTGGACTCGGGCCATCCGCAGTCTCGACGCGCGTGGCGGCGACCGACGCGTCGGCCGTGCGCACGCGGGCCATCACGCGGTCCATCGTTGCGTCGTACCCTTCATTGCCGGCCAGACGCCAGTAGCGCGAGGCAAACTCCACCGTCGCCATCGACTCGGTCAGGCTGAAGCGTTCCCAGACCTGGTCGATCACCGGCTGCAGACGGCGCGCCAGCGGCGCAGGCAAGGCACGCGCCGCCGCCAGCTCTGCGCGAATACGCGGTTCAGAATCCTGCGCCGATTGCGCGATCCCGACGCCGGCAGTACCCGCGATTATCAGTGCAACGATCCCCGCTCGCCCCATCTCACCACCTCGTCATCTCGCCATCTCGTCATCTCGCCATCTCGCCATCTCGCCATCTCGCCATCTAATCGCGGGCCCACCCCAGCATCTGTCGCTCAAGACTGAGCGGGTAGCTGATGGTCACGTCCGTGATCGCGCCTGAGGCGTCTCGCACAGGCGTCAGTTCCGGCTGCACGAATCCCGTATAGGACGGGAGGTTGAGCTTCTCGACACGCGACACGATTTCATCGCGCAGCGACGCTTCGAAATGCGTGCCATACGTTTCAAACAGAGCTTTGGCGGCCGCGTAGTCACCCGTCGACTTGATGCGCTGGACTTCGGCGAGCATGCGGCCGACACCCTCGTGAAAGGCGTTTACGTCAACAACGACATAGTAGGTCTTGAGATCGCGCTTGCGAATTTCGATGGCGGACGTGTTGGCCATCAGCCAGTGCACAATCGCCTGCCGATTGCGCATGTGGTCCTCTTCGATCGTGGTCCCCTCGCGGATCCGGCGCAGCTGCACGAGTGCGTTTCGCGCGTAGGCTTCGTACTCGGCCCGCACGATGTCCGCCTGATGCGCCGCGGGCAGCATTCCCAACTCGGCAATGCGAGGCTCGCCGACAAAGTACAGCGCCACCAGATCCGCGCGCGTCTCTTCGAGCGAGGCGTACTGCTCCTTGATGGCCAGTTCCGGCCTGCCGTTCAGGTGCGGCTCCACCACGCCGGATCCATGACCCAGAACTTCATGAATCGCCGTCGTCACCTCGCTCGCGAGTGATGCCCAGAGTTCCGCGCGCGTCACTTCGTCTTCGTCCCAGCAGAACTCCCGGCGATAGGAGGGCGGCAGCGATTTGTCGTAGGCCTCATTGACGTTGGCCAGCGAGACGGACTTCGAACCATGACGCTCACGAATCAGCTGGTCATTCGGGAGGTTGATCCCGATTGGAGTGACGGGTCCGGAGTCGCCGGTCTCCATCACCACGTCAATCGCGCGGGCGGTCACGCCCACGACATTGGCGCGGCGCCACCGCGCCTCCCAGGGCATCCGGTCCTCGAACCACTGGGCCGATTGGGCAAGGCGATGAATGCCCTCGGTCTTCGCAGGGTTCACGTAGAACACGAGAGCCTCCCACGCGCCTTTCACGCCGCGGGCATCCATGTAGTTCTCGATGAAACCGTTGATGGTGTCGACGGGCGACTCCTTGTCTTCCACCCAGGCAATGTCGTACGCCACACGGTCGGCATCTTCCCCGGTGTGGTAGAAGCGAATCAGCGCCTCGAGGGCCGCGCGCATCGCCGGTGTCGCGTAGGGCAGCGCATCCGTCAGGTGACCAACGATCCGCGTGATGGCGTCGCCGTACAGGCCACCCTCACGCGCCACCTCCTCCACCAGTCCCGTCTCGGTCTTCACCAGACGCGAGTTCAGCCCGTAGCGCTCGTCAAAGCCGTCAAGGTCCGGCATCGAGACACCGCTGTACAGGTTGTTGGCGCTCTCGCGGAGGATGTCCTTGCCGGCCCCTGGCGTCTTGTTGGTGACCAGGGGCTCGGACGCCGCGTCAAAAAATGCCGCGTGGAGGTGCGCCGGCACGACGGTCCCTGCCGCCTGAGCCGCGGCTGCAAAGGCGTCTGGCGAACACTTCAACACGAACTTGCGAGCCGTGAGGTTGTTGTACGGTCCCGTGTTGATCCAGAACAGCTTCGTGTAGCGCCGAATCTCCTCCAGCACCGTCGCGTCAAACCCAGACGCGTCGGCGCCGGCAGCGCGGATGATGGTCTCGAGAAGGCGCCGCATCTCGAGGTTGTGGCGATAACGTTGATCCCAGTAGATGTCGCGGCCAGCCAGGGCCGCCTGTGAGAGATGCCACACGAGGATCTTGTCGTTGAGGGCAAGGCCGGCGAATCCGTCGGCATACAGCTGCACGACGGCTGCGTCATCAATCTGTTCAAGCAGGTATTGACGTTCCATCACCTCATCCGATCGTAATCGTCTCGCGGTGAGACGGTGTGATCACGTGCCACCCCAGCTGTTGTTCGACGGTGGCTTTCAGGGCGTCCATCGGCCCCGGCTCGCCGTGAACCAGGCACAACGTTGAGGGCGCGGTCTTGAAACTTCTCAGCCACCGCAGAATCTCGTTGCGATCGGCGTGGGCGGAGATCGAATCGATGGATTCGATTTGTGCCTGCACGGGCACCTCTTCGCCGTGGATGCGCGTGAGGCGCGCGCCCTCTTTCAGCTGCCGGCCGCGTGTGCCCACGGCCTGGTACCCCGCAAACAGCACTGTATTGCGTGGATCAGGCAGCGCGCGGCGGAGGTGATGCAGCACACGTCCCCCGGTCGCCATGCCGCTTGACGAAATCACGATGGACGGCCGCACGTCCTCCTGCACGGCTCTCGACTCCGCAATCGTCGAAATGACCCGCAGTCGCGCAGTCATGAAGTTCCGAAGGCCCTCATCGAGCTCGTGCATCCGGTCACGGTATTCGGCCAGCACTTCGACAGCCATGGGACTGTCGACGTAGACCGGCAGCTCCGGAATGGCCTTCCGTTCCTCCAGGCGCCGCACCCAGTACAGCAATTCCTCGACGCGCCCCAGCGCAAACGCCGGGATGATGACCTTCCCTTTGCGCTCGGCGGTCGTCGTGATGATCCGCCCGAGACGTTCACCGTCATCGTCCGGCTCATGCTCGCGGTCGCCGTAGGTGGACTCGACCAGCACGACATCGGCGTCCGGCGGCGTCGATGGATCCGGCAGCACCGGGCGGCTGTACCGACCAAGATCGCCGCCAAAAAGAATCGTCTTGCCTTCGTCCTCAACGTGAATCCGCGCGTACGCGGAACCCAGCAGATGCCCCGCGTTGATGAACTCGAGTTCGACGCCGGGCGCAATGGGAATCGGCCGGTCGTAGCCAACAGGCTGCAGCTGCAGAATGGCTTTTGCCGCATCGTCTTCGGTGAACAGCGCGAGTGCCGGCCGATGGCGGGTATACCCCTTTCGGTTGGCGCGTTCGGCGTCCTCTTCCTGCAGCCGGGCCGCGTCCTCGAGCACGATGCGCGCCAGTTCCTGTGTGCCGCCCGTACAGAACACGCGCCCGCTGAAGCCCTGGGCCACCAGGCGCGGAAGCAGGCCGCAGTGATCCAGGTGCGCGTGTGTCAGGACGACCGCGTCAATCGACGACGGGGGGACGGAAAAGGGCTCCCAGTTGCGTTCGCGAAGTGACTTGAGGCCCTGAAACATGCCGCAGTCCACGAGGATGCGGATGTGGCCAACCTGGAGGAGGTACTTCGACCCGGTCACGGTGCGCGCGGCACCGAGAAACGTCAACGTCATGCAAAAAGTCCCGGCTGACCGCCCGTGTGCCAGAACAGCACGCGGTCATCAGCGTTGAAATGTCCTGAACGGACCATGTGAATGAGGCCGGCCATGGCCTTTGCCGTGTAGACCGGATCGAGCACGATGCCTTCTGTCCTGGCGGTGAGTTCGAGCGCTTCCTGCGACGCCGCCGTCGGGACGCCATAACCATCCCCCACCCACTCGTCGTGCACCACGATGTCGCGATCGAGACCAATCGCCGAGTGCGACGTACCAAGCTGGTCAGCCATGTCGGTGAGGAGTCGACGGACGGTCCCTGTCAGTTGCGCCCGTGGATCATCAGCGCTCACGCCGATGACGCGCGCCTTGAGTCCGAACAGCGCCGTTCCGGCGATCAGCCCCGCCTGGGTGCCGCCAGACGACGTGGAGTGGACGATGACTGTTGGTGAGACACCGGTGGCGACCACCTCTTCCACGCCGCGTGCCAGACCCGCGGCGCCGGTCGCCGTGGAGGCGCCAAGGGGAACGATGAATGGCCGGCCCCCGTCGCGGCGGATCTGATCGGCAGCCGCCTGCATCGCCGGTGTGCGATCGTCGCGCGCGGCCACGTGCCGGATGTCGGCGCCGAACAAGTTGTCCAGCAGGGCGTTGCCGGTTGGCCTGGCCTGCGCTGCACCGTTGACGATCAGCACGACCTTCAGTCCCAGCGCTGCGCCGGCGGCCGCGGTCACACGGCAGTGATTGGACTGCACGCCTCCGCACGTGATGACCGTATCGGCCCCGTCCTTGTGCGCCTGCGCCAGGACCGTCTGGAGTTTTCTGACCTTGTTGCCGCCCATGGCAAAGGCCAGCAGGTCGTCACGCTTCATGAACAGCGCGGGCGCGCCAGGCCCGAGGGCTGTGCGCAGCCGCTCAAGGGGATCGATGGGGGTCGAGTGGCGCGCAAGCGTCACGGTTGGCAACGCCCGGAGCGTTGCCAGTGCAGTGGCCATTGTTGCGAGTTTATACTCGACGGGCACGTCGTCTCGACATGACCAATCCACTCCTGCAGGCCCTTCAGAGCGAACGCGACGTCTTGTCAGTCGAGCTCCGTCCCCCACGGGCCGAGCTCAACGCCCCCGCCGGCATGGACGCCTGGATTGATACCTACCACGCCGTCCGTGGGCTGGTGCGGCAGGGGTTGTTCGTGTATCTCACCGACAGCGCGGTGGGGTTGCGCGAAGAAAACAACCTTCGGCACCTGATCAACAACCTCGGTACGGATGTGCGGCGCGACCACGTCATCCCGTTTCTCACCACCAAGCACACGCGGGAATACTGCCTGTCGTACGCCGAACGGGCCCTGCACGCGGGCTTCCCCACGCTGGTCGTGCTCGGCGGTGACAAATCGGTTGGACCCCCACGCTGCGTGGCACACGCCTGGCAACTGCGGGAAGACATTCGCCGCCATGTACCCGATCTCGCGCTGGGCGGGTGGGCCAACCCACATCAGGACGCCGAGACTCAGGTGGGATATCTCGCCGATCCGCGATTTTCCGGGGAGTTGTACCTGACCCAGATCGTGTCGCATCACGATCTGCCCCGCGTCGAGGCATTCCTCGATCATGTGGGACGCGCGGGCGTCGCCCAGCCGGGTATTTTCGGCGTCTTCTACTACAGAAGCGCGAATCCCAACACGCTGGCAACGCTGTCGCAGTTCCTGTCGGTGCCGGTCGAAGGACTCACGCGGGAGTTTGGCGCGGGGGATTCAGCGGAGGCGATCTGCGCGCGGTCAATTCGTGAACTCCGGCGCGCCGGCGTCCGACACATCTACCTGTCGAACCTCCCGATTCGCGGAACGTCGCGCGTATTGCAGCGCATCCTCGATCAGGTCTGAGGCGCCACCCACCGGGCGCCCCACGCGCCGTCAAACACCGAGTCGGCGATCGGACGTCGCGCCCGAGGAGCCGTCTCCAGCTCGCGGTGTCTCTCGAGTTCGAGCGATTCGGGGAGACCGGGATAACCGATGGCCATCATGACGGCGATCTCGTGTGACGCCGGAATGCCAAGGACTGCGGTCGCAGTCGGGCGATCGAACCCTTCCATCTGGCGAACGCCGAGCCCGAGGGCCTGCGCCTGCATCGTCAGCAGGCCAATGGCATGGCCGGTGTCGTAGTACGCATGGCGGTTGGCCATCGCGGGGTCCTCGCCGACGTACAACTTCACGATGACGGCAACGAGTAACGGGGCGGCGGGCGCCCACGCCTGATTGGCGCGGGTCAACGCCTGGACGATGCGCGCGTGCGTTTCCGCATGACGTTCCCGATCGACCACCACGAACCGCCAGGGCTGTTCGTTGCGTGACGAAGGCGCCCACCGCGCGGCTTCAAAGAGCCGGGCCAGCTCGGGCGCGCCGACGTGACGCGTGGCGTCGAACGCACGAGGACTCCACCGCTCACGGATGAGCGGATGCACGTCGTGGTCGGCCTGGGCGTGTTTCGGGTGGGTCATTGGCGCGTCAGCCGCTATCATCTCTCGAATGGCCACGTTTCTCGACTCCGTTCCCTTCTCAGGCATCATCCGGATTCGCGACCTGATGTACACGGTCGATCGCCCGTTCCGGCTCGATCAGGGCGACGTGAGCTTTGATGCTCCGGACTCGGTGAAGGATGCGCTGCGCAAGGCCATCAGCGAGAACCGCACGCACTACGTGCAGACGACAGGCATTCCGCGGCTGCTCGAGCTGCTGGTCGAGAAGATGCAGACCAGGAACGGGCTGCCGATCGGCGGACCTGACGAGGTCATGGTCACCAACGGCGGCATCCACGCCCAATACATTGCCTGCCTGGCCCTGCTCGAGCCCGGCGATGAAGTACTCGTGCCGGATCCGGCGTGGCCCCCCACCGTGAGCAACATCCTTGCGGCACAGGCCGTGCCCGTCCCGTATCCGATGTACGAAGAGACCGGGTGGCGGCCCAACATCGAAGAAATCGCCGCGCGTATCACGCCGCGCACCAGGGCGATCGTCATCAACACGCCGTGCAACCCGACCGGCGGCGTCCTCACCAGTGCAGACCTTGCTGCCCTGGCGGAACTGGCGATCACCCGTGACCTGTGGGTCTTTTCCGACGAGGCCTACGAGGATTTTCTGTTTGATGGACGGACCCATCACAGCATCGCGGCCCTGCCCGGCATGTACGAACGCACGATTCCGCTGTACACACTGAGCAAGACCTACGCCATCACCGGACTGCGCCTCGGCTATCTCGCGATCAAGGACCCGAAGATCCGGGAGCGCGCGCGCAAGGTCGTGTTCTGCTCCACGTCGAACGTCTGCTCTCTGGCCCAGTTCGGCGCCGTTGGCGCGTTGGAAGGCTCACAGGACGTCATCGAGGAATTTCGTCGGGAACTGGCAGCCCGACGCGACATCTTCTACGAGAAGCTGCCGGCGGCCTCGCACGGACTCCTGACCGGCGTGCGACCGCAGGGCGCGTTTTACGCCTTCGTGAAGGTCGATCCGAACTGGACGTCCCCCTTGCCCAATGCGCCGGAGTCCCTCTCGTGGGCGATGACGGAGTTCCTGATCAAACGCGCGCGCATCGGATCGGTGCCTGGGGTCGACTTCGGCGCCCGTGGCGAAGGGTATCTGCGGTTCTGCTTCGCGCGTGACCGCGCGGAAATCGACGGCGCGCTCGAGTCGATGAAGGAAGCGTTGGGCTGACGATCAGAGCAGCGCCTTGGCGCGGGCGGCGGTCACCACATCGGCCAGCCGCCTGACCTCGAGCGTCACGACCTCTCGACCAAGGGATGTGATCTCGTAGAACCGTCGACGGGTGTCAGTCTCGTCCTCGAGATCACTCTCGCTGACCAGGCCCGCGGCCACCAGTCGTCCCAGCGTGCCATACAACGTCCCAGGCCCGAGTTTCACCTCGCCTCGGGTGCGCTCCGCCGCCTCCTTGGCGATGCCGTAGCCATGTCGAGGTCCATCGACCAGCGTCAGCAGGATGTGCAGCACCGCCGACGTCAACGGCAGGAATGAAGCGGCTTCCGGACGACGAGCCATGCGAGTTACTGCTCCGAACGAAGAATGGACACGGGATTGACGGCCATGGCCCGGCGCGCGGGCAGCCAGGCGGCCGCCAGAGCCACGAGGCTCACGACCAGCGAAACCGCGACGACCACCACGGTGTTCGCGTCCCCAACAAGGTACAACTGATCGGCCACACGGCGAGTCGCCCACGCGGCCAACCCCACGCCAAAGACCAGGCCCGCGCCCACCAGTCGACCGGTGTGACCCATCACGGCAAGAAAGATCTGTCGAGGCACCGCGCCCAGTGCCAGGCGGATGCCAATCGCGCGTTGCGACAGCAACACCTGATAGGCGACGACACCGTAGGTGCCAACAACCGCGAGCAGCACGGCCACCAGCGCAAAGGCCCCAGAGAGCTGCGCGAGAAATCGCTGCGGCGCCGTGGCAAGCAGCGCGTGTTCTGCAAGGTCGTACGACCGCGTGAGAGGCACGCTCCCATCGAGGCTCGCCACCGTCTGCTGCACGGCTGCCGTGAGGGACGTCGGCTGCACACTCGTGTGCATCACCGCGGAGAAGCTGGCTACGGGCCTGATGGCAAACGGGAGGAACAGGTCGGGATCCTGAGTCGGGTTGTCCGGCAGCCCACGGAACTTCGTGTCGCCCACCACGCCCACGATCCGCATCCAGGGCGAAGGAGACTCCAGCCGGCCAAGTTTGATGCGTTGGCCCACCGCACTCCGTGAAGGCCAGAACCGCTCGGCGAGCCGCCGGCTCACGACCACGGGGACCTCGCTCGCGTCACGGCTCATGGGACGCCCGTCAAACGCCGGCAGTGTCTGCCCGTCGATCAGTGGAATGCCGGCAGCCGCGAAGAAGTCGTCAGTCACCTGGTGCACGTACACGCGACCCTGCCGGGCGTCGTTGTCCATATGCGCAGCGTCGGCGACATAAAACGAGGCTGAGGACCCACCGCCCAGCATCGCGTCAGCACTCAACGCAGCCGCGCGCACGCCAGGCAGCGCATTCAAGCGGGCATGCAGTTCGAAGGCTGTCGAAAGACGGCGAGGCGCATCGTAACGCCCGGGCGGCAGGTCAAGCGAAGCGATGAGGGTGTCCGCCGTTCGATACCCGGGTTCGACCCTGGTCACGTTTCGGAAACTGATCCCGAGCAGGACCGCCGTGGTCAGTAACCCAACCGCACACGCCACCTGGACGGTGGTCAGTGCCTGACGCAGCCGAACCGTGCGGGCCGAGTCCGTGGCGCTCCTGACGGTCAGGTGGCCACCGGAATTGCGTCCAAGCGCAGCCAGGGATGCCACGGTCACAAAAGCCGCCGTCGTCACGGTCGCGACGATGCCCACGAGGACAACACCGAGGTCGATAGCGGGCGCGGCAAAACTCGGCAGGTTCGCAGGATTGAGTTCCGCGATCACCGCGACGACCCACCAGGCGATCGGAGCTCCGACGATGGCGCCCATCAGTGCCAACACCAGGCCGTCAGCCGCGGCCAGCGATACCAGCCGGCGGCGTGTCGCTCCCAGTGACGATCGCACGGCAAACTCGTACTGACGGGCGCTCAGGCGCGCCACGAGCAGGTTCGCCACGTTGACACATGTCATGAACAACACGACCGCCACGGCGGCCAGCAGGATCACGAGCTGGGGACGCGCGTCACCAAACAAGGCGTCGCGCAGGTCCCGGACCCTGGCGGTGTACGTCTCATTGCTCCGGGGATACGCCTGTGCCAACCGCCCCGCCGTGGCCGCCGCCGCGGCATCGGCTTGCTCGACGGAGACACCGGGCTTGAGCCGGCCGACGACAGCGTGCCAGCGATTGCCGCGATTGTTCCACAGCCCTTCTCCCACGAGCGCGGCATGCTGACCAAACGGCACCCACGCCTCCGCTGTCCCTGTCACGCCACGGAACGGGTCGGCAACGACGCCAACGATCGTGAATGGCTGTTCATCCGCGTGCACCACCCGGCCGATGACGCCAGGGTCCCGGCTGAAGCGCGCGGTCCAGAGGTGTTCACTGATCAACATCGGCGGTACGGCCTCGACTGCGGCACGATCGGGGAACACGGATCCCGCTGTTGTGGTCGCCCCCAGCAGCTGGAAGTAGTTGCCGGTGACCAGCTCCACAGGTGTGGGCGCCCCGCGGCCCTCCACCTGCACGGTCATCGTCAGGGAGTCCCAGGCTGCGAGCGAATCAAACACGTCACTCGTCTGGCTTCGCTGGTCGAGGAAGTCCTGCACTGACCAGCCGCGCGGCTCAAGGCTCGCGCGTTGAACCATGGTCTCCACGCTGACCAGTCGCTCCGGATCGGCGAACGGCAACGGTCGCACAAGGACGGATGAAGCGACGGCATAAATCGCCAGGGCGCCTCCAAGTCCGACCGCCAGCGACAAGGTTGACGTCATCGTGACCCCGGGTTGGCGCCACAGGGAACGGAGGGCAAAACGCAGGTCAGCGAACCAGGACATAAGCCAGTGGTCTCCGGATGTGGTGGGCGGGTGGATGAGGGGGTTGATGGGCTGTTGGGCGGATGCGCTGAACCGGCAGCGCACGATGTCAACGGACAACTCGAGAATGACCAGGCACACCGCTGTCCGGCCTCGACGTCTCGCATCATCAATGGCGAGGCGCCAGAAGTCGCGAATCTCCTGGTCCCGATGCGCAAGCGAGCGCGGGTAGAGCCGGGTCAGATACATCCAGATGTGCTTCTGCATCCGCTACAGATATATTACGCCGGGACTATCCTGTTGGTTCACCATGCTGCGCCGCCTGTTGCTCGTCGCCGTTGCCGCCGCGTCCATCGGCTGCGGGACGCGACCGGCGTCAGAACCGGTGCTGCTGTTTGCAGCAGCCTCCCTGCAGACAGCGATCGACGCCCTTGTGCCCCAAATCGAACAGCAGACGGGGCTGGTCGTGGTGACCAGCTACGCAGCCAGTTCGACACTTGCGCGACAGATTGAGCAGGGTGCCCCGGCAGGCCTCTTCATTTCAGCTGATCAGGCCTGGATGGACCATCTGCAGGCACGGCAACTGATCAACCAGTCGTCACGAGTCACGCTGCTGACCAACGAACTCGTCGTGATCGCCGGCGATGCGAGTCGCACGGTCGACCTCAGGTCGGTTGACAGCTGGCTTGTTGCGCTGGGTGACGGCCGGCTGGCTGTGGCTGATCCGTCGGGGGTGCCGGCGGGACGTTATGCGAAGGAGGCCCTCATCTCACATGGTGTGTGGGAAGCGCTCCAGCGCCAATTGGCGCCGGGCGACAGTGTCCGCGCGGCGCTTCGCCTGGTCGCGCGCCACGAGGCGCCGCTGGGCATCGTCTACCGCACGGACGCACTCGCCGACTCTGCGGTGCACATCGTCGCGACTTTTCCAGCATCGAGCCACACACCAATCGAGTACCCGGCGGCGCTGATCGGCAGTGGCGACCAGCGCGCTGCGCGCGTGCTGGAGTTTCTGTCGAGTGAAGCGGCGCGTCGTGTGTTCGCCCAACACGGCTTTGGTGTCGGCGGCTAGATGTTCGGGTTGTCTTCACAGGAACTGCAGATCGTCGCGCTGAGCCTTCAGGTGGCCTGCGCCGCGATCGTGATCAGCGTGCCACCAGCGATGGCCGTTGCCTGGGTGCTGTCGCGCGCGACGTTTCCCGGCAAGTGGCTGCTCAACGCGTTTGTCCACCTCCCGCTTGTCCTGCCGCCGGTGGTCACCGGCTTCGCGCTGCTCCGCGTGTTCGGCCGCCAGGGCGTAGTCGGTGGGTGGCTGGCTGACGTCTTCGGCATCACGCTCGTTTTTCAGTGGACCGGCGCGGCGGTTGCGGCCGCAGTCATGGGCTTTCCCCTGATGGTGCGCGGAATGCGGCTTGCCCTGGACGCGGTCGATCCCGCTCTTGAAGACGCAGCGGCAACCCTTGGCGCCAACCCCGTTCGTACGTTCGTCACTGTCAGCCTGCCACTCGCATTGCCGGGTGTGTTCGCCGGTGTGATCCTGGGGTTTGCCAAGGCGCTCGGCGAATTCGGCGCCACCATCACGTTCGTCTCGAACATCCCGGGAGAAACACGGACGCTTGCGCTGGCCATCTTCACGCTGCTGGACACGCCGGACGGCGACGCAGCGGTGCTGCGACTGGTCTGGATCTCGATTGCCGTGTCGATGACCGCCCTGCTCGTATCCGAGTGGCTCGCGCGCAGGGCGACGCCGCATCATGCGAGGAGTCGCGGGTGAGGCTCCAGGTGGAAGTCCGGCACACGGTTGGTCGCGTCAGGCTCGATGTGGCGTTTGCGGCACGCGATCGCTTCACGGCCATCGTTGGACCGTCCGGCGCCGGGAAGTCGTCGCTGCTCAACGTGATTGCCGGCTTGATCACGCCGGAACACGGCGTCGTCCGGCTTGACGACGAGATCCTGACCGACACGCGGCAACACATCCAGGTGCCACCGCATCGTCGCCGCATCGGCTACGTCTTCCAGGAGCCTCGCCTGTTCCCGCATCTGAACGTGCGACACAATCTCACATTCGGATCGCGGGGCGCAGATGGCGGCGTGTCGTTTGACGATGTGGTGGCGATGCTGGACCTGCAGCAGCTGCTCACTCGGCGTACGCCAACGCTCTCTGGCGGTGAACGTCAGCGCGTGGCGCTCGGTCGCGCGCTGCTGTCGCAGCCACGCCTGTTGCTGCTCGACGAACCGCTCGCGTCCGTGGACGTGGCCCGCCGGGGTGAGGTGTTGCCGTATCTCGATCGGCTGCGGGAGCAACTGGACCTGCCGACGTTGTACGTCACACACGCCACTGAAGAGATCGCCTCCCGGGCGTCGCTGGTGATTCGGCTGGATGAAGGACGCCAGGTCAGCTGAGACGCGTCAGCGCAGGTGCCGCCCGCCGTCGACGCGGATGGTCTCGCCCGTCAGGAAATCCGTTTCGGCCAGCGTGATGACCGCCTGAGCCACGGCATCGGCTCCACCCCATCGGCCGATCGGTGTGACGGCCTCCGCCTTTGCGCGCACATCGTCCGGCATGTCGTCGGGGGGCAACACCGGCCCTGGCGCGATGCTGTTGACCAGAATGTCCGGCGCCAGTTCCAGCGCGAGCACTTCGGTGATCGCCTTCACGCCGGCCTTCGCGATGTAGTACGGCGCGTAGTTCTTGAAGCGGGGACGCCCCGACGCAGCTGTCCAGTCACCGAACGTGATGATGCGGCCGCCTCCAACTGCCCGCATGTGGGGCACGGCGGCCTGTGCGCAGACGAATGTGCCTCGCATGTCGACACCGAGTGTGCGCTCGACCGCCCAGGTCGTCAGCTCCGCGTAGGGTACCGCTTCGTACCGGGACGCCATCAGCACGAGCACGTCGATGCGGCCGAGGGTGTCGACCACGTTCTGCATCACGGATTCGATGGCGGGAACGTCGGCGGTGACGTCGCATGCCACGACGTGCGCCCGCCGGCCCTCGGCGATGACACCAGAGGCTGCGCGATCGGCAGCATCGCGGGAATGGCGATAGGTGAACGCGACGTCAGCGCCGCGCGAGGCAAACGCACGTCCGACGGCGTCGCCCATCCGCGCCCCGCCAACCACCACGGCGACTTTGTTGGTCAGTGTCATTGATGTGCTGGCGGGCCCACAAGGCAGTCACGGCTGGCCTGAGGGCCCGCCCTACTGCTACACCTTTCCGCGCAGGCGCGCCTTGCCGGCGGCGCGTTCGTGGGCATATCTGGCGCGGGAGCCATCAATCGACCACTCGCCGGCGCCGGTGAAGGCCAGGCAAAGCAATCCGCCAACCAGCAGGAGGTGATACTCGATGCCCTGGCCCTGGTTCGGCGCTCCGGCCCAGTTGATGAAGAGGCCCGACGGCCACGACATCTTCCACATCAGCACGAGGGTCAGGGCGGTCAGCACAGGTGCGGCAATGCGGGTCAGCCATCCCACAATCAGCAGGGCGGCGCCGAGGATCTCAAGGACGCCAAACGCGATCGCCAGGGGAAAGTTGGGTTCGAGCCCGAGCGAGGCGAACAGCTGGGCCGTGGCGTCCGGACCGCCCACACCAAGGGCGGGACCTGCGAACAGGCCAAACAGCTTGTGGGTTCCGTGGGCAATGAACACCCCAGCCAGTATCAGCCGGAGGATCACCAGGCCAAATCCGCTCACTTGGGCCCCCTTCGCCCCGACATTCTGACACCTTCCGGGCTATGATTCGCCTGATTTTTGGCCAATCCCCCTGTTTTCCTGAGGAGAATCCCATGCTCAGCCGTCGGCAGTTCCTTCAGCGCACCGGTCACGCGGGCAGTCTTGCCGCGCTGGCATCGTTTAACGTCGACGGCTTGCCGCGCCTTCTCGAAGCCGCGGCGGCCCAGTCCGGCCGCCCAGCCGATGTCGTGGCGCGCGACGAGGACTTCTGGCGCGCGGTGCAGGAGGGGTTCACGCTCGACCGGACGATCATCAACCTCAACAACGGCGGCGTCTGTCCCAGTCCGCGGGTCGTCCATGAAGCCCTGAAGCGTTACCTCGACATCTCGAACCAGTCGCCCGTGTATCACATGTGGCAGATACTCGAGCCGAACATCGAGTCGGTCCGCCGCGAACTCGCGCGCGACATCGGCGCCGATCCGTCAACGATCGCGATCACGCGCAACGCCAGTGAATCCCTGCAGACCGCGCAGCTGGGCATCGACCTCAAACCCGGCGACGAAGTACTCACCACCAATCAGGACTACGGCCGGATGTTGCAGACCTGGGAACAGCGGGTCACGCGTAACGGGATCAAGCTGACGAAGATCTCGTTCCCGGTGCCGCCAACCCAGGCCGATCTCGTGCGACGCTTCGAGCAGGCCATCACGCCGGCCACCAAGGTCATTCACTTCTGCCACATCACGAATCTGACCGGCCACATTTTTCCCGCGAAGGAGATCTGTGACCTGGCGCGCCGGCGGGGCATCCTGACGATTGTGGATGGTGCGCACGCCTACGCACACTTCCCCTTCAAGATCACCGACTTCGATTGTGATTACTACGGCAGCAGTCTCCACAAATGGCTGCTGGCTCCCATTGGCACCGGCCTGCTGTACGTGCGGCCCGACCGCATTGAAAAGACGTGGGCCCTTCAGCCACCGCCGGTGGGCCTGAACTCCTCGATCAAGAAGTTCGAGGAGATCGGCACGCACCCAGCGGCCAATCACAATGCCATCGCCGAGGCGCTGGTGTTCCACCGGGGCATTGGCGCGGAGCGCAAGGCTGCCCGCCTCCGCTACCTGAAGGCGCGGTGGGCCGAGGCTCTGCGCCCGCTTCCGAAGATCCAGCTGCATACCAGCCTCGACCCCGCCTTGTCGTGTGCGATTGGCACGGTGGGGATCGAGGGCATGAAGCCGGGCGACATCGCCTCGAAGATGTGGGCGGACCACCGGATCATCGTGACGCCGATTACGGTGGGTCCGGCCGAGTCCCCGGAGTATGCCGGCGTCCGTGTCACACCCAACGTCTACACGACACTCGATGAGGTGGATACCTTCATCGCCGCGATGCAGAAGCTCGCGCGATAGCGCCGCCGTGGACTGCTAGAATCGATCGCCATGCCGACCCAGTCACAGATCCGAGTGGCCGCCCGGGTACATGGGTTCACGTACGCCATTCGGAACGTCGTGGCCGAGGCTCGCAAGGTCGAGGCATCCGGCCGCACCGTCCGCTACCTGAACATCGGCGATCCCATCCCCTTTGGGTTTCAGCCGCCGCCACACCTGGTGGAGGCCGTCGAACGCGCGATGCGCGACGGGCACAACGGCTACACCGCGTCGGTGGGCGTCACGCCGGCACGCGAGGCCGTGGCCGCTGAATATGAGCGGCGCGGAATGCCGGTCGGTGTCGATCGCGTCATCCTGACGTCTGGCACATCGGAAGGAATCGAACTCGCGCTGGGAGCGCTGGCGGATGCTGGTGACGAGGTGCTCGTCCCGACGCCGACCTATCCGCTGTACACCGCGGTCCTGGCCAAACTCGGCGCGCGCGCGGTGTATTACCGCACCGACCCGGCCAACGGATGGCTGCCCGACCTCGATGACATCCGGTCAAAAGTCAGCAGCCTGACGCGGGCGCTGGTGGTCATCGATCCCAACAACCCCACCGGCGCGGTGTACCCGGAAACGACGCGACGGGCACTGATCGAACTGGCTGAGCGCGCGGGTGTGCCAATCCTCGCAGACGAGGTCTACGGGGATCTCGGGTTCAACGGACCGTCGCCGCTCCTGGGCAGCCTCGCACCCGACGCGCCCATCCTCTCGTTCTCCTCACTGTCGAAGGCCTACGTGGCGCCGGGCTGGCGTGCGGGATGGCTGGCGGTCGGGCGTTCCGAAAAACTCAACGACGTGCTGGCGGCGATCAAGAAGCTGGCCGATGGCAGGCTCTGCAGCACCGGACCGATGCAGTTTGCCATCGCCGCAGCGCTCAATGGCGACCGCACACACCAGCAGGATTTCGTCCGCGCGCTGGCAGAACGCGCGCAGATCACCGTCGATCACTTCTCGCGGATTCCGGGCATGTCGTGTGTGCCTCCACAGGCGGCGTTTTACGCGATGCCGAAGGTCGACCTGCCTGCCGGCGTCACCGATGAAGACTACGTGCTCGCGCTGTTGCGCGAGACCGGCATCCTCTGTGTGTACGGCTCCGGTTTCGGGCTGCCCGCCGACCAGGGCTACTTCCGCGTCGTCTTTCTGGCGGCCCCTGACACGCTGGCGTCCATCTATGCCGATATCGCGTCGTTCACCCAGGCGTTCCTCAATCGATAAGCCGTGAAGCTGTCGATCATCATGCCCGCCTACAACGAACGGCGGACCATTGAGACCATCGTGAGCCGGGTGCTTGCCGTCGAGTTGCCGGGACTCACGCGCGAAATCGTCATCGTGAACGACGCGTCCACTGACGGGACCGATGAAATCCTCGCCCAGATGGATGGCCGGGACGGCATCCGCGTGTTCACGCAGAATCCCAATCAAGGCAAGGGCGCGGCGGTCGCCCGCGGCATCCGCGAAGCGACCGGCGACATCATCCTGATCCAGGACGCGGATCTCGAATACGACCCGGCGGAATATCCGAATCTGCTTCGCCCGATTCTGCGGGGTGATGCCGATGTGGTCTACGGCTCACGTTTCCTGGGCTCTCCCCATGGCCATCGCGTGTTGTACTTCTGGCACTCGGTCGGCAATCGCGTGCTCACACTGCTCTCCAATGCCGTCACCGACCTGAACCTGACCGACATGGAGACCTGCTACAAGGTCTTCACCAGGGATGTGGCGCGTCGACTCGACCTGCAGTCGAAGCGGTTCGGCATGGAGCCGGAAATGACCTGCAAGTTCTCCCGCATGCGCGTGCGGATCTACGAGGTGCCCATCTCGTACCACGGACGCACGTATGCCGAAGGGAAGAAGATCGGCCTGAAGGACGCCTTTGAAGCGTTCTGGACGATTGTGCGCTACGCCCGCTGGTCACCACCCGCGCAATGACGCGTCATGCCGCCGCTGTGGCCGCCGGGCTGTATCTGGCTGCGGCACTGCTGATGACGTGGCCGCTGGCCCGCGTCATCACCCACGACATCGCCTGGGACCTCGGTGATCCACTCTTCAACAGCTGGGTGCTGCTCTGGACCGGCGGCCAGTTCCTGGCCTTTCTCAGCGGCGACTGGTCTGCCCTCGGCCGCCTCTGGCACGGCAACATCTTCCATCCTGAACGCCTGACGATCGCGTACTCCGAGCACCTGTTTCCGCAGATGGTGCAGGCGCTGCCGATCCTCGCCGCCACCGACAACGTCGTCCTGGCCTACAACCTGCTGTTTCTCTCGACGTTCGTCTTGTGCGGGCTCGGGACCTTCCTCTTTGTCCGCACACTCACACACAACCCCGCTGCCGCATTTGTGGCGGGTCTCGCGTTTGCGTTTGCGCCCTATCGCATGGCGCAGCTCTCTCACCTGCAGGTGCTGTCCGTGCAGTGGATGCCGCTCGTCCTGTACGCCTACCGTCGTCACTTCGACACCGGCAGGCGTGCGCCGCTGATCTGGGGCTCGGTCGCGTTTGTCATCCAGAATCTGTCCTGCGGCTACTACCTGCTCTTTTTTGCGCCGTTCGTCGCTCTCTACGTCATCGTGGAGATGAGCGCGCGCGGACTGCTCGCCGACTGGCGCGTCTGGCGGCGCTGGCTGCTGGCGGGGGTGTCGGTGCTCATCGCCACGGCGCCGTTCCTGCGGCCGTACTTCGAAGTGCGCGAAGGCACCAGCTCGGTCGGCGTGCGTGATGCGGGCGAAATCGCCAGGTACTCGGCTGATGTCCTCTCGCTGGGCACCGCCGCGCCCCACCTCTGGCTGTGGGGAGATTCGGTCGCGGCGTTTCCAAAACCCGAAGGCGAGGGATTCCCGGGCTTCACCATCGTCTTGCTGGCACTGGCGGCTGGTGTCTTTGGCGTGCAATCAGCCTGGCGGCGCCACCGCGCCGAGACACCACACATACTTCCGCCCTGGCGCCAGGTCGCAGCAGGTTTCGTCGGCTTCCTCCTTATCGCGCATCTTGCCGCTTCATTGAGTTACCTGATCACCGGTGGACTCTCGCTGCCCTATGACGATGCGTGGGTGGTGCACCGGGACGGGAGCGCCACCCTCGCGCGAACGGCAATCTTGTTGCCGCTCTGGTGGCTCATCAGTCCAGGCGCACGCCGGCTGTCGAGCGGAACTCCGGGATCGCTGGTGGGTTTTCTCTGGGTGTCGGCCCTGCTGGCTGTTCTGTTGGCGTTTGGCCCCGTCATCGCGACAGCCGGCCACCCGGTGGCAAGTGGCCCCTATGCGGTGCTGGTGAACGTCGTGCCTGGCTTTGACGGTGTGCGTGTGCCGGCGCGTTTTTTCATGTTGGTAGCGCTGTTTCTGGCAGCGCTGTCGGGATACGGACTCGCAGCAGCTTCGCAGCGGTGGCCACGCGCGAAGGTGCCGCTGGTCATCGTCGTATCCGCCCTGATCCTCCTTGAGTCGTGGCCGGGGCCGTTCCAAACAAACGTGCGGTTGGCGGCTGAAGGACTCCTGCCAACACCTCGAGTGCTCGAATCCGGTCGCTCGCTCTCGCCGATCTACGACTACCTTCGAGACGAAACCGAGCCGCTGATCGTCATCGAATTCCCGTTTGGCGCGCCGGCATGGGATCTGTTTTCGGTCTACTACGCCGGGTATCACAGGCGTCCGCTTGTGAACGGCTACTCGGGATTTTTCCCGGACAGTCAGCAGCGCAATATCCGGGTGTTCCGGCTCGTCGGCCGTGACCCCGATGCCGCCTGGCGTGGGCTCATCGGCACCGGCGCGACACATGCCGTCGTGCACGAGGACGCGTTCATCGGAAGCCAGAAGGACATCTACAGCCGGTGGCTGCTCTCCTACGGCGCCAGAGAGATCATGAACGACGGACCGATGCGCCTGTTCCGCATCCGGTAGACTGGCGTCATGCCCGAGGATCGGCGAAGCGGTCCGGAACGGTTCTTCGACGAATACACCCGGGGATTCGACCGTACCGAATTCCAGCGACTGTTCACGCGCGACACCGCAGACACGTGGCGGTACTTTTCCCGGGGCATCGATCATCAGGCGCTCGCCAAGGAGCCCTGGTACCGGCGCTGGGCCATACACGGCCGTCTCTTTCTCAAAGCGTTTGCGATGCGGCTGTCTCCGGGACGCCGCGTGTTGTACGGCTTTGCCGTCGTCGCCCTGCTGTTCGGTCTGCTGGATCTGTTTGCCGGATTGGGTCCGGTGCACGTTCTTCTGTTTCCCTTTGACGTCACCTTCTGGCTTCCCCAGTGGGAAGAAGGCACGTCGTGGATGATCCTCGCGTTCGTCGCGATTCACCTGCTGGTGCTGATGGAGGTGGCCGACAGGCTGTCGCTCAAGAGCGATCTCGAGATCGCGCGCGACATCCAGATCGCGATGTTGCCGCGCGGACAACACGCCACGGGCGATGCGCGAGTCTTCGGCACGACGCGCCCGGCAAACACGGTTGGTGGTGACTTCTATGATGTGTTGCCGCTGACTGACGGGCGCCTCATGGTGGCCATCGGTGACGTCGCCGGCAAGGGGAGTCCCGCCGCGCTGCTGATGGCGTTGCTGCTTGCCATGCTGCGCACCCTCGTCGATGAGGGTCTCGACGCAAAACGCCTGATGACCCGCTTGAACGTGCAAATCTGCAGGCACAGTCCCGGCTCGCGTTTCATCACGTTTTTCTACGGCTTGTACGACCCCGCAACCGGCGCGCTTGAGTTCGTCAACGCCGGTCATCTGCCGCCGATGATTCGTCGCGGGTCGGGCGCGCTCGAACGCCTCGAGGGCGGCGGCATGGCGCTGGGGATGTTCGAACACGCCACGTTCGAGTCGCATCACGCGGTGATCGATCCGGGGGACGCACTCGTGTTGTTCACCGACGGCATTACCGAAGCGGAAAACCGCGCGGGCCGCGCGTTTGAAGACGACGGCCTTGCGCAGATCCTGCGGCACCGCCAGGACGAACGGGATCCCGAAGCGCTCGCTCGGGCCGTCATCAGCGCGGTCGAAGCACATGCCGGCGACTTGCGGCTCACTGACGACCTCACCATTGCGGTGCTCAGCAGGAGCGCCGCATGAGACGCGCGGCAAGTGCCATCGCCTGGGTGATCGCCCTCGCGGCGGCGGTCGCGGCCCAACAGTCCCAGGCCCCGCAGCGCCCCATGCAGGCCGACGGCATCGTCCGCCTGCTCGCGGAACTCGAAAACGCAATGGCCGGCAACAACCCCGACGAATTCCGTCGGCTCACTGCGGGATCGATGCCGGCGGCAGAACAGGCGCAGTTTGTCGCCAACGCCTTCGGAGAAGGTCTGACCACGGCGTCCGTGCGTGAACGCGATCGCCGGCCCAGCGGTGACGGCTCACTGGTGCTGGTGGAAATGTTGACCGGTCGGGGGCGTCGAGGCCGTATCGCCACGTGGCAGCTGCTGCTCACACCGGACACAAACGGCGCCTACATGATTGCCGGCGCGACACCCGTGGCTGCCGTGGATGGCCTCGTGCAGGTCGAGTTGGACGCCACGCGGCAGTTCACCGTGCACGACCTCGTCGTGACCGCGCCTGGCCTGACGGTGCGGCTCGAATCGGGGAACGTGTTTCTCGCGACGGTTGATGACGGCCCGACAGGGCTCATCTTTCGAGGCAAGGGCACCCTGCAGTTCACGCCGCCTGATGCCGCCGAGCAGGTGCAGGTCCGCGCATTCAGCGGCAGGCCCACACTCGAATCGCAACTGGAAACGGTCTTCATCCGGCTCAGCCCGTATGAATGGAGCTCGCGAATCCCTGCAGGACACCTGACGCCTGTGGACGTACACCCGGGCGATCTTGCACGGGCCCGGCAGCTGTTCGATCAGGTGGGACTTCGCAGCTACACGCTGAACCTCGGTGATCTCACCAGCGATCGGTGGTCGCTCCTGCCTCCGGCGGGTGACTCGTTGATTGAGCTCGGCACGCGAAAACACGGCAATCTCACGTACGTCCGCTCCGCCGACGATGCGGAGGACGTTTCCCTGTTCGACCGGCAACGTGGTCGCAACATCTCGGTCTATGCATCACCTGAACGCCTGCTGACGCGCGGCCCAGACTATTCGGAAGACGATGCGACGGCCTATGACGTGGAGCACTATGCCGTCGACGTCCGGCTCGATCCGGAGCGCGACTGGATCAGTGGACGAGGTTCGCTGCGCCTGCGCACGAAGGCCGAGGGCCTCGCGACACTCTCACTGAAACTGGCGGAATCGCTGGCGGTCTCGTCGATCTCGTCTCCCGAACTCGGGCGTGTGCTCGCGTTGCGCGTGCAGGGTCAAAGCGGAGTGCTCGTCAGTCTGCCCCGTGCCATGCCGCGCGGCAGCGTCATCGTGCTCGACGTGTACTACGCGGGCCGGCTTCCGCCGCAGGCGGTCGAACGCGAGGCGATGACGGTTGACGCGGTCCCCCAGCTGCAGAGCGTGCCCGATCCGCGCGGACAGGACATCGTGATCCCGCCAGAGCCGCGGTTCCTCTACAGCAATCGCACCTACTGGTATCCACAGGCGACGGTCACGGACTTCGCGACCGCCGCCATCCAGGTGACCGTCCCGGCGCAGTTCCAGGTCGTGGCCAGCGGGAGCCTCATCAACTCGACCGTCACGCCCGTGCCCGAGGGTGAAGGTCGCAGCGGTGACTCGCGCGCCGAGCGCGTTGTGCAATTCCTCGCGGATCGGCCGCTCCGCTACATCGCCTGCATCGTCAGCCGGTTTGTGCCGGTGGGGAGCGTGCCCGTTCCCGTGCCGGGCGTGGCTGGACCACAGCTGACGATCGGCGCGATGCCTGCTGCGGGGCAGCCGGCGGTGGTCGCCGTCGACGTCGTCGCCACACCGCGGTTGCTGCGATCCAACCGATCACTGCCCGAACGTGTGGCGGACATCCTGTCGTTCTTCGCCAACACGATTGGTGAAGCCCCGTATCCCAACATGACCGTGGCGACACTCGACGCGGAAGTGCCGAGTGGACACAGTCCCGCGTTTTTCGCCGTGTGGAATCAACCGACGCTGCCGACGACGTTGAGCTGGCGTGATGACCCGGTTGCGCTCAACGGGCATCAGTTCTTCTTTCTCGCGCACGAGATTGCCCACCAGTGGTTTGGGCAGGCCATTGGGTGGAAGAACTACCACGAGCAGTGGCTGAGCGAGGGATTCGCGCAGTATTTCGCCGCGATGTATGCCGCCAGGGACCGTGGTGCGGAGACGGAGCGGCAACTGTTCAAGCAGATGCGCGACAGCGCCATGGAGTTGTCCAGACATGGCCCGGTCCACCTCGGCTACCGGCTCGGTCACATTCAGGGAGACGGCCGGATCTTCCGGGGCCTGGTCTACAACAAGTCCGCCGTGGCCCTGCACATGCTGCGGCGCATGATTGGTGACGAGGTGTTCGACCGCAGCGTCCGGCGTTTCTACCGGGAGCAGCGTTTCAGGAAGGCCGGCACCCGGGACCTGCAGGCGGCATTCGAGGCCGAGGCCGGGATCCCGCTCGACCGGTTTTTTGCCCGCTGGATTCTTGGATACACCCTCCCGGACGCCCGGCTGACCTGGCGCATGGATCCCGACGGCCGCCATGTCAGCATCCGGGTCGAACAGGCCGACGAGGTCTTTGACTTCCCCCTGACCGTCACCCTCCAATTCCGGGACGGGCATCCCGACCAGACCGTCACCCTGATGGTCACCAGCGCCGTGCATGAGGTGCGGATGCCGGTCCCGGCACAGGTCCGGCAGGTTGATCCGCGCGATGAACTGACTTTGGCAAACGTCCGGCGCTGATAGAATTCAGGGGTTATGGAAACGGTCACGCTCACCATTGACGGCCGGTCGGTCACGGTTCCCAAAGGCAAGACGGTGCTGGAAGCCATCATGGCCAGCGGCGGGCACGTCCCGTACTACTGTTATCACCCGGGTCTGGGCATCGACGCCTCCTGCCGCGTCTGCCTCGTCAAGATCGAGAAGATGCCGAAACTGCAGACGTCATGTTCGACGCCGGCCGGTGAAGGCATGATCGTGACCACCAACACGCCGGATGTCGAGGCCGCGCGCGCATCGGTGTTCGAGTTCCTGCTGGTCAATCACCCGTTGGATTGTCCCGTCTGCGACAAGGGCGGCGAATGCCCGCTGCAGGACTACTCCTACACCTACGGCAACGAGCGCAGCCGCATGGACTTCCCGCGCCGCACGTTCGACGGGGAGGGCGTGAAGGCCGACGTCGACTTTGGCCCGACGCTGATGCTCAACCGCAACCGGTGCATCATGTGCACCCGCTGCGTCCGCTTCATGGAAGAAGTCGACGGCGACGCGCAGATCGGTGTGTTCCAGCGCGGGGTGCACAGCGAGATTGCGACGTTTGAAGAGAAGGGTGTCGTGTCGCTGCTGTCGGGCAACCTGATGGACGTCTGCCCGGTGGGTGCCATTACGACGCGGGACTACCGTTTCAAGTCGCGACCGTGGGACAACCCCATGGCCGTCGACACGATCTGCACGAGCTGCGAGAAGGGCTGCAACGTCACGGCGTGGATCAAGGCCAAGCCGGAGTGGGCCAAGGGCGCGCAGTTGATCCGCCTCACGCCGCGGTTCAACCCGGACGTGAACCAGTACTGGATGTGTGACATCGGCCGCTTCGACTATCACTGGATCGAAGGCGACCGTCGTCTGCGCCAGCCGATGCGGCGCACGGCGCAGGGCCTGGATGCATTGCCGTGGGCCGATGCCCTCGTGTCGGTGAAGGCCTCGGTCGACACGGCCGGCGCGGCGCACTCCCGCGTGCTGGTCTCGGGTCACGCCTCGCTTGAAGAGCTCTACATGCTCAAGCAGTTCGCCGGCCTCACGGGTGGTGTGACCTTCAGCTGGCGCCATCGCCCGAAGCCGCAGCCGGCCAACACCAAGTTCCCGATCCCGGCCGTTGATGCGCCGAACCTGCGGGGCGCGCGCGATCTCGGCTTCAAGCTCCCCTCAATCGACGGACCGGCCGACGTGACGGGCCTGCGCGCGGCAGTCGACACGGGCGCCGTGTCGCTCCTGTATGTGATCGACAACGGCCCTGACGGGTCGCTCGGAGATACGGACTGGATCGTTGCCGCCCGGCAGTCCGGCAGACTCAAGACGCTCATCGTGCAGGGCGTGCTCAAGTCGGCGCTCACTGAGGCGGCTGACCTGGTGCTCCCCGGCTCCGCGTTTGTGGAGAAGGACGCCACCTACACCAACGGCACCGGCCAGGTGCAACCGGTGTCGCGCGTCATTCCGCCGCCCGGAGATGCGGCTGAAGACTGGCAGATCCTCTCGAAGATCGCCGTCGCGTTTGGCGCTACGGTGGAACTCACCACGGCCAGTGCGATCCGTGCCGCCCTCGCCAGCGAACTCGGCGCGATCAACGGGTACGCCGCCCTGGCCGAGATGGCATTTTCGCGCCCGGTGTCGGCACGCCAGTATCTGCAGGCGTCCAATCCGATGGAGCGCGGCAAGTGGGATTCGCTGTTCCAGGACCTGCCGCCGGTCAAGTTTGGTGGCGAGTTCGGTCCGATCCCACGCGCCGACGTCATCCCCCTGCGCCCGGTCTAGAGCCCGTCACACCGCAGGAACTCTGACGGCCAGGGCGCCCGGGTCAACGCTGACACGGGCGGGCGACGGCACGCGCCACACCTCGCCATCAAGATGGACCAGCAGATTGTCGGCGGCCACGGTGGCGCTGCGTACGCGGAATCGGCTCAGTCCGCCGGCCGGCGCCAACGGACGCCAGTAGAGGCGTCGGGCTCGCCAGATCTGCCGCCACGGGGTGTCGCCGTTGGCGATCAACACATCGAGTAAGCCGTCGCGCGGGTCGGCATGGGGCGCCAGGGTGGCGCCATTGCCGTATTGAGGGGCGTTGGCAAACCCCACGAGGAAACGCGGCCCTTCCTGCGGTGGATGTCCTTCGAGCTCAATCGTGTAGTTCAGCGGTCGATACCGCCAGACCAGTCGGGCCGCGTTGGAAAAGTATCCGAACGGGCCACGCACCGCTCCACGCGAAAACACCTCGCCGACGGCCGCGTCGAATCCAAACCCGGCGACATTGAGAAAGATCCGATCGTTGACGCGCCCCACGTCCATGCGGACCGTGCGTCCGTCGATCGCCGCGAAGAGGGCCGACTCACGTGATCGCGGAACGCCCAGGCCCAGCGCGAGGCCGTCGCCCGATCCACACGGCACAACCGCCAGGGCCGCCGGGCTGCCAATCAGGGCCTGGCCGACTTCATTGACGGTCCCGTCACCACCCATGGCGGCGACGACATCACACCCCTCGTCCACACATTTCAGCGCCAGGTCGCGCGCGCGTCCGGGCGCGTCGGTGACATGCACGCGCACATCGAGAGATCGGCGCCGCGCAACGTCACGAACCAATGTCGCGCGACGCTCGGCCTCTCCCTGACGGTGACCGTGGCGCCCGGAGATCGGATTGATGACGACTCCCAGTCGCGTGGGCTTCATGACAGCGGTGTTATAGTAACGTTCCATGCCGAACTCACGTCGCGGCCTGGTGCTTCTGCTGATTGCCGTTCTGATGATCGGTGGAGCGACATGGCTGACGTGGCGATTCGAACAACAGGCCAACAGCCTGCGCGCCGACGCCGACCGCCTCTCCCGCCAATACAGCGCCCTTGAAGTTGCGATTGCCGACTTGCGTGCGGCGCAGGCCGGTTACGTTGCCATCGGCCAGGGCTCGGACTTCTGGATGCAGCGCGTCGACGAGCTCACCCTGCAGCTCGAGCAGCTGCTGGGTGAGCGTCGCCGAGTGGCGGCCGCCGGTGCGGAGACACCGCTGGCGTCTGCCCTCACGCTGGTAGAGGCACTCCGGACGTCCGATGCCCGTGCACGACGTTATGTCGGCAACGACCAGCGCCTGATGGCGTCCGACGTGGTCTACGTCGAGAGCCTCGACATCCTCAACCGGATCAACACGGAAGTCACGACCGCCCGCGAAGTGGACATGTCCGCTTCATCGACGGCGGCTCTGACCATCCGCAGAAACCAGGCGGCAGCCGCAGCCGGGCTGGCACTTGTGCTCCTGGTCCTGCTGGTCGTTGCTGCCCGTCCGGCTGGCGCCGATGCTGTCGACACGGCCGGTGTCTCGATTGCTCCAGCTCCAGACGTGCCGGCTCGATCAACCACCGTGCCGGCCCAGCCGCCGGTGACGCCGGCTGCTGCCCCGGTCGCACTCGATGCGGCCGCCGACGTGTGCGTGGATATCGCTCGACTGCTGGACGGAAGAGACCTGCCCGGCATCCTGACACGCGCCGCCGGAGCCCTCCAGGCACGCGGCCTGGTCCTGTGGGTCATCAACGAGTCAGCCGACTCGCTGCGCCCGACCCTGGCCCACGGGTACTCGGAGCGCACGATGCAGAAACTGGGCACGCTGGCCGTGACGGCCGACAACGTCACCGCGTTGGCCTGCCGGTCGCTGCAGCCCCAGAGCCTGCCCGGCGCCCTGGCCGTCCCGCTCATCGGCACCAGCGGCTGTGTGGGGGTGCTCGCCGCTGAAGTCTCCGCAGCAAACTCGACGACCCTGCCCATCGCGCGACTCATCGCCGCCCAGCTGGCGTCAGTCATCACGCCCCTGCCGGTCGCCGGCGCTGCCGCCGACACACCGGCTGAGTCCGCAGCCGGCGGACTGTAACGTCACTGGCGCCTTCAGAGGTCAGCCACCGGTGTCAGATGACACCGCTATCGTCCACTCAGTAAGTCAGTTCCCTGGAACACGTGGTGTTTTGCTGCCGAAGACCGCGTCGGCAGACGGCACGAGTCTTGATTAAGGCAGTGTGTGAAGCCGCCCGACATCACGTGGGGTGTGTCTATCAGTTCCGGGGTTTGCGCCTCGGAACATTAACGACAGGCAGGCGCTGGCATCGCAAACATCCCGCGGCACGTGGGCTGATGGCCGGGCGGCTTCACTCTTCCACCACGCTCACATCCCCGGCAGCGGGGGCAGCGTGAACTTCAGAGCCACAACGGTTGTGTCGTCATTCGGTGGAAAGCCGGCCCGATGCGCATCCACCGCGCCGGTAATCGAATGCACGATCTCGCGCGCGCTCAGATGACGCG
This sequence comes from uncultured Acidimicrobiia bacterium, assembly GCA_966252305.1. Taxonomy (GTDB): domain Bacteria; phylum Acidobacteriota; class Vicinamibacteria; order Vicinamibacterales; family SCN-69-37; genus SYFT01. The sequence continues at coordinate 240,379 of CBINOO010000001.1, forward strand.
TCTCCGACACGACCTGCAGCAGGCGCGTGGAGCCGAACTCCTCGCTGCGCCGATTCATCGCCTCCGAAACGCCATCCGAACAGAACACGAACACGTCATCGGACTGCAGGGGAAACGAGAATTCGTCGTACGTCATCCCGTGGAATGATCCGAGCGGAACACCCTGCGCTTCGATGAGCGCACACTCCGAACCGGAGGCGCGCACCGGATACGGCACCCCCGAATTGGACAGAGTGACAGTGCGCCGCTTGAGATCGAAGATCGCATAACACAGCGTGCAGTAATACTCCTCGAGCTGGCGCTCATGGAGGATCGTGTTGATCGACGTGAGCACCGCCGCGGGAGAGGAACGTTCCGGGACATATCGGCGCCTGAACGTGCGACCACGCACCAGCTCCCCGGCGAACACGCTGTAGAGAGCCGCGGGCACCCCCTTGCCGGAGACGTCGCCCAGGGCGACGATCAGCGTGTTGGACTCAGGAACGAGGTAGTCATAGAAGTCGCCGCCGAGCTCGCGCGCCGCGGAGAACGAGGCCGCAACATCGACCCCCTTCAGGCGCTTGGGCAACTGGGTGGGCAGCAGCGCGGCCTGCACCCGGCGCGCGAACTTCACTTCCTTCTCCAGTCGCGCTTCAGTGGTGGACACCTCTTCGTAGAGCCGTGCGTTCTCGATAGCCACCGCGGCCTGATTGGCGAGCAGCGTCAGGATCTCCACGTCCCGCTTGGTGAAGGCGTCGAGTTCCGGGCTTTCCAGGTCGAACACGCCAATGCATCGATCCTTGAGCAGCATCGGCACCGCAAGTTCAGAGCGCACATCGTCCACGACGCGGATGTAGCGGGGATCCTTCGAGACGTCGGGCACGACGACCGGTTCGCGATGCAGCGCGGCATAACCGACCAGCCCCTGGCCCAGCGGCACCTTGGGCAACTCGACGCGGTCGCCGAACTGGACCGCCACCTTGATCTCGAGCTCCTGGGTGGCGTCGTTGAGGAGCAGGATGCCGAACGTGCGATAGTCCACCACGCGTCTCGCGAGCTGGACGATCCGGGCCAGCAGATCGTCAAGATCCATCAGCGCGGCCACGTCGCGGCCAATCTCAGCCAGCGTCTCGAAGGTCTCGGCATCGAGACGCTGTTGTTCGAACAGGCGCGCATTCACGAGGGCCAGCGCAACGTGTGCGCCAAACTGGCGCAGGATCGTGGCGTCCCGCTCGGAATACATGTCACGGGACCGGCTCAGGACGTTGAGAGCCCCGATTGACCGGTTCTGATGCACGAGCGGAATGGCCACCGTGGAGGCCATGCCCGACACCACCTCGACGTAGTTGGGCTCGGTCGTGACGTCCCCGACGACGATCGCTTCCTGCTGGGTGATGACCTGCCCGACGAGCCCTTCACCGGTCTTCGGATGGTAGTGGGAGGTGTCGGGATACCCGACCGCGTAGGCGATTCGCAGCTCGTTCCGTTTTTCATCGAGCAGATACACGGCAAACGCGTCGAACGGGATCAGGCGTCCGATGAGGCGTGGAATCTGCGGCAGCAGCTCGTCAAGGTCGATGACAGAGACCACCTGCCGGCCCAGGTCAAACAGGGTCAGCAGAATGTCTCGCTCGTGCGATCCGACGGACAAAGGCTGGGAGGAGCGGACGGTCAATCCAATGGAATTATACTTGGTTCCCCGGCAATGACCGACATCACGCTACCCCTCGACTACACCGCCATCGAGCGGATCCTGCCCCACCGGTTCCCGTTCCTGCTGGTGGATCGCGTGACGGAGTTTCAGCCCGACGTGCGGATCGTCGGGATCAAGAACATCACGTCCGATGAGACTGTGTTGGCCGTCGGCCCCGACCAGCAGAAGGCCCTGCCGCCAACATTGTTGACGGAGGCCGTCGCACAGGTCGGCGCCATCCTGATCCTCTCGAAGCCGGAAAACCGCGACAAGCTGATCTTCTTCATGGGCATCGAACGAGTGCGATTTTCGGGTGTCGTGCAGCCGGGTGACGTGGTGCGCATCGAGGCCGTCGTCAAGCGGTTGCGCACGCGGATGGGCGTGCTCAGCGGGCACGCCGAGGTCAACGGCCGACGAGTGCTGCACGGCACGATGACGTTTGCGCTCGGCCCGCGCGAATCAGTGGTCGCCGGCTAACCGACGATCCGCGCCATCACGACACCCGGCACGGCAAGAACAGCCGCCGCGACGGCGGGGCTCACGGCCTCTGCGGTGTCGACCGAACCATACGTCAGGTCGTTGCGCATCGCATGGCCCGCCGCCGTCACCACCAACCCGGCCTTGGCGAGCACGTCAGCCACAACCGCGGCCGTGCCCGTGGTCCCGCCGGCATACACGAGTCGGTGACTGAACACGGCGGGAGTTCGATACGCGGGAAAGTTGACGGAGTGGCTCACGTCACCACGAAGCAGGAAGTCGCGCACCTGATCGGCCACCATCACGGCGCAATTGTCTTCGGCTTCAGCGGTGGAGGCGCCCAGGTGCGGCAGCGTCACGCATCGTGGATGCGCGACCGTCGCCGCCGTGGGAAAGTCGCTGACATACGCGCGCAGTGCTCCGGTGTTGAGCGCGTTGATGACCGCCGCTTCGTCAACGACGCCCTCACGCGCGAAGTTGACCAACACACCTTCCGGAGGCATCAACGCGAGGCGATCGGCATTGACCAGGCCGCGTGTGCCCGGCGTCAGTGGTGCATGAACGCTCAGAAACTGCGCGGCCGCAAAGACATCGTCGAGCGAGGAGGCTGACTGCACGCGGGGATCCAGCTGCCAGGCGCCTTCGACGGACAAACCGGGGTCAAACCCCACGACGCGCATGCCAAGGGCCACGCCAGCTGACGCGACTCGTCCGCCAATGGCGCCCAGGCCGATGACACCGAGCGTGCGGCCCGCAATCTCGATGCCTGCGTAGGCCTTTTTGCCCGCCTCCACGGCGGTGTGCAACGACGCGTCATCGCCCTCGAGTGTGCGGGCAAATTGCCAGGCCGCGCCAAGTGACCGCGCGCCAATGATCAGGGCGGCAACCACAAGCTCCTTCACCGCGTTGGCATTGGCGCCTGGCGCGTTGAAGACCGGCACGCCGCGAGTGGTCATGTCGGCGACCGGAATGTTGTTGGTCCCGGAACCGGCACGACCAATGGCCTTGACCGACGCGGGAATCGGCGTGGCGTGCAGGTCCGCCGACCGAAGCAGAATGGCGTCGGGATCGGTCAGCGACGCGCCGGTCTCAAACCTGGTGGAGTCAAGCCGCGCCAGTCCGGCGGCCGAGATGTTGTTGAGCGTCTGGATGCGAAGGCGTGGAGCGGTCATGCCGCTCCACAGGATATCGGACGATCGTGATGCCGGTCACGATGATTGCCGCCGCGACGAGCATCGAGACGCGAAACGGCTCACCCAGCAGCAGGGTCCCCAACGCGACCGCAATGACCGGGTTCACATAGGTGTAAAGCGAAACGGTCGACACCGGCAGGTGGCGCAGGGCGTAGGAATACGCGGCAAATGCCACAAGCGAGCCCGCAAACGTCAGGTAACCAAGCGCCAGGCCCGTCTTCGGAGTGAAACTCAGGCGGGCCCACTCCCCCGTCAGCGTGCCCGCGAGCAACATGAAGACCCCGCCAAAAAACATCTGCACTGCCGCAACGACCAGCACCGAGTGCCCGAGCGCGTGTCGCTTGGTGTAGGAGGACGCAATGGACCACCCGGCGCACGCAATCTGCAGGGCCAGAATGCCAAGCAGCACGGTGCCCGCGTTGGCCCCCTCAAACGAGACGTCGGGCCAGACCAGCAGGACGATGCCCGCGAATCCGACCAGCAGACCGATCCACTGCCGCGGCACCAGGCGCTCCCCACCAGGGAACATCGCATCCACCGCCACCATCCAGAACGGTGAGGTGGCAATGACCACCGCAGTGATGCCGCTGGCAAGGAACTGTTCACCCCAGTTCACTCCGCCATTACCCAGGCCGATCATCAGGAAGCCGAGCAACGCGAGGGGTCCCCACTCGCGCGGGCCCGGAAGCGCGACGCCCCGGGCCACCAGAATGCCCATCAGCAGCGAGCCGGCTGTCGTGTAACGGAGGCCACCCATCAGAAACGGTGGAATCGTCTCGAGCGCGACCTTGATCGCGAGATACGTCGTGCCCCAGATGAGACACACGGCGAAAAACGCCAGCCACGCCGTGCGCCGCACCGCGGGACTCATGCCTTCACCGCCAACACGCCATCGAGCGGGAGCGCCATGGATTCTTTGTGGGTGCCAAGCACAATCGTCGTCCGAGTCGAGCGAACGCCCTTGATTTGGCCGACGTCGTACTTGAGCAGTTGACCCAGGTGTTCCGTGTCGCGCGCACGGATCTTGACCAGGAAACAGTCGTCGCCCGCCACGTGATGCACCTCAAGAACGCCGGGTACTTCTGAGAGCGAGTGTCCGACGCGATCTTCTTCTTCGCCCACCTCAGCGGTGCGCACGGCAATGAACGCCAGGAGAGGGCATGCAGCCGCGTGTGGATCAACCCGCGCCGAAAACCCCGTGATGACCTTCCTCGCCTCCAGCTTCCGCAGACGTTCAAGCACGGCCGAGGGGGCCAGGCCGACGGCCTTGGCAATATCAACCTGCGCCATCCGACCGTCGTGCTGCAGGAGAGTCAGAATTTTGACATCAATGGGGTCTTTGATGGCGTCCACACGACTATTGTCGTGCTAAGCCAACTTGTCAGCAAGTAAATTCTACGCTTTGTGAATATGCCAGAATTTAATTCAACCCTTGAACAACACCCGTTCGAGTCTGCGGTGGTAAGCAGTAAAGGGACCTGACCCCTCGTCGGCATCGATGTGTTTGCGAACCTGGTGGATCTTGGCGTCGAGATCGTCAACGGCCGCCAGGATGAAGGCCTCGACGGTCATCGGCTCCACCGGCGATCCAAGCGACTTGTTCCCGTGGTGCGACAGGATCAGGTGCTCAATCCTGGTGCGGAGCTCGGGCGGGAATCCGCTGATGCCCGCTGCAGTCTCGCGGACCAGCAACACTCCCATGGTGATGTGCCCGAGCAGATTGCCTTCCACCGAATAATCGGTGGTCACGCCGTACGACAGCTCCTGGAGCTTGCCGATGTCGTGCAGGACGGCGCCGGCAATGAGCAGGTCGCGATTGGCCTCGTAGGACGTAGCGAGATACGACACGCCGTCGATGATCTTGAGGACGTGTTCGAGCAGTCCGCCGCGGTAGGCATGGTGGACGGCCTGTGCCGCGGGCCAGATACGCAGCTTGTCGCCGTGGGTGGTCGCAATGCGTTCGAGCAGTTCACGGATGAATGGCGACTCCACTCCGGCGATGTGCTGCTGCAGGCGGCGCCACATGTCGTCGATGGGCACGGGCGCGCAGGGAATGCAGTCTTCTTCCCGGAAGCCATCCAGCGCATCGCGCAGGGCATCGACGCGCCGGATGCGTTCGAGCACGAGTTCCAGCTTCTGGTTGAAGACATTGCCGCGGCCCTGCACTTTCACGAACTCGCCGGCGTCAAATTCGTCCTTCAGCAGCTCGACGTCCTGGAACACCTTGGCCTTGATGTCGCCCGAGGTGTCCTGAAGTTCAAGCGCGAGGTACACCCCGCTTTTGCCGCTGCGAAGCTCCTTGCGGGAACACAGGAAGAATCCCCACCCTGAGGAAGCCGCTCCGATATCTGCAATCCTGGGCAACGTCGCCATGCACTGCGAGTGTAATGCGGGATGGTAAGGTGTACTCGGTTTTTGCGTGACTGGCACACTCGGCAACAACGCGTTCCTGAACTACTTCACCGGAGTGCGGGCCGGCGTCTACATCGGCCTGCTCGGCGACGATGAGACGGCCACGCTGGCGGCCAATCCCTTTCTGCGCCTGATGTTCGGGTGGGATGAACACGTCGACGCGGCGGCGGTGCGCCCGTTTGACATCGACCGATTCGTCGATCCTCAAGCCCGGGAAGGCTTCCTTGCGCGACTGCATCGTGACGGTGCCGCGCAGGACCACCTGCTGCGCCTGCGTCGCGTGGACGGCACCGGCTTCTGGCTCGAAGTCACCGCTCGGGCTGACGTCATCTCGAATGACGGACGCGTGCTCCGGGTCGAAGCGCTCATGCGTGATGTCACCGAGCGCAAGAAGCTCGAGGATCAATCACGTGACGTCCTGCACGAGCTCTCGCAGGCCGAAAAACTCGCGGCGCTCGGGCAGACGATGAGCGGCGTCGCGCACGAACTGAACAATCCGCTCGCGACGATCCTGGCCTGCGCCGAACGTCTCGCCGGTCGGCGTCACGACGATTCCACGAGGCGCGATCTCGATGCGATTCACAACGCGGCGGAACGCGCGGCCCGTATCGTACGCAACCTGCAGACATTCGCGCGCAAACGGCACACGACACGTACGATGGTCGACATCAACCAGGTCGTGCGGGACACGCTGGCCCTGCGGGCCTACGAACAGCGCGTCTCGAACGTGACGATCATCGAGGCGCTGGCAGCAGGCTTGCCGCCCGTGTTCGCCGACCCTCACCAGATTCAGCAGGTGCTGCTCAACCTGATCATCAACGCCGAACACGCGATGATTGGCGCCCATGGCCGCGGCCTGCTGGTCCTGCGGTCATGGCACGAACCGGACCGGGACGCGGTACTGCTCGAAGTGTGTGACGACGGACCCGGCATTGCCGATGAAGTCCAGCAGAAGATCTTCGATCCTTTTTTCACCACCAAGGCCGTGGGCAAAGGAACCGGACTCGGCCTGACCGTCGCGTACGCGATCGTCCAGGAACACGGTGGCCGCATCTCGGTGCGTTCAGCGGAGGGCGGCGGAGCAGCCTTCGTGCTGGAGCTGCCGTCCGGCGGCACTCCGGTGCGGACCAGTCCGCCGGCGTCAACGCTCGCGCCGCCCGGCGCGGTGCCCGTGGGCACGCGCGCGCTGGTGGTTGAAGACGAGGAAGCATTGGGCGAAGCCGTGGCTGATGCGCTCCGCGATGCGGGTTTTGATGTGGATCGGGCACGTGATGGTGAGGAAGCCATCGAACGCGTACAGTCGCGTGCCTACGACCTGATTGTGTGCGACTTGAAGATGCCGCGTGTCGATGGCATGGCGTTTTTTTCGCATCTGGCCGCGACGGCGCCCGCACTCACCAGACGGCTGGTGTTCGTCACTGGCGACGTGGCCGGCACCGAGGCGGAGCAGTTTCTTGAACGCAGTGGCTGTCGCTGGCTCGCCAAGCCGTTTCGCCTGCGCGACCTCGTGATGGCCGCGCGTGAAGTGGTGCGCTAGACGCGGTCAGGCGACGGCCTGGCGTCGGAACGGAACGACGTCGGCTTTCGCAGGCTGGGGTTCCATCGCCTTGCGGAGCCGTGAGACGGCACGCGCGTGCAGTTGGGACACCCGCGATTCGTTGACGCCAATCTCCCTGCCGATCTCCTTCATCGTGACGCCGCGGAAGTAGTAGAGGGTGATCAGTTTGCGCTCGCGCGGCGGCAGTGTGGCCAGCGCGGCGCGAATGCGTTGCTTCAGTTCCCGCTGCTCGAACTCCTGGTCGGGCGCGGGCGGCTCACTCGGCACGAGGACGGCCGGCAGCGTGGCGCTGTCAATCGTCTCGAGGTTGGCCAGCGGCGACGTCGACTCAATCGTGTTGATGCGGAGGATGGTCCGCTCGAGTCGAGCCTGATCGGTGCCCACCCGTTGCGCCAGATCGGCCAGCGTCGGCTCGGCGCCGAGTTCACGCCGCAGCGCTTCACGCGCGGCCTCGAGCTCGCGACGAACGCGGCGCACACCGCGGGGCCACGCATCACGGCGCAACGCATCAATCATCGCGCCGCGGACTCGCCGCTCGGCGAATGTCTCGAACTTGATCCCGCGCTCCGCCTCGAAGCGGTTCGCAGCATCGATCAGGCCAATGACGCCATCCTGGACGAGGTCCGACACATCGATCGAGTGCGGCATCGTGGACGCCATTCGCCTGGCGAGCGATTCGACAAAAGGCAGGGTCGCGACGACCCGATCGTGCTGATGACTGGCCAACTGCGCGCGCGCCATGAAACCTCCAGGACCGCCGCTGCTCAGTGCCGCGGCACTACCTGTAAAGGCAACTCGGATGCCAGATTTCGGCATCAGGGCGATTGCGCGGGATATCTGGAGGTAAAGCTCGTTGTATCAGCTAGTTACGGCTATTCTTGGCGTTGTGCAGCAGTGTGCAACCGTGTGCTGGACCATGTCGAAATGGTCAGTTCCGTGACGTTTTGACAGGCGATCGTCAAACGTTTGACAGAGGAACGCGATTGCCGGCCACCGTTGCCTGGCGGATCTGATGAGAGGTCTGGATGGCCTCCAGCGCGCTGGCGACCACCTGCCCCGCCCTGGCGCGGTGTTGTGGTTCTTCGAGGCGGTGCTCAAGCAACTCGGCATTGGCCAGAATGATGCCGAGGTAGTTGTTGAGCTGATGGAACAGGTGTGCCAGGTCCTGGTCGGCCCGCGAAACAGCAGGCGGGGTCGTCATGGTGAACACCTAGGCGCTCTTGTGCAGTTCGAATGGCACGTGCGCGGATTCCGTCACGGGCGGCGGCACATCACGCCATAACGTATCGACGAAGATACGGACGGAGCCACCGGCGGTCCTGACGTACTGCACCTTGCCGCTCGACATCCAGTTGTAGATCGTGCGCCGGCTGACGCCGACAACATCACACGCGCGGGGAATGGAAACGGTCTTCCGCTCAAGCATACGTCGGGAACTATCGGCGCCCCTTGAGTGGAACTGTAGTGTGATGTCAAGATACCGGCGCCAAAGAAATGACAACGGAAGACGCTGCCCCCCTGCACCTGCTGCTGGTTGAAGATGAAGCAGCCTTTCGCGAGGTCATTGCGGAACGCCTCGCGGAGCATGGGTACAAGGTGACCCAGGCGGCATCTGGTGAGGAAGCCATCGATCGGCTGAACGCCTTCGCCTTTGACATCCTGCTGACGGACCTGCGGCTTCCAGGAATGGACGGCCGAGGTGTCCTTGATGAAGCCTTCGCACGGTACCCCGACATCATTGCAGTGGTGATCACCGGATTTGGCAGCGTCCGGGAGGCTGTGGAGGTAACCCGGCTCGGCGCAGAGGGCTTCATCACGAAACCCTTCCAGTTCGAGGAACTCCTCCACGTCCTCCAGACCGCCGTGGAGCGACGCCGGCTGCGCGCCGAAAACGCCTACCTGCGCGAGCAGTTGCGCGGCAGGCATCGCCTTGGCGGCATCATCGGCCAGTCACCGGCCGTCCTTCGGTTGATCGAACTGCTCGAGACGGTCGCCACGACCGCAAGCACGGTGCTCATCACCGGAGAAACAGGTACAGGCAAGGAGCTCGCGGCTCGGGCCATTCATGACGCATCACCTCGGCGCATGCAGCGGTTTGTCGCGATCAACTGCAGCGCGATTCCGGAAACCCTGCTGGAGGCGGAACTGTTTGGTCATGTGCGTGGCGCGTTCACCGGCGCCGTCGCGAATCGGCAGGGCAGGGTGGAACAGGCGCATCGCGGCACACTCTTTCTCGACGAGGTCGGGACCATGAGCCCGGCGCTGCAGGTGAAACTGCTGCGCGTGCTGCAATCGCGAGAGTTCGAACGTGTGGGTGATTCGCAGACGGTGAAGGTCGACGTGCGTGTCATCGCCGCCACGAACTCTGACCTGAAGCAGATGGTGGCCGATGGCACCTTCCGGGAAGATCTGTACTACCGGCTGAACGTCATTCCCGTGCACGTGCCACCGTTGCGGGAGCGCCGCGGCGACATCCCGCTGCTGGCGCAACACTTCCTTGATCGTCTCAGTCAGGAGACGCCGGCGCGCGGTCGCGTGACGTTGACCCAGGAAGCGCAGCAGGCGCTGATGGCGTACGCGTGGCCCGGCAATGTCCGTCAACTCGAGAACATCATGGAACGGGCGTTCGCGCTCTCTCCCGGGCGATCACAACTGCTCATCGACGACCTGCCGGATGACATGCGGGTGATGCCGCAGGTCGTCAGCCCGGAGGCCGTGGAAATCGGCGATGATGGAGTGGACTTCGACGCGCTGGTCACCGGCTTTGAGCGCCACCTGCTCCAGCGCGCGCTGGAACGGTGCGACGGCAACAAGCGCAAGGCGGCCGACCTGCTGCGCATCAAGCGCACCACGCTCGTCGAGAAACTCAAACGTCTGGAGAGACACTGACCGATGGCCACCCCAAGCGCCTGCTGGATCATCCTGGTGGGCACGGTTCCAACCGCGTTCCGTGCAAAAACACGCGACGAACTGCTGCCGACGTTTCGTCAGCTGCAACGTCGGCAACCGGACGTCATGCTGCGCTGGTTTGAACACGGCAAGATCTGGGAATCGCCTGACGCCGCCAACGCCGCCATCCTGCTCGCGCGCACCGCGGCGCGGGAGAATCGCCGGCCGGCCGAACCTCGCGGCAGGGACTGGCGGCCGGGCGGCACTCACAAGGATCCACGCGCCAGGCCGGCCGTGCCGCGCGACGTGAAACGAGCGCGGTTCAAGAGCAATCTGATCCGCCGCAAGACCAGCGGCCGCGGTTAAATCCGGAAAAAGTCCTGCAGAAGCTGTCGCAGCTCGGGGATCGACTTCGCCGAGTTGATGGACACGCGCAACTGCGCTCCGCCATCAAGCCCTTTGGTGTACCACGCGCCCAGCGCGCGGAGTTTGTTGATGACCCAGCGCTCGCGGCCACGGGCCTCCGGCGGCGGACCTGCATCGTGTCCAGGTGCCGTATGCCGGAATCCAGCGGCTTCGTCGACGCGTTCATCCAGCAGCAGCTGCATGTAGTCGAGCAGGAACTGGCCTCGCGCCTCCAGTGAGACGTCCTCGGTGTGACGGCCTGCGGCGGCCTCGGCCGACTGCTTGAAGATCCAGGGATTGCGCAGGGCGCCGCGGCCCACAAGCACGCCGCCCACGCCCGTGGACCTGAGGCGGTCAACCACCTGGCCTGGCTCCACACAGTCGCCCGACCCCAGCACCGGAATTGTCACTTCGCGCGAGACCCGATCGATCAACGACCAATCCGAGTCGCCGGAGTAGCTCTGCGCCGCCGTCCGCCCGTGCACGGCGATGGCCGCCGCCCCGGCATCCTGTGCCATCCGCGCGAGGGTGGGCGCGTTGATTTCGCGCTCGTTCCACCCGGCCCGCATCTTCACGGTCACGGGAATCTTCACCGCCTTCGCCATTGCGCTGATGATGGACGCGGCGTGCGACGGTTCGCGCATCAGGCTGCAGCCGGCATTGTGTTTGGCGATCTTCGGCACCGGACAACCCATGTTGATGTCGACGATGTCGGCGCCCATGCCTTCAACGATCTGCGCGGCATCTGCCATCTTCGCTGGATCCCCGCCGAAAATCTGGATGGAGACCGGCCGTTCTTCTTCGGTGTATTCGGCGTATTCGAGCGTGCGGTCGATGCCGCGGACCAGCCCTTCGGAACTCACCATCTCGGTCACGACCAGGCCGCAACCGCCCTGGCGTTTCACCAGACGCCGGAAGGCGGTGTCCGTCATGCCCGCCATGGGAGCCATGGCGACGGGGTGTTCAAGCGAGACGGATCCAATCTTCACGGCCATGAGGTCACATCAATACGGGCGGACGTCGGCCGCGTCCACTTCCACGGCCACACCCTGTCCAATCAAATCCACCGAAAGCACCAGTCGCGCGTGAGTGCCTTTGCGTACCAGCCGGCCGTTCACACCTTTGAGGGGTCCATGAACGACCTCCACCCGGTCGCCTTCATTGATGAGCGGACACGGGTCGTACTGCAGATCGGACTCCACGAGTTGCCGAATCCCGAGGAGCTCTTCCTCGGGAATGGGCGCCGGGGCCCCATCAAACGACACGATGCTGACGGCGCCCGTGCACTTGAGAACCGGCACGCGTTGTTCCGGCGTGAACTTCGCGAAGCAATATCCAGGGAACAGGGGCCAGACGACCTGCTTCTTGCGGTCCTTCCATCGACTCCACTTGGTGATCGTCGGGAGGAACACGTCAATGCCTTTTTGTTCGAGCTGCTGCCGGACGACCTGTTCGTGGCGCGAACGGGTCCAGATGGCGTACCACGCCGCTGAATCAGGACCGTGCACGACGCGCCTTCAGTTCTGGGCTTTCTTCTTCGACGCGCGATACTGCTCGTACATCTGCTTCAGCTCATCGTCTTTCCACTCGATGATGGCCTGTTCGCGCATGTTGTCAAGATACGCGGCCATCATCACCTCGCCGCGCTCCTGATAGATCTTGTTGGCAATCTCGTTGCGCACCTGGTCGAATGGGCGCGGTTCGGCATCCGTGCGCGATTCCACCTTCAGAAGCTGATAACCCTTCGGCGTGCGCATCGGCTGATCGATCTCGCCGGCCTTGAGGGCGGAGAGCCGCTGCTTGAGTGTGTCGGCCAGTTCGTTGAGGTTGATCGGACCAATCAATCCGCCGTTGGCCTTCGATCCTGATTCCGAGTATTCGTTCACGAGCGCGGCAAAATCCTCTCCCTTGAGCGCGCGCTCACGCGCCTGGGTGATCTTCGCAAGCGCCGCTTCATCAGCCGACACGGTTGAACCGGTGGCGCCGTCGCGCACTTCTGTCGGCACTGACACGAAGATCTCGCGGAGCGTCACCATCGGCGCGGTCAGGAACTCATCGGGGTGCGCGCGATAGTACTGACGCGCCTCTTCCTCGGTCAGCGACATGTTGCGCATGACCTCGTTTTGAACGATTGCGTTCCGCAGCTCCATGCGCTCAAGCTGCGCTCGCAGCGTCTCCATGGTCAGACCCTGGCTCTTCATGGCGGCCGCAAACTGCTCGTCGTTCAGTTGGTTCTCCTGCTTGATTGAGGCAACATGCGCTTTGAACCGCTCGTCGGACAGCGTGTAGCCGAGGTCGCGCGCGCGCTGGATGATGATGAGCTGATCAACCGCCGTGTCCAGGATTTGCGGCGTGACCTCAATCAACATCGAACGCAAGGATGCGTCGTTCTGCAGATCGAGCTGCGAGAGCTCCTTCTGATTCCGCGCCTGCAGGGCTTCGATCTGCAGCTCCTCCAGCTCGGTCTTGGTGAACACGGCACCGTTGACCTTCACCAGAACACGCTGCAAGACCACCGGTCGACTCGATCTCGGCGCCTGCTCCTGCTGCGCCGAAACCATGCCGGTCATCAGCACAACCGCTGCCACGCCACCCGAAATCCACTGCCTCATAACTCTGATCCTACCCTTCCTTCGCTCGCCGCCCCTGTCGCGACCTGGTGCCTCTTGCGTGCCCGCTACCCGCCGCTACCCGCGATCCCCTCCAACACACGTCGCAGGCGCTCAAATAGGCCCCCGGGCTGGCGAGGGTCAAAGGGCGCCTCCGCCAGGATTTCCTGACGTGTGAAACCGCTGGTAACCTCCGAGCTGGTTGCTCGAGTCGCCCACCAGGACTCCCGGCCGGGCTGGTCCACGGGCTTGGCTGGCCGGAGGTAGCGCTGCGCCCGTGTCTCTTCAGACTTGGGACGCAGTCGTCCGGGCGGGGGTGTCGGCGGTTTTTCGTGCGGTGCCGGGGATGGCCGGTCGGCGGGCTGCGACAAATCCAGCCGGAGCGTCGCCGGAGGGAGCAATTGGAGATCTCCGCGCTCGCGGACCATGCGCATGAGTTGAACCGGATCCACTTTGGCGTCCTGCCTGAACTTCAAGATCACGACAGATCCATCTCGATCTGCCGTGTCGACCCCGATCCTATCCGCGAGAGTTCTAAGTTTGGTGTATTCACCAAGATTTAGCACTGATTCTGTCGGTTGACCGTATCTATCTGAAAGCTCAGCAATAAGCCGCTCAACTTCGTCTACGCTGCGACAGCTCGCCAGTCGACGATAGGCAGCCAGTCGCTGGTTCATATCGGTGATGTAGGTTTCGTCTATTCTGAAGTTCAGCTTCAAATTGACGGCTGCGCGCCTGTCGTCCTCAAGCTCTTCACCCTTAAGTTCCCGGATCGTCTCTTCGAGTAGTTTGTTGTACATGTCGAAGCCCACGGCTTCGATATGACCACTCTGCTGGCCTCCCAACAGGTTGCCGGCGCCCCGGATCTCGAGGTCAAGTGCGGCAATCCGGAATCCCGAGCCCAAGTCACTGAACTCGCGAATCGCGGCCAGGCGCTTGCGCGCGACCGGCGACAACGCCTGTTCCGGCGGAATCAGCAGGTAGGCGTAGGCCCGCCTGTCAGACCGACCGACGCGCCCGCGCAGCTGATAGAGCTGCGACAGCCCGTAGCGGTCGGCACGATTGATGATGATGGTGTTGGCGTTCGAGATGTCGAGGCCGTTTTCCACAATCGTGGTCGCCACGAGCACATCAAACTTGTGGGCGACGAAGTCGACCATGACCTTCTCAAGTTCACCTTCGCCCATCTGCCCGTGGCCGATCCCGATGCGCACCTCGGGCACGAGCCGCTGCACCAGGTTCGCAATGGAGAAGATGGACTCGACCCGGTTGTGCACGAAATACACCTGGCCGCCACGTTCGGTCTCGGTCCGGATCGCGCGCGAGATGACGTCCTGGTCGAACTTCACGACCTGCGTCTGGATCGCGAGCCGGTCGCGCGGCGGCGTCTCAATCACCGACATGTCGCGGATGCCGACCAGAGACATGTTCAGTGTTCTCGGGATCGGCGTCGCAGTCATCGTCAGCACGTCGACGCGCTTGCGCATCTGTTTGATGCGCTCCTTGTGCGAGACACCGAAGCGTTGTTCCTCGTCGACGACAAGCAGGCCAAGGTCGCGGAACACGACGTCCTTGGACAACAGACGATGCGTGCCGACGATGATGTCGAGCTGGCCGTTGGCGAGCCGTTCGAGCGCATCCTGCTGCTCGGTCTTTGTGCGGAAGCGGCTCACCATGTCGATGCGGACGGGGAAGCCGGCAAACCGCTCCTTCAAGGTTCGTTCGTGTTGGAAAGCCAGAACGGTGGTGGGCGCCAGCACCGCCACCTGTTTGCCGTCCATCACGGCCTTGAACGCGGCCCGCATCGCTACTTCGGTTTTGCCAAAGCCGACATCACCACACAGCAGTCGATCCATGGGCGTTGTCGATTCCATGTCCTTCGCGATGTCGTTGATGGCCGACTGCTGATCGGCTGTCAGGTCAAACGGAAACGCATCGTCGAATTCCTGCTGCCAGTGCGAATCGGCGGTGAAGGCATGGCCCACGACGGCCTTGCGCGCGGCGTAGAGCTTGAGCAACTCCTCGGCCATGTCGCGCATGGCCTTCTTCACGCGCGTCTTGGCTTTTTCCCAGGTGGTGCCGCCAAGTTTGTCGAGCGTTGGCGCCGCGCCGCCGGTGTATTTCTGGACGAGATCGAGGCGGTCGAGTGGAACGAAGAGTTTGTCGTCGCCGGCGTAGTGGAGTTCCATGAACTCCGTGGCGTCGCCGACACCTACAGCCATCTTCTTCAGGCCGACGAATCGACCGATGCCGTTGTCAACGTGAACCACCAGATCGCCAACCTTCAGGTCGCGAAAATCCGACATGAAGGTGCGCGCGGCGGACTTGCGGCGCTCGCCGCTCCGGCGCTCTTCCTCAAACAGGTCTGTCTCGGTAAAGACGAGCAGCGTGCCCGTCGGCAGGTGGAAACCTCGAGACAGATGACCGGTGGTCACCAGCACTGACGCGCGGGCGAGATCTTCGTTGTCGCCAATGGCGCGCGCACGAACGCCATAGTCGGCAAGCAACTCGATCGTGCGTTCGGCGCGACCGGCGGACGCGGCCACAAACACCGTTGTTTCTCCGCGGGCCTGCGCCTGCTTGAGCTCTTCGACCCAGTCGCCGAGCCGGCCCCTGTACTCGAGCACCGGCTGACAAGGCACGTGTACTTCGTCAGCATTGTCGAAGGTGAGTTGGCTGATGCGACGCGCGGTCGACAGCCACTGGGACACCTCGTCCCAGGGGAGCGCGAAGTGCTCGTACGGCGGGGAGTGCGGATCACGATGTGAGGCATCCGCGGCGGCCGCGCGCCATTGCTGTTCCAGCGTCGTGCCGCGCTCGGTGGCGTCGTCAAGCTCGTAGACGAGGATCGTGGCTGCGGCCTGTCGCGCGTAGTCGAGGAATGTCGCTGTACGGTCGGTCTCGTCGCCGTGTGCCAGCAGGTCGCGCTGTGGACTGATGGTGAAGGTGTCGAGGGCGGTCAGCGATCGCTGCGTCGACGCATCGTATCGGCGCAGCGACTCCACGACGTCGCCGATGAACTCCAGACGGATCGGCTGATCTTCAGAGGCGGGATAGAAGTCGACGACGCCGCCGCGCACGCAGAACTCGGCGTGTTGATCGACCGGATCTTCCGGAACGAATCCGGCATCAACCAGGCGCTCCCGGAGATCCTGCGGATCGATCTCCGTGCCGGGTTTGATGACCAGGCTCGCTTCTGCGAATCGCGCGGGATCACTGAGTCGGGGGGCAAGCGAACGGGCAGAGGCCACAACCAGGCGGGCGGTGCCAGTGACCAGTCCAGTGAGTGCACGCGCACGCGCAGACGCGACCGCCAGGTGCGGAGCCAGGCCGCGATACGGATCCACTTCCTGCGACGGAAACGGCAGCACCGCCTGCGTGACCTGGGAATCCGAGAGGCCCAGCATCGCGCCGAGGAAAAACCGGGCATCGGCCGTCATTTGTTCGACGTCGGCGTCGGTGGGGACGACGAGCACCACGCGGGTGTCCTGCGCCAGGGCGGCCGCATGGAACGCGGTGGCGCCGGGTCCGAGCCCGGCAAGGCGCGGCAGGGCTCTCGTCAGACCCGCACGGGTGGCGGCGGACTTCAGAAGCGAGCGAAAGGCGAGTGATGCGGACGGGTGGAGCACGGGCAGCAGTCGATCGTATCAGGCGCCCAATCCACCCGACACTTTCTCTATCAGTGAGGTTGTGGACCAGCCCTCTTCGACCTGCATACGGACGACTCGGCCGCCGCGCGCCTCGACGGTGTCGCGGCCGACAATGCGGTCGACGGCCCAATCCGCGCCTTTGACGAGGACGTCCGGCTGCACCGCAGCGATGATTTCCGCCGGTGTCTCCTCGTCGAACACCACCACGGCATCGACGCAGGCCAGCGCGTCGAGTACTTCGGCTCGCTCGTGCTCGGGATTCACCGGCCGAGTGGGGCCCTTGATGGCGCGAACCGAGCGATCGGAATTGACGGCGATGATCAGGAGATCGCCTTCACGGCGTGCCGCCTGAAGGTATCGCACATGGCCGGGATGGAGGATGTCGAAGACGCCGTTGGTGAAGACGATTTTCCGGCCGGCGTCCTGGTGTTGCCGCGACCATCGCGCGGCGTCAGCGCGGTCGGCGAGAATCACTCCAGCCCGATCCGGCGGCGGAAGGCCCGGGCCCTGCTGAACTCGTCATCGCGCCAGGCGAGGTCGTACTTCTCCGCCCAGCGGAACACGAACTCGCGCGGACTCTCGCAGAACATGTAGGCCGCCTGAAGTGGTGGCAGTTCGCCGCAGACCTCGGCCCAGCTTCGCGACAGGTGGATGCGGCAGAGCGCGTCAACCTTGAACGCCCATTCATCAAAGGTGGTCGTCATTACATTGGCCCCGGTAGGGTCGAGGATAGCACTCGATGTGGCGTCAATACGTTAGTATTGACGTAAATATTTGGCTAAGACTCAGCAGCTCCAGATTCGGGTATCAGCGGCTCAAAAGGCTCTCCTTAAGAAACGCGCCGCCGCCGCCGGGCTGGACGTGTCGACGTTTGTGCTGCGAAGGGCCCTGGTCGACCTGGAGGCACAGCTTGAAGATCTGCTGGCGTTGCTGGCCGATGAGCGCGAACCCAGGACCACGTTGGCCCGGATCAGCGGATTGCTGGGATCGCTCGATTCGGCCTCGTTTCGCGAACTGACCGCCGCCCTTGACGTCTCGCGCCTGGCGCCCTTCCACCAGAACTATCTGGCAGCCATGGCTGAGTACCGGGCGAATCAGTTGGGGCTGCCGGCGCCGCGGTGGACGATGGGCGTGCCGGCGTTGGGTGAGCCGTATTTCCCGGCGGGCACGGACCGGGTGCGACCGTATCTGATGCGTGCGGCGCCTGTGGTGTTCAAGCGGCGCAACCTCTTTGTGGATGCCAGTGTGGGGGACCACCTCTGATGGCGGCTGTGCGATTGACCCGTTCCGACATCACGCGCCTCTTTGAGTTGCTCAATGATGAACTTTCCTCACGCGGCGTCACCGGCGAGGTGTATGTCGTGGGGGGCGCGGTCATGTGCCTCGCGTTTGGTGCCCGTGATGTCACCCAGGGCGTGGACGCGTTGCTGGAGCCGTCTGCCGTGGTGCGTGAGGCAGCATCGCGAGTGGCGACGGTGTCGAGTGTGGACCCGGCGTGGCTCAACGACGCGGTGAGGACGTTCCTCAGTTCAAAAGGGCAGTACGAGCCGTACCTCGAGCTCAGCCACCTGAAGGTCTTCACCGCGCATCCACACTACCTGCTGGCGCTCAAGTGCGTCGGACTGCGACTGGCTGAGGAGTTCCACGATCTCGACGACCTTCGCTACCTGCTTCGACACTTGGACATTCGTTCGGCGGAGGAGGCCCTGGCCATCGTCGCGCGATACGTCGACCTCGGGCGCGTGCCGAGACGAACGCACGTGCTGCTGGACTCGCTGGTCGAAGGCGGCACGCCGCGCGTGCGTGATCTGATCCGGCGCTTCGCAACGCCCAAGCCCCGGGCGTGATGTCCGTGGGGCCGCCCCCCGACGGAAAGTGGGGCGGGCCTCCGACGGAATGTGGGTCGAGCCTTCGATGGAAAGTGGGGCGGGCCTTCAGGCCCGCCGAACAGTTCTCACAGGAGACGCGGAGGCACGGAGCACTCAACTCAAAAGAGTCGGCACACCAACGCTCGTGAGGTAGTCAAACGTCGCATCGTAGAACTCAGGCAGCCGTGTCGGATCGCTCGCGCTGCCGGGAGGCACAAAGATCACCATCCCCTGACGCGCCCTCGTCAGAAGCACACGATACGCGTTCTTGAGGAACGCTCTGCGACCGGGGTTGTGTACGTTCTGCCACCGACTCCCTCTGAACGAGTGATAACTCCACTCGTCGTCCGAGACTCGCAGATCCGCGTCCCAGGTGACACAGGCCCAGTCGAGCTCGAGGCCTTGGACCTGGAATTCCGTCGCGGCATCTTCGAGATAGAAGCTGGACCGCGTATCCGCTGCGTCGTTCAGGAACCACTTCACTGGATCGACGTCAACCCGGACGTCGACCGCATGCGGCTTCAGCCGTTGCGCGCCCGACGATGCGACCAGACCGTAGCGCTCGCTGCCCCGCGCATGCATCCGCACCCACTCCTTGGCACGTTCAAGGTCTCTCGTTACACAAATCGGATAACGGGTGCCAAGCCTGGCAAGCGTGTGCCCGGCATCCGATCGTTCCCTGTCGAGTACAGCCTTTACGAAGTGTGAGACGTGCTCCGCGCGGAAAGACCGCATCGAGACCGACAGGTGCAGGCCGGTTCGTTCGTGAATCGTGGCTCTGGTCTTGAGTTGATTAATCGCTTCAACAGCGTCGTATTCTGAATCGTTCAGCGACGGTGAAATGTAGATCTCCCAGTGGGTGAACGACGCCTGCAGCGCGGCCAGCCATTCCGAGATTCCGCCCTCGCCTCGATTGATTTCCTGGCCTCCGCCAACCAGGCAGATGATGACCGCCCAGTCGAGATGACGATCCATGTAGGAGATCAGGAACGCGGGCTCTGAATACTCGAAACCGGGACGTCCCTTCTTCCGCTTCATGAAGTCTGCCGTCATCGACAGATTCCAGGCACGTTGTGCCTCATCGAAGATCACGACGTGGTCCACTGGTGGTCCAGAGGTGTTCACGCCGTCGTCGCGAAAGTGGTGCACGTTCTGGATGAATGCCTTGACCTGCTGAAGAACCTTGCCTTGGCGGAGCGCGCGGCCAGACAATCGTGCGCGTTTCACCTCGTCCCTCGCGAGGGCGTGACTCAGGACTTTGACCAACGGACCGTTGCCGGAGAGAAACACCGCATGCGCGCGTTCGGTCTCGGTCCGATGCATCGTCGCCACGTTGAGGCCCACCAGCGTCTTGCCTGCTCCAGGAACCCCAGTCACAAACACGATGGCCTTCTGCTTCTGTGACCTCGCGCGTTCGATGATGTCTTCGATGTGAGATACGGTGACCGTCAGGTTCTCTCCGGCTTCGGATGCCGCGATGGCTTGCACGGTGTGCCGAGAGTAGAGCGCCTGTGCGGCTTCGATGATCGTTGGCGTTGGATGGTACGGAGCGTCTGCCCAGCGTTGGGCGTCTATGGGAGCGCCCGCGACTCGTGAGAGACCGACGTGCAGGCAGGCGCGAAGTTCCGATGGCGTGCAATGTACCGGCGGATACACACCATCGGCGGCTGCTTCGTGCATCACAGCGCCGACCGATTGCGCCTCGGTGGCCACGAGGATGGGAACGATGGCGGCCGAGTGGCTTGCCTTGTGAAAGTTCTTGAGGTCGAGAGCATAATCCCAGACCTGGTTGTGATCGTCCTTCAGAAATCGGTGTTCACCGACCTTGAACTCGATCACGAAAACGATCGGACCGGCGAGTACGACCGCGTCGATGCGGCTGCCGACTCGGGGAACGTCGAACTCGAGGAACACCGCTGCGCCATCCAGGCCTTGAAGCGCGTCTCGCAGGATTGCAATTTCCTGGCGCCAGGCGTCCCGTTGCGTAATGTCGATATTGAACGGGCTGGCTGCTGCCAGAGCACCAAGTACCGCGTCGTCGGATTCACGGCGGAACGTGTCAACCGGCGATGCGTAGTGTGCTCGAGGTGTGACCAGAGCCGACATCCCTATTTCGGCGGCTTGAACCTGACCGTGCTGGAGAACTTCCAGTTGTGCTTCGGGCGGTAGATGCCGACGTCCTTGATGCGGGACTTCACCCGGAACGTGTGGAGCAGCCGATGGTAATCGTAGGGCGCGCCATCGCGTTTGTGCACCGCCACGTCGAGTTTGTAGGTGCCTTCGACCAGGTCCAGCGACTCGATGTTGAGCGTGACGAGCGACTCGCCCTCGAGGCGATCGGACTCCAGTTCTTCGATGTCCGTGTTCGTGCCGTACACGGGGACGCCGTCTGCGGTGAAGATGCCGATACCAAACACGAAGTCGCGCACGGGCGCCGCGGCCTTCACGGCGAGCTGCACCTGCATGGCCTCACCAGTATGAAACACCTGTGTCGGCTGCCCATCCGCAGTGCGGAACTCGACGGACGAAATCTCCACGCCGCCCGATCCCCATCGGCCTTCGCCGGCCATGTTCATGTCGGCGGCGACCTCGGTGGCGTCTACGGGCTTTGCCACATCGTCGACAGCTGCGTCACCTGAAGCGCCGGCAGCTTCCTTCGCCTTCGCGTCCGCCTGCCGCAGGAACTGTTCCTCCTGCCTGGCGACATCAGTGACATAGATGCCAACGACGCGTTTCGGATCGCCTTCGGCCTTCTTCTCTCCGGCATCAAGCCACACGGCCTCGTCGCAGAAACGCTCGACCAGCCCGAGCGAGTGCGTCACCAGGAGAATGGTCTTGCCGCGACGCTTGAACTCGCCGAACTTGTCGAGGCACTTGTGCGTGAAGCCCTCGTCACCGACCGCGAGCACTTCATCAACGAGGAGTACCTCAGGATCAACATGGATGGCGACGGCGAATCCCAGTCGCATGTACATGCCCGAGGAGTACGTCTTGACCGGAGCGTCAATGAAGTCCTTGAGCTCGGCGAACTCGACGATCTCGTCGAAGCGCTTATGAATCTCGCGCTTCGACAGGCCCAGCATGATGCCGTTGATGAAGACATTCTCTCGGCCGGAAATCTCGGGATGGAATCCGGCACCAAGCTCGATCAGCGCAGAGATCCGCCCACGGACGTGCACCTGACCCTCGTTGGGTTTGGTGATGCCGGCCACCAGCTTGAGTGTCGTGCTCTTGCCGGAACCGTTGCGTCCAACGACTCCGTAGGTGCACCCCTTCGGCACTTCGAACGAAACGTTCTTCAGCGCCTGAAAGGTCTCTTCTGGCCGCAGCTGCTTGACCAGATCGCCGGACAGCAGAGCGCTCTTCAGCGTGGAAAATTGTCGGCCGCCATAACGACGATAGGTCTTTGAAACGTTGATGAGCTCGATTGCCGGAGTGCTCATACGGCCTCCGCAAATGAGTCACGCAGCCGGTCGAAGACCCAATAGGCCGCAAGGAAGGCCACGACGGAGGCGAAGCCCAGCGCCAGCAACCACCATTTGTGACCGAAGGGACCGTCGAAGAAGAGAATCTCCTGATACGAAATCGCGAGGTGCGAGAACGGATTGAGATCGAAGTAGAACTTGTACTTCTGAAAATCCGGGTCGTTGTACCAGTAGATGATCGGCGTCGCGAAGAACCAGAACGTCAACAGATTCGCCACAAGATCCTTCACGTCGCGAAAATGGACGGCCAGTGCGGAAAGCAGCAGGGCCAGCGCCGAAGTGAAGACGAACTGGACAGCGACCACGGCGATGAACCAGGGCAACTCGATCCAGTCAGGCGTGACGCTGTAGTACGCCATGAAGGCAATCAGGATCGGCAGGCCGAATAGGAAGTGCACCATGTTCGCGATGATGGTCACCAGCGGAAGCACTTCGGCGGGGAAGAGGACCTTCTTGATGAGATTGCCTCCCGCGATCAGCGAGCCGGTGGCTTCATTGATCGAGGACTGAAACCACGTCCACGGCAACAGCGCCGTGAACATGAACACGGCATAGGGCTGCACGCCTTCGGCACGGTTCTTCAAGAGATAGGTGAAGACGAAGCTGTAGATCGAGAGCAGCATCAGCGGGTTCACAAACGACCAGAAGAACCCGAGCACTGAACCGCGATATCGCGCCTTGAGGTCGCGCGCCACCAGGGTCTGAATCAGACCTCGATATCGGAAAAGTTTCTGCAGACTCTCAAACATCGATGCGCACCAGCACGACGGTGATGTTGTCCGGCCCGCCGGCAGTATTGGCCGCAGAGATCAGCGCTGACGCAGTCGCCTCGAGATTCCTGGCGCCGCGCTCACCATCATTGAGCAGCGTCTGCATGTCCTCGATGCCGACGACCGACGAAAGTCCGTCCGAACACACCAGCAGCACGTCTCCAGCCATCACTGGCACTTCACGAACGTCCACCTCCGGGTCATCGCCTCCAGAAATGGCTCGCGTCACGACATTGCGCCATGGATGTCGATGCGCGTCATCGTCGGACAGGAGGCCCGCACGGACCTGCTCGCTGACCCACGAGTGGTCTGTCGTCAGTTGCTGGAGTACGCCGTCACGCAGGCGGTAGACGCGGCTGTCGCCGACGTGCGCAATACACGCCCTGGCATCGCTCGGGTTGATGAGCACTGCGGCGACAGTCGTCGCCATCCCTTTGAGGGACGGATTCTCGGCCATCGCAGACGCCACGCGCCGGTTGGCGAGACGGAACGCCGCGATCAGGCGGTTGGCGTCGAGAGACTTGGAAGTATCGAACGGAAAGGGCCAGGTCTGGTTGAGATCGGCGTCGCGTGAGTCAAAGACGAACGACTCGACTATCTCGACTGTGAGACCGGACGCAACCTCACCGGCTTCGTGCCCCCCCATCCCGTCGGCCACCATGAACAGACCGAGGTCGGGACGCGCGCGGAAGGCGTCTTCATTGCTCTCCCGTCGCAGCCCTGGGTGGGTGACGGCGGCCGCCGAGACCTGCGTCATCAGGAATCAGCGGCGCCTGGCGTGTTGCGAGACCTGCAGGCGTGTGATGGCGCGCAGCAGCGACAGCCGCGCGCGCTCGTAGTCAGCCGCGGATCCGCTCTTGCCGACTTCCGCGAGGCGCTCTTCGGCCCGTCGCTTCGCAGCCTCAGCGCGCTGCTGGTCGATGTCATCGCCCTTCTCGGCGATGCGGGCGAGAATCGTCACGCGGTCCGGCAGCACTTCCGCGAACCCGAATCCGACGAAGCCATAAAACTTCTCGGATCCCTTGCGGTACCACATCTCGCCGACCTTCAGGCCGATCAGCATCGGCGTGTGACCGGGAAGGATGCCGACGTAGCCTTCTTCGCCAGGCAACTGGATCTCGTCCACTTCCTCGTGGGCGATGAGACGTTCCGGGGTGACGAATTCGAGTCGCATTACTGCTGCTTCTTGGCGCGCTCCACGACCTCATCGATCGTGCCCGCCATGTAGAACGCCTGCTCCGGAATGTCGTCGTGGCGGCCGTCGACGATTTCCTTGAAGCCGCGCACGGTCTCGGAGATGGGCACGTAGGCGCCCTTGAGACCCGTGAACTGCTCGGCGACGAAGAACGGCTGCGACAGGAACTTCTGGATCTTTCGCGCGCGGGTGACGGTGAGTTTGTCGTCTTCCGACAGTTCGTCGATGCCGAGAATCGCGATGATGTCCTGCAGGTCCTTGTAGCGCTGCAAGATCTGCTTCACCGAACGCGCGACGTTGTAGTGTTCGTCACCGATGACGCGCGGGTCGAGAATGCGCGAGGTGGACGCGAGCGGATCGACGGCAGGATAGATGCCGAGCTCGGCAATCGCGCGCGACAGGTTGGTCGTCGCATCGAGGTGGCCGAACGTGGTGGCCGGCGCGGGGTCGGTGTAGTCGTCGGCAGGCACGTAGATGGCCTGCACCGAGGTGATCGATCCCTTGCGCGTCGACGTGATGCGTTCCTGCAGTTCACCCATTTCGGTGAGCAGCGTCGGCTGGTAGCCGACGGCGGACGGCATGCGGCCGAGCAGCGCCGACACTTCGGAACCGGCCTGCGTGAAGCGGAAGATGTTGTCGATGAACAGGAGCACGTCCTTGTTCTCGGCGTCGCGGAAGTACTCGGCGACCGTCAGACCCGACAGGGCGACGCGCAGACGCGCACCCGGCGGCTCCGTCATCTGGCCATACACAAGCGCGGCGCGTGACTTGGACGCGTCGTGCGGATCGATGACGCCGCTTTCCTGGAACTCGAGCCAGAGGTCGTTGCCCTCGCGCGTGCGCTCGCCGACGCCCGCGAACACCGACACACCACCGTGTTTCATGGCGATGTTGTGGATCAGCTCCTGAATGATGACCGTCTTGCCGACGCCGGCGCCGCCGAACAGGCCGATCTTGCCGCCCGTGAGATACGGCTCAAGTAGGTCAACGACCTTGATGCCCGTCTCGAACATCTTGAGTTCGGTGGACTGCTCTTCGAGTTTTGGCGCCTCGCGGTGAATCGGCCACCGGACGTCGGTCTTGACCGGACGATCGGGAAAGTCGACCGGCTCACCCAGCACGTTGAGCACGCGGCCCAGCGTCTCTGGACCCACAGGCATCGAGATCGGCCCGCCCATGTCGGTTGCCGTCATGCCGCGCTGCAGACCATCGGTCGGCTTCATGGCGACGGTACGAACGCGGTTCTCGCCCAGGTGCTGCTCGACCTCGACGATGACGTCGACCGTGTCGTTGCCCGACTGCCCGGTGATGCGCACGGCGTTGTAGATCGCCGGGAGGTACCCGCCTTCGAACTCGACGTCCACCACCGGTCCGATGATCTGGACGACCTTGCCCACCTTCACTGCTTCTGCAACTGCCATCGTCTATGTCCTCAACTACTGAGCCTGAGCGCCCGACACGACTTCGATAATTTCGCGCGTGATCGCGGCCTGCCGAACCTTGTTCATCGTGAGGGTCAGCCCCTCAATCATTTCCGCCGAGTTGCGGGTGGCGGCATCCATCGCGGTCATGCGGGCGGCATGTTCGGCCGCTGACGACTCGAGCAGTGCACGCAACACCTGCGCTTCCACCAATCGCGGCAGCAACTCATCAAAGATGCGCTGCGGCGACGGTTCGTAGAGATAGTCGACGCCGGTGCCGCGTGCGGCATCTGCCTCGATCGCCTGCATCGGCAGCACCTGCTCCACCACGAGCTTCTGCGCGATCACCGACTTGAACTCGTTGTACACGAGATGCACGCTGTCGACCTTGCCGGCAATGAAGTCGTCGATCGCGGGCTGCGCAATCGCTTCGGCTTCAGCGAAGGTGATGACCTTCGGCAACGCCGTGTATTCGAAGCGAATCGGGAAACCTCGTCGCCCCAGCGCTTCGCGGCCCTTCTTGCCGACCAATCCGAGCACAACTTCGCGACCGGGATGCTGCCGCAGAAACTGTCCCACGGTCTTGACGATGTTCGTGTTGAAGCTGCCGCACAGACCGCGGTCGCTGGTCAACACGATGAGCATCGTGGCGCCGGTCTGCACTCCGGGGCGCTGCTGCAACAGTGGATGTTTCGACTGATCCACGCGGGCGGCGATGCTCGACAGCACGTGCCGCGCCTGCGCGGCGAACGGACGCGTGCCGACAACGCGTTCCTGCGCGCGACGCAGCTTCGACGCGGCGACCATCTTCATCGCCTTCGTGATCTGCTGCGTGTTCTTGACGGCGCGGATGCGCCGACGCATGTCAATCAGTGACGGCATGGCTTACACCATCGCGACGAACTGCTTGCCGAACTCGTCGAGCGCGGCCTTCAACGCGCCCTTCACCTCATCGTCAAGCACCTTCTTCTCGCGGATGTCGGTGAGCACCTGTGGACGCTGGGTTTCGAGGAAGCGGTACAGCTCGGTTTCGTAGGCGCGCACCTTTTCGACCGGCACGCTGTCCAGGTAACCGTTGGTCGCCGCAAAAATCAGGGCAACCTGCTTCTCGACCGCCAGCGGCTGGTACTGCGGCTGCTTGAGCACCTCGGTCAGGCGACGGCCGCGGTTGAGCTGCTTCTGCGTTGCGGGGTCGAGGTCCGAGCCAAACTGCGCGAATGCCGCGAGCTCGCGATACTGCGCGAGGTCGAGACGCAACGTGCCGGCCACCGACCGCATCGCCTTGATCTGCGCCGAGCCGCCGACGCGCGACACCGAGTTGCCGACGTTGATGGCCGGACGGAAGCCCTGGTTGAAGAGGTCGGCTTCCAGGAAGATCTGGCCGTCGGTGATCGAGATCACGTTGGTGGGAATGTACGCCGACAAGTCGCCGGCCTGCGTTTCGATGATCGGCAGCGCCGTCAGCGACCCGCCGCCCAGCTCCTTGTTCATCTTCGCCGCGCGCTCAAGCAGGCGGGAGTGCAGGTAGAAAACGTCGCCGGGGTACGCTTCACGGCCCGGCGGACGACGAAGCAGCAGGGAGATTTCACGATACGCCTGCGCGTGCTTCGAAAGGTCGTCGTAGACCACCAGCGCGTGACGGCCGGTGTCTCGGAAGAACTCGCCGATCGTGCAGGCGGAGTACGGGCTGATGTAGAGCATCGGCGCCGGGTCGGACGCGCCCGCTGCCACGACGATGGTGTATTCCATCGCGCCCGCTTCCTCGAGCGTGCGCACCACCTGGGCGATCGTCGACTGCTTCTGGCCGATCGCGTTGTAGATGCAGATGACGTCGAGGCCCTTCTGGTTGATGATCGCGTCGACGGCGACGGCGGTCTTGCCCGTCTGGCGGTCGCCGATGATCAACTCACGCTGGCCGCGGCCGATCGGCACCATGCCGTCAATGGCCTTCAGGCCCGTCTGCATCGGCTCCTTGACGGGCTGACGATCGACAACGCCCGGAGCGATGCGTTCGATGGGCAGGAACTGACTCGTGGCGATCGGGCCCTTGCCGTCGATCGGCTGTCCCAGCGAGTTGACCACGCGACCGAGCATGGCGTCGCCGACCGGCACCGAGATGATGCGGCCCGTGCGCTTGACCGTGTCGCCTTCCTTGATCTCCGTCGACCGGCCCAGCAACACGGCGCCGACGCTCTCTTCTTCGAGGTTCAGCGCGATGCCGTACAGACCGTTCGGGAATTCGAGCATCTCGCCGGCCATGGCGCGTTCGACGCCATGAATGCGGGCGATGCCGTCGCCCACTGAGACGACGGTGCCAACCTCGGCTACGTCAACGTCAACGGTGTAGTTGCCAATCTGGTCGCGGATGATTCGGGAGATTTCTTCGGCCTTGATCTGCATCGGTCGGTCCTGCGGGTGAGACTATGCTCGCGACAGCAGCTGCTGTCGCATCTTCTCGAGCTGATGGGTGAGGCTCGCGTCAAAGATGACGCTGCCAACGCGGGCGACGAGGCCGCCCATGATCTCCGGGTCAACGGATTCCTTCACGCGCACCTCGGCGCCTGAGGCATCACTGAGCGCCTTGGCCAGCGAGTCGCGGCGGTCGTCAGCCAGCGGTGTCGCGGTGACGATCTCCGCATCAACGATCTTGCGGTGCGCCATCAGGCGCGCGTCATAGGCGGACACGATGTCGCCGAGAATCGTCAGCCGATCGCGGTCGGCGAGCATGAGCAGCAGGCGCTGTACTTCGCCACTGATGTCCCCGGCCGCGGCGAGCACCTGCTCGAGGATGGCGCGTTTGCGCGCAGCGGGAATGGCGGGAGACGTCAGCACCAGTTCCAGCTGCGCGTGTCCCGCGACCAGATCGGCAAATGCCTTCAGGTCGCGCTCGGCGCGACTGACGTCACCGGTCTTGCTGACCACTTCAAAGAGGACCGCGGCATACCGCCGGGCGGCCGATCGTGCGCTCATGAGCGTTGTGAGCCCTCCACCGGGGTCGTTACTGTCCCCGGCAAACGGACATTTATACCACGGGGTGCATGTACACGTCGCCCCCCTGGACGACCGATTCGCGTGCTGTGAGGCTCAAACCAGGCGGACCAGCGAGTCGTCGTCCGCGCGCGGCTCAACACGGCCGACGTCAACAGCCGGAACGCCGGCCTCACGAAGTGCCCCCACAAATGCCGCTGCCTGATCAGCCTGGACCGAAAAGAGCAGTCCGCCGGCAGTCTGCGGGTCACAGGCGACGAGGAAACGCTCCTGGGAAACGCCCGGCGCTACGGCAATCCTTCCGTAGTGACGCTGGTTGGAACGGCCCCCACAGGGCAGGTTTTGTACGGCAAGGTCAAGTGCCCCAGTGATGACCGGCAGGGCGGCCGCCTCGAAGGCCAATGTCGTGCCGCTAGTACTGGCCATTTCTGTTGCATGACCAACTAGACCAAATCCTGTGATATCTGTGCAGGCTTTAACGGCGTGTTGCCACGCCTCTCTGGCGATATCTGACGCCTTTGCGTTGAGCCTCAGCATCGATTCGGTCGCTGAGGCCAATTGCTCCGTGGTTGAACGACCGAATTTTGTTGCTCTAACAATAATCCCTGTGCCGAGGGGCTTGGTCAGCACGAGGACGTTGCCTATTTGCGCGCCGCTGTTCTTCCAGATGCGGTCGGGATGGACCTCCCCGGTCACGGCGTAGCCGAACTTGATTTCCGGGTCGGTGACGGTATGACCACCAAGCAGCACCACGCCGGCCTCGCGGAGTTTGTCGCTGCCCCCCCGGAAGATGTCGCGGATCACGTCCGGAGAGGGACCATCGACCTTTGGAATGGACGCGATGGCAAGCGCGGTTCGGGGTGTGCCGCCCATCGCATACACGTCGCTGAGCGCGTTGACGGCGGCAATTTGTCCGAAGACATACGGGTCGTCAACGATTGGCGTGAAGAAGTCGACGGTCTGCACCCACGCAGCAGTATCAGACCAGCGGTACACGCCGGCATCGTCGGCGGTGTGAAAGTCGACAAGCACCCGGTCATCCACGTGGGCCGTTGGTAGACCGGCCATGACCGCGTCCAGTTCGGCCGGACCCAGCTTGCTCGCGCAGCCTGCGCAATCCGCGTATTCGGTGAGTCGTTTGGATGGCATGGTCATCAGTTGCCGGTCAGAGCTTCATACAGGCGCTGCAGTTCGTCCTCGTTGGTGAAATCCACCTCGATACGGCCGCCCTTGCCTTTTCGAATGATCCGGACGCGAGTGCCAAGCGCAAGCTTGAGTTGGTCCTCCGCTGCGCGTGTGTTCGGATCAACCTTGGGTGGCTCGGATACGGCTGCTGCGGGCCGGGCTTCCACTTCACGCCTTACAAGCGCCTCGGTGTCACGAACGGAGAGGCCTCGAGCAATGACATCCCGACCCAGGCGGCGCTGTGTGTTTTCATCAGGCAGGGAAAGCAGCGCGCGTGCGTGCCCCATGGCCAACGCGCCTTCATCAAGTGCCGCGCGGACTTCGGCCGGCAGCCGAAGCAATCGCATGTAGTTCGCAACGGTTGCGCGGTCCTTACCGACTTGCGTGGCGATGGCTTCCTGAGACATCTGCAATTCGTCGGTGAGACGACGGTAGGCCTGTGCTTCTTCGATGGGTGAGAGGTTCTCGCGCTGGATGTTTTCGATGAGGGCGACTTCAAGGAGCTTGTCGTCCGGCACATCGCGAACAGCCACCGGTACTTTGAGCAGGCCGGCTCGTTGTGACGCACGCCAGCGTCGCTCGCCGGCCACGATCTCATAGTGGTCATCAACCTTGCGCACAACAATCGGTTGAATCACGCCGTTGGCCCGTATCGATTGCGCGAGTTCTTCAAGGCGCGTCTCATCCATGTGCACGCGCGGCTGGCGCGGGTTGGGGATGAGCAGGTCGATGTCGAGTTCCTGGACGCGCGGACGGTCCTGTGTTGGCTGCGGCGCAGGCTGTGGCGTCTGCGCCGCGGGAATCAGCGCGCTCAGGCCTCGTCCAAGGGCGGGTCGTTTGGCTGCCATGATCAATTCCTTCAGGTGGTCGCGGTGGCCGTCGCCTGGCGGGCAGTGTCCCTCGCGAGAAACTCGCGAGCCAGGGACAGGTAGGCCTCGGCGCCGCGCGAACGCGGATCGTGCAGGATCACCGGCACACCGAAACTTGGCGCTTCTCCGAGGCGGACGTTTCGCGGGATGACCGTCGAGAAGACCTTGTCGCCGAAGTACTCGCGGATGTTGCTGCCCACCTGCTGACCCAGGTTCGTGCGGTCGTCGTACATCGTGAGCAGTACGCCTTCAATACTCAAGCTCGGATTCAGCGATTCGCGCACGCGTTCAAGCGTGCTCGTGAGTTCGGCGATGCCCTCGAGAGCGAAGTACTCGCAATTGAGTGGAATCAGTACGGTGTCGGCGGCCACAAGCGCGTTGAGCGTCAGCAGCCCCAACGACGGCGGCGAATCAATGAAGACGAAGTCGAACTCGCCCCGCAACTGATCGACGAAACGTTTCAGCCGTTTGTCGCGGTCGGGGAGATTGACAAGTTCGATTTCTGCGCCGGTGAGGTGGCGGTCTGCGGGCACGATGAAGAGGTTGTCGACGCTGGTCGGCAGAACGAAGTCACGCGCGGCGATCGATTCGGTGCTCGTGAGCGCGTCATAGATCGTGCCGGCATCGGTTGCCTGATCCTTCTGGCCCACGCCCGACGTGAGATTGGCCTGTGGATCCATGTCGATCAGGAGGATCCGCTGATCGGCAAGTGCAAGGGAGGCAGGGAGGTTGATGGCAGTGGTGGTCTTGGCGACGCCACCTTTCTGATTGGCGACGGCGATGACCCGAGTTTTTTTGGTCATATAATATAAACCAACACTACTAGCTGCAGGTTAATTATAGTCTGAAGTTTTCGGAGTGCCGAAGCGCCGACGTGCCGAGGTGCCGAGGTGCCGAAGCGCCGACGTGCCGAGGTGCCGAGGTGCCGAAGTGCCGAGGTGCCGACGTGCTGGGTGCTGGGTGCTGATGGAAAGTGTAGGGCGTGGGCTTTAGCCCCGCCGAGTCTCTGAACAAATGGACGTTCCACGTGGAACA
>CBINOO010000002.1:0-173450 GCA_966252305.1 uncultured Acidimicrobiia bacterium
GCGTGTCGCTGACCTACGACCTGACGGGCAACGGCAAGACCGTGCTCAAGGCGAGTGGTTCCTACTACTACGCGACCAAGATCACGCTGGCGAACGCCTTCAGCAGCCTTGGTGGTGTGACGCTGACGTGGGGCAACAACCAGAACAGCGGCGCCTGCAGCACGGCGGCCAATGCGCCTTGCTGGACTGATGCCAACCGCGACGGCTACATTCAGGCCACTGAACTGGTCGGCACGCCAAATACGAACACCTCGCGCTTTGACCTGACGACCGGCGTCCTCGCGCCGGGGCAGAACGCGGTGGACAAGAGCACGAAGATTGGTCGTACCCGTGAGATCACCGCTGGTATCCAGCGCGAGCTGATCGGCAACCTGGCGGTCGGTGCTGACTTCATCTACCGTAAATACGACAACGGCACGGCGACCTACCAGCTCGGCTACCAGCCTGGCTCGGCCGGCTACAGCCTGCAGCTCTACTCCGGTCCTCTGACGCATACCGATGCCACGACCGGCCTGAGCGGGACCTACTACATCATCCCCGCGGGGACCCTCCGTCCGACCGGCACCACGTCGATCACGATGACCCGCCAGTCGTACGAGGTCTACAAAGGCGTCGACCTGACGTTGAACAAGCGCTACAGCGACAAGTGGCAGGCCAACGTGGCCATCACGTTGCAGACCCGCAACGACTACGTGCAGCCGCCGAACGCGCTTTACAACCCGACTGGTGACGAGTACTTCAACGGGTTCAACTCGGGCGCGCGCTACCTGATCAAGTTCAACGGCAGCTATGACCTGCCGTGGGGCATCATGGCGTCGACCAACCTGAACATCAACGATGGCGGCATCCGCAACATGATCATCAACGGCCCCGGCGTACAGCCCAACGGCACGGCCGTGAACGTGGTGACCGGTGCGCAGACGGCCTCGACGGTCAACATCAGCACGATGTTCTTCGAGAAGACCGGCAACGTGCGTTTCGGCACGCAGGCGATCTGGGACGCGGGCATCCACAAGACGTTCTCGTTCCGCGGCGGTCAGAACCGGCTGAAGGTGATGTTTGACGGCTTCAACATCCTCAACAGCGACCTGATCTCCGGTTACTCCAGCAACAACCTCAGCCTGCTCGGATCGACCAGCAACCCGGTCATCCCGTCGGAACGGATCAGCTCGATCATTCCGCCGCGGATCTTCCGCGTCGGCGCGACGTTCTCGTTCTAGGACCAGGTCCAACGGGTCCGACACACTGCGGCCCGGAGGGGATTCCCCCTCCGGGCCGATTTCTTTTTGGGTGGGGGCAGGAGTAAGATCGACCTCCCAACAGGTTATGAAATTGACGCGACTCGGGTTCTCCCTCGGCCTCGCGTTGTTGTGTCTGCCTTCGACGGTCACGACACAACAGCAACTCACGTTCAAGGCGTCGACGGCGCTGGTCGAAGTCGACGTAGTCGTTCAGGACCGCCAGGGCGAGTTTGTCCCTGGCCTCACGATGGACGACATCCAGATTTTCGAAGACGGACGTCCCCAGAAAATCGAGCAGTTCTACATGGTGGCGCACGAGCGGGGCGGGCAGCCGTTCCCCGTGACCGGCGACCAGCCGGTGGCCCCCGAGGATCGCGCGCGGCGCATCTTCGTCGTGCTCTTTGATGAAGCCCACATGGACACCGAAGGCTTGCAACGCGCCAAAGTGGGGGCGGAGCGCTTCATCCGTGAGAACCTTGGCCCGGGCGATTTTGGCGGCGTGTACCACAACAGCCAGATGCACAACAGCCGGCTGACGACGAGCCCCGCGGAGCTGGTGGGCGCGATTCACGCGGTGCGGCCGGGATTCGAGACGCGGCAGGCCCTGCTGTCGACCTTCCGCGAGTTCCCGCGCATTCCCGGCGAGATTGACGCGATGCGTATCGCCGAAGGGTCCATCGAAGTCGTCAAGCGCATCGGTGAGCAGGTGTGCCGCGACGATCCGTTCAACTGCAATCTCAACGGCGGCGTCAACCAGGTCGAGAACCAGATCCAGCAGAAGGCGCGCCTCTATGTGCGCCAGGCCCGCATCCTTACGTCGAACACGATGCAGAACCTGCGGTACGTCGTGAATCGACTGGCGCGGATCCCCGGTCGCAAGACTGTGGTGTTCCTGTCGGAAGGTTTCTACGTCGAGGAATCCCGTACCGACCTGGTGACGATTGCCGCCGAAGCCGCGCGTGCCGGTACGGTGATCTACAACATCGACACCCGAGGCCTGATCGGGTCTCCGAGCGCGACACCGGATGTGCTGATGGCCTCCGCCGCGCGGTCGACGGCGTGGGACACGGGTGAAGATGCGCCCGCCATTCTGACGTCGGCCACCGGGGGCCTGCGGTTCAAGAACATCGACGACCTCTCGCGTGCCTTCAACCTGGTCGTGCGAGACACCAGCACCTACTACGTCATCGGGTATCAGCCGGACAACCCGACGATGGATGGCACGTATCGCAAGATCGAGGTGAAACCGATGACCTCAGGCCTGAAGGTACGGTCTCGACAGGGGTATCGGGCCGTGAAGTTGCCGCCGCTCGAGCCGATCCGCGGCGGTGTCTACTGACGATGGGGCGACCGAGCGCTGCGGTCGCACTGGCGTGCGCACTGAGTGTGGCGTGGCCGGTCGGCGCCCAGCAGCAGGTGCCGACCTTTCGCGGCTCCACGGCGCTGGTCACCGTCGATGTCGCCGTCTTCGACGCCGACGGTAAGCCTGTGCCGGGCCTCACCGCCGACGCGTTCACCGTCACTCTCAACGGCCGACGGCAACCCATCAAGGTGCTGAGCTACGTCGAGGCCAGGAGTGAGAATGCGGCGGTCGCGGGCTCCGCGCCGGAGGCTGCGCCGTGGGACGGTCGCGCAGGGCGTCAGGTCATCACCAACGAAGGCGTGACCGGACCTCGTGCCGCGCAAGGTGAGGACCGGGTGTTCGTCATCCTCGTCGACGACCTGTCCATTCCGCCCACTCGCGGGCAGCGGTTGCTCAAGGCCGCGCGCGAGTTCGTCGCCCGTGTGCCCTCGGCCGATCCGATCGGGGTCGTCTACACCTCCGCGCCTGGGGATGCGACGCAGCCGACACTGGATCGGAAAGCGGTCGTGGACGCACTCGGTCGCATCAGCGGCAGCGCGATGAACCTCGGGTCCTTTCAGGTGATGGGGCAGGGCGGCTTTTCGCCGGTGGGTCTGAGTCAGGCGGTCCGCATGGATCAAGGCAGCGCCCAGGACCTGAAGAATGCGATCGCGGTGTCGTGTTTCGCCGGAGACTTCACGGCAGTTGACGGGCAGGTGCTCGAGGTGCTGATTGCCAACGACGACTGCGCAGCGCGCGTCCAGAGATCCGCGCGCCTCATCGCTGCGCAGGCCAAACAGATTCGTGCGAGCCAGATCGGCGCGCTTGAAGCCGTGATTTCGGCGATGGGGAAGGCGTCAGGAATTCGCCACCTCGTCATCCTCTCCGACGGCCTCACGCTTGGAAGCGAAGCCGACGTCTTCAAGCCCGTCGCCGCTGCCGCCGCGCGAGCGGGTGTGCAGGTCAGCGTGTTGATGGAAGAACACGACATGCACGTGGACGATCAGGCCTCCGTACCGGTGGGGCAGGGGGCGCGATCAGACAACACCAACATCCAGCGCTCGGACATCGGCGCCCCGCAGCGACGCCTTGAGGACCAGCGCCTGCTGCTCGAAGGCCTGCAGACCGCCACGACAATGTTGGGTGGGCAGTTTTATCGGGTGGTGGGTGATCCCGCACCGTTCTTCGAGCGTGTGCGCACCGCCAGCGCAGCGATCTATCGCCTGGGTGTGGAACTGCCGGCAGGGCTGGCCGTGGGACAGGAGCTAGCAGTGGATGCATCGGTCCGGCATCCGGGCGCATCGGTGTACGTGAGCCGTCATGCGCTGGTGCCCGAACCGGCTCCAGTAGTACCCGAAAAGCCAAAGAGCATCGACGACCGACTTACCGAGGTGCTGTCGTCAGGCCAGCAGCATGGCGCCGTTCCACTGCGAGTGGCCACGTTGCTCCGCCGGGCACCTTCAGATCAGGCCAAAGTGGAAGTCACCATCAACCTGATGGCGGGAGCGGTCGACGCCACGTTGCGTGGGCCGCTGACCGCCATGTTCGGCGTGGTGCCGTCGGGTGATGCGACGAGAGAGGGCGCCGCCATGACCAGCGGTCGGCGTGTGATTGAATCTCCCGCCGGCGTCGTCCCTGTGACATTTGGTGTGCCGCTGTCACCAGGCTCGTACGCGCTTCGTGTCGCTGTGGCGGACGCCGAAGGCGCGCTTGGCGCCGTGGCCACGGAGCTCGACGCGTCGCTGCTCACCGTCGGACCCTTCACCGCCAGCGACCTGCTCGTGGCCTGGGTGGATGGCCAGGGCCAACCGCAGCTGATGGCCCTCGAGGGCGTGCCCGCAGCCGCCACCGGCGTGCGCGCGGAACTCGAGCTCTATCCCCCGGCGTCCGGTGTGTCACTCGACGCGGTGCAGGTGGAACTGACGCTCACAAAGGCCGGAGATCCAGAGCCGCTCGACGAGCGGACTGTCACGCCACGAGACACGGCCGGCGTGTGGCGCGCCGCCACGGAGTTCGCCGCCGACATGCTGGATCCTGGACGCTACGTGCTGCGAGCCCGCGTGATGGTCGGCGACGACGTGGTCGGGTCGGTGGTGTCGAACATCACCGTAGCAGCGCGCTGAGCTGTTCGACCTCTCGCGCGTAGGCCGCGCGTGGCGCGGTGTTGACGAACTGCTCCGCATACCGCCGCGCCTCACCGATGCGGCCTGACTCTGCCAGCAGGATCACCAGGTTATACATCGCGTCAAATTCCGTCGGGTCGAGCTCGACGGCACGTGTCCACGACGCTGCCGCCTGGTCGAGCCTGCGGCTCCTCGCGAACACGACGCCCAACGTCGTGTGCGCTTTCGCAAGCTGAGGGTCCCGGTCGATGGCCCGGCGCGCAAACTGCTCGGCCGACGTGAGATCGTTGGCGCTCAGGTGCATCGCCGCGATGTTCTGCATTGCCAGGGCGTTGCCCTCGTCCACGGCAAGGATTCGCTGAAACGCCGCGATGGCGTCATTCCACCGCTCCGCCGCGCCGTAGGCAACGCCCAGAGCGTTCAGGCCCTCCAGATCATCGTCAGGCAACGTCCGAAGGATGTCTATTGCGCGGGGCACATCGGCGCGACTTTCAGCGAGGTAGAGGCCCAGCCGCAGGCGGATGTCGTCGGTGGTCACGCCCGCGCGCATCGCATTGTCGAGCACCTTGATGGCGGCAGCAGCGTCACCCGTCGCCCAGTAGGCTCTGGCCAGGCCCGTGATCGCATCAGCGGTATCCGGTCGCCGGCCGATGACGCCGGTCAGCAAAGAAATCGCCCGGTCGTAGTTGCCGTCAAGCAGTGCGTTGTCGGCGTCGTGGATGTCTCTGTGCAGTCCGGCCAGTGTTTTGAGATCGTCGGCCTCCGTGTAGGCCGTCTTCGGCGCGGCGGACCCCGAGACGTAACCCAGCGACCGCAGCGCTTCGGAGACCTGTCCGGACTCACGGCCCGGTCGATCAGGAGGCGACATGTCGTAGGTCCGCAGAACGCCTGCCAGCACCGCCACGCGATCCTGTTGGGGCTGCGCCTGGTTGCGGAGCTCCCCTGGGTCAGTGAGGAGGTCGTAGAGCTCCGGCACTGGTTGATCGATGTACTTGTCTCGCTCGACGATGACGCCGCGCAGCGGAGCCCACCCTCGGACGAGGTTGAAGGTCATCGATTCGAAATAGGTGGGCCGGTCGTCGTCTGACGCGCCGGCAATGACGGGAATCAGCGAGCTGCCGCTCATGGCGGTCTGTGGCGCAAGGCCCACGGCCTCGAGGACTGTCGGCGCAATGTCGACCAGACGCGCCGGCTGCTCGACCACACGTCCCCCTTCCGCATCTCCTCCGGGGATCACCGTCGTGACGATCAGGGGGACGCGCAGCGTCGGCTCGTAGGCAAACAGTCCGTGGGTCAGCTCGTTGTGTTCGCCGAGGCTCTCCCCGTGGTCAGCAGTGACGATGACCAGCGTCGGGCGGGGCAGGCTGCGCAGGCGTTCAAAGAGCGGCCCGAGGGCCTGGTCCACGAACGCGACCTCGCCGTGGTACGGAGAGTCTTTGTAGGTCTCGTTCAGTGGCGCCGGGGGAGCATACGGCGAGTGTGGATCAAAGACGTGCACCCAGCTGAAGAACTTGCCGGGTGTCCGGTCAATCCATCCAATCGCCCGTGACACGACCTCGTTGGCCGGCCGCTCGGGCACGGTGAGCAGCTGATCACCCTGCAGTTCGGAAATCTGGTCGTCGTATTCGTCGAACCCCGGGGCGAGGCCGAAGCGCCGCGTCAGGGGGAAGCCGCCGATGAAGGCGCCGGTGGCAAAGCCCGCGTCTTTCAGGCGCGTCGCCAGCGTGGCCGTGCCTGGCGCGACGCGATAGCCGCTGTTGTCCCGGATGCCGTGTTCATACGGGAGCTGTCCCGTCAGGATTGACGTGTGGGACGGCAGGGTGACCACGGCGTGTGCGTGGGCGAAGGTGAAGCGTGCGCCCACGGATGCGAGCCGGTCAAGGTGTGGAGTTGCGGCGCGGCCGCCGTACGCGCCGAGGGCATCGGCGCGCAAGGTGTCGATGGTGACGAGCAGGACGTTCTGATCGGGAGTGGCGAGGACGGTGTAGCCGCCACGCAGCGACCACCAGGCTGCCGCCGCCGCGACCAGCAGGCCGACGGCGACGGCACCGAGAAGACGTTTCATGCCTACGAGCTTACTGCGGCGCGTAGATGCTGTGGTGCAGGCGCAGACCCTGGCGGCTCAAACCGAACTGGATGATTTCCGGCTGCTTTGAGCCGGCCGGGCGCGTGAACTTCACCTCGTACTGCGCATTGAGCGCCTTGGCGATGTTCGTCATGTAGAGCTCCAGGGCGTTCTGGCTGGCGATCGTCTCCCTGACCCCGCCCGTGTTCTTGGCGAGGGCGTCGAGTACGACTCCGCGGGGATCCTGCGACACTGTGCCGGAGTTGTAGGACACGGCCCAGACCGAGGCGTTCGCCTTGCGCACCTGGTCGAGCATCTGCTGCGGCCGCTGGCGGCTCTGTTCGTCGGTCGGCAACACGTTGAGGGCCACGATGGCCCGGCGCGGTGTCTTCACCTTCTCGAGCGTCTTGGCCGCCTCCGAGAGGGCTTCCATCAAGACGGCAGGCATGTTGTTCTTCGGGAAGAGCGTCGCGATGCCTTTTTCGAGCTCCGTGACGTCGGATGTCATCTTGGTCATGGGCACCGCCGCCTGGCCGAACTCCATCAGTTGCATCTGGGACTCCGGGCTCTCCGCGGCCATCGTCTTCACGAACGCGGAAAACGCCACCCGGACGTCGCGGACCAGTTCCGAGCCCGAGACCTTGCCGCGCTGGGACATGCCGGCGCTGCCGGTCGCCTTCGACGTATCGGCGAGCAACATGATGGCGAGCGGGTCGGTGGCCTTGCGCACACTGACGACTTCCCGGACGGCGGGCTCCATGCCCTGGCCACCCTCACGAACGAAGACCTCATCCTGCCGAAGGTCGGTGACCGGTTGGCCCTTCTCGTCAATCACGCTGAGGTAGACCGTCTTGGTGTCCTGGTCGCGCGCCATCAGCGAGGGACCCGTCAGCAGCACCGCGGCAGTCAGGGCGGCCACGGCGGGGACGACACGGCGGAAAACTCGAAACAGGTGCATTGGAAAATCCTCCGTGGGAAGAGTAGCAGCTATCGGGAGTGGATCCTAGAATTGGCGTTGTCATGAAATCCACCATCTCACTCTGCGCCTTCCTCGTGTGTGTTGCCGCCACCATGCCTCAGGCACAGGGGGGACAGGCGCCGTCCCGGGTCGACGCCGCGCGGCTTGCCCGCATTGACGAGGTCATCGCGGCTGACATTGCCGCGAAGAAACTCCCCGGCGCGGTGGTGGTCATCGGGCAGGGCGATGCCGTGTTCTTCCGCAAGGTGTACGGCCAGCGCGCGGTTCAACCCGCGGCTGAACCCATGACGGCCGACACCATCTTCGACATGGCGTCGCTGACGAAGGTGGTGGCGACGACCACGGCGGTCATGATGCTGGTCGAGGACGGCAAAATCAGACTGACGGATCCCGTTGCCCAGTACATTCCGGAGTTCGCCAAGTACGGCAAGTCACGCGTGAACATCCGCCACCTGATGACCCACATGTCGGGTCTGAGGCCTGACGTCGACCTTGGCGACCCGTGGGTGGGCTACGACGAAGCGATCCGCCTCGCCACCGAGGAGGTCCTGACGGCGCCACCCGACACCCAGTTCGTCTACTCGGACATCGGCTATTTCCTGCTGGCCGACATCGTCGCGCGGGTGGCCGGCATGCCCTTCGATCAGTTCGCCGAAACGCGAATCTTCCAGCCGCTCGGCATGGTTGACACGTCGTTCACGCCCGACCCGGCGCTACGCGATCGCATTGCTCCCACCGAAGTGTGCACCCCGTTTGGATGGCCATGCGCGGGACCGGATGCCCGGATGCTGCGCGGCACGGTGCACGACCCCACCGCGCGGCGTATGGGTGGTGTCGCGGGCCACGCGGGTCTCTTCAGTACCGCCGCCGACCTCACCCGGTTTGCGCGCATGCTGCTGCGCGGCGGCGAAGTCGATGGTGTGCGCGTGCTCTCGCCGCTCACCATCGCCCGGATGATCAGCCCGTCGACGCCGGCCGACGTGGCTGCGGTGCGCGGCCTGGGGTGGGACATCGATTCGTCCTTTTCGTCCAACCGCGGTGAGCTGCTGCCGCTCGGCTCGTTTGGCCACACGGGTTTCACGGGCACCTCCATCTGGATTGACCCGGCCACCAGGACGTTTGTCATTTTCCTGTCGAGCCGCCTGCATCCCGACGGCAAGGGCGACGTGACGCCGCTGCGCGCGCGTGTGGCCACGATCGCCGCGTCCGCGCTCACCGCGTTGTCGCCTGAGGCCTACACGCAGCCAAGACAGGCGTTTGCCGCCCAGACGCCTGCCGTCGCGCCGACCGCCCCCGCGACCGTGCTCAACGGCATCGATGTGCTGCGTGCCGACGGCTTTGCTCCACTCAAGGGAATGCGCGTGGGGCTGCTCACCAATCACACCGGCCGGACACGGGATGGCGCCGCGACCATCGATGTGCTGGCCGACGCACCGGGCGTCACGCTGGCAGCACTCTTCAGCCCCGAACACGGCATTCGCGGCATCCTCGATGCCACGGTGCCTTCGTCGAAAGACGAGCGGACGGGGTTGCCGATTCATTCGTTGTACGGCGAGACTCGCCGGCCGACTGACGCCATGTTGAGCGGGCTCGACGCCATGGTCATCGACCTGCAGGACGTCGGAGCGCGTTTCTACACGTACGCAACATCGATCGCGTACGTGCTCGAGGAAGCCGCGGCGCGCAAGATGAAGGTGTTCGTGCTCGACCGGCCCAATCCCATCGGCGGTGTCGCGATCGAAGGGCCGACTCTTGATGAGGACCTGGCCAGCTTCGTCGGCTACTTTCCAGCGATGCCGACGCGGCACGGGCTGACGCTTGGCGAGGTTGCGCGGCTGTTCAACGCTGAGAAGAAGATCGACGCTGACCTGACCGTCGTGGCCATGCGCGGCTGGCGCCGCGATCACTGGTTCGATGAGACGAACCAGCTGTGGATTGGCCCGTCGCCGAACATGCGGAACCTGTACGCGGCGACGTTGTACACGGGCATTGCGTCGTTCGAGGGCACCAACATCTCGGTCGGGCGCGGCACGGATACGCCCTTTGAACACGTGGGCGCGCCGTGGATCGATGGCGTACGTCTTGCGGAGACGCTCAACGCACGCAACCTCGCGGGCGTGCGCTTCTATCCGGTCGAGTTCACGCCCACATCCTCGAAATACGCCAACGAGCTCTGCAAGGGCGTGTTCATGGTCGTGACCGACCGGAACGCCGTACGCCCGGTGCGAGTCGGGCTCGAGGTGGCAGCCGCCATCCAGCGCCTGCATCCTACCCAGTTCGAGATCAACACGGCCGCGAGACTATTTGGCTCAACGGCGGGCCTGGCGCGTGTCGTGCGAGGCGAAGACCCCGCAGCCATCGCGGCATCCTGGAGCGGCGGCGAAGCACGCTGGCGTCTGTTGCGTGCCAAGTACCTGCTCTACTACTGACACGTAAAACTGCAGGGCGTTTTGTAACGTGCTCTTACCAGTAGAGCATTGCGTAGACGATGACGCCTGTGACGGAGACGAACAGCCAGATCGGATAGGTGATCCTGGCGATCTTCCGGTGCCGGGCATCATCACGCACCAGGCCTCGGCGCAGCGTCAACAGCGCCATGGGCACGACGGCCGCCGCGAGCACGATGTGCGGAAAGAGGATGGAGTAGTAGACGATGCGCATCGCGCCGGTGCCGGTGTAGGGCCTGGACCCGACCTGTGCGTGGTACACGAGGTACGACACCAGGAACAGGACGGACACGGTGAAGGCCGCAAGCATCGTGCGCCGGTGTTGTTCGATACGCCCCGCGCGGATGTGCCGGTAGCCCAGCACCAGCAGCAGCGCACAGATGGCATTGAGTGAGGCGTTGAGCGTGGGGAGCTGTTCAACCGGGATCATCGTGTCACCGTCATCACAATCCAGAGCAGCGGCAGATAGATGATCGACGCGTAGAACACGAGTCGCGCGTTGGCCGCCGAACGCTGGAACGCAAACTTCGCTGTGGTGCCCAGCTGAGCCAGACCCAGGATGACAGCGCCGATGCTGTAGACCGGGCTGGCCACACCGGCAATCGACGGCAGCACCGAAATCGGCACGAGCGTGACGGCCCAGAGCAGCGCCTGGCGTCCCGTGATCACGCCGGTGGTATCAACGACCGGCAGCACCGGCAGCCCGGCGCGCCCATATTCCTCGCGGTACATCCACGAAATCGCCAGCACGTGCGGCAACTGCCACACGAACATGATGAAAAACAGCGACCAGCCGCCAAGCGCCGTGACCGAGCCCCCGGCGGCTGCCCAGCCAATCATCGGTGGGAGCGCCCCCGGCACCGCACCCACCACCGCTGCAAATGACGTCCGCCGCTTCAGCGGGGTGTACATCAGCACGTAACTGATGAGTGTGGCCAGCGCGACAGCTGTCGCTGTGGGATTGGTCATGAACCACAGCAGCGCCAGCCCGGCCAGCGACAGCACTGCACCAACCGCATGCCCTTCCGTGGGCGACAGGCGCTTGTCGGCCACGGGGCGCTTGCGCGTGCGGGCCATCAGGGCGTCCGTGTCGCGTTCGGCGACCTGGTTGAACGCGGCCGCGCCGCCGGCCACCAGGCCGGTGCCGGCACAGGTCAATACGAGGTGGGTCCAGTCGAGCGGGTCGCGCAGGCCCATGTAGTAGCCACCGGCGGTGGTGGCAACAACAAGGGTATTGACCCGGACCTTGGCGAGGGTGATCCAGTCGGCGAGCCTCGACGGTGCTGCGGTGCTCGTCGTCATGGGCCCTGCGATTATCGCTGACTTGACCGGATTCGTCGCCGGGTGCTAACTTCAGATTCCCCTCTCGCGTGCCGGTATCGTCTAGGGGTTAGGACACAAGGTTCTCAACCTTGGAACCGGGGTTCGAATCCCCGTACCGGTACCAGCCTTCGCTGCTCGCTTCGCTCGCAGCTACGGCTCGGCAGGCCAGCCACTGCTCGCAGCTACGGCTCGGCAAGCCCCACACGCTGCTCGCTTCGCTCACAGCTACGGCTCGGCAAGCCAGCTCTCGGCTCTATTTGGTCCAGATCAGGGCGCGGTCGCCGGACGGCGACTTCAAATCGAGCAGCAGGGCCGGACCGATACGGCGCAAGTCTTCGGCAGTGATGTTGAGCTTGCGCAGG
Organism: uncultured Acidimicrobiia bacterium; assembly: GCA_966252305.1. Classification (GTDB taxonomy): domain Bacteria; phylum Acidobacteriota; class Vicinamibacteria; order Vicinamibacterales; family SCN-69-37; genus SYFT01. The sequence continues at coordinate 11,883 of CBINOO010000002.1, forward strand.
TCAAGGCTCTCGGCCCCGACGCCGAGATCGATCTTGCGTTCACCGATGCCGAGCACCCACAGCGGAATTTCAAAGTTCACGATTCGTTCGTCGGTGGGATCCCAGGCCATCACGACGAGCGTCTGGGCTGGCGTGGGGCCGTCGGGCAGCTCGGTGATGTTGCGCAGCTGCGTCACGCGTTCGCTCGGATCGATGTCAATGACCGGCTGCTGTTCCTTGAACTGCGCGCGTTGTTCCTCGAATCTCCGCAACGCGTCGGTGGCGGGCATCGACGAGGTGCTGACGTGTTGGGAGACGAAGTAGACGCCGGCGCCCGCGATGGCGCACATCCCCAGCATCCCGAGCGCGATGACGACGATGATGACCTTGAGCCAGGTGGGAACGGCCATGTGGTGCGCTCAGTCTACCGTCGATCCGCGTGTGGAGGTGAACGCGAACGCCCGTTTGCGATACCCCGCCGATTCACTCGCGCACCAGGGATCCCGATGCGCCCGGCACAGCGACTCCGCTTCGGTGTATCGAGTGACGGCTGCCTGCCGTTCGCCCCGCAGATCGGCAATCTTGCCCTGCTCGAGGTGAATCCGGCCCCGCACCCATCCGGTCGGCGCCTGTGTCAGCGCCAGGCGCAGATCGGCCTCCGCGTCCGGAAGATGGTTCTGAGACACACGCGCGACGCCGCGCTTGTAGATCCAGAGCGCGCGTTCTCCCGGGATCTTCGGGCGCGGGTCGCGGTCGTGCCTGGAAAGGCCCTCGGTCAACAGCGCTTCCGCTTCAGCCGCCTGACCGGCACGCCAGGCAGCCGACCCGGCTTCCAGCCACAGGAGCCGGTTGTCGGGGAACTCGCGCATCAGGGTCCTGAAGATCTCGAGCGCGAGCCGGTGCTCACTCTCGCGGCTGTACACGAGCGCGAGCGCCAGCCGTGCGTCGGTCGCGGTTGACGGCGTGGTGACCGCCGCCTCCAGCAGACGGATGCCCCGCGCCTTGTCGCCGCCAAAGCCCGCCAGATAGGCGAGCCAGCGTTTGGGAAACGACAGCACGGCGACCGAGTATCGATACGTGCCGACCACGAGCCCGGCGTCGTGACGGGTCGCGTCACGGTCAAGCACCCACTCGTGGGCGTCATACGCGCGCCGCGCCGCACCGAAGGCGCCCCGGACCTTGCCCTCGACGGTCGCCATCCACGAGGCATACAGGCCGTGCGCCATGCCGAGGTCAAACCGCGCGTTGATGTCCGACGCGCTGTTCTTCACTCTTGCCTCGGCCAGCGTGATCGCCCGTTCGACGTGCTGATGGAACCGTGACGCTCGGGCCGGGGGTGGCGCGGGCAGGTCAACGTCCGACTGCGAGACGCCGCCAAGATAGTGGTCGATCGTGAGGGCTCCTCTGTCAAACAGCAGGTGCATCCAGATGATGGTGGCCAGCGCGCGGTGCGCGGCCGATGATTCCGGTTGTCTTGAAACGACGGCTTCGGCCCGCCGCATGGCCTCGTCATAGTTGAGGTTGTAGGCGGCGTCAAACGCGGGTGCGAGTGCAGCCGTGACGTCCTGACCGGACAACTGCGCCGGCCGAAACGCGCAGATCAGCGCCAGCAGGATGATCGCCACCCGACGCCTGAGTGGCCTCACTGCAGCGAAAACTCCTTGCCGAGGCCTGCGGTCACGGCGCGGTCGTAGGCGAGGCGTGCGGCCACGACATCCTCCACCGCCATTCCGAGCGACTTGAAAATGGTGATCTCATCGGCGCGGCGTCGTCCGTCGCAGTGACCCTGCACGACTTCGCCAAGCTCGCCGGCAATGTGGCGTTCCGAGAACAGTCCTTCCGAAATGGGCAACACGATGTCGCCGGCCTCCACCAGGGCCGCTTCACGCGAGTCCACGAACAGGCGCGACCCGGCGACCAGTGGGCCCGGCATCTCGCGCTGCGTCGGCCGACATGCCCCTACCGCGCAGATGTGCGTCCCTGGAGCGATGTCGGATGTGCTCACGACCGGCGTGGGCGACGCGGTGGTCAGCACGACGATGTCGGCATCACGGACGGCGGACGCGGCATCGTCAGCACTCCAGACCGGGACGCCGCATTCGGCGGTCATCTCGCGCGCAAAACGATCACGATGATCCGCGTGTGGGCTCCAGACACGCACGGCTCGGAGATCGCGGACGTGGCGGATGGCGTGCAGGTGGCTGCGCGCCTGCACGCCGCTGCCCAGGATGGCGACCACCCTGGCGTCGGGCCGCGCGAGACGGTCGACCGACACCGCGGACACTGCTGCCGTCCGCGCCTCGGTGATGTACCGGCCGTCGAGCAGGGCGACGAGTCCGCCGGTGGTGGGATCCATCAGGATGATGGTGGCCAGGTGCGACGGCAGGCCCTTGTCGTGATTGGCGTGGTAGACCGTGACAAGTTTGGCGCCCATCGTGCCGTGTCCGTCATCGTCGACGCTCGCGGCCGGCATGACGCCGTAATAGGATTTGGCCGGCCCGACCTCGAGCACCGTTCGGATGGGCTGCTGGGCGCGTCCACTCGAGTAGTCGGCCAACGCGCCGGCCATGGCCGTGATGAGATCCGGCATCGGCAGTACCTGGCGCACATCGGATTCCGTCAACAATAGGGGCATGACGTCCCGTATCTTACGCACGATTGACGCGCACACGGCAGGGGAACCGCTGCGGCTCATTACCGAGGGCTGGCCGGCACCCGAGGGAAGCACGATGCTCGAGCGTCGCGCGTTCGCCCGCGAGCACCAGGATGCACTGCGTCGCACCCTCATGTTCGAGCCGCGAGGGCACGCCGACATGTACGGCGCCCTGTTGACGCCCCCCGAGCGGCCGGACTCGGATGTCGGCGTGCTCTTCATGCACAACGAGGGGTACAGCACGATGTGCGGCCACGGCATCATCGCCGTCACCACCATCGCCTTCGAGCGCGAGCTCATCACTCACGCCGACGGGAGGACGTCACTGGTCTTTGATGCGCCGGCCGGGCAGATTCGGGCACAGGCGCATATCGCCCCGACGACCGGACGCCGACGGGTCGACAGCGTTTCGTTCCTGAACGTGCCCTCGTTCGTGCTGGTGGCGGGACTTCCCGTGACCATCGGCGGGCGGACCATTCCCGTGGACGTTGCCTTTGGCGGTGCCTTCTACGCGGTCGTCGATGCTGAGGCTGCCGGGCTTGCCGTCGTGTCGTCGCGACTGACCGACCTCAAGGTGGTCGGCATGCAGATCGCGCGGGAGGTGGAACGTCTGCTGCCGGTTGTGCACCCGAGCGAACCCGGGCTGACCGGCGTCTACGGCACCATCTTCACCGGGCCGCCGACTGTTGAAGGCGCCCACCTGCGCAATGTGACGATCTTTGCGGATCATGAGGTCGACCGGTCTCCCTGCGGAACGGGTACCTGCGCCGTGCTGGCGGTGCTCGACGCGATGGGCCTGGTCGATGGCGAGACGCCGTTTGTGCACGAGAGCATCATCGGATCGACATTTTCCGCGCGCGTGCATTCGAGGACGATCGTCGGAGAGATCCCGGCGATTGTGCCGGAGCTGACCGGCGCCGCATCGATCACCGGCGACCACACGTTTGTGGTCGAGGACGGGGATGTGTTTCCGGAAGGGTTCAGGTTATGAAACTGGCTCAGGAGTTCAAGAAGTTCGCGCTGCGCGGCAACATCGTCAGTCTCGCCGTCGGCATTGTCATTGGCGCCTCGTTCCAGAACATCGTGACGGCCCTGGTTGACAAGGTGATCATGCCGCTGACGGGCGCGCTGACCGGCGGGATCGACATCGGCAATCGCGCCATTCGCTTGCCGGTACCCGGGCTTGCGCGGGAACTGCAACCCGAGATCGGATGGGGCGCGGTCGTGCAGGCCTCCGTCAACTTCCTCATCATCGCGTTTGTCCTGTTCCTGGTGATGAAAGTCATCAACGATCTGCAGGATCAGTTTTCGGACGACACCAGGCCGGATCCCGCGCCGCCGCCTGAAGACATCCGGCTGCTGCGCGAGATTCGTGATGCGCTGACCAAACGTGACGTGGCCGGCGATGCCGGCGGCGCGCCGTGAGTTACTTCGCGACGTAGGCCTTGCGCGCGCGCACCTGGAGGCCGGGCCGTGCCACTTTGACCTCGAGCTTGTGTTCCTTGCCGTCGAGGTTCGTCGGGGTGAACCCCAGCAGGTACTGGCTGTGCAGTTCCTGCACGACGCGGGTGAATGTGCTGTTGAGATCGGCCGTGCGCTTGAGCTCGAAGTAGGCGCCGCCGGTTTCCACGGCCATCTTCTTGAATGACCCGCCGGGCCTCGAGACCGTCCAGTTCGCGCCGTTGTGGAATCGCGACTCGATGCCGATGGCGTAGACCATCACGTCTTCACGCTGCGCTCGATCGAGCACATCCCCGTGTTTGCTGGACGACCCGAAGTCCTCTCCGTCGGTCAGGGCCACGACGACGCGACGCCCCGTTGCGTCTCGAAGATGATCCAGGGATGCATTGACCGCATCCCAGAGGCGCGTTTCGTTGCCAAACTGCATGTCGTTCCGGATGTAACGCACCAGGCCATCGCGATCGGACGAGAGCCCCTCACTGATTCGAACCTTCGAGTTGAAGTAGTTGATGGCGCCGGCGTCCTCCGGGAGCATCCGGATGACGAACTGGGTCGCCGCTTCCTGCACGAATTCGATGTTGAGCGTCATGCTCGCGCTGGTGTCGAGGGCGAGCACGGCCGAGAAGGGGACGATTTCGTTGTCGAAGATCGTGACTTCCTGCTGGCGGTTGTTGTCGTAGATGGCGAAGTCGCCGCGCTCGAGGTCCGGCACGAGGCGGCCATCCTGGTCGGTGACCGTGACGTACAGCGGCACGGTGCGGGTCGCTGAACGGAACATCGGCTGTTGTTGTGCAAGGCCGGAGGCCGTCAGCGCGACCGCGACGGCCAGAGTCAGGAGCACTGTGCGGGTCATAGAGGTATCGTAATCCCGATGCGCCTGGTGGTGTTCGACCTGGATGGAACCCTGGTGGACTCGCGGCAGGACCTGGCCGCCGCCACCAACGACGTGCTGGCCGAATTGGGCGCCGCGCCGCTGCCGATGAGCGCGGTGACCCGGATGGTGGGAGATGGCGCCCGGATGTTGGTGGCTCGGGCGCTGGAGGCCGCGGCCGTGGAGGCGGATCTCGATGCCGCGGTCGCGGCATTTCACCGGACCTACGCCGCGCGTCTCACCGAAACCACCCGCCCGTATGAGGGCATCCCCGAATTGCTGGAGTCGCTGGCGCGGACCGCGACGCTGGCTGTGCTGACCAACAAACCACTCGTGCCGACGCAACGACTGCTCGACGCGTTCGGGTGGACTTCACACTTCGCCGGCGTCATTGGTGGTGACGGACCGTTTGCGCGCAAGCCGGAGCCGGCCGGACTGCTGGCGTTGATGGCAGAGGCGAAGGTGCCGCCGGCACACACCGTGATGGTGGGCGACTCCATGGCCGACGTCGAGGTGGCACGACGGGCGGGTGTGGGGATGTGTTTTGCGGAATACGGGTTTGGGTGGGTGCGTGGAGACATCCAGCTGCGCGGCGACGAACGGGTCGCGCGGTCGGCGTCCGACCTCGAGCGCCTGCTGGCGAGGGAGTGGTGATGCGACGTGTGTTGTTGGTGGTGGTGGGCCTTGGGCTCGGGCCGGCCTTCGTTGGTTCGGGTCCGACACGGGCGCAATCGGCCCCGCAATGGCCGGCGGCCGATTGTTTCCCGTTCGAACGGCTGGCACCGTCGGTGAGAGCTGACGCCGAGGCCATGTTGTTGCGCGCGCTTGATGGCGAAGCGCTGTACACGATCGCCGGTGGCCTCAAGCCGATGAGCAGCGGCTTCGTCTCGCTGTCGATCAAGGTCGAGTCGCCGGAGCTTGCCGAGGCGGAGCAGGCACGCCAGGCCCTGGCCGCATTCACGTGCGGCGGTGAGATCGCGGCCGGGCTCCATCACTTTGCCTCGGTGTTTCAGGGCGCCAGGGCGCTTGAGGCCGTTGTGTTCCATCGGCCGGCGCTCGAGCAACTGATCAACCGCCTGCAGCCGTTTTTTGCGCCGTTTGCGCTGACCCGATCGGCCGACCCGATGGAAGTGGTGATGGCCGTGGAGTACGCACCCGCGTCGACTCGGCTCCGCGGCTACGGACACCTGTTTGGATATCCCGACTACGCGGTGGACTTTTTCGTGCAGGCATCAGAGACCCAGCGCGCCGAGGAGGAAAAGACGGAAAAGGGCACGCTCGTGCCCAGAGACTTCCTGTCGCTGCCGACGCATCGAGGCGAGCGCCGGTTCGTCTACGCGGTGCCGAAAGGCCATACCGTCAACGCCGCAGACGAGGCGCTCAAGGCGCAGGCGGAGGCGATCTACGCCGATTACGCGGCGCGCCGAGCGAAGCACATCACCGGCGACGATCCGTCAGGCGTGTTGGCGCTGGTGCGGGAGTGGTTTGACGACGGGTCGGGAAACGTGCGGCCGTCCCATGCGGGTCGTACCGGGCGACGAGCAGCCGTGAGTGGCCACCCGTCGCCCGCAGGTCGTTAGAAGCTCCAGCGTCCGCCGAAGGTCAGCTGGCGCGGCGCCGTGATCGACGTCACACCGCCCAGGGGCACCGACGTACCGCTGATGCTTACCGAGGGATTCCTCGTCTGTACTCCGGTCATGAAGCCGGCGTTGAACAGGTTTTCCGCATCGAGGTAGAGGCCCAGCCGGTTGGCGCCGACGTTGAAGACCTTCTCGAAGCGGATGTCCATCAACTGCTGGCTCTCCGTGCGACGGCTGCCGCGTTCCTCGAGCAGGATGTCAATGCTGCCCGTCCAGTTGAACGTGCCTGACGAGACGCGCTGGAACGGCGTCCAGGGCGTTCCGCTCAGGTAGCGGTAGTAGGCATTCGCGGCAATCTCGAGCTTGGGAATCTGGTAGCCCGCGAAGATCTTGATTTCGTGCGTGCGGTCGAATCCCACCAGGCCGTCAGCGTTCACCAGCGCCGCGTTTGGCGTCTGGAACTGGCTGCTCGTGATGCCGGAGAACGAGCCGTTGGTGACCGTGCCCTTCGTCTTCGAGTAGACGTAGGAGGCCTGCGCCTGCCATCGGTTCTGCAGCGCGCGGGTCAACACGAACATGCCGCCGTTGTACGTGCGGTAGGCGTTGGCCGCCGGCGCGCCGTCAAACGAGTAGTCATCCACGTTGGTGATCAGGAAGGTCTGATCCGACGTGCGATTGGCCCACCGGTACAGCGTCATGGCCTGGCTGGTCAGCGGATTCGTGAATGCCGTGGTCGTCCACTGCGCGCCCTGGGTCACCGAGTTGATGAAGTTCTTGGACTCGCGGTGAATGTAGGTGCCGGAGAACTTCAGGCCTCGACCGAGCTCACGTTCGTACGAAAACGACATCTCGTCGATGCGCGGGTGCTTGATGTCCGGATCGACCGAGAACTTCGATTCGCCGGAGATACGGTCGATCTCGGTGAGGTTGCCGGCCGGGCTCACCTCGTAGATCACGTAGTCGCCGATGCCGGGCGTGGCCTGCGACCACGACGCAAAAACGGCCTGGTCGTAGATCTGGCCGTAGTAGGCGCGCACGACCGAGCGGCCGTCACCCGTCAGGTCGTAGGCCGCGCCGATACGTGGGCCCCACGACGTGGTGTTGTAGTACTGCTTGTCATCCACCATGCTCGTGCCGGTGATGCGGTCCATGCGCAGGCCGGCGTTGAGCGTGAAGCGGCCGCGTGACCACTGGTCCTGCGCGAATGCGCTGATGCGATCCGACTTGCCGTGCACGTCGTACGAGTACGCGTACGCCAGGTACGGAGCGCCGCCGTAGTCGTAGAAGAACAGGCCGTCGGTGTAGCCGTACCGGTTGCGCACCGTGCTGCGTTCAATCTCGACGCCGAACTTGAAGGCGTGTGTACCGGACGCTTCCGCGTACTTCGACAGCGAGGTGTTCAGCTGGTTGCGCGTGCGGTCGTACTGCGCGCTGTACCCGGCGCCGCCCGACCAGGCCCCGGTTTCGCCATCCAGCCGCGCGGGAACCGGCGTCACCGGGTCCAGATCGAAGTAGCCGGCGTAACCGGTGAACTTCGCCTCGAACACCGACGAGTTGCCGATGATCCGGCGGTACTGCGCGTTGTAGATGATCTCCGGCGAATCCTGCTGAACGGTCAACGCATCGGTCGTGCCGTTGGTGCCCGCCATGCCCGTGCGGCCGGTCTGGTTGTAGAAGTCGTACTGGCCCGACACCGTGATGTTGTCGGCCACCGTGGGCTGGAATGTCAGCTTGAGGTTGAAGCGCGGACTGACTTCCGTGCGGACCGTGCGGGGGCCGTCCGGATCCTGCTTGATGGAGTACCGCTGCACACTCGCGAAGTAGAACGCCTTGTTGAGGCGCAGCGGCCCACCGAGCTGCACGGTGTAGTCGTTCATCTCGTCGACACCGGTTGCCTTGATGGACGGGTTGACCTGGGTGACCGCCGACGAGACATTGTCGGCACGCAGGCCCTTCTCGGTGTAGCGGTATTCGAACAGGCCCGTACGGCGGTTGCTGCCCGACTTGGTGACCGTGTTGATCACCGCGCCACTGAATCCGCCCAGCTCTGCCGGCTGACCGATCGACCCAATCTGCACCTGGTCGATGATGTTGAAGTTGAAGAAGGCCCATGCCGTGCCGCCCTCGGGGTCGCGCACGTCGACGCCATCAAGCATCAGCGCGTTGCCCGACGCCGAGGCGCCGCCAAACGCCGAACCGCTGTTGATGCCCGGCGCGTTGTTGAGGATGTTGACCGCGGCATTGGTCCGCGAGATCGGCATGTTGAACAGCAGGTCCTGGGACAACTGCGTGTCGGTGGCGGTGGTGGTCGTGTCCACCTTCGCGGCGGAGACTTCGACGGTGATGGCCTCCGTCAGGCCGCCCACTTCCAGTGTCAGGTTCACGGCGACCGTGCGGCCAATCGTGATTTCGATTCCACCCCGGGCGCGTGGCTTGAAGCCCTGCAACGTGGCGCGCACTTCGTACACGCCGGGGTCGACGCCGAGGAAGCGGTAGTCGCCCTGCGCATCGGTGGTCTGGCTGACTTCACCCATGCGTCCGACGAGGGTGACCGTCACGCCCGGCAAGGCGCCGCCGGAGGCGTCAACGATCCGCCCGGTGATCGTGCCGCTGATGGACTGCGCAGCCGTGGGAGCCGCGATGAGGAGTGCACAGGCCAGTGCCGCGGCACCAGCAATCAATCGTGTGAGTCGTGTCTGCATGATGACCTACCGGTTCAGTCCCTTGATGCGATCGTTTTTGGCCGAGTAGATCGCGTAACCGGTGCCGACGACGAAGGCGCCCAGAATGAGGACGCCGGCTCGGCTCTTGAAGAACGACTCACTGCCGGATTGTTTCGGGGCCTTGGGGGCCGGCGCAGCCGGTGCCGTGGCGGGGGCGGCCACCGCCGGTGTCGATGCGGCAACGACCCTGGCGATGGCACGTTTCGATAACGGTCCTGGCGTCCTGTCCGGCGTGGCGGCAAATGCCGGCGCCGTTCCGGCCGTGAGCAGGGCAGTGGTCACTGCCGTTCCCACAAGCCGCCGCACGAATGCGGATGCTCCTGTCTGTTTCATGGGGTCAGTCCTTTCACATGGGTGTTACACGGGTGCCCGGAACTATACGCCTGTGCTGTTTCGGACGCCAGTCAGATTCACGATTGGGCACACGCCATTGACGCACGATCCCTGCTGAGTCACCATTCGACCCATGAAGACCGTTTCGAGAGCCTGGCTTGGGCTCCTGAGTGTCTCGATTGCGGTCATTTTTGTCGTCTGGTTCTGGTGGGGCCCAGGTGCCCCCGCGCGGCCTCGCAACGTCGTCCTCATCACGCTTGACACCCTCCGCGCCGACCATCTGGGCGCGTACGGCGCCACGCAGGTGCGCACTCCCCACCTGGACCGCCTAGCCGCCGATGGGGTGGTTTTTGACCAGGTGATGGCCACCGCACCCCTCACCCTGCCGGCACACAGCAGCATCATGACGGGCCATTTCCCGCCCCGGCATGGCGTGCGCGACAACGGCGGCTTCTTCCTGTCGCCGGACCAGACGACACTGGCCGAAGTGCTGGCCGGTCAGGGCTTCCGGACCGGTGCGACCGTCGGCGCCTTTGTGCTCGACAGCAAGTGGGGCCTCGACCAGGGCTTCGAGAGTTATCAGGACGACTTCGACCTCACCAACGTCCGGGCGATGTCGCTGGCCTCGGTGAAGCGCCCGGGCAACGAAGTGGTCGACCTGGCGCTTGGCTGGATGAGCGATGTTGCCGACCAGCCGTTTTTCGCGTGGATGCACCTCTACGATCCGCACGCGCCCTACGAGTCACCCGAACCGTTTCGGTCGCAGTACCCGGGCCACCCCTATCGCGGCGCCATCGCTTTCACCGACGCCCAGGTCGGACGCGTGCTCGATTTTCTCGATCAGCGTGGACTCGCCGACAACACCCTCGTCATCGTCACGGCCGACCACGGGGAAGGACTGGGAGAACACGGGGAAGAGACACACGGCTTTTTTGTCTACCAGAGCACGATGCGGGTCCCGCTCATCATGCGCGTGCCCGGGCGTGATCGGGGCCCAGCGCGTGTCACGCAGCCGGTGCGGTCGGTGGACATCATGCCGACGGTGCTGGACTTGCTCGGGGTGCCCGAACCGGGTCCCATCGAAGGCACGACGCTGGTGCCGCTGCTGACCGGTGCGGCACGTGAGCTCGGCCGCGACCTGGTGGGATACGGCGAGGCGATGTATCCGCTCCACCACTATGGATGGAGCGAGCTGACGTCACTGCGGTCCGATCGCTTCAAACTCATCGACGCGCCGCGGCCGGAGTTGTATGACCTTGAGCAGGATCCGGGTGAATTGCGAAACCTGTTCGACGATCGTCGGTCCGTGGCCGATGTGTTGCTGCGCGAGTTACGTGACCGTCGGCAGCAGATGTCGGCAGCCGCGCCCGCCGCGCAGGAATCGGAGGAGGTCGACCCCGAGACGCGCGCGCGACTGGCCGCGCTGGGCTACGTGGGTTCGTTTGTCGCCACCGACACCGGGCCGTCATCCTCGCGCGCCGATCCCAAGGACAAGATTGGCCTGTTCAACCTGATGTCCAACGCGCGCGACCTCAGCAAAGGCACCGGAGATCCCGGCGCCGCAGCCATCGCCATGTTGCGTCAGGTGGTCGCCGAGGATCCGCAGGTCATCGACGCCTGGTTCATGCTCGGCAACGAATTCTTCAAGCAGGAGGCGTGGACCGAGGCGATTGACATGTTCCGTCGCGCGCTGGAACTCAAACCCGACTACGACCTGGCGATCATCAACATGGCCAACGCGTATCGGCGTCTCGGACGAGACGACGCGGCGCTGGCGGGATACGAGCGCTACGTCGAGATCGATCCAAAAAACGCCTACGTGCGATACCAGATCGGCGAGATCTACCTGGACCGCGGCGAACTCGAGCGCGCCGCCACGGAATTTGCCGAAGCGCTGTCGATCGATCCCAAGCTCGCCTCAGCAAAGGTCGCCACGGGAGCCATCGCGCTGCAGCGTGGTGACGTCGCGCAGGCGACGAGCCTGCTCCAGGAAGCCCTGGCGTTGAAGAAGGATGTGCGGCTCGCGCACTTCAATCTCGGAGTCATCGCCGAAGGCCGACAGGATTGGACGACCGCCGAGGCGGAGTATCTGGCGGAGCTTGAGGTGCACGCGAGCGCATACAAGGCCGCGTTCAACCTTGGCCGCCTGCACGCGCGCCGGCAGAATCCGCGCGCAGCGGCGGAGTGGTACCGGAGGTCCATCGAGATCAACGACACGTTCGCGGAGGGCCATTTCTACCTGGCGAAGTCCCTGCTCGACGAGGGAGGCAACCTGCCGGAGGCGATTACACTCGCCCGCCGGGGGCTGTCGCTGCAACCCGAGGGGGAGATCTCCCCGATGGGGCACTTCGTCATCGGCAGCGCGCTGATGCAGCAGGGCAGGCAGGCGGAGGCCGATCGCGAGCTGGCCGCAGGACTCGCGCTGGAGAAGCGCCTGGCGGCGCGAGGGCGCCGTTAAACGACCGCAGGCCGTAGATCCGGGCTGCCGAGGGGCTTTCTGGTAGCATTTGCCTATGTCCCGCCTGAAGACGCTGATTGTGCCGACGCTCGTTGCGGGTGTGCTCGTGGCCGCGCCGCTGACCTCGAATCTGCTCGCCCAAGCCCAGGGCCAGGGTGTGGCCGGCGCCGCCGGTGGCAAGCCGACGGTCAACAAGTCGGGCTACATGTTCCTCGACTTCTGGTTCCTCGCCGGATTCGACTACAACCCGAATGAACCGTTCGAGCCGTCGCCCAAGCAGGTGAAGGGCACGATTCCTGCGAACATCCTCGCGCTGCAGGGCAAGAAGGTCGAAATCTACGGCAACATCCTGCCGCTCGACTACGACAGCTCCGGAACGTCGACGTTCATTCTCAACGCCAGCGTCGATGCCTGCGGCTTCGGCGGCGTGCCTCGCATCAACGAATGGATCTACGTGACGATGAAGCCGGGTCAGAAGGCGCGCACGTACGGCGCCGGGTACGAAATCCTCGTCCGCGGCACCTTCAGCATTGCTGAAGAAGTCGAGAAGGGCCGCGTTGTGGGCCTCTACTCGATCGTGGCTGACAGCGTGCAGTAGCGGAAGTCGTCGACGTGCTCCTAACAGTTACCGACCTGAAAAAGGGTTTTGCTGCGCCCGACGGCGAGCGTACGCTCATCGTCGACCTGCCGACGTTTTCGCTGGCGGCGGGTGAACAGGTCGCCGTGCGTGGCGCCAGTGGATCGGGCAAGACCACGTTCCTGAATCTGATTGCCGGCATCCTGCAGGCCGACAGCGGCACCATCGTGCTCGACGGTCAGGACATGACACGGATGTCCGAGAGCGGCCGTGATCGCGTGCGGGCAAAGACACTCGGCTACGTGTTCCAGAACTTCAATCTGCTGCAGGGCTACACCGCGCACGAAAACGTGATGCTCGGGATGTTGTTTGGCCCCGGCGTTGACGCGAAACATGCGCGCGGGTTGCTCGAACGCGTCGGGTTGTCACATCGCATCAACTACCGGCCCGCCCAGTTGTCGATTGGTCAGCAGCAGCGTGTGGCCGTCGCGCGCGCCCTCGCCAATCGTCCCAAACTCGTGCTGGCGGACGAACCGACGGGCAACCTCGACCAGCGTCATGCCGGTGAGGCGCTCGCGCTGATTCGCGAGGTCTGCCGGGAGAACGGCGCCGCCCTGCTGCTGGTCAGCCATGACCCGATGATTCTGGAGTCGTTTGAACGCAGCGAGGACTTGAGCGCGCTCAACCGCGCGGCCGCTGCCCATGCCGCACCCGCGGCCGGAGGAGCCGGCCGATGAGCCTGATGTCCATCGTGCGCCGCAGCCTGCGGCAGCATGCGCTTTCGTCGTTTGTCACCATCCTGTCTGTCGGCCTCGCCGCCGGCCTCACGATGTCCGTGTTTGCGATCAACACGCAGACGTACGACGCGTTCACGGGTGGGCGTGTCGGGTTCGACGCCGTGCTCGGCGCCCGCGGCTCGCAGCTGCAGCTGGTGCTCAACACCATCTTTCACCTCGAGACGTCGCCCGGTAACATTCCGTGGACGCTCTACAAGGAAATCGCCGACGACCCGCGCGTGACGCTGGCCATTCCCTACGCGGTTGGCGACAACTACCAGGGCTACCGCATCGTCGGCACGACGACGCAGCTGTTTACGGACTTCGAGTACCGCGAAGGACAGGGATTCGTCATCAAGGATGGCGGCCGCGCGTTCGACCCGACGAAGAAGGAAGCCGTGCTCGGCTATTACGTCGCGGAGAAACTCGGCATGGCGGTGGGAGCCACGTTCCAGCCGTACCACGGGCTCCAGTTCAGCGAACGCGAGAAACACCAGGAGGAATACACCGTGGTCGGCATCATGGAGCCGACCAATGGACCATCCGACCGCGTGGTGTGGATCCCCATCGAAGGGATCTACAACATGCAGGGGCATGTGTTGCGCGGATCGGGCACGGTGTACCGACCGTCCGCCGATGAAATCGTCCCCGAGGAACACCGGGAAGTCAGCGCCGTCATGCTGAAGCTGCGTAATCCGCAGGCCGGTTTCATCCTCAATCAGACGATCAACCAGCAGGGCAAGGTGGCGACGCTGGCGTGGCCGATTGGCCGCGTGATGGCTGAGCTGTTCCAGCGCATCGGCTGGGTCAGCCGCATTCTCACCATGGTGGCCTACCTGATCGTGGTCGTGGCGGCCGGATCGATCCTCGCCAGCATCTACAACACGATGAACGAGCGCCGCCGCGAGTTTGCCATTCTGCGTGCGCTGGGCGCGCGGCGCGGCACGGTGTTCTCCGCGATCGTGCTCGAATCCACCACCATTACCGCGCTTGGAGCCCTGGTGGGATTCCTGGTGTACGCGGGCATTCTGTCGGCGGCCTACGTCATCGTCCGCGCCCAGACCGGTGTGGTGCTCGATGCGCTGCGCTTTGACCATGCGTTGTGGATGACGCCTGTCGGGATGATCGTGCTTGGCGCCCTGGCCGGCCTCGTGCCCGCGTTCAAGGCGTATCGCACGGATGTGGCGTCGAACCTGACGCCGCTCTCCTGAGGACACGCGCAACGCCCGCGAGCCGGCGCCCGGCGTCCACGAAGAACTCCCTGGTACACGCCTTGAAATAACACTGGCTGCCGACCGGCACATGCCCGGTTGGCCGCAACCGATGCAGTAGGGGTGGATCTCCTCTGCCACCTCTCTGCATCGCGTTGCCGCATTGTGGCCACGTGTGGAGGGTGTGGTGAGCAGAGAAGAGTTCACGCCCGTGGCCTCGAGTGGAATCCCCGGGCTGGATGAAGTGCTCACGGGCGGTTTCGCGAGGCGACGGATGTTCCTCGTGGAAGGCGTACCCGGTTCTGGAAAAACGACCCTTGCGCTGCAGTTTCTGCGGCAGGGCGTGCAGGACGGTGAGACCGTTCTGTACGTCACGTTGTCAGAAACCGCCGAGGAGCTCCGGGCGGTGTCCCGCGCGCGAGGCTGGAATCTCGACGGCATTGAGCTGCGTGAGCTTGGGGCGCCGCCGTCTGCGCTCGATGGCGACGAGCTGAACACCATGTTCCACCCGTCCGAGGTCGAGCTGGTGGAAACGATGAAGCCCATCCTCGACGATGTCGACCGCATCCGGCCTCAGCGCATCGTCATTGACTCCCTGTCGGAGCTGCGGCTGCTGGCCGGCAGTCCGCTTCGCTACCGGCGCCAGATTCTCGCGCTCAAGCAGTTCTTCGCGACCAGGGACTGCACGGTGTTGCTGCTTGACGACCTGACGGCCAGCGATCGGGACCTGCAGGTGCAGAGCATTGCTCATGGTGTCGTGTTGCTCGAACTGCTGAGTTCGCAATATGGGGCCGATCGCCGGCGGCTGCGCGTCGTGAAATACCGCGGTATCAACTTTCAGGGGGGATATCACGACTACATCATCTCGATGGGGGGGCTTGAGGTCTTTCCCCGGCTCGTTGCCGCGCGTCATCGGACGACGGCCACCGACGGGAAACGCCCGAGTGGGCTGGACGCGCTCGACAGGCTGATGGGGGGTGGCGTCCAGGAAGGGACGTGCACCCTGATCGCCGGCGCGTCAGGGACGGGCAAGTCGACCCTGGCGGCGCAGTTCTGCGCAGCAGCGGCTGCCAGCGGCAGGCGCAGCGCGATGTTCCTGTTCGACGAGCGACCGGAGACGCTCCTGCTCCGATGCAGGTCGCTCAACGTGGACCTGCAACGCCACCTTGACGCGGGCACGATTGAGATGCGGCAGGTCGATCCGGCGGAACTGACTCCCGGTGAACTCATCTATGCCATTCGTCAGGCCGTCGAAGACCGCGGCGTCGACATGGTGGTGATCGACAGCTTGAATGGCTATCTCAACGCGATGCCCGAAGAGCGCTTCCTGGTCATCCAGCTGCACGAACTGCTGGCGTACCTCGGCCAACGGAACGTGGCGACCCTGCTCGTCGGGACCCATCAGAGCCTCATGGGCTCGGACATGCAGGCGCCGGCGGACACGACATACCTTGCCGATACCGTCATTCTCCTGCGGTACTACGAGGTGGAAGGCGAGGTGCGCCAGGCCATTTCCGTGGTCAAACAACGCGGGGGGCACCACGAGCGGACCATTCGCCGGTTCGAGATGAGCGGGTCACGGATCCATGTGGGCGATGTGCTGCGCCAGTTTCGGGGAGTGCTGACCGGGACACCACATGCCCTGGAGCCAGGTGAGCGCTGAGTTCGACCGGCGCGTGCTGGTTCTGGCGGCGACCCGAAAGGACGCTGCCCTGGCGCAGGACATGTTGACCGGCGCATCAGTGCGCGTGGAAGTGTGCGCGTCGTTCGACGCGGTCGTCGACGAGATGCCTCGTGGGGCGGCGGTCGTGTTGTTCGCGGAGGAAGCACTGACGTCCACGCGCACCCAGGTGATGGCCGCGTTGCTGGCCCAGCAGCCGGCATGGTCGGATCTTCCGCTCCTGATCGTCGCCAGGCCCGGCGCTGATTCAAGTGAGCTGGGTGAGGCCCTGCGCGCCCTGGGCAACGTGACCCTGCTCGAGCGGCCCTTGCGGCGTGCGACGCTGCTCAGCGCCGTGCAGTCAGGCTTGCGCGCCCGTGATCGGCAGTACCAGATCCGGAGCCACCTCGCGGAACAGGCCAGGTCTGCCGAGCTGCTGCGACAGGCCGATCGGCGCAAGGATGAATTCCTGGCAACTCTCGGTCACGAATTGCGCAATCCTCTTGCGCCCCTGGTTACCGGGCTGCACGTGCTCAAGTCCAGCACACACAACGAGGCACGCGTGCTTCATATCGCGACGGTCATGGAGCGTCAGGTGTCACACCTGACGCGGCTGGTCGACGACCTGCTGGAACTGTCGAGGATTACCCGCGGCATCATCGATGTGCAGCGCCGGCCGATGGACCTGTTGTCGGCCGTCACCTCGGCGATCGACACCACCGCCGCGGCCTTCGAGGCGAACAACGTGACGGTTCATGCGGATCTGCCAGATGCGGTGATTCCCGTCGAAGGCGACATGATGCGTCTGAGTCAGGTGTTCATCAATCTGCTCGGCAACGCCGCAAAGTACTCGCACGCCGGAGGACATGTCTGGCTCACCGTTCGCGCGACCACCCGCCATGTGGTCGTCAGCGTGCGGGACGAAGGTATCGGTATCCCCGGGGACCACCTGCAATCGGTCTTCGACATGTTCACGCAGGTCGACCGTTCGAATCGTCGGTCGCAGGGCGGCCTTGGCGTCGGCCTGACCATCGTCCAGAGTCTCGTCGCGCAGCACCACGGGTATGTGGAGGCGCGAAGTCAGGGGCCTGGTGCAGGTTCCGAGTTCATTGTCACGCTGCCTCTGGCATCTCCCCAGGCGATCGGGGCGCCAACGGCGGCGCCACTCGCGCCGGTCGCGTATTGTCGGGTGCTCGTGGTTGATGACAATGAGGACGCTGCCGACACGCTTGGCTTGCTGCTGGAGTCACTGGGCGCAACGGTAGAGGTGGCCTACGATGGCCGTCATGCGATCGACGCCGTGGCGGCTTTCAGGCCGAATGTCGTGTTGCTCGACATCGGAATGCCCGGGATGGACGGGTACGAAGTCGCGAGGACCATCCGGGCAAGGTCATCGAGCGCCGACATGCCCATGCTCGTGGCCTTAACCGGCTGGGGCACGATGCGTGATCGCGAACGCTCCCGTGAGGCCGGGATTCATCAGCACATGGTCAAGCCGCCAGACGTTGTGGCGTTGCGAGACCTGATTGCCACGGCCCACCGCACGCACTGAACGTCCGGTGAGTCGGCGACGTCCTCTATGGCCTCGCGCGAATCGCGAACAGATGCTGCAGCCCCCGCATGTAGATCGTACCGTTGGCCAGCGCCGGTGACGCGTAGACGGGTTCCCCGACACTGTTGGTTCGCACGATCTCGTGTGTGGCTCCGGCCTTGACGACGAATGTGTCGCCTTCTTCGCTGGTCATGTACAGGTGCCCGCCGAACACCACCGGCGACGAGAAGAAGGCTGACGGCACCGGCGGCCTGCCGCCTTCGTAGACGACGGCCCCGGTGTCGGCCTTCAGGCACGTGAGGATGCCGCCGTCCGACATGATGTAGACCAGTCCGTCGTGAGCCGTCGGTGAGACCACGTACGCCGAGCCCTTGCGGTAGTCCCACGTCTGACGCGTCTCGCCCTCCGCAAGTGGACCCAGTTTCAACGCGATGGTGATCTTCTTCGGACTCCCGGTGCTGATGATGACGTGGCGGCCGGAGACGACGGGCGACGGCACCGCGTAACTTTCCAGGCCCGGCTCGCTCCACAGTTCCCGTCCGGTTGCCGGGTCGTACGCAATGATGCGCGTGTCGGTGGTGGTGATCAGTTCAGGCCGCCCGCCCGCGCTGGTCAGCAGTGGCGTTGCCCAGCTGATCGGCATGGCCTTGCGTGCCACGCGCCAGACGTCCTTGCCGGTCTTGCCGTCGAGCGCAGCGATGAAGGACGTCTCGCCGTTGTCTTCGTCAGCCTGCACGATGACCAGCCCGCCGTACATGACGGGGGATGTGCTGACGCCCACACTCAAGCCGGCCACCTTGCCGAGCTGCCGGCTCCAGACCGGGTCACCGTCCAGCGTGTACGCGTGGATGCCTTCGGTGCCGAAGTACGCGTACACACGCTCGCCGTCTGTCACTGGTGTGGGCGCGGCGTAGGAGCCACGAGAGTGCCGGTCGTCGTACATCGGTCCTTCGTATGCCGTCTGAACCCACTGGATTTTGCCGGCCTCGGCGTCCACGCTCAGGACCTGCAACGTGTGGCGCCGATTGCCGCCGACGGCATCGGGGCTGCGCCATTCGCTGCCTTCAATCGTGTGTTTGAGCGGGGTGTGGCCGGGGATCTCCGCGCCTTCAATCGCCGTCGTGAGAAACACGCGGTTGCCCCAGACGATCGGCGAGGAATGCGCGCGGCCGGGGATCGCAGTCTTCCACGCGATGTTGCTGTCCGGCGTCCAGCGGGTCGGCAGGGCGGTCTCGTCGGAGCCGCCGCCCCCGTCGTGTCCACGCCATCCCGGCCACGTGGGTCCGGCGACCGGTGCGACTGAGGCGGCCAGGGTCGTGGCCAGGGTAGCCGAGAGGCAGCAGCGGAGCAGGAGGTGGCGCATGCGGGGAAGGGTAACCGGTTGGTGCAGTTGCGGGGCTGTCATTTGACGAACGGTGGGCCACCTGGGACGGAGTGGCAGAATTACCGCGCCACGTCCTCCTCCCGCAGCTGCGAGACACGGGCCAGTGCGCCGAAGTCGCGGTCCGCATGTAACACGGTCAGGTTGTGGCGAATCGCACACGCCGCGATGAGGCAGTCCACGCCGGACCGTATCGTGAGACCTGCCCGGCGGGCGCGACGGTACAACTCGATCGCATCCTCAACCACCACGGCCGACATCGGGGACTCGACGATGGGGAACGCCCACATCGCCGTGCGCGCTTTCCGGTAGAGATCTTCGCGGTCGAAGCCCTGGAGCACTTCCTGCACGACGGGCAGGCACGTGACGATCTCGTCAAGGTCGACCAACGAATCAATGCGAACGGGATTCACACGCCGGAACGTCGAGATCCAGACGGACGTGTCAACGAGTACCACGCGCGCTCTTTCGAGAACGACCGCCTTCGTAGGTCGTGGCGCGCTCACGCATCAGCGCAAGGTCGCCCTGCCATCCGCCGGAGCCGGTCAGCTCCAGAATCGTCTGTGCTTTCGCCCTGCGTACGAACTCCGCCAGCGCACGCTCGACGGTCTTCGACATTGTCCGCTCGCCGCTCAGCCGATGGGCCTCGTCCAGAAGAGCCGCATCAAGCACAAGATTTGTGCGTTTCATGTGCATAGTGTGCCATGACGACGGACATGGCGCTACGATAGGCGCATGACTCGCCGCGTCCTGACTCTTGCCATCGTTGTCGCCCTGACTGGTTGTGCCGCGCGGACGCCCTCAGCCGGAACGCCGGCGCCGGCCCCAACGCAGGCAACCAGGCCGCTGACGTTCAACTCCTGGGTGGAACGCTCCGTTGAGTACCCCGCGCTGGTCCGGCAGGTGTATCGCCAGGCGACGGCCGCCGTCGAACGGCTGGCCGCCGGCAAAGCACGCGGCTCGTGGGCGGTCATTCTTGATGCCGACGAAACGGTGATCTCGAACCTCGCGTTCCAGCTCGAGCTTGAACGCACCGGACGCGCCTACACACCCATCCTCTGGAACGACTGGACGAAGCGACGCGAGGCCACACCCTTGCCAGGTGCGAAGGGTTTTCTGGATCGTGTACGCGCCCTTGGTGGCCGCATCGCCATCGTGACCAACCGGCTTGAGCTTGAATGCGCCGATACACGCGCCGTGTTTGACACGCACGCGCTGGTCTACGACGTGATGATGTGCCGGCCGAACACCGCACCGTCCGACAAGAACCCGCGGTTTGCCGCCGTGGCTGCGGGCGCCTGGCAGTCGCCTCCCGCGCCCATCGAGGTCGTCGCCTGGCTCGGCGACAACATCCTCGATTTTCCGGGGCAGTCGCAGGCGCTGCGCCAGCAGGGCGAGAGCGCGTTCGCGGATTTCGGTGCCCGGTTCTTCGTGCTGCCCAACCCGATGTACGGCAGCTGGCAATAGGATCAACCCATGTTTGTGATGTCGCTTGTTCTTGCGCTGACCGTTGGCTCACAAACCGCAGCGCCTACGTGTCCTGCCAACGCCGGCAAACCCCAACAGGCAGTGGCGGGACTGCAGGTCTGCACGACCGGCGTGCCGCTTGTGCTTGATGGCGGCAAGGAAGTCGGCATCGTCGTGGCGGCAATTGACGCCGACAGTGCGCTGGCGAAGAGTGGCTTGCGCGCCGGCGATGTGATCGTCCGCATCGAGGGCGAACGTATCAGGACCCCCAAAGACGTCACGGCCCAGCTCACGGCGAACAAGGACGCCCGCGAGGTACTGATCAACTTCCGGCGCAACGACCTGCCGCTGCTGGTGCGCGTCGGACGCTGAAGGGGCTCGGGCGGGCATCCCTCCGAAGTTGCTCCGGCGCAAAGACAGGGCGCCAGGACCTCACGTAGCGTGGGGCCATGCAGATTACGACTGACACCCACGTTGCCGATCTTGCCACCACGTTTCCAGGCACGATCCGCGTTTTTCAGCACTACGGCCTCGACTTCTGCTGCGGCGGCAAGCGGCCGTTGGGCGATGTCTGCCGCCAAAACGGCCTCAACGTCGACGAGCTCATCAAGGTCCTGACGGATTCGCTGACTGAAGTTCGAGACGACGTGGATTGGTCGACGCGTCCCGTGTCCGACCTGACCGCGCATATCCTTCACCGATTCCACCAACCGCTTCGGGAGGAGTTGCCGCGCCTGCGCGCCATGCTCGACAAGGTCATCAGCCGCCATGGGGACACCTTCGGCACGGTGCTGGAGCCACTATCGCGGACCTTCGACGACTTCCACGCCGACCTGCTGAGCCACATGCAGAAGGAGGAGGTCATCCTGTTCCCGGCCATCGACGCCAGGGATCGCGGGGACCACGACCAGCCGCTGCCGTGCGGAACGATTGCCGCCCCCGTGGCCGTGATGGAGATGGAGCATGAACATGCGGGGGAGGCGCTGCAGACCATGCGGCGTCTGACCGACGGATTCACGCCGCCAGAGTGGGCGTGTCCCACCTTCCGCGGCCTGTACCACGGGCTCGCGGAACTCGAGCGCGAGATGCACCTGCACGTGCACCTCGAGAACAACGTGCTCTTCCCACGAGCACTGGCCGCGCCGCAGGGCTAACGCCCTGCGGCCTGCCGCACGATGTCGAGCGCCTGCTCGACCGTCCAGTCATTCCCTCGCAGCACTGTGCGAACTACCGCGTCAGGACCAATGACGGCGGTGGCCAGCGAATGGTCGATACCAACGGCCGATGGGCGGGCAACCACAGCGAACGCGGCCGTGATTGCCTCGAGTTCGCTGGTGTCGCCCGTCACGAGCGTGAATGGGGCATCCGACACACCGTGGGCCTCGGCGTACGCCGCAAGAATTTCCGGCGTATCAAATGCGGGATCCAGCGTGATGGCCAGCGCCCGGACGCGATCGCGCAGTGAGGCCTCCGACGCCGTTCGCGTCAGCAGGTGTTTCAGGCGCGTCATCATCGCCGGGCAGTAGTCGGGCAAAGGACACCTGGTGAAGATGAACGTCGCCACCGTGACGACGCCTGAAAGATCGGCCTCGGTGAACGGCCTTCCTGCCTGATCGACGAGCCTGAACGGCCCGACACGGTCGCCTTCTCGGAGTCGCGCGCTGCCGACGGCTCCCCCTGACGTGATCCGCCTGAGTCCGACCGGGTCCTTGCCGGTGACGCGGATGCTCTCAATGGTCGTTCGTTCCCCCACCCGCAATGTAAATGACACCCGGTCCCCCGCGACCAGACCTTCGATGTCCGCTGGAGACGTGGCCGAGAACGGCATGGTCATGGCCGGCATGAATCCGGGAATGTCGTCGTGTGCGACCTGAAGTGTGACGCCTTCGGGCGCCGCGATGACCAGACCCGTGACGGCAAAACGACGCGCCCCATCACCTGTGCCGCAGCCGGCGGCGACCGTGGCAACGAGGAGAACGCAACAGGCGGGAATCAGCCGAATACGCATGAGCCGAGCATAGCCACGGATTTCTTTCCGGAAGTTGCGCTGGCGCAATGACGCCCGCGGTCGGACCCGGCAGACTGCCGTCATGGAGGTTCGATCGTGAAGAGATTCCTGGCAGTTGTCTCCGTGGTTGCCGTGGCGGTGGGCGTCAGTGGGTGCGGGCAGCCGTCAAGCGACGCTGCGCCGCCTGCGCCGGTGGCGGCCGCCGCGCCGGTCGTGCATGACGGGCGACCCGTGGCCATCACGGCCAACGACACCATCAAGTTCTCGGTGACCGAGATCACCGCGACGCCCGGTGAGCGCCTCAGCGTCACGCTGACCAATGTCGGCAGCATGCCGAAGTTCTCGATGGGGCACAACTTCGTGCTCCTGGCCGGCGGCACCGACACCGCAGCATTCCTGACGGCCGCTGCCTCGGCGCCAACCACCGACTACGTTCCGGCTGCCATGGCCAACGTCGTGCTGGCCTCCACCTCGCTGCTGGGACCTGGCGAGAAGGCGACGGCCACGTTCACGGCACCGACCACGCCCGGGCGATACGAGTTCATCTGCTCGTTCCCGGGACATTTCCAGGTGGGCATGCGTGGCGTGCTCATCGTGCAGTAAGTGACTCCGGAGGTCATGATGAGAATACGAACAGTGCTGGTCGGAGCGGCGGCAGTCGCTCTTGTGTCGTTCCTGATCGTGTCGCCAGGGTGCGGCAGCGTGGAGCCGACGGTCTCGGCCAATCTCGCTGAGCGCTCGTTCGTGGCGCCGGGCGATCTCGACGAGTACTACCTCTTCTACTCAGGCGGCCATTCCGGTCAGGTCTATGTTGCGGGCTTGCCGTCGATGCGCCACATCTCGACGATCCCCGTATTTGCGCCATACCCGGCCACCGGGTACGGCTTCGACGAAGAAAGCCGGCAGATGCTCGGCGACTTCCGCTGGGGTGATGTGCACCACCCGGCGTTGTCACAGACAGACGGCAAGTACGACGGCCGCTGGCTCTTCGTCAACGACAACGCCAACTCGCGTGTCGCCCGGGTAGACCTCCGCGATTTCAAGACCAAACAGATCTTCGGACCGATCCCCAACTCCGCCGGCACCCACGGGTCGTCGTTCGTGACCGAAAACTCCGAATACGTCCTCGTCGCCACCCGTTTCTCGATTCCCCTGCCGAAGGGCCGCTACGCACCGACGACAAGTTATCAGCAGGAGTACAGCGGGATGGTCAGTGGCCTGGCCGTCGATCCGAAGACGGGTTCGTTGTCGGTGGGCTGGCAGATCAAAACGCCGCCGTTCAACTGGGATCTCGGATCAACAGGCAAGGGGCCAAGTTCCGGCTGGGCGTTCTGGACTTCCTACAACACGGAAATGGCGCACGAGAAGCTGGAAGCGACATCGACCCAGGGCGAACGCGACCTTGCGGCGTTCGTGAACTGGCGCGCGGCTGCACAGGCAGTGCAGGAAGGCAAGGCGACGATGGTCGACGGCGTGCCGATGATTGATCCCGCCGCCGTTCCCGGCCTGATGTACTTCGTGCCCGTGCCGAAGTCACCACACGGCATCGACACCGATCCGACCGGTCGCTGGATTTCCACGGGCGGCAAGCTGGCACCGGTGGTCACGGTCTTCGACTTCGAGAAGGTGAAGGCGGCCATCGACAAGCGCGACTTCGACGGCGAAATGCGCGGCGTGCCAATTCTCCGCTACGAGTCGATCGTCGAAGGCGAGGTTCCCGTGGGGCTCGGCCCGCTCCACACGCAGTACGACGGCAAGGGCAACGCCTACACCTCCCTGTTCATTGAATCGGTCGTGACGAAGTTCCGTCTCCCACCGTGGACGCCGGAGGAGAAGGCCGACCTGAACAAGGTCGTGGTCGAGAAAATTCCTGTCCATCTGAGCATCGGCCATCTGGTCGTGGGTGGCAGCGACACCCGTGAGCCGTACGGCAAGTACCTGGTCGCCATGAACAAGTTGTCGAAGGGACGGCATGTCAGCGTCGGACCGTCGCAGCCCGAGTCGAGCCAGCTCATCGACATCTCCGGCGAGAAGATGGTGATGCTGGCGGAGGCCTACACCGAACCGGAGCCGCACTTCGCGCAGATCCTGAAGGCCGACCTGATTCAGCCGATCGAGGTGTACCCGAGGGCCGAGAACACGCACCCGAACGCCATCTGGGACGAGTCGCAGGCGTCGGTCACGCGCAACGGCAACAAGGTGGAAGTGAAGATGATCGGGATCCGCAGCCGCTTCATTCCAGACACGATTGATGTGCGCCAGGGCGACGAGGTCACGATCCACGTGACCAACATCGAGCAGACGACCGACATGCTGCACGGGCTCGGCATCACGGGCTACGACATCAACGTCGTCATCGACCCCGGGGAAACCAAGACCGTGAAGTTCATCGCCGACAAACCCGGCGTCTTCCCCTTCTATTGCACCAACTTCTGTTCGGCGCTGCATCAGGAGATGCAGGGCTATCTCGGCGTGCGGCCTCGGTAACCGCTGACGCCAACGGAGACACCCATGACCCGCGAGGCCACAGTTCATGCCTTCCTGCAGCGGCCGCTGACGACGGCCTCGCGGGTCTTGTTGCTGGCCGGCATCGGTTTTCTCATCGCCGGTGCGTTGCTGCCGCTGTGGCGCATCCATCTGGTTGCGCCTCAGTACCGCGAAGGCCTGTCGATCGACATGTACGCCTACAAGCTTGTGGGCGGCAACGGTGGGCAGGACCTCGCGGAAATCAACACACTGAACCACTACATCGGCATGCACGGTATCGAACCGTCCGATTTCGTCGAGATGAAGTGGATTCCCTTTGCCATCGGCGTGTTCGTGCTGGTCACGATGCGAGCCATCGTCATTGGTCGCGTTGGCAGTCTGGTGGACCTGGCCGTGATGTTCCTGTACTTCGGCGCGTTTTCATTCGCCAGCTTCGGCTACCGGCTCTATTCGTATGGCCACCACCTCGATCCGAAGGCGCCGATGGCGGTCGAGCCCTTCATGCCAATCCTGATAGGGCGACAGCAGATCGCGAACTTCGTGCAGACGAGTCTCCCGCTGGCGGGGACGTTCTGCATGGCCGTGTTTCTGGGCCTCGTGTTCGCCGCGATCTGGCGCGCGCACTCGTCGGAGGTGTGACGCGATGACGCGACGCGCGAGTGTGATCGCCGCGGCAGCCGCGGCGTTGTGCACGATGGTCGCGGGTGCTGGCGCCGGCAGCGCCAGCATGGGCGATGCGGACTGGCTGCGCGCGCAGCTGGCCGATGGCGGGCCCCTGGTCATCGACGTGCCGGCCGGCGTGTATGCCGGGCCATGGGTCATCGCCAGGCCGGTTCACCTGCGTGGGCATGGCCGAGCGAGGTTGCAGGGTGACGGCAAGACGCATGTCGTGGCGATCACCGCCGCCGACGTCATTGTCGAGGGCTTTGACATCCGCGGCTCCGGGATGGACCTGACGAAGGACCATGCGGCGATTCACATCTCCGCGCCACGGGTGACGGCGCGCAACAACGTCATCGCCGAGAGCCTGCACGGCGTGTACGTGAAGGGCGCAGACCACGTCACCATTGAGGGCAACTCCATCGAGGGGCAACAGACCACCTGGGAGGCCGTGGACCCCGACTCACTCACCCCAGTGCCGTCTGGCGGTGAGATGTGTGAGGTGTCGCTGGATCAGAACTGGCGCGGCAACGGGATCCATCTCTGGAATTCGAGTGGGCACATGGTGCGCGGCAATCACATCAGCCACACCCGGGACGGAATCTACTTCTCCTTCGTGTCGCGGTCCAGGGTGGAGCACAACGAGATCGAGGATGCCCGGTACGGACTGCACTACATGTATTCGGACGACAACCAGTTTGAAGGCAACGTCTTCAGGAAGAGCGCTGCGGGAGCCGCGCTCATGTTTTCCAAGGGGTTGCGCCTCCGGGAGAACCGCTTCGAAGCGAATCGCAGCCAACGCGCATACGGACTGCTGTTGCAGTCGGTCGACTTTTCCACGATCGAGCGCAATCACATCGTCGGCAACACGATGGGGATGTTTCTCGAAGGCAGCACCGGCAACCGTGTCATCGACAACAAGATTGCCGGCAACCACGTCGGCATTCGCGTCTCGGACAGCTCGGATCAGAACGTGATCGTGGGCAATGCCTTCCTGGGCAACCTCCACGGTGTCGAGACGGTCGGTCGACAGCGGACCAACAGGTGGACCGAAGACGGGCGCGGCAACTACTGGGAGGGGGCCTTGCGCCTGGATCTCGACGCGAACGGCATTGCAGACGTTCCCCACCGGGAGCTGGATGTGCTCGGGGGCCTTCGCCGGGACCTTCCCCAGGTCGCGCTCCTGGTCGGCAGCCCTGGGGAGCGCCTGCTTCGCTTCGTGCACGCGCGCATTCCCCTCGAGCGCCGATCCGGCATCACCGATACGGCGCCACTCATGACGCGGAGTTCACGATGATTGCTGCTCACGGCCTTTCGAAGTCATATGGCGGCAGGCAAGTGCTGTCGGACTTGTCGTTTGAGGTCTCGCCGGGCGGCGTCACCTTGCTTGTTGGCGCCAATGGATCCGGAAAATCGACGACCATGCGCGTGCTGGCGGGCCTGGCGGAGACCAGCGCCGGCCGAGTGGCCATGGCCGGATCCGCGTCGTACCTCCCGCAGTCGCCGCGTTTTCATCCGCGTCTGACGGTGACGCAAACACTGCAGTTCTACGCATCTCTACGGGCCCTGGCGTCATCACGGCTCGACGACGTAATGCATCGTTGGGGATTGGAGTCCTGGCGTGACGTGTCGTCTGCCGCACTATCAGGAGGAGTGCGCCAGCGCCTGGCGCTCGCCGTGTTCTCGCTGCCGGACGCGGACGTGCTGCTCCTTGATGAGCCTGGACTCAGTCTCGATCCTGACTGGCGGCGTACGCTGCAGGATCAATTGCGCACCGCCGCGGCGGACGGCCGAACCGTGCTGGTCGCCACACATCTGCTGGGCGAGTGGGAGGGGCACGCAGACCGGTGTCTGTTGCTCGAGCGCGGTCGGATTACCCGCGAACTCGCGCCGCATCGCCTGCGCGACGCGTTTCCCTTCTCCGCAGGTCGCACATCACAGGTCGCTGTCTCATGACCCCTCGAACAATCGTCATGGCCGTGTTCCATCGAGAGCTGATGGCGCAGCGCCTCAGCAGGTTCCTGCAGACGCACCTGGCGTTTGCGGTGACAGCCGGTGCACTGCCGTTGCTGGCCGACGGTCAGGTGGCGGCGTCGGCGCCGTGGTGGATGCTGCAGGCCGTGCTGTACGGGCTATCGCTGTCGTCGATGTTGCTTGGGCTCAGCTCCGCTCAGAGTGAGCGGGAGGAGTGGGCAATGATCTTCTCGCAGCCTATGGCTCGTTGGGCCTGGTTGACCGGCAAGGTCGCGGCGATTGCCGTCATTCTGATGCCGGCGGCATTTCTGCTGGTGTTGCCGACGGCGCTGGTCTCCGGCCTCACCACGCGCCTGGCAGCGGTCATGCTCGCAGCCGGCGGTGTCACGCTGGTGATGGCCCTGGTCGGCCTCGCCCTCGGCTGTGCCATTCGCGATGGCGTACGCGGTGTGCTCGCGTGCCTGAGCCTCTGGTTCATCCTGTTGTTTGGTGTGGATCTGATGTCGCTCGGCGTGGCGTCACTCAGCGTGAGCCGGCAATGGCCGGCGCTGTTTGTCGCGCCGATGATGCTCAATCCGCTCGATGCGCTGCGTGTCGCGTTTCTGTTTGCGCTGGAACAGGCCGCGCCCCCGGCGCTCGACACCCAGGGACTGTCGGCGTGGTGGATGCGCCACAGTGTTGCCTGGGGAGTGACGATCGTTCTGGTCTGGCTGTCGGTCGCGTTTGCAGGCGCGCTGGTGACCCTGCGCCGGGAGGTCGAGGCCTGACGGCTTCAGTCGCGGTCGTGTCCGCCCGCGAGCTGAGCGAGGTGCCGGGGTTGGCGGATCAGCAGTTGTTTGCGGGTGGAACGCAGCAGGCCGTCTTCCTCCCATTGCGCCAGCGTGCGGCTCGCCGTGTACAGTGTCGTTCCCGCCAGTTCCGCCAGCTCCTGGCGGGTCAATGCATGCGCGATCAGAATGCCTTCGTCTGTGGGCCGGCCGATCTGCCGGGCCAGTCGCACAAGCGTGAGTGCGAGCCGTTCGCCCACGCGCAGCGTGGTCATCTCGCGCACCCGCGTGAGCGCGTCGGTCATGTGCAGGGTCATCTCCCGCATGATGTTCGCGCGTACCGT
The DNA here is from genome assembly GCA_966252305.1 of uncultured Acidimicrobiia bacterium. Lineage (GTDB taxonomy): Bacteria > Acidobacteriota > Vicinamibacteria > Vicinamibacterales > SCN-69-37 > SYFT01. The sequence continues at coordinate 40,805 of CBINOO010000002.1, forward strand.
GGGAAACGTGTCGAGGACGTCGCGCAGGGCCCGGCTGTCCCACGCGCAGCCCTCGGTGGGTTCGATCGTGATGGCGCTGACTGGATACGGCACGCGGTCCACCGCGACGACGCCGCCGAACACGCCGCCCGGGCCGACGTAACGCACGATCAGTTCTTCGCCGTCGCGGTTGGATTGCAGCAACTTGAGCATGCCGCTGGTGATGGCGTAGATGGCGGTCGCGGGTTCCCCCTGGCGAGCGACCCAGTGCCCGCGCTTGAAAGAGACACGATGCCCTTTCGCGACACAGGCGTGACGGTCAGACTCGGAGAGTCCTTCGAGCAATCGACACTCTCGCAGCTCCATCCAGACCCGCATTGTGGCACATCGACGTTGCCCATGTGGTACCTCGGCACCGCACACGCCGGCCTCGGACTCGCGCTGGCGTTGTTGATCGTGTGGCCCGAACTGCCGGGTGGGTACTTCTATCACCCCCGCATGGTGGCGCTCGTCCATCTGCTGACACTGGGGTGGCTGACCAGCTCCATCGTCGGAGCGTTCTACATCGTCGGGCCATTGGCGTTCCGGATCTCGATGGTGGTGACTCGTCTGGATTGGTGGTTGGCGGCGGCGTTTGCCATCGGCGCATCCGGCGTGATTGCGCACGCCTGGATTGGCAGTTATGACGGCCTTGCGTGGTCGGCACCACTGGTGCTGCTGCCTGTCCTGTGTATCGGACGTGCGGCGATTCGTGGATACGTGGCACGTCCCGCACTGCGCCCGGCGCTCCTGCACGTCGTCCTTGCGTGCGGCAACTTGCTCGCAGCAGCGGCTTACGGTGCGGTCATCGCCTGGGATCGTCGCAGGGGTGGCATTGCGATATCGCCGTTGTCAATGGCGCTGGCGCACGCGCATCTGGCCTCCATCGGATGGGTGCTGATGATGATCGTGGGGTGCGCGTACCGTCTGGTCCCGATGTTCGTGCCGTGCCGGCCCGCGCAGGGCCGCGTGCCGATTCTTGGCGCAGTGCTTCTGCAGAGCGGTGCGCTGATGCTGGCCGTCGCGCACACGGCAGGGCTATCGGTGTTGCCTGGCGCGCTCATCGCTGTCGCCGGTATCGTCGTCAGCACCGTGATGGTTCTGGGGGGCCTCCGCCATCGATTGCCACGCCCGCCGGCGCTGCCGTCGACCGACTGGTCACTGCGACAGGTCGCCACGGCAGCGGCGTGGATGGCCGTGGCCGTGGGCTGCGGCGTATGGATCTCCGCATCGGGGATGACGAGGCCCGCGCTCGCGTGGGTGTATGGCGTCGCCGCGTTGCTCGGAGCCTTCGGTCAGATGGTGGCAGGCATGGCTGGTCGCCTCGTGCCCATGTGGGTGTGGTTTCGCGCGCAGGCCGTGACGGGTACGGTGCCGGCGTTCAGCGCGCACGACGTACCGTCGGCCGGCTGGGCACGCACCATCTGGGTGCTGTGGCTGGCCGGGGTACCGCTACTGGCGGCCGGGCTGGCGCTTGTGGAACCCGCGATAGTGCGCCTCGGCGCCGGCGTCATGTTCGCCGCAGTCGCGGCCGGCGCGTATGACCTGCGTCGGATGATGCTGGTGGCGCGCCTATAGTTGACCCATGTCCTGGCCCTCAACGATTGCGCTGGTAGTTGGCCAGCTCACTACCGCCGGCCGCCTTCCAGCGCTCGATGAACGCGCGTCTGGGGACACGGACGAGTGATTACACGTCCTCGACCGCCAGGAGCTTCAGGGACGATACTTTGGTGATCTGCACGAAGTCGTCGTCCATCGAAAGAAGCTGATGCCATCCGGCCGACGTTCCTTCTTGTAGTCGAAGGCCGGGTCATAGTCGACGGCGCCAAACATCGTAACGAGGTCCCGGCGCTGCCGGCGTTGGATAAACTCCTGGAGCGCATCGTTCACGGTCTGTCGCTTCGTCTTGCGGCCGCCGATTCGCTGGGCCTCCTCGAGCAGCCGATCGTCAATCGCCAGGTTCGTGGGCATACACATCTAGCCTACACACTGAGAGTGTGTGGGTCAACGCATCGCACGAAGCGCCGATCACCGCCCTACTTCCGCAGTCCCCGGTCGATGAAACTCAGCAGGTTGTCGCGCAGGGCCACGCGATCTTCGTCGCGCAGATACATCATGTGGCCGGCCTGGTAGTACTTGAGCGTGATGTTCTGCTGCAGCCGTGCGGGCAGGCCCAGGTGCGACATGGTGAACTCCGCCGGGAAAAACGGCGTGGCCATGTCGTAGTAGCCGTTTTCCACCTGCACGACCATGTGCGGGTTCGCAATCATCGCTGCGACGAGGTCACTCTGCACGTTCGGCGCGCTGGGGAAGAAGCCGCGGCCTCCACCCTGCCGCACCCAGTTCCATCGGCCACCCGCGCCGTTGGTGTTGAGGTACGGACGATCGCCGCCAAACTTCAGGACTTCACGCGAGTAGTGGTTGACCGCGGCCGTGTAAGCGCTGCCAACGGCGTTGTTGAAGGGGTCGTTCTCCGAGTTCTCGGTGAGCTGGTTGAAGGTGTCGCCGGCAAACCGCGCGTCAATGCGTCCGGCCGTCATGCGGCGTGAGCGCATGAGTTCGGCGTTGAACTGCGCGAGTGTGGGGCGCAGGTTCGCACGCTTGAGATAGTCGACCGGAAGGCCCGTGAAGGACGACAACTTCGTCGCCACCGCGGTCATCTCGGCATCGGTCAGGGCCGAACCCTTCATCAGCGCCGACGCGTAGTCGGACACCGCGTAACGGCGCGCGTCCTCGAGCAGCTGTTCCAGCGATGCCGGCTTGTTCTGCAGCACGCCGTGATACTAGGCGACCGCGGCGTAGCTCGGCAGGTAGTAGATGTACGGACGGTCGTCTCCGGGCGCAAAGGTGATCGTCGAGAGATCGAGCACCATCGACAGCAGGTTGAGACCGTTGAGGTGCACACCGCGCTGCTGCAGCATGTTCGAGACGACGGCGCCGCGGAACGTGCCGTAGCTTTCGCCGATGATGAACTTGGGCGAGTTCCAGCGGCCATTGCGGCTCAGCCACGTCGTGATGAACTGCGTGAACGCCGCGCCATCTTCATCCACGCCGTAGAAGTCGCGCTCGGTGCCCTTGCCAACGATGCGGCTGAAGCCGGTGCCCATGGCATCAATGAAGACCAGGTCCGTGCGATGGAGCAGCGTTTCCGGGTTGTCGACAATCGTGTACGGCGCCGGGGGGGTGTACTGACCGTTGGTGGTGAGCACGCGCTTGGGGCCGACTGAGCCCATGTGCAGCCACATGGATGCCGAGCCCGGCCCACCGTTGAACAGGAAGGCCACGGGGCGCGCGGCGGCGTCGCCGGCGTCGGTGCGCAGGTACGACACCGAGTACATCAGGCCGAGCGTGTCTCCGGCATCGTTCTTGATGGCCGTCGTGCCGGCTTTGGCGTCGTAGGTGAGCGTCTGGTTCCCCACGCGCATCGAGTGCGTCGTCGTGCTCCACTCCTCCGCAGGGATGGCCGGCGCCGCCTGCGCCTGCGACGCGGGTGCCTGTGCAGCGGGCCGATTGGCGGCGAGGCCGACGATGATGATGGCGGCGGCAAGTGTGATGAATCTGCGCATGAGAAACCTCAGGGGCGAATCGTGACCTTGCGAATGACCGGGGGCGTGAGCGGCTGGCTGGCTTCGCCGCCCGGGCCCATGCGGACCTGCGTGTCGGCAAGGGCGTCCACCGTGGCCATCCCGGCCACGACGCGACCAAAGATCACGTAGTTGGGCGGCAGCGGATAGTCCGCGTGCATGATGAAGAACTGGCTGCCGTTGGTGTTCGGGCCCGAGTTGGCCATCGCCACGATGCCGCGCTGATACCCGGCCTGGTACAGCTCGGAGCTGCGGACGATCTCGTCGGGGAATGGTGGTCCCCACGCGCTGAGGCCACCTGACCCGTCACCATTGGGGTCGCCCCCCTGGATCATGAAGCCCTTCACGATGCGATGGAACGTCAGTCCGTCGTAGTAGCCATGTTCGGCGAGCAGTCGGAAGTTCTCGACCGCATTCGGCGCGGCGTCGGGCAGGAATTCGATCACGATTTCACCCTGAGCCGTTTCGATCACGCCGTGTCTGCCGCCCGAACTCCTGGCGTCGGCCGGCACCTTGGGATTCGTGATCTTTTCCGGAGTGTTGTTGCATGCGGCGACGGTCAACACGCATGCGACGGCGACGACACACAGGCGAAGTGAGCGAAGTGAGAAGGGGTTCACGGTAATGAGGATAGACGATCCAGCAATCCCGTAGCATAGGCGGGCATGTGGTCGGTCGCAGGCAAGACGGTTGTGGTCACCGGGGCAACGTCGGGCATTGGGCTGGAGGCAGCCCGGGTGCTTGCCGGAGCCGGGGCTCGACTTGTGCTGGTGGGGCGGAACGCGGAACGGCTCGCCACCGCGCGCGCACTCGTTGGCGGGGCAGGTGCGGTGCCCCCGGAAACATACGAGGCGGACTTTGCCTCGTTACGGTCCGTCAGCGGCCTGGCGGACGCGTTGCTTAGGGACCTTCCCCGGATCGACGTGCTCATCAACAACGCGGGCAGCGTCTTCGCGCGTCGGACCGTGACGGAGGACGGCATTGAGGCCACGTTTGCGGTCAACCACCTGGCGCCGATGCTGCTGACACAACGGTTGCTTCCGTTGCTGGCCGCGGGCGCGCCCTCGCGGATCATTACCGTGGCATCGGGACGACACTTCAAAGCTACGCTCGACTTCGACGATCTCGGCTTTGAGCGCGGCTACCAGATCCTCCGGGCGTACGCACGCTCCAAGCTGGCGAACGTGATGTTTGCGTCCGAGCTGGCGCGCAGGACCGCGGGCATGGGCATCACGTCCTGCAGCCTGCATCCCGGCCGGGTTGCGACCAACATCTGGTCGGGCGCGCCGCGCTGGTCCAAGCCGCTCATCACCTACTGGCTGAGTCGCACGTTCATCAGCGTGGAAGAAGGCGCCGCGCCGGTGGTGGCACTCGCGACGCGCGAGGATCTGCCACCAAGCGGGCAATACTTCGATCGACTTGACCCGGCTCAGCCGTCACTGCTTGCGCAGGACGCAGCGCTGGGCCTGCGGTTGTGGAAGGAAAGCGAGCGCCTGATCGCGCTGGCGCTCAGCGGCTCGCCCGCAACACGCTGAGCACCTCGATACAGCGCGGGTTGTTGGTGACCTGAATCGACGTCTCAGCCCAGCCTTCCGCCGAGGCGTCGTACTGCTCATCTCGCAGCGACGTGTCGGCACCGGCGTCGAGCAGCAGGCGCACCATCTCCACGTCTCCGTTCCAGGCGGCCGAGTGCAGCGCGGTATGGCGGCTCCGGGCACCAGACCGCGCATTGGCCGAGGCGCCCTGCGAGAGCAGCCACGTGACGATGTCCCGATGGCCGAAGTCGACAGCGCCCATCATCACCAGGTCATCGAGTACTGCGCCAGGCTGGTCCTTCGCCAGCGCTTGCAGCCTGGGCAGATCGCCCAGACGGGCGTACTCCTGCGGTGCGGCCTCCACGCCGCGCGCGATCAGATGGGCGACCAGTGGCCGGCCCTTGTCGCCGAGGCGGCTGAAGGCGTCGATGGGCGCCGAGCCCCACCGGTCCTTCTGCGTCGTCGATGCGCCGAGCTCGAGCAGGCGATCGATCGCGTGTGTGGTCCGTGCGAACGCGAGCAGGGAACCACCATTGGGAGACAACGTCGGCAGTGGACCGCGGCCCAGCCACGCGTCCATCTCCTCGTCGTTGCCGAGCATCAGGGATTCAAGCAGTCCAATGCGTGCACCGCGGCGAACGAGTTCATCACGCATCTCGGTGTGACCGCGCTGGATGGCGAGCATCAGCGGCGACCAGTGGTCGTAGCCGTCGTTGGTACCGTTGACGTCCGCGCCGCGTGCCAGGAGCAGCTCGAAGATGTCCTGCCGATTGGCTTCAATTGCGAGATGGAGTGCCTGTGGGCGGCCCCCCCAGAACGGATGTGGCGCGACGGCGTTGACAAAGTCCGGAGCGGCGTCGAGGGCATCGCGCACAGCCGCGGTGTCGCCTTTGCCGACAAGTTCAAGCAAGCGCTGAGCGGTCATGGCCGCCATTGTCGCCCAGGACGGCACCGTGGGGCTCATGAACAGCCGTGCCCGGCAATTCGGAGACCATCCCGTGGATCTCGAGTCCCGACGACGGCGATTAAACGCGATACCTCTGGCGCGTTCGACGCTGCCGCGCCCGAGTGGTACTGGTTCGTTCTGGGACTGGCTCTCTGTGCGGTGCCCTATATTGTGCCGGTCGGTCCGGGGCGAAAGCGGGCGTGGCCGGGCATGGACCACGGTTTACGCACTGCGCCTCGCCGAATGGGGGACGGCGGCACTGCCAGGGCGCGACGCGTCAGAACAGGCGGATGAACCTCTCGCTCAGGTGTGCCGGAACGTGCGGACCTCTCCCAGCGCCGTCGCCAGGCGCCCTTCCACATCGCCTGGCACCGGATCGGGTGCGCCGAGCTGCTCACGGGCCGCAGCCACCATCGTTGCGAACTCCTCGCCGAACGTCGCGCACAGCGAGCACGCGCTGACATGACGGGCGATGGCGTCTCGCTGGTCGGCAGGCAACTCCCCATCGAGAAATGCGCTCAGGTCTTCCATGACGTCAGAGCAACTGAGCCCGGCGATGATGCGTTCATCGGGTCGCATGCGGAGACTCCTTCTGCAGTTGCGCGGCCAGCGCAAGCCGGGCGCGGTGCAGCCGGCTTTTCATCGCGGGGACACTGACGCCGAGCAGGGCGGCGGTGTCCTCGCCAGACAGCCCTTCGAGATCCCGCAGCGTCAGGATTTCGCGAGCGCCGCCATCGAGCCGCGAGAATGCGGCGCGAAGGTCGTGACGCCGCTGCGCGCGAATGGCGAGGGCTTCCGGTGACACCGCTCCCCACCCGGCACGCACTCCAAGATCGGCAATCGTGTCGGGGTCCGCTCCGGCTGACGCGGCCAGTGGGTCGTGCCCTCGACGCGCGCGCAATGTCAGCGCGGTGTTGCGTGTGATGGTGAGCAGCCAGGTGCGCGCAGACGCGTCACCGCGAAACTGCTCACGCGCCCGCCAGGCGCGAAGAAATGTCTGTTGCAGGACGTCTTCCGCGTCGGCGGGATCGTGTGTGAGCAGGCGAGCCAGGCGGAACACGCTGGCCTGGTGCTCCCGCACCAGCGTGTCAAACGCCTCGGCCGTGCTCAGGCCTTGCTCTTCACCGGACACGTGGAAATGCCGAGCAGGCTGTACAGCGGGCAGGACCCAAGAGCGCCAGTCAGGACGGGCACCACGCCGATGTAGCCCCACGCGCCAATCGTGCCCTGGTATGCGAGCACGATGAGTGTCGCACCAACCGCCACGCGCACGACTCGTTCAATCGGATGTTCGTTGACCCCAAGGAATCCAGCCATTGTCGCCTCCTGAAAACGTCCTTCGCCGCCAATAGACCTCGGCGCGCGAAAAAGGATTCAGGGCCGCTTGTAGATTCCCGACACGACCGCCTTGCCCCGCACCCTGCCGGCAATTGCGGCCATCACGGCTTCGCGAATCGCCGGGACCGACGCGCCCGGTGGTCCCAGGGCCGGCACGTTGACCGTGCCTTCGACCGCGAACAATTCGAACAGGTACACGTGCGGAGGCCCCGAAGCCGGCGCCGCAGGCCCACGGTATTGCGGGCCAGTCACGCTGATCTGTCGTGTGCCGTCGGCAAGTTGAGGTCCTTGGGGCACAGCTTCCGGAAGGCTGCGGGCCGTGGCCGGGATGTTCCAGACCAGCCAGTGCAGGGTGTCACTGGTGCCAGGCGCGACCGGCGCGCTGACGTCATGGACGACGAGCACGAAGCTGCCGGTGCCGTCGGGCGGATCGGTCCAGGTCAATGCCGGCGACACGTCATCACCGGCCTGCGTGAACTTGACTGGGATGGCACCGCCCGGCGCCCACGGCGCGGTGAGGGTCATGATCTGCATGCCGCCGCGGCCGCGGCCCTGAGCGGCGGCGGGCGTCTGCAGGCCCGTCCCCGACAGGAGCAGCGCCAACGTCAACGTGACGGATGAGGATCGCATCGGGTGTCGCATGACGGTTCCTCAGCGATACCCTGCGGGTTGGCTCGCGCGCCACGCATCGTATCGCTGACGCAGTGTCTTGACCGGGTTGAGGTTCTCGCCTGCGCGAATGGCGCCCGCACCGCGGTTGTCGCCGGGCTGCGACACGCTCAGGTACATCGCATATTTGCCGTTGTTGTGCGAATCACCGTTGGTGTCGTTTGTGTTGGCCATGAGGATGTACGCGACGTGCGCCGTCTTGCCGTCACAGGCGATGGCCGGTCTGCTCCCGTCGCTCGGCCACGGTGGACACGCACACCGGCTGTCGCCACCCGAGCCGTCTGCCGCTTCCATCGCCGCCATCACCCGATCCGTCAACGCGCCGGTTGCCGCCAGAAACGCCGCTTCCGCGTTTGGCACCACGAGACCAGGCCGCAGGATGTTGCCTTGAATCGAATAGTAGATGCCCGTGCCCGGCACACGACCCTGCACGTCCTGGGAGACGTACCCGTTGGTCAGTCCGGAGTGCCCTGCTGCGCGTCCCTGCAAGTCCACGATGCCGAATTGGCGGGATTGAAATGCCGGGTCGGCGCTCAGCATCGTGATGATGTTGGCAGGGGACGTGCCCTTCTGCAATTCCCGGAATACCAGCATCTGGTTCTGCTTGGTGCCGTCGACCGACGCCTGGCACGCCGCAACACCCTTGCCGGGAACAACAACCGCCTGCACTCCCATCAGGAACTGGTCGTCGCGATCCACGCAGGTCGCTGAGGCGATGACCACCCGACCGGTGGCCGTATCGACGGCAACGATGGACCAGGTGGCCCAGGCGGGTGAGGGCAGGAGACACACCAGCAGGGCGAATCTCAGGAATCGTGTGCGCATGCGCGGGATTATAGGTCCTGTCCGACGTCGCTCAGTTATGACCTCCGCTGAGGACAAAAACCTGGCACTTCGGTTGCACAAGGGCAGAGCGGAGAGTGTCGTATGACTCGTTTCAAGTACGTATCCGCCGCAGGTCTTGCCTCCATCGTCATGTTGTCCAGCGCTACGCTCGGCGCAACGAATGAGGCGTTGCTGAGGGACTGGTTCGAGGGGCGCCGCGTGCGTGTGCGCATTGACATGCCGGGCACGCATGAAGGCGTCAACCTGCATCCGGATTCACGGCGCGTGCTCGATACCGGAGACTATCGCGACAACCTTCGTCGCTACGGTGTCGCGATCCCCGCCGGTGAGACCGCGGTCATCACTCTGGTCAAGGTCAAGAAGGACCTCATCGAAGTGCAGCTCAACGGTGGAGGCTTCGGCACGTTCTTCGACGACACCGACACGTCGGTGCACATCCCGTTTCTGGGAAAGTCCGACCGTGAACGACAACTCGAGCGCGACCTGAACCGGGAAAACAACCGTGAGCGACGTCGCAGGCTCGAGCGCGAACTCAACGAGCTTCGCAGCTGGCGCGCGCGGGAGAACGCGCGCATCGCGTTCGAGCGGGAGCGATTGTCGAGTTACAAGGAGCGCCGGGTTCAGTTCAACCGCGATACCGGCGGCGCGCGATTCAATCTGCGTTTCCGTGACCGTGTGCCCTACGGACTCGGGCCGGACGACATCATGGACATGCTGGCGGAGTACGTCGACTTCGACGTCAGGCGCCGCTAGCGACAACGGGCGGACTCTAGTGAAGGGCGACCCGGTCGCCGCGCATGCGATACAGGCTGTCGACCAGGCCGTCCTTCACGTCTTCGCCCACCTCGAGCACGCCGAACACGGTGACCGGCGCGGTGCCGGGCGCAGGGATGCGTCGATTGCCGGACATCTTCACGTAGATCCACTCGTCGGGACCACCAATGACCCCGAAGTGACACGAGTCGATGTTCGACGAGAGGATGAACTCACTGATCCCGTTGCGGTCGACGTCGATGGGCACAACATACCCGCGAATCGAGACCTTCTGCTGGTGAAACGCACGGGCGCCCGAGGGAATGAGCGAGGCCGACGGCGCGGGGCGCGATGCGGAACCCAGATCGTGGCGCGGGGGCAATGGCGCATCCAGGTGTGTGAGTTGCGAGAACCGGACGAACGGGTATTCCCGCTTCGCCGCGTTGATCTGGCTGTTGGGCACCACGACTGACTGCGCCGCGACCACGGCAACCGCGGCGCCGCTCACGACCAGCACAGGCACGAGGTGGATCAGCCGTCGCAACATGCCCTCAGTATACGCACCGCGTGCGATGATGGCCCCCATGCTGCGCGCCGCTTCACACCTGGTGCTTGCCACCGCCGATGTCCCGGCCATCACGCGCTTTTTTTCCGAGGTATTCGACCTCGCGGCTGCGTTCGAAAATGACATGTTCTCGGAGTTCGTCCTGCCCTCGAAGTTCCGGATTGCGTTCTTCGTGCCGGTGGGCGCCTCTGCAAAGACCTTTGAGGCCGGGAGTCCTCGCGCGGCGAGTTCCATCGGGCTGACCGTCGATGACGTGGATGGCGTGTATGCCCGCATCCGGTCGATGCAGGAGCAATGGCCATGCGACGTCAGCGGACCGCCGAAGGATCACCCCTGGGGCGAACGCAGCTTCCTGCTCACCGATCCCGACGGCAATCGATGGGAAATCACACGCTCACCATCCACCGACGGCCTGCTGGTTGATCACGGTGGTTTGGGGTAGTCTGGACGGCACTATGACACGACGATGGATAACGGCGGCCGTGGCCGTATTGTGCCTCGCGCCGTGGTTGACTGCGGCGCCCCAGCGCGCCGGCGCGCCGGTGCAGGGTTTCACCGTTGTGAAGACATTCCCGCACGATCCCGCGGCATTCACGCAGGGGCTGATCTACGTCGACGGCGAGTTCTATGAAAGCACGGGGCTCAACGGTGAATCCTCGTTGCGCCGCGTCGAGATTGCCACCGGCAAGGTGCTGCAGCGCCGCGCGGTCGATGCGAAGTACTTCGCGGAAGGCCTGGCGCTGGTGGGCGACGAGCTGCTGCAACTGACGTGGCAGCACAACGTGGGATTTGTGTACGACCGCAAGACCTTCACCCCCAAAGGCACGTTCAGTTACCCCACCGAAGGCTGGGGGATTGCGTATGACCCCAAAGGGGGGCTCGTGATGAGCGACGGCAGCGACAAGTTGACGTGGCTCGATCCGACGACCCGCAAGGTGCTGCGCAGTATCGCGGTCACCGATGCCGGGCGCCCGGTGCGCGACCTGAATGAACTCGAGTGGATTGAAGGCGAGATCTGGGCCAACGTCTGGATGACCGATCGCATCGCCCGCATCAATCCCTCAACCGGCGCGGTCACCGCCTGGATCGACTTCACCACACTCTGGCCCGCGTATCGCCGCTCGCCGACCTCGGACGTGTTCAACGGCATCGCCTACGACGCGGCGGGCAAGCGCATTTTTGTGACGGGCAAGAAGTGGCCGAACGTGTACCAGGTCACCGTCAAATAACGTCGTTCAAATCAGGAGGATCGTCATGCGAGCAATGTCAGTGGCCACGGTTGCCGTGGCCGTAGCAGTCGTGGTGTCATCGGTGTCGGCGCAGCAGGATCTTGATCGTGTGGTGCCCGGCGGCGGCATCACCGGAGACGGCTGGCACGGCAATGTGATCGACGCAAACTCGATCAAGCAGGGACGCGCCATTGGTGACTCCAAGTTCACCGCCAGCGGCAACACGATTGACATCAATGCCGGGCCGAACGCCATCTACTGGAACACCGCGCATCGCGCCTCGGGCAACTTCACCGTCAAGGCCACGTTCGCCGAGACGAACCACCTCAAACACAGCAGCCACGCGCATCCCTATGGGGTATTCATCGGCGGCGCGAACCTTGATACGGCGAAGGCGAACCTTCTGTATTGCGCGGCCTACGGCAACGGGACGTTCATCTTCAGAGGATTTGCGCCGGATTCACCGAACGGCGTCTTCCGTCTCGGAGGCAACCGCGCAACCGCCAACGAGGCGATTCACAAGGCCGGCGCCGATGGCACCGTTTCACAGGAGATTGCGATCAGCGTCAATGGCGATACGGTCTCGTGTTCGGTGAACGGCACGCAGGTCGCGTCCTACCCGAAGGCCGAGGTGGTCGGCGCGGGCAAGCTGGCGTCCACCGACGGCTTTGTCGGCCTTCGCATCGGTCACAACCTCGACGTCAAGGTCACGAACTTCTCGCTGACCAGGCAGTAGCACCATTCTCCATATCGAATTCACCATGCCCGTGATGACTGCATGGTGAAGCACTCGCGACCGGTCGGCGACTCAGCGCTCTTCAGCGACGTCGTCGACCGGCTCTGCCGCATCGGCAAGAACGATGCGCGGTGAGCCATCCACGAGTTCGTCACGGTAGGCCAGCCCGAAGATCTGCCAGCCGGTGACGAACAGTCCGGCCAGCACCGGGCCGATGATGAAGCCGAGCGGCCCGAAGACCGCCAGGCCGCCCAGCGTCGAGAACAGAATCACGAGATCGTGCATCCGTGTGTCGCGCCCAACGAGCCGTGGGCGCAGCAGGTTGTCGACCGACCCCACAATGAGCGCGCAGAAGATTGTCAGCCCGATGGCCTTGGCCACGGCACCGGTGGCAAAAAGAATGATCGCCGCCGGAACCCAGACGATCGCCGCGCCAATGACCGGCAGGATCGACATCACGACCATGACCACCGTCCAGAACGCCGCGTTGGGAATGCCGAACACCCAGAACGCGATGCCGGCCATTGACCCCTGAAGGATCCCGATGATGATGGTGCCCCGAATGGTGGCGCGTGTGACCGACATGAAACGGTCGGTCAGGAGCTGCTTCTCATCGACGTGCAGCGGCAGGTGGTCGAGGATCGCGCGCAACATCCCCGGGCCGTCCATCAGCAGGAAAAACACCGTGTAGAGCGCGATGAAGAAGTGGAACAGGAAGGTGACGGTGCCGCGTGTGCCGCTCTGCAGCGAATTCATCAGGAACCGGCCGATGGACGACACCACGTCGCCGGCCGTCGTCAGAATCTGCTGCCGGTACGGCGCGACGTATTCGTAGCCGGGCAGCTGCCGCAACAGGCGATCCAGGTACGTCGGTTCGTTGATGGCCCGTTCCACGACCGGCCGGATGTTCTCCGTAATACTCGACGCCTGCGAGACGACCAGGCTCACGATTCCGAACAGCGGACCCACAAGCAGCAGGAACGCGAGGAGCAGGGTCACGCCGGCCGCTGCTCCTTGTCGACCACCGAACCACCGACACAGGCGGACGTACAGCGGATACAACAGGCCCGCCATGACGGCCGCCACGACGATCGTCATCAGGAAGCCCTGCAGGACAATCAGCAGGCCGACGGTCAGCGAGACGACCAGGAAGACGAGGAACGCCTTGCGGAATTGGGTGTCTGACATCGGGGTACGTCCAGTCTAGCGCGGTATCATCACCTTCATGCGGACCCGATGGACACGACTCTCAGGCGCAGCGTGTGTGATGGCGATGGTCTCTGTGTCACTGCTTGCGCAGGCGCCAGGGCGGCTGGCCTACACACCCGCGCCGGCGTGGAAGCCGGTCGCCGTCACGTCGATGATGCGCGTCGGTGAATTCGCCCTGCCAAAGTCCGGCGCCGATCGGGAGGATGCCTCCCTGATTGTGTATTTTTTCGGAGGCACCGGCGGCACCGTGCAGGCGAATATCGACCGCTGGCTGGGTCACATCAACCAGCCGGATGGTCGGCCTACCAGGGAAGTGGCCAAGGTGACTCGCCGGCTGATCAATGGATTGTCGGTATCGGAGTTCGACGCGACGGGCACGTACGGAGCGGAGGTGTCCCCGGGTTCGCCCGAACGCCACAACAAGCCGGGATTCCGGCTTCGCGCGGCCGTCGTTGAGACACCGCGAGGGCCGTATTTCGTGCGGGTCGTCGGTCCCGAGGCCACCGTCGCGAAGTGGGCGCCGGAAATCGAAGCGTTCTTTCAGAGCCTGACCTTCAGCCCTACAACCAGCCGGCCTTTCTGAACCGGTACACCAGGTAGGCGTCAAGGCCGACCATCGCACTGACGGCGGCCGGATATCCGAAACGCCAGTCAAGTTCCGGCATGTGCGTGAAATTCATCCCGTAAATGCCGGCAATCATCGTGGGCACCGCGACCAGCGCGGCGTAGGCGGCCAGCCGCTTGGTGACTTCACTCTCCTGCAACGTGATGAGCGACAGGTTCACCGACAGCGCGGTGCTCACCATGTCGCGCAGGTTGTCGGTGGTCTGGTCGAGCCGGATCAGGTGGTCGTAGACGTCGCGAAAGTAGTCGTGCAGACCCGCGCAGATCGGTGGGACGCGACCGCCGTGCAACTTGCTGGTGACCTCAATGAGCGGCGTGATCGCGTGGTCGAGCAACATCAGGCGTTGCTTGAACATGTACAGGGCTTCGATGGTGGCCCGGGTCGTCTGCGCGGCGAAGATGCGCTCTTCGATGTCTTCGATTTCCCTGGTCAGCGCGTCAATCAGCGGGAAATAACGATCGACCACGGCGTCCATCAACGCGTACAGCACGTAGCCGGGGCCATGGCGCAGCAGGTCGGGCTCGTGTTCGCATCGGCGACGGACGTCCGAGAAGCCGACCTCCGCGTTGTTGCGGACGGAGACGATGTACTGCGGCCCCACGAAGACCGCAACCTCGGCGACCGCCAGGTCCGGGCCACGCGCCTCCACCATGTGCAGGACCACGAACAGAGACGATCCGTATTCTTCGATCTTCGGTCGTTGGTGACCGTGCCGCGCGTCTTCGACCGCCAGCTCGTGGAGATCGAATTCCTCCTGCAATTGGTCGAGTTCCTGCGGTTCGGGGTCCTTGAGGGCCACCCAGACGAATCCTCGAGGATTCGCCAGATGGCCTCGGATGCCACTGATGGGAATGTCTGCGACCCGGCGGCCGTCGTCATATGCGGCGCAGTTGACCAGCACTCTGCGATTCTACGCGTCCATGCCGCAATCGCGCTGCTACAATCGGGGCATGCTCACACGCCGGGAACTCTTCAGTCTGGCCGGAGGCGCAGCTGTGGCTGCGGTGGTGTCACCCCGCCTCTCGGCGTCGTCTCATCCTCTCGCGACCTCGCAGGCCTCAGGTCCCTACTCACTGCCGGCCCTTCCCTATGCCGTCGCCGCGCTCGAGCCACACATCGACGCGCAGACCATGACGATTCATCATCAGCGGCATCATCAGGGGTACGTCACCGGCCTGAACAATGCGCTGGCGAAACATCCGGACGCGGCGAAGAAGCCGCTCGAAGAACTGCTTCGCAATCTGGGTGCGGTGCCTGAAGACATCAGGACCGCCGTGCGCAACAGCGGCGGCGGGCATTACAACCACGTGCAGTTCTGGACGTTGATGTCTCCGAAGGGGGGCGGGGCGCCCACCGGCGCGGCGGCGGACGCGATCAACGGCACCTTCGGCAGCTTCGACAAGTTTCGCGAGGCGTTCAATCAGGCGGCAGCCTCACGCTTCGGCAGCGGATGGGCCTGGCTGAGCGAGGCCAACGGCAAGCTGGTCATCCACAGCACCGCTAATCAGGACACGCCACTGGCCGAGGGATACAAACCGATCTTCGGGCTCGACGTCTGGGAACACGCCTACTACCTGAAGTATCAGAACCGCCGCGGTGACTACGTCAATGCGTTCTGGAACGTCATTGACTGGGCCGAGGTCAATCGGCGCCTGCGCGGCTGAACGACTACACGCGACGCGTCAGCGCGACCAGCGGACTCAGTCGTCTCGCCCGTCGAATCGGCCAGACACTCGCAGTCACACTGACGAGCAGCACGACACCCGAGACGACTGCCAGCGGCACGGCCTCGGGTGTTGTGCCGTACAGCCAGGACGCCAGCGCCTGCTGGGCGCCAAATACGACGGCAAGGCCGGCAACCAGACCGGCCAGCACAGGGACCAGCGCCTGCCTGAGCATCAATCTGGTCACAGCGCCTCCGTCGGCACCCAGCGCCACGCGCAAACCAATCTCGCGTGTGCGCGCATTCACCGCGTGTGAGAGCACACCAAAGATGCCCAGGGCCGACAACGCCAGGGCAAGCACGCTGAACACTGTGAGGACTCCGGCTGCGGCGCGTCGCGTGGCGGTGCCGGCGGCGTACGCCTCCTCCACGGTGCCGATCGCGTACATCGGTTGACCAGGGTCGATGCCGCGTACGATGCCGCGGAGATCGGGCAGGACCGCCGTCGGCGTCGAGTGCGTCCGCACGACCAGGTACACCTGCGTGCGACGCCTGTCCGGGATCTGGCGCACGCTGGCAAACATCTCCGGCTGCACCTGTCCGACGAGTCCGCTGTTCCTCACGTCCGCGACAACTCCGACGATGTCGGCTGGGACACCGTCACCGGCGGCGCCCTGGACGATGATTCGGCGGCCGAGCGGACTGTCTCCGGCGAAGTAGCGCGCGACCAGCGTCTCGTTGACCACCACCTCCCGCGGACCCGACACCGAGGCCGCGTCGTCGAGCCAGCGACCCTGCCGCAGCTGAAGGTCCATCGTCTGCGGATACCGCGATCCGACCGTCGAATAGAACATCGACGGGGTTCGGCCGCCGTCTGTGGGAGCAGTGCCGACGATCGTGAACGAACTGCGCGAGAACACGCCGGGCGGAGGCTGATTCGACAAGGTCGCATCCACGACCGTCGGCAGGGCGCGCGTGCGTTCGAGCAGTGTGTCGAAGAACTGCAGCGCCGTGGTTCCGTCGTATTTGGTCAGCGGCAGGGTGAAGCGCGCGGTCAGGATGTTCGAGCTGTCAAAGCCGCGGTCGACATCCAGGAGACGGAGCGTCTTGACGGTCATCATCGTCGCGCTGCCCGCGACGATCACGGCGGCGGCAACCTGAAAGGCGACGATGCCCGCATGGAGACGACGCGTGGCCGGGCTCAGGCCTGAACGTCCGCCATCGGTGACCAGCACCTCTGCCGGGGCGGTGCGCAGCAGCTGCGCCGTGGGTGCCACCGTCACGACAACCGCGGCCAGCAGGGCCAGCGTTGCCAGGTAGCCGACCAGGAGAGGGCTGAGTGTGATGGCGGCGTCGGCGGGCAACAGGCCGGCAGGCAGCAGTGTCGGCAGCGCCCGGATTCCAAGCCACCCGAGCAACAGACCGGCCGTGAGGCCGATGCCCGCCTGCATCAGCGTCTCGGTCGCCATCTGTGTGATCAACGTCCGGCGACCCGCACCAAGCGCCGTGCGGATGGCCATTTCGCCTCTCCGGCCGGCGGCCCGGGCCGCGAGCAGGCTCGCCAGGTTGCTGGCGACGAGCACGAGCAGCAGGCCCACCGCGCCGAAGGCGATAGTGGTGACGTTGGTCAGACCCCAGACTTGAATCTGTGTCCATGGCCGCGCGGCCATCGTGAAGCCCTCGTATTCGGGCGTGGATGACTGATGCGCCCCGGCAAGTCCCGACGCGAGGCGCGCGAGATCCTGATTGGCCTGATCGAGGGTCACGCCAGGTGCCAGGCGAGCCAGCACGTTGAACTGACGACGATTCCTGGGCAGCGAGGATGCGGACTCGCGCATTGGCACCCAGAGGTCCGTGTCCCACAGCCGCATACGCGCCGGCATGACGCCGACGATGACGTGCGCCTGCCCCGCGACCTGCAGGGTGCCGCCGACCGCATCCGCCCGGCCACCCAGACGGGTCTGCCAGAACGTATGGCTCACGACCGCCACCGACGCGCCCGTGCGCAGTTCCTCCGGGTCGAACGAGCGACCCAGCGACGCGGGCATCGCCAGCGTGCGCAGAGGGTCGCTCCAGACAAACGCCGTGAACACCCGTTCCGGCGTGTCACCCAGCAGGACGGGTTCGTTGCCAAGGTCAAAGGCCGACACGTGTTGCAGCGACGTCAGGCCGGCAATGTCGACATACTCCGGGCCGGACAAGCTCTCGAAAAAACTCAGTGGCCGGTTGATGGCGGGATACGCCGCGCCAAGTCCAACGACACGGTCCGGTTCGGGGAAGGGGAACGGGCGCAGGATGGCACCGTCGACCACCGCAAACAGGATGGCGTTGGCAGCGAGGCCGACACCCAGGGACATGGTCACCAGCGCGGTCAGGGTTGGTCGCGCTCGAAGCGACGACCAGGCGTGAGACAGGTGCGTTCGAAGGAGGTCCATGCTGACTCCGGTGCACGGAGTGTAACAGCCGACTGAGGTACCATGCCGGTTTTGGGAGGAAGCGTTGATGACCGGTGACCAGGCGAAGTTCTACGTCGAGCAACTTGTGAACACACTGCGTTTTGAGATGGGTACGACGGCGAAAGTGCTGGCGGCCGTCACGGAAGAAGGGCGCGGATACCGCCCGGATCCGAAGTCGCGCACGGCGTGGGAGCTGGCGACCCACATCGCGACAGGCGACGTCTGGTTCCTCACCAGCGCGCTCAACGGTTCGTTTGTGTGGGATGCCGAGGCCAGCAAAGCGGCCGAGGCCCAGTTCAAGACGGTGAAGGATGTTGTCGACTTCTATCAGCGCGAGTTTGGTGCTGCGCTCGACCGGGCCGCATCGGCTCCGGCTGACGTGCTTACGAGAGACGTCGACTTCTTCGGGCAGATGAAGATGCCCGCGGTCAGCTACCTGATGCTGACGATCACTCACAGCGTGCATCATCGTGGTCAGCTGGCCGCGTACCTGCGCGCGCTCGGATCGAAGGTGCCGAACATCTACGGCGCGTCGGGTGACGCGGAGCAATAATGTCGTCGCGCCGGTCGTCGTCGTGGCTGTATCCGCTGATCGTCGCGGCGGCGGCCGGCATTGTCTACAGCGGAAGTCTCGACCACCCATTCCTGTTCGACGACATGGGATCGGTGGTGCACAACCCGCAGATCCGCAGCCTTGATCCCGCAGTCGCTCTCGCGCCGCCACCGGAGACACCGGTGGGTGGCCGTCCACTGGTCAATCTGTCGTTTGCGCTCAACTACGCCGTGGGCGGTCTCGATCCTGCGGGATACCACCTGGTGAACATCCTGCTGCACATCGGCAACGCGCTCCTGTTGTTCGGAGTGGTTGCCGGTGTAGGCAGGCGGCTTGCCCACCGCAGCCTTGGCGAAGGTGCAGGTATTGCCGTCGCGTTGTTGTGGGCCGTGCATCCGCTGAACTCGGAGGCCGTGAACTACATGACGCAGCGTACCGAGCTGCTCATGGCGTTTTTCTACCTGACAACCCTGTATGCGTCCGTGCGCTCGTGGGAAGGCACCAGGACGACCGTCTGGACGACGCTTGCCGTGTTCGCCTGCATCGCCGGGATGGCGTGCAAAGAAACCATGGTTACCGCGCCAGTGGCGGTGCTTGTGCTCGACCGGGTGTTTCGGTACGGCTCGTGGGGTGAGGCGCTGCGCCAGCGGCGCGGGCTGTATGCGGGGTTCGTGGTGGCCTGGGGCGCCCTCGCGCTGCTGATGCTGAACGTGCCGCGCACCTCAGGGTCGGGATTTGCCACCACACACGTGTCGACGTGGACGTACCTGCTCAACCAGAGCGAGATGCTTGTGCGCTATGGGCGGCTCGCGTTCTGGCCTGATGCGCTGGTGTTGTATTACGGCTGGGCGACACCTCGCGCGCTGGCGGATGTGTGGCCTTATGTGGCGCTGGTGCTGGCGGCGATCGGCGGCACCGTCGTCCTCATGGTCCGCGCCCCCCGGCTCGGGTATGTCGCCTTCTTCGTATTCCTGACGCTGGCGCCGACCAGCAGTGTTGTGCCGATCGGGTCCGAGGTCGGTGCGGAACGGCGCATGTATCTGCCGCTGGCTGGCCTGATCACTCTGTCAGTCGTCGCCATTGGCGAGTTGGCGAGGCGTCAACGTGTGCAGGGTGGCGCTATAGCCGTTGGTGTCGTGGCCGTGGTCTTCGGGTATCTGACGATCGAACGCACGAAGGAATACGCCACGCCCCTCGGTATGGCGCAGACGGTGCTCGAGCGCTGGCCGACGCCGTCGGCGCACTACATGGTGGGAACGGAGCTTGTGACGGCGGGACGTGTGGCGGAGTCCGTGCCGCATCTGCGACAGGCTGCGGCGGCGATTCCTCCAGCGCGCTACAACCTCGGGTCGGCGTTGTTCACATCGGGGCAGCGCGACGAAGGTATCCGCGAACTCGAGTCGTTCCTGCGCGCGGAACCGGATCTGGTCTCGTCGCGTGATGCGCGTCTGCTGCTGGCGCGAGGATATGCGGAGAGCGGACGGGCCGAGGAATCACTGGTCATCGCGCGGCAGGTGCTGGCGCGAACCCCCGGGGACCATGCTGCGCACGCCCTCATCGCTGAAGCCCTGATGGCGCTGGGCCGATTCGACGAAGCGATCCCCCACTTTCAAGGCTACCTCCGGGTGCAGGCCGACGATGGGGCAGGCTGGACGGGGTTGGGGATTGCCTCCATCCAGATGGGACGCGTGGCTGAAGCCGTCGCGGCGTTTCAGCGGGCGGTGGCCTCGGCGCCAAACCACGCGGGCTACCGCATGAATCTCGCCCGGGCGCTGATCGACGCGGGGCAGTTTGAGGCCGCACGCGAACACGCCGATCGCGCCGTGCAGTTGACTCAGGGGGACCCGGCCGCGCTTGAACTTCAGGCCCGGGCCCGGGGTGGCGGTCTGCCCCCTCGCTGACGAAGCCTGTACAATCGGGGTGATGCTGCAACACCGCATTTCCGCGATGGTCGTGCTGGCCGCCCTGGTGGGCAGCCTCGGACTGCCGTGGATCACTGACTCACACCGCTTCAACGACGACCCGCACTGGGCCGTCTCGGGGTTCGGTCGTGAGGATGCCTCCGTCAATGATGCGAATGGCACGGCAGGCGACGGGTCCCACTGCGAAGTCTGCCATTGGCTTCGCACCATGCGCTCGGCCGACGGCGTCGCGCCGACGATCTTCCTTCCAGATGTCCGGCCCGTGGTGCCGCCGGCGTCCCCGCTCTCACGCACTGTCGCAGCGTCGCTGCGCACGTTTGCCGCACGCGCCCCTCCCGCGCTGAGCTGATCGTCCGGTCCGTCGTTTCGTTTCACAGAATTTCAGCAAGCAGGCGGCAGCCGCATGCGCTGCCAGGGAGAACACATGCGTACGTTTGTTCGTTTCACGGTAACGACCGTGGCGGTGTTGGCGGCATGGTCGGGAATGGCCATCGCGCAGACCCCCGCCGGTACCGTTACCGGCAAAGTCACATTTCAATCCACGGGGACGCCGGTTCACGGCGCAACCGTCATCATCATCGGCGCCAGGCGCACGACCACGACCAACGAAGACGGTGCGTTCACCGTGGCGAACGTCCCGCCGGGGGCCTACGAAGTGGTCGCGCAACGTGAACATTTCTCCGCGGCACGCAAGTCGGTCATCGTGAGCGCCGGCCAGACGGCGACCGTTGATTTTGCGCTCGCGCTCGAGACCGTGCACGAGACATTGACCGTCACTGCCAGCGCGGCCGGCACGTCAACGACGTTCGAGTCGTTCAACGCGATCACCAGTCTCGACGGGGTCGAACTGGCCCGCAACATCGGGACCTCGATTGCCGACGCCCTGAGCACCGTGCCTGGCGTGTCGAAGCGGTCGTTCGGGCCGGGCAGCGGCCGACCCATCATCCGAGGGTTTGACGGCGATCGCGTGCTCATCATGCAGGACGGCGTGCGCACCGGTGATTTGTCGAGCCAGTCGGGCGACCACGGTGTGTCGATTGACGCCGGCGGCCTTGACCGGCTGGAGGTGGTCAAGGGGCCGGCCACGCTGCTGTATGGCAGCAACGCGATTGGCGGCGTCGTGAACGCCATCAGTCCGCAGGATGCGTTTCGCGTATCCCCATTCGTGGGCTCACTGGGTGGACTGACGTTTGATGCGAGCAGCGCCGATGAAGCCGTTGGCGCCAACGGCAGCGTCCAGTACGGCAAGGGCGGATGGACCGTGTGGGCCGGCGGCGGCGCGCGCCGCAGCAGCGACTACAAGACTCCGGACGCGACGATCGAGAACTCGGCGAGCCGCCTGCAAAACGGGCGAGCCGGCTTTGGGTACGTGGGTGAGCGCGCGTTCTTCAGTGCGGGCGCCTCGATCGAGGACGGCCGTTTTGGTATTCCGTTTGCGGGACTCTTCCACCACCATCACGAAGGGGAAGCGGAAGAAGAGGAACACGAGGGCGAGGAGCACGGCGCACAGGTCGACATCGCATCGTTGCGCAAGGACTTCCGGGCCGACTTCGGACTGCGGAACCTTGCCGTCTCGTTCCTCGATACGGTCAAGCTGACGTTCAACTACACCGACTACAGCCACGACGAACTTGAAATCGAGGACGGTGTCGAAGCCATCGGCACCCAGTTCACGAACAACACCGCGTCGCTGCGCGCCGAACTCGAACAGAAGCGCCGCGGCCGCCTGACCGGACGCATGGGCGGCGAATGGTTCCGCCGAGACTATGACGCCACGGGTGAAGAGGCTCTGGCGCCCAAGACCCAGCAGGATTCGCTCGCAGGATTCGTGTACGAAGAGATGGGCTTTGACCGCTTCCGCCTGCAGTTCGGCGCTCGCGTCGAGCACACCCGCTACGACGTCGGCGCGCGGCCGGAGGTCGAGCACGAGCATGAAGCCCCGCCTGTGCGGGACCGCTCGTTCACGGCCGTGTCAGGGTCCTTCGGTGTGCATGCCAACCTCGGCACCACCGGCGCGTTTGTCGTCAATCTGAGTGGGGCGTCACGCGCGCCTGCGCTGGAGGAGCTCTACAACTTCGGTCCTCACGTGGGCAATCTCGCCTTCGAAGTCGGCAATCCGGAACTCGACATCGAGCGGACGCTCGGCATCGACGTGAGCCTGCGCAGCCGCGCGCAGAAGGCGCAGGGTGAACTCAATCTGTTCGCCTACAACATCAGCAACTTCGTCTTCCTTGACCTGCACGACGAGTTGATCGACGGGTTGCGCGAGGCGGATGTCGTGCAGGCCGACGCGCGGTTCATCGGCGTCGAGGCGTCCGGCAGTGTTGACCTGCACGAGCGGTTGCATCTGCACGCGGGCGCGAGCTACGTGCGTGCGTCACTCACCGACTCGAGCGAGGCCCTGCCGCGGATTCCTCCGTTTTCGGCCCGCATCGAACTGGACATGCCGTTTGGTGACTTCAAGGTCGGGCCTGAACTGGTGCTGACCGCCGCGCAGAACCGGGTGTTCCGCAACGAGACGACGACTGACGGATCGGCCGTGCTCAACCTCAACGCCACCTATCTGGTCGCGCGAGGCCATGCGACGCACACGGTGGCGCTGAAGGCCTACAACCTGACCAATGAGGCCTGGCGGCTGCACACGTCCTTCATCAAGGATCTGGCGAACGAGATGGGCCGTGGCGTGAAGGTGACCTACAGCGTGAAGTTCTTCTAAGCCTGACCGGAGGTCAGCGCTTCGCGGGGGCGGGCGCGCGGCCCACTCGGAGCATATTGAGGGGGGCGGCCTCGCGCAAGACTCGGAGCATGTTGCGGCCGGCGATCTTCCGGATGTCCTCATCGGAGTAGCCGCGCCGCAACAGTTCCGCCAGCAGATCGGGATACGTTGAGGTGTCTTCCAGACCCATGACGACCTGCGTGATGCCGTCGAAGTCGCCACCCAGTCCAATCGCATCGATGCCGGCCACCTCGCGGATGTGGTCGATGTGATCGGCCACCTGGATCAACGTGGCGCGCGGCACTTCCTTGCCGGCGCGCTGATCGGCGGGCAGGGCATTAAAGTCCGCCACCTCCTGCGACACGAATCCCGGCACGAACGTCACCATGATGATCCCGCGGTTGGCTTTCAACTGCCGCAGGATGTCATCAGGCACATTGCGTGAGACGTTGGTGACGGCCTTGGCGGCCGCGTGCGAAAACATCACCGGCGCGGTCGTGACCCGCAGCGCATCGGCCATCGTCTCTGGCGAGACATGGCTGAGATCGACCAGCATGCCGAGCCGGTTCATTTCTCGGACGATCTCCTCGCCGAACTCCGTCAGACCGTTGTGCTCGGGGGCCATGGCAGCCGAGTCGGCCCACGGGGTGTGGTTGTTGTGGGTGAGCGTCATGTAGCGCGCGCCGAGGCGATACATCATCCGCAACGCGCCGATCGAGTTGCCGATCGAGTGGCCGCCTTCCATCCCGATGAGCGACGCGATCTTGCCTGACTTCTGGATCCGTTCGACGTCGGCGGCCGACAGCGCCAGCTCGAGTTTCTGCGGCCAGGCCGCAATCATGCGGTGGACGGTGTCGATCTGTTCAAGCGTCGCCAGGGTCGCGGTCGGGCCCGGCAGCGAAGACGGCACGTACACCGACCAGAACTGAGCGCCGACGCCGCCCTGTGCCAGCCGCGCGAAGTCGGTGTGCAGCTTCGGCTGCGGCGCCGTCAACGGGAACTGCGTCAGGTCGCCCTTCGCCAGTTCGCGGATCTGCCACGGGTAGTCGTTGTGACCGTCAAATACGGGGACTTCCCGCAGGAGTCGTCGAGCGCGTTCAATCATGGGGTCGGATTGCTGGGCCGTGACGGTCGCCACACCAAGAAGCGCACAGATCAGCCACGTGAATCTCATCTGCGAATTATAGTGAACCCGCGCCCGTGAACGCGCGAGGTCAGTCGCGCAGCGTCGAGACCGGGTTCACGCGTGCGGCGGCACGCGCCGGCAGCAGTGTGGCAAGCACGGCCACGGTGCCAAGCACGACGGGGCCGAGAATGAAGAGGATCGGCTCGAATCCGATGACGCCGAACAACATGTTCTGCATGCCGCGCGCCAGCAACGCGCCGAGTGTCAACCCGATGCCGATCCCGATGGCCGCCATGCGGAGACCCTGACGCAGTGTGAGCGACAGCACCTGTCGCGCTGAGGCGCCGAGCGCCATGCGCACGCCGATTTCGTGACGCCGCTGAGACACGTAGTGCGCCATGACGCTGTAGATGCCGGCGCTCGCCAGGAACAACGAGATCACGCCGAATGCGGCCATGAACTGCGAGATGAATCGCAGTCCGGTCGTGCGCGTCCGGATGGCCGCATGCATCGTCTCGGTGTTGAAGACCGGCAGGTGGGGGTCGGTGGCCGAGACGGCTCCACGCAGCGCCTCAATGTGCGCGCCATCGCTGCCCGGGCCACGGGCGAGCAGATGGATCTCGGTGCTGGGGAATTGATCGACGGGCACGTAGATCGTCGGGGCGTTGCGCGATGAGAACCAGTCATCCAGCACGTTGCCGGAGACGCCGACGATGGTCAGCCATTGGTCTGCTGTTGGGCTCAGCTTGACCCGACGGCCAAGGGGCGACTCGTCGGGCCAGTACAGATTGGCGAGCGACTGGCTGACGATGGCCACCGGTTCCCGATCGTGCCGATCGTCCGCGGTGAATGCCCGTCCCTGAAGCATCGGAATGCGCAGGACGGCGTGGAAGGCAGGGGACACGGCGCGGTAGTTGATCCATCGGGGACCATCCGGCTCAGGCGCGCGCCCGTCCAGGACGAGCTGTCGTCGCTGGTTGCTCGACGTGGATGGCGCGACCGACGTGGTGGCGTACTCGGCGACGCCCGGCGCCGCTGCCGTTCGGGCCAGCAGGCGCGCCGTGAAATCACGCCGGGCGGCCAGGTCGGGATAAGCCCCTTCCGACAGGCTCATTCGCACGCGCACCAGGCCATCGGGCTCGTAGCCTTGTGGGCCGGAGGCCAGCCGGTGTGCCGCCATCGCGGCGAGGCCCGCGCACAGGAGCAGTGGCAATGCGAATGAAATCTCGGCGACCACCAGTGCGCGGCGCACGCGGTTGCGCCCCGCGCCGGATGTCTGGGATCGACCGCCGTCCTTGAGCGCCGACGTGAGGTTCGGACGTGAGGCCTTGAGCGCAGGCAGCAGGCTGAAGATGACGGCGCACACGATGGAGAACACCGCCGTCGCGAGAATGACGCGCCCATTCACGTTCATCGAGGTCCAGCCTGGAACGAACCGCAGCAGCTCGGGCGGCATCACGGTTCGAGCGACGCCGATCGCCCCTTTGGCCACGAGCAGGGCCAGCGGCAGGGCGACCAGGGACAACACGACGCCTTCAACAAGCAGCTGCCTTACGAGTTTCCAGCGCGATGCTCCAATCGCCAGACGAACGGCCAGTTCGCGTTCGCGATCGGCACTGCGCGCCAGGAACAGGTTGATCACGTTGGTGCCAGCGATCAACATCAGCAGGAGTGCGGCCGCTTGCCACAGCCCCAACACTCGCGGAAGGCCGTAATCGACCATCGCCGACCCAAACGGCAGGACGGTGAGGGAGTAGCGTCTGTTGTCGGCGTGTGCGTCCTTGAGCGGCGCGTAGGCGGCAGTCATTTCCGCCTGTGCCTGCGCGGTCGTCGTTCCTGGTGTGAGCTCGCCGACGACTGTCAGATACCGGCTTCGGCGATTCGCGCGATCGTCCGCGGAGAACGTCGCCGGCGTCCAGAGTTCGGAGCCGGTTGGAAAGCCGAATTCGGCCGGAGCTATGCCGATCACCGTATACGGTTCACCATCGAGCTGGACCGCGCGGCCGATGATGTCGGCCGCCTGTCCGAAACGCCGGTGCCACAACGTCTCGCTGATGACGACGGTCTTTGCCGCGCCTTCGCGTTCATCGTCGCTGTTGAAAAAGCGTCCCTGGACGGGTTGTTGGCCCAGCATCGAAAAGAAGTCGGCGCCGACCTGCGAGCCCGAGAGGCGTTCAGGCTGGTCACCTCCGGAGAGATTGGCATCCCACCAGTTGATCGTGGTCATGCGACTGATTGCGCCACCGGCGCGTGCGCGCAGATCCCAGTAGTTGCCCGGGGCCACAGATTCCTGTGGAAACGGCTCCTCGGGCGAGAGCTCGGACACGACGACGAGGCGGTCGACGGTGGGGATCGTGAATGGCCGCAGCAGCAGGCCATCCACCATGCCGAAGGTGGCCGCGTTGAGGCCAAGGCCGACGGCGAGTGTGAGGATGATGGCGGCACTGACCGTGCGTTGTCGCAGCATTGTGCGAAGTGCCAGCCGGCAGTCGTTCAAGAGCGTGCGCATCAGGGAATCTCCGTGACCAACCGGACCGGCGGCGGTCGTTGACGATGAAGGCAGCGTCAGCCGCCAGGTTTCGAGCCAGTACCAGCGTGAAGCGGCCGCGCGGCCACGCCGGCGTGCCATGACCTCGAATTCCTCGCGCAAGTCGCCCAGCGTGACGTCCAGCCAGGGCTGATGCCTGAGGCGGCGCTTGAGGAGAGCGGTGGCGAGGCGAGGGGGTGTCATCAGCGTTTCGGGGAGAGCAATGGAGCCAGCCCTGCGGCCATGGTCATCACTGCCGACTGGGCGTGTCGCACTGCCTTCAGGCCCAGTGGGGTGACGTCGTAGTAACGCCGCGCGCGACCGCCGCGCACGGCCAATGGCTCACCCATCGTTGACTGGACCAGGCCCTTGGCTTCGAGGCGGTCAAGCGAGGTGTGGACCGCGCCTCTCGCGACTGTGCGGCCTGTTTTGTCGATGAGCAGCTGGCGGATGGGCACGGTGTACGCCTCGACGTCTTCCTGGCGGCATTGCAGGATGGCCAGGAGCAGGAGGTGTTCAAATTCGCCGATGGGCGGCAGGGATTTCGACATGGCCGTCATTGTAGGCAAAATACGGGCCTGGGGGGATCCGGGTTCCCGCCCTCCCTCATTCCCTTGCGCGTTGTTGTGTTCTGACGTACTGTCAGACTGCCTATGGTGTCCGACCTCGAAGCACTCATCCTCGACCTGCTGTCGGCCAACGCGCCGACGTATGGCCTTGACCTTGTCGCCGCCTCGAAAGGCCGTCTCAAACGGGGATCGGTCTACGTCACGCTCCAGCGCATGGAGCAGAAGGGGCTCGTCACCTCGCACCTCGACGAGCGCCCGGGGGAAGGTCCACCTCGTCGGCTCTACGAACCCACCGCCTACGGCCTCCGGGCCCTTATCGCCGCTCGCATCATGGACGGCGACCTGCCCATGGGGGCGCATCTCAGGTGACGAGGTGGCGAGGCTTGCCGGGCCGTAGCCTTGGCGAAGGCCGGTGCGAGATGAGTGTCTGGCGGCAAATCTGGGCTGATGTTGTCCATGAGTGGCAAGCCGCGCGTGGGCTCGGACGGTGCGCCGTCGTCATTGGCGCACTGCTGGCAGCGCTGCGAACCACTCTCGCGTTGTCTCCGAGGGGCCTGATGCCGATGCGAGACCTTGGCCGTGACGTGGCCCACGCCGGGCGACGCCTGAAAGCGTCGCCGATGTTCACACTCTTTGCGATTCTGACTCTCGCGCTGAGTATTGGGGCGACGACCGCCGTGTACTCGGTCGTTCACGCAGTGGCATTCAAGGCGCCGGCGATCGACGACGTGGAACGGGTCGTCAAGCTCTATCACGCGCCGGGGGGCGGTGCCTCCATCTCGGGCTTCTCGTGGCTGGACTTCAACGACTTGAAGATCCGCCAACAGACGTTCAGCCATGTCGCGGCATGGTCTCGCTTCTCCAGCGCCATGGCGACACCGTCCGGCTCAAGGTCAGTCACCGGGGAGATGGTGGACGGCGACTACTTTGCCACCGTCCGCGCCCTGCCGCTGCACGGACGGTTGCTGCAACCTGCTGACGACGATCCAGGCGCAGAGCCGGTGATCGTATTGGGCGCGGAGTTCTGGCAGTCGGCGTTCAACAGCGATCCTGCAGTGGTGGGCACGTCCGTCGCACTTGGCGGTGCGCCGTTTGTCGTCGTCGGGGTCGCTCATCCGGATGTGCGTGGCGTCGACATGCCCACGCTTGCTCCATCCGCGGCGTGGATTCCGATACAGCAGCGGACAAAGCTCGCCCGGCCCGGGGACCTCGCGTTCGGGAACGATGACGACCGCAACCGGCGCTGGGTGCGTGCGATTGCGCGCCTTCGTGAGAAAGAGACAGTTGAGAGCGCCGGGCTCGAATTGCGTGAAATGGGGGCCGCACTTGATGCGGCGGCGCCGATCGGGGCTGCGAACCCGTCCGCGCCAGACTCTCGTCGCGACTACAGCAACAGTCGGGGATGGTTTGCCCGTCGCTTCTCGGACGTGCGGATCCACGAGAGCATGGATCGCGTGGCGACGCCGGTGATCGCAACGCTGTTCGTCTCGGTCGGTCTGGTCCTGCTGGTGGCCTGCACGAATCTGGCGAACCTCCTGCTGGCGAGAGGCGCGGCGCGTCGCCATGAGATGTCGGTGCGCCGAGCGCTCGGAGCATCGCGTGCGCGAGTGATTCGGGAACAGCTGGTGGAGTGTGCCGTGCTGGCTGTGGCCGGCGGAGGCGCCGGTGTTCTCGTCGCCAGGTGGCTGCTGGTCATGTTGTCGACAGACTTCAGCGTGGGCGACAACCCGGGCATCGTGATCAGCGTGCGACCCGAGTTGAATCCGGCAGCCTTGCTGGTGGCGTCGGCCGCCACGGCATTGGCCATGGCCGTCTGCGGCCTGGTGCCGGCGTGGCACTCCACCGGTGGCGACGTCAGAGCCGCCATCGCACGTGATGGCGGCGGTGCCCTGCCGCGCTGGCGAGGGCGCCGCTTCCTGATTGGCGCACAAGTCGCGGTGTCTGTGGCCCTGCTGGCCCTCACGGCCGTCAGTGCCGGCAATGCGTGGCGGATGGCACGCGCTGACACCGGCATTGCCCTCGACCAGCTGTCGCTGGTCACGGTGGACCCGAGCGCATCGAGGCTGTCGACCGGCGACGCCATTGCCCTCTTTGACCGCGCCGCCTCCCGCGCTCGCCAGACGCCAGGCGTCTCAGCCGTCGCCATCGCCACGGGCCTGCCCGTCGGCACAGGGTCCACCAATCTGGCTCTGCGCACAGCTGATCAACCGCAACCAGGCTCATGGGTGCGCGCGGTCGAAGCCGGTGCCGGTTATCTGACGACCGCCGGCTGGCCTGTGCTGCACGGCCGTGATCTGACCGTGGATGACCAGGGGGGAACGGCGATTCTGATCAGCGCGGGTGCGGCCAGGCGTGTGTTCGGGCGTGTCGACGTAGTCGGCCGCGCGCTCACGTATCGCCGCCAGGCATATCTCGGCGAACCCGACCCCGTCGACGCCACGGCCACCATCGTCGGTGTCGTGTCTGACGTCAGTGACCCCGGCAGGCGATTCGGCGACGAGGGCTTCGCCGTGCTGGCGCTTGGTCCACAGACGTCAAATCGTCGGCTGACTCTGATCGCGAAGACATCGATGCCGGTCGACACCGTGGCCGCCCTCCGAGCGGCCGTCTCTGACGTCGATGCGCGCCTGGCGGTCACGCAGGTCGCGACCGGCGCCTCGCTCATCGATGGGATGACGATGTTGTTGCGGGTTGTGGGGAGCACGGCAGGAGTCCTTGGTGGTTTCGCCTTGTTGCTGGCATTGGTGGGGCTCTACGGCGTGTTGTCGTTCGTCGTCGCCCGTCGGCGCCGGGAGATCGGTGTGCGGATGGCGCTGGGGGCGGAACGGTCCACCGTGCACCGGATGGTGTTGCGCGACGGCCTTCAGCCGGTGGGCTGGGGTCTGCTGATTGGCAGCCTTGTGGCAGCGCCGGTGCTGCTGAGTCCGCTGGGACGTTCCATGCTGCGCCTGGATGCGGGTGGCCTGACGTGGGCAGTGCTGGCTCCGCTCACGATGTACGTCCTGTCGGTTGTCGCCATCTGGATTCCCGCCCGCCGCGCGTCCACCGTCAATCCGACCATCGCGCTCCGGGACCACTGACGTCCACCGGCCACCCGCCGCCACCTGCCGCCACCTGCCCCGCCTGCCGCCACTTGCTTACAATCTCTCCATGGCCGTTCCCTCTCTTTCGCTCCAGTGGCACAGTGAGTTCAATCTTTCAGCCCCAGAAGGCTTCCCGCCGATCACGCTCGACAGCGGCAAGCCCGACATTCCGTCCCCGATGCAGGCGGTGGCCTACGGCCTCATGGGGTGCATGGCCATGGACATCGTCCTCATCCTGCAGAAAGGGCGTCATGACCTGCGGGGTCTGACCGCACACTTCGACGGCGAACGCGCTGAGACCCATCCAAAGCGCTACGTGAAGATGCACCTTCGATTCGAGATCACGGGCAACGTGCCGGAGGACGCCGTCAAACGCGCGATCGAGCTTTCGCACAGCACGTATTGCTCCGTGTCGAACTCCCTGCGTCAGGACATCGACTTCACCACGTCGTTTACGATTACCGCCTAACTCCGGGACTCCGGCACCTCGGAACCCCGGCACCTCGGCACCTCGGAACTTCGGAACTTCGGAACCTCGCCTTGCGCCGCAGATACGTCGACTGGCTTCGTGGCGTTGCCGTGCTGATCATGATTGAGTGGCACGCGGTTGACGCATGGACGGCGACGGCTGAGCGTGACCGTGATCTGTTCTGGTGGCTCGGTTTCATCGGCGGCTGGGCCGCGCCATTGTTCCTGTTCCTGGCCGGGCTGGCGTTGCCACTGGCGGCCGCCGCGCAACGTCAGCGGGGCCGATCGGCCGACGAGGCCGGGCAGGGGCTGCAGCGACGCGGTTGGCAGATCTTCGTGTACGCACATGTGTTTCGGTTGCAGTCCTATCTGCTCAACCCGAACGCCGTGTGGCACGGCGTGCTCACGCCCGACATCCTGAACATCCTCGGCCTGGGCATCGTGCTCGTTGCGTCATGTCTTCGGTGGGCGCGCACCGGCGTGGCGCGTGCAGCTGCTCTCGGGGGACTGCTGCTGACCGTGCTGATCCTCACACCCTACAGCCGGCTCTGGCAGTGGCCGGATGTCCTGCATCCTCGACTCGAGGCCTACATTCGTCCCAATGGCGGCTTCGGGCAGTTCTCCCTGTTTCCCTGGCTGACGTATCTCATCGCGGGTGGCCTCGTAGGTCTCTGGATGGCGCGCGAACGAGCCGAGACGGAGGAATCGCACTTTCATGCGCAGCTCGCGCTCGCCGGCCTGCTGTGTATGGCTGCCGGCTGGTTTGGCGCCTACCTGCCCGCCATCCTTCCCACCAGCGGCGGCACCTCCTGGTCGTTCCTGATCGGCCGCATTGGCACGATGATGCTCATGCTGGTGGTGGCCTGGCTGTGGATGACCCGGCCAACCGCCTCCCGCTGGAGTCCGATGGTCGTGTTCGGCCAGACGTCATTGTTCGTGTACTGGGTGCACGTCGAGTTGGCGTACGGTCTGCTCAGTGTCACCATTCACCGGTCGTTCACCATCGCGGAGTCGCTGATCGCTTATGGCGCCTTTACGCTCTTCATGCTTGGCCTTGCCGTCTGGTGGCAGCGGCGGAGCACCCAACCATGGATCCCCGCTCACCTGAAAGCTCAGGGCGCGTGAGCCGCCGGCGCGCGCCGCTGGTCTTGGGCGCGGTGATGTCGCTGGCCCTTGGCGCGCAGGACGGCTGGCGACCCGTGGCGTTGACGATGCCGCAGCCGCAAGGGTCGTCGGTATTGGCCGGTTGTGTCGCCGATACCGACACGCCCGCATTTCGTGTCGGCGCCGGCGGAATGCCCGCGGTGGAAGCCATGTGCGGCCGGCAGACGCTCGTCCGCTGCAATGTCCCCGGCCTGGAGCCGCTCGACGTTGACCTCGATCAGCTTTGTCGTGGACGAGATTACCGCCTCGTGTCCACCGAACGGTCTGTGGTCCCAAGCTGGGCGCTTCGCGTGCCGGCCACGATCGAGTGGCGCGGCTGGCGCGACGGCGTGTCCTACCTGATCGCCACCAGGCGCGTGGATGCGCAGTCGGTGGAGCCGTGGCCGCTCTCCGCGGAACTTCGGCTGCTCAGGGTGGTCCGGCCCGATTCATCGCCGGTCACGTTCGTGATTCCTCACGCTGATGGGGAGGCCGTTGACGTCACTGTGGCCGTACCCCCAGCGCAACCTGGAGGCGAGTTGCTGATTGCGCTCGCCGACAACGAGCGGCAGGTGCCGACGCTGGTCGTGCGCGGACAGGAAACTCGCGTGGTGGGCATCAACGGCGCGCCGGTCGTGGCGGTGTCCGGCCTTCCGGCCGGAGACTACGAGGTCACCCTTGGATCCCTTGACGTCGCGCTCAGCGCGCCCACAGCCGTTCGTGTCATCGAGGGCGACACGGTGGAGATGTCCTCGCGCCTGCCGGTGGTGGCCGGCGAATATCGCATCAGCGGAACCGTGACGCTCAACGGTGAACCGCTCCGCCGGCGCACGTTGTGGCTGTCCCACCTGTCCACGGATGCGGTGCGCTCGGTGACAACCGACGATCGCGGTCGGTACGCGGTCACGGTCGATCGCGAGGGCCGGTATGTCGTTCGTGCCCACGAGGAGGATCTCGGCTACGCGTCGAAGGACACAGTCGTCCAACTCGGGGACAACGTTGTTGATCTCGATCTCACCGGCGGAGATCTGGATGTCGCGTTTTCGATGCAGGGATCGCCTGCGCAGGACGGTGCTCGCGTGACGTTCACGCTTGACGGCCCCATCCGGTTCTCGGCGGCGGTCGATCCCGCGACGCCGCTGCAATTGACGATGCTGCCCGTCGGCACGTACACCATCGCGGCGTCAACCGCGCCGGACCTTGTCGCAGACACGGCCATTGTCACCATCGATGCCACGGGGCAGACGCGGCGCCTGTTGCTCGACCTGCGTCCACAGGGCGCATCCCTGCGTATCGTGGACACACCGGGTGTGCGCGCCCGTGCCGGACGGAGCATCCTTCGATCGCCGGCCAATGACGGCACGTTTGACGTGCGACAGGTCTCGCCGGGCACCGAAATCATCGGACGCGCGCCGGGGCGCGTGCCGGGCTGTGTCAAACTCGCGCCTGGAGTCGCGCACGTCCTCGCGCTCGGCACGGAGACCGCTGCGATCACCTTCCACTTCGCCGGCGCGTCAACAATGCGCGTGCCCTCCGGCCGCGTCCGGCTCTCGGTCGTGGACCAGTGCACCGTTCCGCTCGAAGAGTTCGAATGGAGGCGGGTGCCCGACGGTTTCGAGATCCTCAATTTCCCGCGTGGCGTGCCGGTCGTGTATGAACTCCAGGGCCTGACGATGGAGGTCGTCGCTCCGTCTGGTCCCGTGGTGGTGAAGTGATGGTGTCGCCTCTGCTGGTGTCCACCGTGCTCGCGGCCACGACATGGTTTGCCACGGGAACAGTGGTTGTCGACATCGAAGAAAGCGCGGTGCAACCCGTGTCGATTCGCCTCGCTGGCCCCGCAGCGGGCGAGTGGCCGCTCGAGGGGCGATCCCGTGTCGTGTTGGCCGGCCTCGCTCCGGGCGAGTATTCGGTGACGCCGGTGTTTGCCGGCAAGACCACGCCGTTCAACCCGAAGGTGGAGGTCCGCGCCGCGACGATACAGTCCCTGCGCGTGCCAACGGCGGCGTACGGTGGCGTGCGGCTTGATGCCGACGCCGGCATGTGTGAGTCGGACGATCCGTGGCAACTCGTGTCCGTGACGATGACGGTCGCGATGCCGGGCGGGCGGACGCGGAGCCAGCACATGACCAACGTGCAGGCGGCCACTCACACGTGTGTGCGTGAGCTTGGCGGGCTCCTGCCGGGCAGGTATCAGTTCAAGGTCACGCCGCCCGCAGCTCGCATGCCGGCGTTCACCATCGCTTTCACTGTGGCCGCCGGAAAGTGGACGGAGGAGCGGCTGGCAGCGCCGCCCGTTGTGGTGCGCGGACAGGTGACGTATGCCGGCGAGCCGTTGTCAGGAGTGACCGTTGGCTTCGTGCCGGAGGGAGTTCCCACGCCGCCTGCGAGGCCGGCCGAACTGGAGACGTGGTTGACCTCGTCCATGGGCGCCTTTTTCGTCAACCGGACAGACGAAGGCGGTCGCTTTGCACTGGCCGTCGTCCGGTCCGGAACCCATGTGCCGCAGGCCTCGAACGTGTTGGGCCCCCTCGATGTCCAGCATCCAGCCACCGCGATCGACCTTGCTGCCGGCATCAACGAAGTGGACATCCGCCTTGGTGGCGCCCGCCTCAGCGTCGAACTTCGACGATCCGACCGGAACAACACACAGCCGATTGCAGCTGCAGTCGTCGTGCACCATATCCGCGGTGCGTCGAGAACCCTGGCCGTCAACGACGTCAACCAGGCCACGACGATCGATGCGTTGCCACTCGGGATGTACTCCGTCACTGCCAGTGGTACCACCGCCGACGGGCAGGGGAACCCCGTCACTCTCGTTGCGTCCCGGGTGCAAAACGTCACGGTCGCAGAGGCCGGCGCATCAGTGGTGCTCGAACTGGTTGAACGCGCAGCCATACTTGAAGTCCTTGATGCGGTGGGAAGCCCGCTGGACGGCGCGTCGATTGTGCCAAGGCCGGCCACAGAGACGATCAAGACCGACGCCGCAGGCCGCGCGGCCATTGACCGCCTGGCGGTTGGCACGGAGGTCACGATCCGGAGCCGCACCTGGGACACCACCTGTCACGTCGTGAGCGACCAGCCGCTCCAACGCGTCGTGATTCCCGCGGCGACTGCGGAGGTGCTCCTTACTTGGCCCGTTGAGCCTGAGCGTGCATCGTCTGTTGTCCTTCCGCCGGGCGCGACAGCCGCGCGAGCCAAGGGACCTTTCGCAGGCGCACGGATTTCCGGTCTGCTCGGGGCCGGCTGCGTTATTCCGCTGTCCTCGATGTCGGTGGCCACGGTTCGTGTGCCCCGGCCCGGACTGATGATCAACCTGCCGCCGGGCGCGTACACGATCACGCTGGCCGATGGCCGCGAGTTCGCATTCACGGCGCCCGGGCGTCTTGAGGTGAAGTGATCCGGCTGCTGGTCGTGCTGGTGATGGCTGCGGGCCTGCAGGCGCCGGCGACCGGCACCGTCCGCCTGTCGTTCGGCGAAAACGGCAGGGTTGGGACCACCGCCCTGATGGGCTCGATCTACTTCGAAGTGCTGGGCGGCGGAGTGCGGGAGTTTCCGGTTCGTGATTTCAGTCGACCGATTGAAATCCCCCGGCTGGCACCTGGAACGTACCGGTTCTCCGTCGTCGCACAGACAACCACTCGGGCGCTGGTGTCGGCGGAAGTCGCGGTCGGAACCATTCGGAGCGCGGGAGACGTCGTCGATCTCACCATCAACCTCATCGAACGTAAAGGCACCATTCGTGTGATCAACAGCCTCGGTGTACCGGTGGCCGGCGCGCACTTCTACACACGACCGCCGGCGGTGAGCAGCAGCGCCGACGAATCGGGACGTATTCCACTCGCGCTGCTTGCCGCAGGCACCGAGCTCACGGTCCGCACGATCGACTGGGGCATGACCTGTCACCTCGTGACGGCCAACGCGCAGCAGACCATCGTTGTGCCTGATGCTGTCGAAGAGCTCGTCATCGCCACGCCGATCGTTCCGCCTGATGCCCTGCTGCGTCGGCGCCACATCGTCTCGTCTCCGCTGCTGGCCGGAGCATCGATCGCGGGAATTCCCGGCGCTGACTGCGCAGTTCCCCTTGCACACTTTCCGGTGACGCTGGCGAACCACAACGGCCACACCGAACACACGGTGCTGCTCCCGTTTGGTGAGTACACGCTCCGGATGCCGACTGGTCGCGTGATTCCCGTATCGGCGCCTGGGCGAGTCGACGTCACCACCGGGCTCCCCCCTTTACCGGTTGTGGCCGAACCCGATCGGTAGAATGCTCGGCCTTCCATGTTGGCCATCGTGCAATCCGGGTTTGGTGATCCACACAAAGTACTGGCGCTGACTGAGATCGATCAACCCGAGTCGTCAGACAATGACGTCATCGTTCAGGTCCAGGCCGTCGGCATCGCCAAGGGTACGTGGTTGATGACGATGGGACTGCCGTACATTGCGCGGCCGATGTATGGGTTCCGGACGCCCAAGCAGCGCGTTGCCGGCCTGCAGTTTGCAGGAATTGTTGCGGCGGTTGGCGCTGCCGTCACCACCGTTTCTGTGGGTGACACGGTGTTCGGGTTGCACGGTGGCACGCTCGCCGAGTACATCACCACGCCGGCGGCGATGGTGGTCCCCGTCCCGCTCAATATCAGCGTCGAACAAGCGTCGGTGACTCCCGTCTCGGGCATCACAGCCCTGCAGGCCGTTCGTGACGCAGGCCAGGTTCGCCCGGGCCAGCGTGTGCTCGTCCTTGGAGCGTCAGGAGGCGTCGGGTCATTTGTCGTGCAGATCGCGAAAGCGTCCGGCGCAGACGTCTCGGCCGTCGCCAGCGCCCGGAATGCTGCCCTGCTCAGGGAGATCGGCGCGGATCAGACGATCGACTACACCGCCGCGGATCCGCTTGCGGGCAGTCCTGGCTACGACGTCATCATCGATATCGCCGGCAACCGGCCTGTCTCGCGCATGCGCGCGGCGCTGGGCGCATCCGGCACGCTGGTCATCGTCGGTGGCACCGGCGGGAGAACCACGATGGGGTTTGGCCGAACGGTTGGCGGCATCATCGTGGGGAAGTTCGTGCGTCACCGGATCGTTGGACTCATCTCCGATCCGTCACCCAGGGACCTGGCCGCCCTGGCGGCGCTGATGGCCAGCGGGCGGGTCGTGCCTGTGGTGCACCCGGCGCCGTATCCCATGGCACGGGCGGCTGACGCCTTCGATGCCGTTTGGACCGGACGTGGTGCCGGGACGCCGGTGGTCACACTCGGGGGCATCGCCCAGGTGTGAGAAAGAAAAAAGCCGGGCACTGCATGTCGCAGTGCCCGGCCGTGTGAGTGCCGATCGTGTCGGTTTACTTGTCGTTCCAGTTCACGATCGAGTTGAACACCATGTTGAACTCGCCGTGGTTCTGCCATCGGTAGATCGGGTTGTTCGCGAACAGGATGACGCGGCCCTTGCCGTTGTAGGCGTTGGGGACGTCAATCGCGATTGGGCGTCCGGCCAGGGTGTCGGCGCCGGTCATCAAACCCGAGATCACTGCCGCATCGCCGCCCTTGTAGCGCGCGAGCACGTTGCCCTGCTCGGCCAGGCCGGTGCGCAGGAACGGGCCGTTGACGTACTTCACGGCGAACTCGGGCTTGCCGTAGCCGTAGAAGACCGGGTGTTCCGGCTTCGAGATCTCGGCTTCGACCAGCGGGCGTTGAGCGGAGATCCCTGATACCTGGTCGGTGTCGACCGTGCGGGTGAACCCGAACTCAATCGGGAAGCGGACGGCGTTGTGCGCCGCGATCAGGGTGCCGCCCGCCTCGAGGAACGCGGCGAACGCATCCACACCGGCCTGTCCGAAGCCGCCCGTGACGTTGTCGCTCTCTCCATACATGCCGAGGAACTGGAACTTGTCCGTCTTCTTGTAGGGCACGGCGCGCGCGGCGGGCTCCTGCATCACCGACTGCCTGTTGATGCCCTGATACGCCATGACAATCACGTCATAGTCGTTCTTCAGGTTGCCCTGCATCACGCGCTCCTTGTAGATCAGGTCGAACGGGATGCCGAACTGATCAAACGCGTGACGATACCAGCCCAGTTCCTGCGTGCCGCTCCACTGCGAGTAGATCGCCACCCGGGGCACGTCCGCGTCGTGCGTTTCGACCGTCGGCACCGACGCCAGCGCCGCCGCCGTCAAGCCGTACTTCTCGACCGCTGCACGCGCGCCCGCGATGTTGGTGGTGACGATGAAGGAGCCGGCGGGGAATTCAATCCCACCCGCGGTGAAGCTCTTGCGCGCGACTTTCATCGGCGTGTCCTTCATTGCGAAGCGGAACGAGATCATGTTGTTCGAGCCGAAGTGGGCGACGGCCAGCGCCGCCGATCCGGATCCGGAGAGGCTGGCGCCGTGGGTGGACTGCTTGACCAGCGTCATCGGCACTTCCAGGATCTGGGCGTCCGCAATCTCCACGACATTGACACCCATCGCCGGTCCCATCGTCCAGCCCGAGTCGTCGTAGGTGGAGAGTCGCTCGTCGGGGTAGTCCTGCTTTTCGAGCAGGTTCTTGGCGAGGCTCCAGTACGGCTGGCCGGCCTTTACGACGTAGGAGCCCGCCGGGTACTTC
Source organism: uncultured Acidimicrobiia bacterium (assembly GCA_966252305.1). Lineage (GTDB taxonomy): Bacteria > Acidobacteriota > Vicinamibacteria > Vicinamibacterales > SCN-69-37 > SYFT01. Next base: position 79,677 of record CBINOO010000002.1, read on the forward strand.
TGATCGCCCAGCGTGAACTCGCTCTTGGCCTGATGTACTTCAATGCCCTGAATCGCGAAGATGCGGAGCATCTCGGCGACGCGCGTCATGTCGCGCTGCACGGGGATGACGTACGCGTGCGGCGGTTCTTCGAGGCCGCGCTGAATCGAGTTGCGCGTCTTGATGTAGAAGTTCTCGAGGACGAGATTCGGCACCATCGAGGTGAACTGCAGCGACGAGAGCACACCCGTCTGCATGTAGTTCGTGTTGTTGCGTCGCGAAAAGTTCGCGACGGCATCCGGCGGCACCGGCAGGCCGCGGTACCATTCGCGCGGCTGGCTGCCACCGGCGCCCGTGGGCACGCCCCCGGCGCGACCGCCGCCTCCGCCGCCGGCACGGCCCGCACCGGCGCGACCGCCCGCGGCGGCCCCGCCTGCGCGACCTTGTGGGGCGCCCGCGCGTCCACCGGCGCCTTCACCCGCCTGCGCGTCACCGCCGCGGCCACCACGGGCACCCGCGGCCTGACCCCGCCCACCTGCGCCACCTTCGCGCCCCGCCGCGGCGTTTGCTTCACGCTGCGCACGGTTGTCGTTGCCCGACTGGGTCTCGTACATCTTCATCATGCCGTTGTGGTTGTAGGCGATCGAGCCGAGGTAACCCGGCGACCACCCATCCATGAAGGCGTGGGTATACACGCCCGGCATGCCGTACTTCGTCATCTGCGAGAGTTCGTAGTCGGCCCACAGGCGGAGATCGGCAAAGAGGATCGGATCCAGGTTCGGGTTCTGGGGCGGACCACCGCTGTAGGTGTAGAGCAGGGTCAACGATTCATGCAGGTCGTGCATGATGGGCGGGTACGCGGTGAAGTACCAGTCGCCCAGTGCGCGCATCTGCACCTGCGAGAGATTAATGTCGCGGTTGTTGTCGTGGTAGACGTATTTGCCCCAGTACGGAATGGCGGCGCCGCCGCCGCGCCCGCCACCACCGCCGCCGGCGCCTGCGGCACCAGCTCCACGGCCGCCAGCGCCCGTGGCCGCGGCCTGCAGGTCACGGGTCTGGAACGTCCAGTCGAGGTTGCGGTCGCGTCCGTCCGCGTCGGCCACCGGTGTCACCGACACGATGACGTTGTCTCGAATCTGGTTGATGGTCGGCGACGTCTCGACCGCAAGGCGGTAGACCAGCTCCATCAGCATCTCGGGGGGGCCCAGCTCGCCTGAGTGGAGGCCGCCCATGAGGTGGTAGTGCGGCTTCGTGTTGCTGATGAGCCTGCGCACCTCGGCGTCGTTCAGGCCGCGGGGGTCGGCCAGCCGCTTGAGGTTGTCGCGGTTCTGCTGGAGGTTCTTGATGTTGGCATCCGAGGACACCCACACCACCACCAGTTCGCGGCCTTCATCAGACCGGCCGATGGTCTCGACCCGCACCCGGGGGGTGGCCGCCGCCAGCGCCCGGTAGTACTTCAGGATGTCGGCGTAATAGGTCAGTTTTTCGGGGGCCCCGATGTAGTACCCCAGGACGTCCTTCGGGGTGGGGATGCCCGGGGCAAGGGGGAGATGGTCGACCAGGGGGGACCCATACATCGGGTCGCCGGTCCACTCCTTGTAGAGTTTCGCGAATTCTTCGTCCTGTGCCTGCTTGGGATCCCGGGTATCGGTGACCCACTGCTGGGCCGGCAAGGTCGCTACGGTCAGGGAGAAGACGGCGACGCCCAGGGCGCAGACGCCCAGGACGGTGCGGATCCGTCGAGAGACTCCAGCGACGTTCATTGTCATGACTCCTATCAGAAACGGCGGAAAAACAGGGGATTGCGCCGACAGCCTACCACGATGCGCTACAATCCCGGTTCCATGATCAGTGTCGCCGCGCTCAGAATGCAGCAGTTTGGCGTGCAGTTCTACCAGGCCTCCCTGACTGCCAAGGATATCGACAAGCTTGTCAGGTTCGAGGTACTCGATTACGAGAACCACGGCTCGCAGACAGGCGTTCGTGGGGCAGCCCGCCAGAGCAAGGTCCGGTGGGACCTCCTCGAGCGGCGTATCGCCGCCACGGACAAGGCGTACCAACGCCAGATCATTCGAAAGAAGATCGACGAACTGGTCGGTTACTACGAACAGTGCCGCCAGGCGCGCGACCTGCCGTCGATTGCCGGCGCCGTCATCATCTCGTGTGACGAACCACTCAAGTTCGAGGCCATGCCCGGCGAGCCCTCCCTCGGCATCCTGAAGGTGCCCGAGCGGGAAGGCATCCTGCGCGCCATTGACGGCCAGCACCGCCTGCTCGCGCTGCATGCCGGCATCGAGCAGTTTGGTGACGAACCTTTCACCGTGCCTGCCGTGATTTTCGACCGTCTGCCCGAGGATCACGTCGTGCAGATGTTCGTCACCATCAACGCGAAACACACGCGCCTCAATGCGTCACACCTGGTCTCGCTCTCGGGCCGGCAGCTGTACCGCGATGAAAACCTCGCTGCGGCGCACGACGTCGTGCGCGCGCTGAGTGAGCGCGAAGACTCACCGCTGCACGGCGACATCAAGTTGCTTGGTGTTGGTCACGGGCGCGTGGCTCAGGCGCCGCTCGCGCAGGAACTCAAGAAACTGTTTGCGTCCGAAGCGTTTGGCACCGGCCGGAAAGCCGACGACTTCCGCGACGAAGCGACCCGCTTCTTCGTGAACTACTTCAAGCAGGTCGCGGTGGTCTTCACGGCCGCGTGGAACGGCCGCAAGTACTCGATTCGCACGGCTCCGGCGCTGCGCGCCTTCATCCGCGTGGCTCCGGACATCGTCAAGCACCTTGATCAGCAGCGCGCCGACCGCGCGGACTTCCGTGCCATCGGCCGCATCATTGCGCCGTGGGGCCGCCGCATCGGTGACCTGCGGTTCGAGACGGATGGCGCGTGGAAGCGCTCGGGTTCCACCGTTGATCAGCTGGCCAAGGAACTGCGCCTCGCGCTGCAGTATCCGGAAGGCACGCTGGGATAACGGGCCCTACTGATTTCTGAGAGCGACGACCGGATTCACGCGCATCGCCGTGAGCGTCGGCAGCAGCAACGCCAGCGCCGACACACCGGCGATCGCTGCTGCGATCCCGATGAGGATGCCGGCCGGCTCGACCCTCACGGCTTCAACAGCGTTCGAGAACACCTGCGTCATCGCGAGTCCCAGGGCCATGCCCAGGGTCAGACCAACGATCACCTGGCGGCCGCCCTGGCTGACGACGAGGCGAAGCAGATCCTGACGGGTGGCGCCGAGCGCTACGCGGATTCCGAACTCCCTCGTTCGCACCGCCACCAGCAATGCCATGACGCTGTAGAGACCCACAGCCGTCAGCGTCAGCGCTCCCACTCCGAACAGGCTGAACAGACCCGACAGCACGGTCAGCACTCGTTTGTCTCGCAGTGCGGCCTCCCGCAACGGGTACGTCTCGTAAAGTGGAAGGTCTCTGTCGACCGTGTCGATGGCGTGCCTGAGTGTGCGCGGCGTGATGCCTCCGGCCGCGATGACGCGGACACCGTACGGCCGAAGCTGATGTATCGAGGCATAGATGCCGTCCTGGCGCTCGTCCTGAATGTCTCCGGGCATGAGGTCGGGCACGACGCCCACAACGGTCAGTTCCCGGGTGCCGACGGCGATGCGAAGACCCAGAGGATCGCGGTCGGATGCATAACGGCGGACGAAACTCTCGTTAACCACTGCGACCAGTGGCGCACCTTCACGGTCGCGCTCGTCGAACAGGCGGCCCCGCGTCGCCGAGGTATTCAGCGTGGCGAAGAATCCCTCCGAAACCATCGTCAGCGCCGTGGCGCCGGCCGGAGGGCCGGCCGGTCCCTCCAGCGAGAACTGCCAGCTGCCGGCGCCACTTCCGGGCAATGCGCTGGTCAGGGCGGCGCGGCCTCCCGTCGCTGATTCCAGCGCGGTTTGCAGATCACGCAGCAACCGCAGGCGGTGCGCCGGTTCGTTCATTGCCGAGAGAGGAATCGAGACGTTCGTCGACAGGATCGCGTTGGCGTCAAACGGCCAGTCGCGTTGTTGCAGCGAGAGGGCCGACCGTCCCAGCAGCAGGGTCAGCGCGAGCAGCGCGCACGCAAACGTGATCTGGGCCGTGACCAGCACTCGACTTGTCCGGCTGGCGGAGTGTTGCGTGGCTCCGCCACCATCACGCAGCGTGTGCACGACATCCATGCGCGCAGCCCGCCAGGCGGGAAGCACTGCGGCGGCGATCGCAGCCGCGAGTGCCAGCGCGGTGGACCATGTCAGCACCGCCGCGTCGACACTGAAGTGGACCCAGTACGCTTCGATGATGTGCCCCGTGTTTGCCGCGAACACCGCTGTGCCCGCGTACGCCATGGCAATGCCGAGCAGGCATGCCGGTGTCGCCAGCGCGAGCGCCTCGCCGGCGTGTTCAGCCAGCAGCACGCGCCGGCTGGCTCCGAGTGCCAGGCGCACTGCCGTGTCTCGCGCGCGTCCGGCCGCGCGTGCCAGAAAGAGGTTGGCCACGTTTACACACGCGATCACGAGCACGCCGGTGACCGCGCACAACAGCACGTACAGGCCTGCAATGACTTCGGGCGGTGTTTCCAGTTCGGTGAACGGAACGACGTGAGCGTCAAGTCCACGATGACTCTCGGACAACTGTTCAGCCAGCGCCCGGGTCGCGGTCGACAGCGCGGCCTCAAGCTGAAGGCCCGTGCTCGACTGGTTGAGGCGCCCCCACACCTGGACGGCGCGGGTGTCATCTGGACCAGGCGAATAGGGCAACCAGACATCGGCGTGAATGGGAAATCCGAAGCCTTCCGGCATGACGCCGACCACCGTGAACACAGTGCCGTCGAGTCGAATCGTCGGCGTCGGACTTGCCGCGCCGGCAAACCGCCTGGACCAGAGGTGGTGCGAAATGAGCACACTCGCGCCTTCGCGGCTGTCGTCCATGGTGAAGCCCCGCCCACGGATCGGGGCGACGCCGAGCAGGGCGAAGGAACCCGGTGTGACGAAGGCGCCATTGACGCGCTCGGGCGGGCCGGTGCTCTCGTCTGCCATGTTGAAGCTCGCGGTCAGGAAGCCTTCCAGCTCGGCGAGACCGGCGCCGGCGCTGCGCCACGTGTGCAGGTCGAGCCCAGTCGACACAGGCGTCGCAGCGTTCGACTCACGCGCGATGTGCTGCACCGCGATGATGCGATGGGGTTCGTCCACGGGGAGTGTCCGAGTGCCGCCATGTACGATACCGAACATTGTGGTGCTGAACCCGAGCCCGAGCGCCAGCGCCACAACGGCGGAGACTGCAGAAGCCGGAGCCGTTCGGAACAAGGACAGCCCAGCGGTGAAGCCGCGCAGCAGATGTCGCATGGGTCGTCCAGACGGAACCCACCATCGGTGAGTTGCACGACGACACAAAAAAAGGCCCGCTTGCGCGGGCCTTGTGAATCACCAGGCTCCCCAGCTCTCCACGGCGCATGCCGCAGATTCAGGCGATTCAACTCCAGTGGAGAGCAAGCCTCGTGCCGATCGTGGTGAATCACATTTCTGCTCAGAGTCGTCGGAATCCCGACATGTAGGCCGTCGCCTTCGCTGACGATTCTGGTTTCAGGAAGACGAAATCGTAACTAGCCGCGCAGCTCGACGCGGAGACCTGACGGCGTGTTTGGCGCGAACGTCAGCGACCATCCAAGGTCTGCGAATACCTCGGTGGCAATAGCGAGCCCCAGTCCGTGACCGTCCGGGCGCCTTGTGCGGGCCTGGTCACCCCTGAATCGTCGCTGCGCGAGTTTGGGCAGGTCGTCGGTCCTCACCCCCGCGCCGTCGTCGGAGACCGTCAGCGTGAATGCGGAGTGAGAAGTCGAAGAGCGGTCGAGCACGACGGCCACGTGTCCGCCCTCGTGGTTGTAGCGGATCGCGTTGTCGACCAGGTTGCCGATGGCCTGCTCGAGCAACGTGGGATCGGCTGTCACCGTGATCGGCGTTGTGGGCACCGCGACATTGAGTTCGACTGCCGCAGCGCGCGCGAGCGGATGATGGCGGGCGACCACGCGTTCGATGAGCTGGTTGAGGTCCACGTCGATCGGAGCCGCCGGAAGGCCGGCGTCCAGGCGGCTGGCCGCGCTGAGGTTTCTGAGCAGCGAACCCATGTAATGGGCTTCGCGCATCGCGGATCGGACATCAGCCGAGGCGCTTTCCGGCAGCGCGTGTTGTTCCAGCGATGCCAGGTGTGTCTGGAGGACCGTCAAGGGAACGGCCACGTCGTGTGTGGTGTTTGCCACGAACTCCCGCAGGGCGGTTTCCCGGGCCTCGACGCGGGTGATGTGGGCGCGCACCTCACGTCCGGCGTCGTTGAATGCCGTGGCGAGGGCCGCCACTTCATCGCCGCCGTCGGTGGCGACAGGTGTGGCGTAGTGCTGCGCGGCGGAGTCGCGGACCGATGAGGCCAGTCGGGTGATGTGCGTAATGGTCGGCGCGGCCGCGATGCCCACGGCAATGAAGACCGTCAGGACGATCGAGCCCAGCGCAATGATCTGGTCGCGCACTTCCCCTGGACGCGGTCGGATGCGCGCCAGCACATAGGCGCAGTCGGCGCCGCTTCTGGAGATCCGAATGGCAAGCTGGCGACCCTGACCGTCCGGCGTCGACCACGTGTCGGCGGCCCGGCCGGTCTCGAGCAGCGCCATGCGCAGCGATTCGGGGAAGTCCGGACCGCGACCATCGGGTGTGGCGACCTGAAGCGCGGAATCATACGGCAGGACCTCGACCGGCACGTTCCCCCGGCGTCCACCGCCGCCAGGTCTGCCCGGACCGGCGCCCCGCCCCTGCGGAGGTGCCAGCAGGCACGGTTCATTGGCAAGCGCGGCGTCCAGTCTCGCGTCCATGTCCGCGTGGCGTGCGTTCTGCGCAATGAAGAACAGGCCGGCGGTCAGAGGAAGCGCCACCGCCAGCGTGGTCAGGATGAGCCGCGCGCGCAACGTCATCGGCGCCCCTCGTCGAGCCGGTACCCGACGCCCCACACCGTGGCCACCAACGCCCCGGCCGACCCGAGTTTCTTCCGCAGTCGTGAGACGTGTACATCGAGGGTGCGTTCGTCGCCGTCCTTGTCCGGATTGAGCGCCTGGGTCACCAGCGCAGCTCGCGACAGCGCTGCACCCGGTCGTCGCGCCAGGGCGACGAGCAGGTCGAACTCAACGCGCGTCAGGTCCACGGATTCACCATCAACGCGAATGGCCCTGGCCGCGGCGTCGATGGTGAGCGGCCCGATGACGATCACACCTGGCGCCTGTGACAAGGTCGGCCGACGGAGCCGTGCCCGCACGCGGGCGAGCAGTTCCTCCGGCCAGAACGGTTTGGTCAGATAGTCGTCCGCGCCCAGTTCCAACGCGCGAACCTTGTCCGTGGTTTCCGTGCGCGCGCTGAGAATGAGCACCGGCACGGGCTGGCTGAGGCCCCGCACATGTTTGAGGACGTCGAGGCCGTGGCCTCCGGGCAGCATCAGGTCGAGCACGATGAGGTCGAATCCGTCTTCGGCAACGTCGATCGCGGTGTCCGCACGCACTTCCCGGTGCACGTCAAATCCGGCAGCTGTCAGCGTACGGACAACTTCCTGCCCAAGGGCCTGGTCATCTTCCACGAGCAGGATGCGTTGCGCCATGTGCCGTTGAGCCTCGTCGGCAGATCTTACGGAAGTCTGAAGGCATTGCGGCGCGCGGACTTCAGGAAGTCGTAAGGAACGCTCCGTATCGTCTGTCATCACGGAGGCAGACATGCGACATCAACTCACCTTCATCACCTCAGCCATTGTGGTAGCCCTGGCCTGCGCATCGCCGACGACACCGGTGGCGGCGACCACGACGTCCACCGATACCACCGTGACGCCGGGCACATCAGCCGGCGTGCCTGCGTGGTACGCGAAGTTCGGCGCCGCTGTGAACGTGTCAATTGACGGCAGCGACGTCGTCCTGCGCTCAAACGGCGTGCCCGACCATGCCAGCCCGTATTGGGGATCCGGTCATGCGCTGTACGAAGCGCCGCACGCGGGCATGCAGGTCAATCCGAACCGGATCGCCACGCAGTCACTCGTCCTGCGAGTGCCGATGACGCCCGCGAGGGCCACACCGTCCGACACACCGATGGGGCCCATGGGCATCGCCGTCAACGGCGTCGCCCTGTTTAATCAGTACGCCGCGGGGCGGTCACCACTCACGAATGAAATCCTCAGCTTCGATCGCTACAACGGCCACCCACAACAAACGGGGCAGTATCACTACCACCTCGAACCGCTCTGGCTGACGTCGCGTGACGGCATGAGCGCGCTCATCGGCGTGCTTCTGGACGGGTATCCGGTCTATGGGCCGAAGGATGCTGATGGCAGCACGCCTTCGGGGTTGGACTCGTGCAACGGCCACACCCACGCCACTCCGGACTTCGCAGACGGGATTTACCACTACCACGTGACGACGACGGTGCCGTACATCTCCGGCTGTTTTGCAGGGCGTCCCGGGTCCATCGGCTGAACGCGCAGAGACGGGAGGTTGTCATGAATCGCTGGTTGATCCTCACCGCGCTGCTCTGGGTGGCCGCGCTTGGCGCTGACGACTCCAGCGGCAGGTTTGCCGCCACCGCCGTGAAACACGGCGAGTACCGGACGTGGCATGCCAACGGACAGCTCGCCGAAGTCCGGCACTACGTCAACGGTCGCGAAGAAGGCCGGCAACAGTCGTGGACCCCTGACGGCGTGTTGTTCCTGAACTACGACGTCCGTGACGGTCGGCGCTATGGGCTCGTCAACGCCCGGCCCTGTGAGCCGGCGGAACAGAAGGCAGGTCAGTCATGAAGAGATACGCGCTCGCCATCGTGCTCCTCTCGATGTCTGCGACCGCGTGTGGTGTCGAGGCGTCCGGTCTGCCGTACTACGCAGATCGGACGTTCTCGCCCCACTGGTCGCTGGACGCAGCCGGGGCGGAACATTCGGTCGTGCGGCACGTGCTCGCAGATACGCCGTTTCTCGACCAGCGCGGGCGGCCGGTGACCCCGGCGTCGCTGGCGGGCCAGCCACACGTGGCGTCCTTCATTTTCACCACGTGCGCATCGATCTGTCCGCCTCTGGTGTCGTCGCTCAAACGTGTCCAGGCGCAGGCCCATATCCCGATGGTGTCCTACAGCATCGACCCGTCGACCGACACGGTGGAGGTGCTGGCGCAGTTCGGAAAGGACCGAGGGATCGACCCTGCCCGGTGGGCCCTGCTCACAGGAACACCGGAAGGCGTGCGACGCGTTGCCAGGGACCTCTATTTTGCTGATGATGACGGACTGCGGGACGTCGTGCCTGAAGGCGTGTTCCTGCACAGCGAAAAGGTCCTGCTCGTCGACGCCGCGGGGCGCCTGAGAGGCGTCTACAACGGCACGCAGGCGTTCGAGATCGACAAGCTGCTGGCCGACATCGCGACACTGCAGGCGGCGACCGGAGGGTAGAATCACCCTCGTGCGCGCAGGAGTAGATACCGGGGGAACGTTCACCGATTTCGTTCAGCTCACGGCCGACGGCCTCGTCGTCCACAAACAGCGGTCCACGCCCGACGACCCCTCCCGCGCCATCCTCGAAGGCCTCGCAACCCTCGGCACTCCGGCACCTCGGCACTCTGGCACCCCGGCACCTCGGCACCCCGGCACCTCGGCACCTCGGCACTCCGGCACCCCGGCACTTCGGCACCCCGGCACTTCGGCACCCCGGCACTCCGGCACCTCGGCACCCCGGCACCCCGGCACTTCGGCCGTCGTCCACGGTTCGACAGTGGCCACCAATGCGGTGCTCGAACGCAAGGGGGCCCGGGTCGCTCTGGTAGCCACGCGCGGGTTTGAGGACGTGCTGCGGATTGGCCGCCAGACGCGTCCTGAGCTGTACAACGTATTCGTCAAGCCACGGCCACCGCTGGTCGAGCCCGCCTTGACGTTTGGCGTGTCCGAGCGTCTTGATGCGTCGGCATCGGTCATCACGCCGGTCAACGAGGATGAAATCGACGCCCTGGCGAGGGTTCTTCACGACCGCCGGGTCGACATCGTCGCGCTCTGCCTGCTGCATTCGTACGTGAATCCGCAGCACGAGCAGCAGATTGCGTTGTGGCTGCGACAGTCGGGCCTGCAGGTGTGTGCCTCACACGAGATTCTTCCCGAGTACCGCGAGTTCGAACGGTGGAGCACGACGGTGGTCAACGCCTACGTGACGCCGCTGATGTCGGCATACCTCCAGAATCTCGAGCGGGAGCTTGGCAGCAGTCAGCTGTCGATCATGCAGTCGAACGGGGGATGTATCTCGTCGCCGGCTGCCCGCGCGCAGGCAGTCCGCACCGTCTTGTCAGGCCCCGCCGGCGGCGTCGTCGGGGCAAAGGCTGTTGCGGAAGCGGCCGGCCTGCGGCGCATCATCGCGTTTGACATGGGCGGGACGTCCACCGACGTCAGTCTCATTGACGATGCCATTCCGCACACGACGGATTCCCGCATCGGCGACTTTCCGGTGCGGTTGCCCGTCATCGATATTCACACCGTTGGCGCGGGCGGCGGCTCCATCGCGTACCTGGATACCGGAGGCGCACTGCGCGTCGGTCCCCGCAGCGCCGGCGCCAATCCCGGGCCGGTGTGTTACGGCGTGGGCGAGGAACTGACGGTCACTGACGCCAACCTCCTGCTTGGCCGGCTCGATCCCGAGTTCTTCCTGGGCGGACGCATGACCATCGATCGCGCGCGCACGGAACGCGTGGCTGCGGCACTTGCGCGGCAGGCGAGCCTGTCGGTGCCCGAGCTGGCCGAAGGCATCGTGCGCGTGGCCAACGCCAACATGGAGCGCGCCATCCGTGTGGTCTCCGTTGAACGCGGGCACGACCCGCGCGGGTACGCGTTGCTCGCGTTTGGCGGCGCGGGCGGCATGCACGCCTGCGAGATTGCGGCGGCGCTTGAGATCTCCGAGGTGATGGCTCCCAGGCACGCGGGTGTGTTGTCTGCACTGGGCATGCTGATGGCTGACGTGACGAAGGACTACTCGGCCAGCGTGCTGAGGCCCAGCGCATCCATCACGCTCAAACAACTGGAAGCCGTCTGCGCGCCACTCGTCTCCGAGGCTCGTGAGGCGCTGCGCGCTGAAGGGTTTGGCCCGTCACGTCAGGTCATCACTCGTCTGGTCGACGTCCGATACGTGGGCCAGTCGTTCGAGATCACGCTGCCGCTCACTGCGGACTACCGAACCGCGTTCGACAAGGTCCACGGGCGTACCTATGGGTACTCGAACCCCGACAGGCCGACCGAAGTCGTGAACGTACGCGTCACCGCCACCGGCGTCACCAACAAACCGAAGCTCCCGAAGTCAGTTGTCCGGCGGCGCACGAGGCCCACGCCGGTCGCGAAGCGTCCGGGCCGTTTTGATGGACGGTCCGTCTCGGTGGCCATGTATCGATGGCCCGACCTGGCCCCAGGCGCTGAGGCGGCGGGGCCCGCGGTGATCGCGGGCGGAGAGGCCACGGTTGTCATCCCACCCGGCTGGCGCTTCCACGTGGATGGCTTTGGGAACGTGGTCGCAAGCAGCGGGAAGCGTGCAAGTAGCGGAGGGAAGCGGCGAGGGGCGGCAAGATGAAGACGAATCCCATTGAGTTCGAAGTCTTCAAGAACCTGTTCCTGTCGATCGCCGAGGAGATGGGCGTCACGTTGTGCCGCACGGGGTTCTCGCCGAACATCAAGGAACGCCTCGACTACTCCTGCGCCGTATATGACGCCAACGGTCAGACGATCGCCCAGGGCGATCACATGCCGGTGCATCTGGGTGCGATGCCGCTGTCCGTTCGCGCAGCCATAAACGCCGGTCCAATGGACCCGGGCGATGTGGTGATGCTCAACAATCCCTTTCAGGGCGGCACACACCTGCCGGACATCACGCTGGTGTCGCCCGTGTTCCTCCCGAAGGAGAAGCGGCCGGCGTTCTACGTCGCCAACCGGGCGCATCATTCCGACGTTGGCGGGATGAGTCCTGGCTCAATGCCGGTGGCCCGCGAGATCTTTCAGGAGGGTTTCATCATCCCGCCGGTGAAACTCGTGCGTCGCGGGGAGATCGTGCGCGACGTCCTGGGGCTGTTGCTGGCCAACGTGCGCACGCCCGACGAACGTGAAGGCGACATCGCCGCGCAGATCGCGGCCAATCGTGTCGCCGAGCAGCGCCTGCTCGACCTGGTCCGTCGCTACGGCCGATCCAAATCCACGCACTACGCCGGCGCGTTGCAGGACTACACCGAGCGCGTGGTGCGTCACGCCATCAAGGGCATTCCCGACGGCGTCTACACGTTCGACGATGCGCTTGATGACGATGGGTTTGGCAGCGGTCCGGTGACCATCCGCGTCACGCTCACCGTCAAGGGCCAGACCGCGACGGTCGACTTCACTGGATCCGCGCCGCAGGTCACGGGTTCGGTCAACGCGAACTACGCCATCACGCTCTCGGCGTGTCTCTACGCCTTCCGCTGCCTGGTCGACGATGACGTGTTGTACAACGCGGGTGTCGGTCGCCCGCTTCGAGTCATCGCGCCGGAGGGGTCGATCGTCAACGCCCTTCCGCCTGCTGCGGTGGCGGGGGGCAACGTCGAGACATCGCAGCGCATCACCGATGTCGTGCTCGGCGCGCTCGGCAAGGCGCAGCCCGAACGCTGGCCCGCGGCCAGCCAGGGCACGATGAACAACGTCACGCTTGGCGGGACCGATCCCCGCACGGGCCGCCGGTTTGCGTACTACGAGACCATGGGCGGCGGCATGGGCGGTCGCAAAGGGCTGGCCGGCCTCAGTGGTGTGCACACCCACATGAGCAACACGCGCAACACGCCGGTGGAGGCGATTGAACACTATCTGCCCGTGCGCATCCGGCAATACGCACTTCGTCATGGAAGTGGCGGCGCAGGAGCCGCGCCAGGTGGCGACGGGCTGGTGCGCGAGTATGAGGTGCTGACGGAAACCTCGGTCACACTGCTGACTGACCGGCGCGTGGGCGCTCCGTACGGCGCGCAGGGTGGCAAGCCCGGCCGTTCCGGACGCAACGTGCGCATCCGGCCGTCGGGCGACGAAGCAGAGCTGCCGGGCAAGGTTCAGATCACACTGCAGCCGGGCGATCGGCTGCGCGTTGAAACTCCCGGAGGCGGAGGCTACGGCTGATGTTCACCTGGTACACGCAGGCCGACCAGACGGCCAAACGGGCGCTGATTGCGGCGTCGCTCGGATGGATGCTCGACGCCTTCGACGTGATGTTGTACGCGCTCGTGCTTGTGTCGGTGCGCGCCGATCTCAACATGGATGCCGGCACGGCAGGCCAGCTTCAGTCGCTCACACTCACCGCTTCCGCGGTCGGCGGCTTCGCGTTTGGCGTACTCGCCGACAAGTGGGGCCGCACGCGCGCGCTCATGCTGAGCGTGTTGATGTACTCGGTCTTCACCGCCGCGTGCGGGTTTGCGCAGACGATCGCGCAACTGGCGGTGTTCCGGATTTTCCTGGGACTGGGCATGGGCGGCGAATGGGCCAGCGGCGCGGCGCTCGTCTCCGAGACATGGAAGCCCGAACACCGCGGCAAGGCGCTGGGCTTCATGCAGAGTTCGTGGGCTGTTGGCTACGCGCTCGCGGCGATCGTCAACTGGGTCGTGCAGGACATCGCCGGCCTCGACTGGCGGGCGGTCTTTTTTGTGGGCGTGTTGCCGGCGCTGTATGCCTTCTGGGTCCGTCGCAAGGTGGCTGAGCCTGAGGTGTGGGTGGCTGAACGCGCCAAGCCTGCCCGTGTGTCTGTCGGTTCCGCCATGGGTGGCCGCATGCTGCGGGTCACCGTGGCGGTGACACTGATGAACGCCTGCACCATGTTCGCGTGGTGGGGCCTCAATTCGTGGATCCCCTCCTATCTGCGCGCGTCACCTGACACGGGCGGGATCGGGCTGTCGAATGCCTCCATGAACTGGTTCATCATCGTCATGCAGGTCGGCATGTGGTTCGGGTACGTGACGTTTGGGTACATCGCGGATTCGATTGGGCGTCGACGGGCGTACGTGTCGTATCTGTTGAGCGCGGCGGTGCTCGTGCTGGCGTATGCGTACACGTCGACGCCTGCCGTGCTCCTGGCCCTTGGGCCACTTGTGGCGTTTGTCGGCACGGGTTATTTCAGCGGCTTTGGCGCCGTGACCGCCGAGTTGTATCCAACCGCCGTGCGCGCGACTGCGCAGGGCATCACGTACAACGTGGGTCGCGTCGCTTCGGCTGCTGCGCCGTGGCTGGTGGGCGACATCGTGCAACAGCAGGGGTATCCGATGGCGCTCTCGATGACCGCCATCGCGTATCTGTGCGCGGCCGTGTTCTGGATCGGGATTCCGGAGACGAAACGGTAGGTGCGAAGTGCGAAGTGCGAAGTGCGAAGTGCGAAGTGCTGCGTGCTACAGTGCTGAGACCATGTTGAAGGGAACCCGGACGGCGGTCGTGCATCGCATTCAGCCCATTTCCATCCACGGCCAGGTGTCGCTGGATGTGTTCTGGACCGATCCGGAAGATCCCGAGGGCGAAATCCGCCACGCCAGGGTGGGCGACGAGTCAGTGCCCCGCTACATGCAGCCCGGCGACACAGTGACGCTCCACTACACAATGGGCATGGTCACCGAAATCACCAAGGGCGCCACGCCCAGCACGTAGCACTTCCCGCCTTCGCCAAGGCTTCGGCGCGACAAGCTGCCTTCGCACCTCGCACCTCGCACCTCGCACCTCGCACCTCGCACCTCGCACCTCGCACTTCGCACTTCGCACTATCGTGTGACGTCGTATACGTGCAGCACGTCCTGCTCGCGCAGGTAGAGCCGCCCGCCTGCGACGACCGGGTGTGACCAGCTCGGCTGGCGCACGTCCGGAATGTTGAACATGCCTTTCTCTCGGTATCCCTCGGGCGTTGCTTCGATCAGCAGCATCACACCGTTCTGATAGCGGAAATACAGGTGGCCGTCTGCGGCGGTGACGGCGGCGGAACCTTCGCCCGCGTTGCGGATGTTGCCGCCCCACGCGACGTGTCCGGTCGCGAGATCAATACAGATCGGCGTGCCACGATTGTGACCATGGCCCGCATACACGTGGTTGCCGATGAGCACCATGCCGCCATGGTGGTTCTGAAACACGCGGCTCTCGAGGAAGTACCGCTCGCGTTGCGTCACGCGGCCGTCAGCACCGGGTGAGAGTTCAAGAAGCGCCGCGCCCGTCTGATATCCGGTGGACGCAAATACGAAGTTGTCCTTGATGATGGGCGTTGAGATGTTCGCGACGTTGTTCGCGACGCCGTTGTACCCCCACAGAAACCAGCCGTCGCCGGCACGCACGCTGATGACGCCGCGGCCGATCAGGCGCACGTACTGCTTCACGCCTCCGCCGTTGGAGATCACGATCGACGAATAGTCGGGACCGTCGAGCCCGTTCGACCCGATCGACGGCATCGTTGCCCGCCAGACCTCCGCGCCCGTGAGTTTGTTGAGCGCCACCATCGCGGCCCGTCGGGTGCCGGGGGCAATGACGACGCGGTCGCCGTCGACGAGGGGAGACTCAGAGAACTGCCAGCCCGGGGTCGGCGCGCCGAAGTCACGAGGCAGGCTCTTGTGCCATCGCTGCGCGCCGGTGGCGGTCTCCAGCGCCACGAGGTCGCCGTCGGTGCTCATGGCGTAGAGCAGGTCGCCATCGACCGTCGGTGTGGCTCTGGGACCGCCGTACTGGTCGACGTGACGGCCGCCGACCCGGGTCGCCCAGAGCGGCTTGCCACCCTCAGCCTCAAACGCCAGCACGTACTGTCCGTCGCGCCGATCGCCCATCGTGAAGATGCGGCCGCCGGTGACGGCCACCGACGAGAATCCGGCGCCCATGCCTGACGCCTGGAAGATCTTGTGCGGCCCGCCCTGGGGCCACGATTGCAGGAGTCCGGTTTCGGTTGAGACACCATCCCGGTTGGGACCGCGCCACTGCGGCCAATCCGTCTCAGCGGCCACCACGGTCGGGGTGGGCGGAAACGTGAGGGCGAGGTACAACACGGCTGAGGTTGCGGTCATCCACACCGGGGTCATGGTCAGGCCTGCCTTCCGTCTATCATGCTGAGAGGAGACTTCATGGTGACACGAACGCGACGCGTCGGCGCGCAACTTCTGGTCGCGTGGTTGTGCATGTCGGGCGCGATGCTGGCCGCAGGCGAACAGGCGCTCCCCCCGGCACGGGATCTGGTCACGAAATACATCGCGGCCATTGGTGGCGAAGCCGCGTGGCGCAGCGTGACGTCCATGCACGCCCGCGGACGCATGTCCCTTCCCGCGCAGAATCTGCAGGGGACGTTTGAAATCCTGTCCGCCCGACCCAACCTCGCCCTGCTGCGCATCGACCTGGCCGGTCTCGGCAAACTCTCAACGGGTTTTGACGGCACAGTGGCTTGGACGATCGATCCGATGACGGGGCCGTCCCTCGCGACGGGTGAACAGCTCGCGGAGATGAAAAACGACGCGCAGTTCGACAACCCACTCCACCCGCCCGACATCGTCGCGTCGATGACCACCACCGGGCGGACGGAGTTCGACGGTCGCGCCGCCTACAAGGTCGCCGTGACGTATGTGAGCGGGCACACACGCGATGAGTTCTTCGACGTGGAGACCGGCCTGCTGCTCGGCATGGAAGGGCGCACACACACCGACATGGGCAGCCTGCCGGTGCGCAACGTGCTTCGGGACTATCGCCAGTTTGGTCCCATCAAACAGCCGGCGGTGATGGTGCAGTCGTCGATGGGCATCGAGCAGCACTTCAACGTCGAGAGCATCGAGGTCAACACGCTGACCGCCGATGCGTTTGCGCTGCCCGCGGTGATCAAGGCCATTGTGAAGACTCCGGTCGTCGAGCCCTGGAAGCAGGACGCGCTCGCTGCATTTGACGAGGCCTGGGCGACGATCCGTGATTCGTTTTATGACCCCACGTTTGGCGGCTTGGACTGGAACGACGTGCGTCGACGCCTGCGTCCGGAGGTCGAGGCGGCAGAGACGTCTCACGACGCACGCGAGGTCATCCGCCGGATGCTCGCGTCCCTCGAACGTTCACACTTCGTGTTGCTGTCCGCGGAATCAGCTCCCGGAGACGAGGCACCCCCGACGGGCAGCGGGACGGTGCCGGTGGATGTGCGTCTCATCAACGACTCGGTGGTGGTGACGCGGGTGTTGGCCGGAGCCGGCGGCTCTGGTGATGGTTTGCGGCCGGGCGATCACATTCTCGGGATCAACGACCGCGCCGTTGATACTTCGCGGCCTTCGGAGGAGATCGATCCGCGCATTCATGCGCGAAACGTGTGGCAGCGTGTCATGCGCCAGTTGCAGGGGCCGGAAGGGTCCACGGTGCGCGTCAATGTCGTGCGCGCCGGAGAAGAGCGGACCATCAACGCCGAGCGTGTGCGGCCGGAAGGGCAGCCGGTCACGCTGGGCGATCTGCCATCGCTGTACGTGCAGGTGGAAGATCGCGCTGTTGAAACCGCAGGCGGCCGCGCCGTCGGTGTGATCGGGTTCAACGTGTGGCTCGCCCAGGCCAACGAGCGTCTCTCGGCCGCCGTTGATCAACATCGCGGCAAAGCCGGGCTGGTCATTGACCTGCGAGGCAATCCCGGTGGACTCGCGGTGATGATTCGTGGCGTGGCTGGTCACCTGTTTTCGTCGCCGGTCAGCCTTGGCCGCATGACGACCCGCGATTCGGAGCTTGAGTTCCCCGCCAACCCCCGCGTGGTGATGCCCGACGGCCGGCGTGTCGAACCCTTCAGTGGCCCCGTGGCCCTGCTGGTCGACGAACTCACTGCCTCGGCCTCGGAGTGTTTTGCCGGAGGTCTCCAGAGCCTGGGACGGGCGCGTGTGTTTGGGCGGACCACGGCGGGTCAGGCCCTTCCGGCATCGACAAAACGCCTCCCCACCGGGGACGTCCTCATGTACGCGATTGCTGATTTCGTCACGGCGAACGGCACTCGCCTGGAAGGTGTGGGGGTCGTCCCGGACGAAAAGGTGGCCCTTGACCCTGCCACGCTTGCCTCCGGGAGCGACCCCGATTTGCAGGCCGCTTTGCGCTGGATTGAGGCCGAGGTTGCCAAGTCGCCGGGAATGTTGTTATCCTCCAGCGACCTGCTCGAACGCCTGATGTACACGCTTTGAGGTCTTGTCAGACCTTGGTGTCAGGCCCGTGTAACGGGAGTCACAAAACGAATGGAACAGCGCCCATTGCGCTTGGGCGATCCCGTGGACGATTACTGTCCTCGTGAACGCCGCCTTACGAACCACGCAATCGTTGCAATTGTTGGAGACGAAATCCGGCAGACACGTTGTACGACGTGTGACGCCGAACACGTCTACAAGGGCGGGAAAACGCCCGCGCGGAAGAAGAAGGATACGACCGCGCAGTTGTACGACCAGGTGCTGGCCAACGTCACCGCGGGTGCCGTCGTGAAGCCGCCCGCTGCTGTGGCCGTCGCCGAGCCGCCGGTCGAGACCCTCGCCGCGGTCGCTCCCCCGATGGACGCGACAGTCGATGCGACAGTGGCGACCGACACCCAGCCGACGCCCCCGCCGGCGCCGCCGGTCGACGAAGGGTGGACACTCCATCGCACCCTCATCCGCGCCACCCTGCCTCGCACAGAAGCCCCCACCCCCCCCCCCAATCCCGAATTAACGATGCAACAGCGCAAAGTGCGTGGATCCCACGAGTTCAGCGGTGGCGGCAGGTTCGACCACAACCGGAACGGTGGCAACGGCCACGACCGCAGCAACGGTCACGATCGCGGCAACGGCGGCCACCGGAACCACCCGCGCGGCGAGGGCCAGCCCGGCGTGCCGAATGGCCAGCGTCCCGGCGGTGGTCGTCGGCGACGTCGTCACAAGAAGCCTCGTCCGACTAACTGATTCGCATGCCCCAATTGACAGACAAAGTTGGCCTCATCGTTGGCGTGGCCAACAAACGATCCATTGCCTGGGCGATCGCGCAGGCGGCCGCGGCTGAAGGCGCCACGCTTGTGCTGACGTATCAGGGTGAACGCCTCGAAGAGAACGTGCGCGAACTGGCGGAGACACTGCCGCGCGCGACCGTGCTCCCGTGCGACGTCACCGACGATGCCCAGATGGATGCGGTGTTTGCCGCCATTGAGGCGCAACACGGCGGGCTGGACTTCATGGTGCACGGCGCCGCCTACGCCAACAGGGAAGACCTGGCCGCGCCTTTTGTGCAGACCTCCCGCGACGGCTTCCGCCTCGCGCTTGAGGTGAGTGCGTATTCGCTCGTCGCGTTGTCCCGGCGTGCCGCGCCGCTGATGACGGCGCGCGGTGGCGGATCCATCGTGACGCTCAGCTACCTCGGCGCTGAGCGTGTCTTCACCAACTACAACGTGATGGGCGTGGCGAAGGCCGCACTGGAATCCTCGGTACGGTACCTCGCGAGCGACCTCGGGCCGCAGGGTATCCGCGTGAACGCGATCTCCGCGGGCCCCATCAAGACGCTGGCGGCCTCGGGGATCAGCGGCTTCTCGGGCATTCTGCAGACCTACCGTGACCGCGCGCCCCTGCGCCGTACGGTCGAGACCAACGAAGTGGCTGACGCCGCGGTTTTCCTGCTTGGGCCCGCCGGACGAGGTGTGACGGCTGAAGTGCTCATGGTTGACGCCGGCTTCCACGCGATGGGGGTCTAGGTGCCGTCAGACGCCGGCGAGAGTCGCGCACCGCGACGACAACTCCTCGCCGGCGCGGATGTGATCCTGCCGGATCGCATCCTCTCCAGTCACACGCTCGTCGTCGAAGGCTCGCAGATCGTCGATATCGTGGCGGGGCCGCTCAGTGTGGAACCAGGTGAGGTGCGTCACGATTGCACCGGCGCGATCGTGTGTCCGGGCTTTGTCGACGTGCATGTTCACGGGGTGCTCGGTGACGATGTGATGGAGGGCGAGGCGGCGTTGCGACGCGTTGCGCGCGTGTTGCCGAGGTTTGGCGTCACGGCGTTTTGTCCGACCTCCATCGCCTGTGCGCCCCAACACCTCCGGCGATTCCTGACCGATGTCGGTGCCGTGCGCATCGCGCCGGACCCCGGAGCGGCGCGTGTGCTGCCCGCGCACATCGAAAGTGCGTTCATCAACCCGGATTTCCGTGGCGCACAACCACTTGAGTACCTGAGCTCGCAGACGAGCGAGGGTGTTGATGCCGGGAAACTCGCCTCCGAGCTCAGTTCCACGCCCGATGTCGGCATCTTCACGATGGCGCCGGAAATCCCCGGAGGGGTTGATCTGCTGCGGGCGCTGGTGGACGCCGGCATCCGTGTGTCACTCGGACATTCCGGCGCGACCTTGGAGCAGGGCCACGAAGCCATTTCGCTGGGCGCCCGGCACGCGACGCACCTCTTTAATCGAATGCCTCCACTGAGCCACAGGCAACCGGGCCTTGCCGCAGCCATTCTCGAGCGCGACGAAGTCGCCGCCGAGATCATCGGTGATGGTTTTCACGTCCATCCCGCGATGGTCCGTATCGCACTGGCCGCCAAGGGCCGCCACAAGGTGATGGCGATTACCGACGGCACGGCCGGCTCAGGCCTGCCGCGCGGCGCCTGTGCGAAACTCGGTGGACGAACGATTACGGTGGGCGATACCGCGCTGCTCGAGGACGGCACACTGGCCGGCAGCGTGGCCACGATGGATCGCGTGTTTGCGATGCTGGTCACCCGCGCCGGGCAGTCCCTGGTCGACGCCTCGACTGTGTGTGCGACTACCCCGGCCCGTGAGCTCGGGCTGGTGTCTCAGGGTGTGATTGCCCCGGGCATGTTGGCCGATCTCGTCGTGCTCGATGCCAACCTCCGGGTCAGGAAGACGCTGGTGGCCGGGGCAGTGGCCTTTGACGCAGGTCAGGAACCAGACTTGGCCCGTCTGTCGTAGAAGTACCCATGATGACGCGACTTGCCTATCCCCTGACCGCGGCCATCCTGTTGTCGGCGTGCTCCATTGACGTCGACAGTCAGGGTTACATTGAACGCGAGGAGAAGCGCTTTGCGGTCACGGCCAGGCCGACAATCAACCTCACCACCTTTGATGGATCGATCGAGGTGAGAGGCTGGGATCGGAACGAGGTCGTCATCGAGATCGAGAAGCGCGGACAGGACAAGGACGTCGTCGGCCGGTTCACGATTACGGCCGAGCAGAAGGAAAACGACATCGCCGTGGATGTCCGGCACTCGGGCGGGTCCAGCTACATCGGCATCGGCACATTCACCTCCCCCAGCGCACGACTCGTTGTCTCCGCCCCTCGCCAGAGTCACGTCATGGCTCGGTCAGGCGACGGCAGCATTCTGCTCGACCGTCTGGATGGCCGGCTTGAAGTGAAGACCTCCGACGGCTCCATTCGCGCCATCGAAACCAGCGGTACGCAGTTGTTCGAGACCGGCGACGGCTCGATCACACTTGAAGACATCGCCGGCATCGTCGAAGGCCGCACCGACGACGGCACCGTGCGTGTGTCGGGTACGCCGTCGAGTTTGCGTGTGAGGACGGGCGACGGGTCGATCGTCCTCCGCATCCGCCGCGGGACCGTGATGACCGACGACTGGACGGCCACGACCAACGACGGCTCCATCGTCGCCGAGCTGCCGAACGACTTCAGCGCGATGATTGACGCCGAGCCGGGGGCCGACAGCCGCGCGCGCACTGATCTCGAGTTGATCGATCAGGTGGGCGGCACGCGCGATAACCGCACGCTGCGGGGCCGCCTGGGCGCCGGCGGGAAGCGCCTGCTGCTGCGCTCGGGCGACGGGTCGATCCGCCTCACCAACTACTGACGTTCCATGGGTTATTCCGTTACCAAGCGCATTGACTTCTGTTACGGCCACCGGCTGCTCGAGTACGACGGCGTGTGCCGTCACCTGCACGGCCATAACGCGATGGTGGAGATCGACATCGCCGCAGACACACTCGATGCGCTGAACATGGTGGTGGACTTCTCGGACGTGAAGCGGCTGGTCAAGTCGTGGATCGACCGGGAGCTCGATCACAAGATGATCCTGCGCAGTGATGATCCGCTGGTGCCGCTGCTGCAGGCCCAGGGCGAGCCGGTCGTGCTGATCGACAGCAACCCGACCGCCGAACGCCTCGCACGCCTGATCTACGAACAGGGCCGGGCCATGGGGTTCAACGTGACCGAAGTGCGCTTCTGGGAAACGCCGTCATCCTGCGCCAGCTACACCCGCCTTCGCTGACGCTCCCGCCCACGCCAAGGCTTCGGCGCGGCAAGCGCCTAGAAGATTCTCCACACTGTCGCGACCAGGAACGTCACGAAAAACGCCAGCGCCAGCGGCACGAAGGTGCCGATGGCCGTCCAACGGAGGCTCCGAGTCTCCCGGTACATCGTGATGATCGTGGTGGCGCACGGGTTGTGCAGCAGGGAGAACAACATCAAGTTCACGGCCGTGAGCAGCGTCCAGCCCTGTTCGTCGACGAGAATCCGACGCATCGCGTCGAGTGATTCGACCTCGGTCATCATGCCGGCGTTCATGTAGACCATCATCAGGGTCGGCACGACGATTTCGTTGGCCGGGATGGCGATGATGTAGGTCAGCAGCACCGCTCCGTCCAGGCCGATGGCGTGGCCGAGGGGATTCAGCGCGTCAGAGATGTGTCGCGCAAGGCTGGCATCACCGGCATGGATGTTGGCGAGCAGCCAGATGACGGCACCGGCCGGCGCAGCCGTGAGCATTGCTCTCCACAATACGAAGATCGTGCGGTCAATGAGCGACGTGTACAGAATGCGGACGAAGCCGGGTCGACGATAGGGGGGCAGCTCAAGCGTGAACGCAGAGGCCTCGCCTTTGAGTACGGTCTTTGAGAGTCCCCACGACACCAGCAGCGTGAAGCCCACGCCGAGAATGACGACCCCCATCACCGTTGCCGCGGCTGCGAGTGATGCCAGCCCCGGTGACACCATACCGCCAACAAAGATGGTGGCGATCATGATGAGTGTTGGATACCTGCCGTTGCAGGGGACGAAGTTGTTGGTCAGGATCGCGACGAGTCGCTCACGCGGGGAGTCAATCACCCGGGTCGCGATGATGCCGGCGGCGTTGCACCCGAATCCCATCGCCATCGTCAGCGCCTGTTTGCCGTGTGCGCCCGCCTTGCGGAACAGGAAATCGAGGTTGAACGCGACTCTCGGCAGATAGCCAAGGTCTTCGAGCATGGTGAACAGCGGAAAAAAGATCGCCATCGGCGGCAACATGACGCTGATGACCCACGCGAGCCCGAGATAGACGCCGTCCCAGATGAACCCGGTGACAAACCAGGGCGCGCCAACTGACTCAAACAGGGCCTTGCCCTGATCACCGATCCAGAACAGCGCGTTGGCCAGCATGGCCGACGGCACGTTTGCGCCGGCCACGGTCAACCAGAACACGACGGCCAACATGAGGGCCATGATCGGCAGTCCGAAGATCGGAGACGTGACAATGCGATCGATCTTCTGGTCGAAGTCGTAACGACGGGCGTCTGCATCGTGGGCCGCGCGACGCGCGATCCGTTCCGCCTCCGCGTAGAGCGACTTGACCGTCTCGTCGCGGAACTGCGACTGCAGCGTGGAGCGAAGCGCAGCGGCACGCTGGAGTACAGCGGCCGGCGAAGAGGGTTCCGCCATTACTGCGCCCCCTCCACGGCGATCTTGCTGCTGAAGCGCCGGGCTTCCTGTTGCTGTGACGTCACCATCTCCGCCAGACGGCCCGACGTGAGCGCGGCTTCAACCTCGGCATCGCCATCAAGCAGGCGAATGGCAATCCAGCGGGCGTTGGGGACGCCCGGTGCCGCGGCCTCGATCAGCGGGACGAGTTCGGAGATCGCGCGCTGGAATTCCGGTGTGCCTGTCACACGCAACGGCTGGGTCTCAATGGCGCCGGAGGAGACTCCGGCCACCGCATCCAGCAACGCATGCATGCCCTCACCCGTGCGCGCCGTGATCGCCACCGCCGGCACGCCCAGGTCACGCGAGAGCGATCGCACATCGACTTCGATGCCCTTGCGCTTCGCTTCATCCATCAGGTTGACGGCGACGACGACGCGGTCGGTAATTTCGAGCACTTGCAGCACCAGATTCAGGTTGCGCTCGATGGCTGTGGCATCGATGACGACAATCGTGGCGTCCGGACGCCCGAACAGCAGAAAGTCCCTCGCAATCTGCTCGTCGTGAGAGGCAGACAGCAGCGAGTAGGTGCCAGGCAGATCGACGAGTTTGTACCGGACGGTGCCGAACTCGAAGCCGCCTTCGGCGCGACTCACGGTCTTGCCGGGCCAATTGCCGGTGTGCTGCTTGAGGCCGGTGAGCGCGTTGAACAGCGTCGACTTGCCGGTGTTGGGGTTGCCCGCAAGCGCCACCACGCGGTCGATCCGATCGAGTGAGACGCCCATGCGCGCCAGTTCGGTGTGCACGGCGCAGCTGTCGCAATTGTGGTCGCTCATGCCATGGGCCTCACGACGATGTGACGCGACTGGTCGCGGCGCAGGGCGACGAGTGTGCCGCGAACCTCATACGCGCGAGGATCTCCGGCGAAGGTTGATAGCGCCGCGCGGATGCGTGCGCCCGCTGTGAAGCCGAGGTCCATCAGCCGTCGACGGCTGTACCCCTGGCAGGCATCATCAAGCGCCACGACCTCGGCCAGCTGCCCCTGGGGCAGGTCCGACAGCCTGACGGCACCCGCCCGGTCGACTGACGGCGACGCGGCAGCCACGAAGACGTTCGCCGCGACAGCCGGAGCGAGTCGGAACTCGTTTTCGCCATCGGTGAGTACCAGCCGGTCCGCCGTTGACTCGATGAGTCGAATCGTCTGGCCGACTTGAATACCCTCGGCAACCAGCTGTGCGTAGGAAATGGGAGGTTCGTCTTCCAAGTGGACGACCCGAGCCAGGCTGTCGACCGGCCACGCCGTAAGTGGGGTGCCTGACGCGGGAGGGACGAAGCCCTCACGTGTGGGAATTGGGTCGCCATGAGGGTCGACGGCGGGATGACCCAGCGATGCCGACAGCCGTTCAACGTCGTCGGGTGACAGGTGATGTTCGCCGCGCTCGGCAGCCGCGTGTACGGCCGTCAGCGGCAGGCGCGCCTCGTCAGCGAAATAGCGCTCGAGGAGCCGGTGCGCGCGAATCACCTGCAGCGCGAGACGTTCACCGTCCGTCGTCAGATCGAATTCGCGATCGCGTGCGACCAGGAGGCCCTGTGTCTGCATGCGAGCGACGAGATCAAGTACCAGCCTGTCGGGCAGACGCAACGCGCCGGTGAGCGACGCGAGTGTCCCGCGTTTGCCGCGGTACTCCAGATCGAACAGGTGCTTCAGGGCGTCTTCGAGGTGTTGCCGCGACTTGCGGGCCAGGCGCAGTTCCCGCCATCGCACCACCAGCCACACCATGGTCGCGAACACGAGCCCGATGACGAGGAAGTTCAGGAGGGGATTCATCACCGGCGCTCCTGGATCATCGATTGGACCGCGGCCTGGAGCGCGTCCCCGCGCAGGTCGATGGCGACGAGTGTGCCGTCACGATCGAAGAGGAACGTCCGCGGCAGCGCCGTGATGCCCAGTCGATCGAGGATGGGACCGCCGACACCCCGACCGTCAAAGAGCTGGGGCCAGCCAATCTGCCGCCGACTCAGCCACGAACGCAGGTCTCGCGCGGGCACCGAGTCGGCATTGATGCCGACAATGGACACGTCATCAGGGTATGACGAATGCAGTGATTTGAGCAGCGGCAGTTCTGCGAGGCACGGCGCGCACCAGGTGGCCCACACGTCGACCAGTACGACACGGCCTTCCAGGTCCGATGCCGAGACCTGACGGCCGTCCAGTGCCTGCAGTGGCGCATGGCCGATGAGGTGTGCCAGCGAGGGGCGCGACGCGGTCGGCGCAGCGGCTGACAGCGCGACGAGCAGGAGCAGCGCAGGAACGCCCATCAGAACTCCACCCGCGCTCCGACGCTGAAGGACCTCGGGAATCGTGGACCGTAGACGTACGCGGCATCACGCAACGGACCGCGATCGATGTCCTGCTGGTACGCATTGGTCAGGTTCCGACCGACCATCGTCAGAATGACCGGGCCGAGGCGCCGGGAGATGGATGCGTCGACGGAGGTGAACGTCGGGGCGCGCTCGAGACGGTCGGTGGCAACGTAGCCGGCGTAGTGTGGTGCCAGCATCGACCCGGTGTAGCGCACGCCGCCGAAGAACTCCCAGCCGCTGTGCAGGCTCCAGCGAGCGCTGAGGGAGCCGTAGTGGTTAGGCGTGCGGAAGAAGTCGCGGCTGCCGAACGTGGGCTCCGGCTCGTCGAATCGCGCGTGTTGGGCGACCACTCCGCCCTGGATGACGAGGTCATCGCCGATGCCCCAGCCCAGGTTGACCTCGACGCCGGAGATGCGCGCGCCACCCAGGTTGGTCTTGAAGAGGTTCGTGTCCGTGGTGAGCGTGTGGAACAGGTCCGTGAGCCTCGTGGTGAAGCCGGTGACTTCGACCATCGCCTGCCCGATGCCAAGCGTGGGTTTCCATTCGATGCCGGCCATCATGTTGGTCGCGCGTTCCTCACGGAGATTCGGGTCAAGCTCCACAAGGCGGACGTCGCCGCCGACGGCGGTGAGGTGCAGGTCTTCGTCGAAGATTTGTGGCGCGCGAAATCCACGAGCCACTGAGAATCTGACGTCGAGATTGTCGCGAGGAGTGAGGAGCAACGCCGCCCGAGGTGACAACACGGGACGGTCAAGCGCCGAGTGCCAGTCGCTTCTGACGCCGGTCAGCAACTGCCAGCCCGGCCGCAATGTCCAGTCGTGTTGCAGGAATACGCCCGTCGTGTGATGAGTGAGGTCAAGCGAGCGGCCGTAACCCGGTTGTTCGTCCTGTGTGCGATCGCGGGTGGCCTGCACGCCCCACGAGAGAATCTGCGCGCCTCGATAGTGGTTGACCTGCACGTCGGCCAGCAGCAGGTTGCTGGCGGTGTCGCCGTAGGCACTCGGGTCGCGCCCAAGGCCATAGTACGAATCGCGGGTAGTCGAGGCGAGCGCCAGCGTCGCGCGATAGTCGAGGCCGCCGGTCGGCTGGTGATACCAGGAGAGCGTTGCTGAACGGCGATCGGAGTTGATGGCTTCGGCCACCAGCGCTTCGTGCGGTGGACGGTCGAGTGAATCCCCTCCGCGGCGATCCTCGGTGATGAACGACAGATCGAGCGACAGCTTGGCACGGCCGTCGGCGAAGAAGCGGTTGCCGCGTCCGCCAACCGCATTGAGGCGGCGACGGCTGACCTCGGTGAAGCCATCACCATCCACGTCACGCGGATCAACCTGGTCGCGCTGGGCGTAGAACGTGATGTTCGTGCGGCGATCGCCGGCAGCCCAGTCCAGGGCGGCGTTGAGTGAACTCCCGCGTTCCGCGCGAACCTCGACGACTCCGCCGCTGCGAGGTGCGTCGCGGGGAATGATGTTGATCACGCCCCCAACGGCGCCCGAGCCGTACAGCGCGGAACCTCCACCCTTGACCACCTCGATGCGTTCGATCATTCGCGCCGGGATGTGCTCGATGCCATATACCTGCGCCAGTGACGAGACGACCGGGTGGCCGTCGACGAGAATCTGCGTGTAAGGCCCTTCAAGACCAAGCAGGCGGATCTGCGAGAAGTTGCAGTTCTGACAGTTGTTCTCGACGCGGACGCCGGACGTAAATTCAATCGCATCGGCGAGTGTGCGTGATGCCGTCGCGTCCATGGCCGTGCGGTCCACGACCTCCGTCCGCACCGGTACGGCGTTGGTGAGGCGGCGGGTGCGGGTGGCGGTCACCGTCACGGACGCTTCGAACGCAGCCTTCAACGTGAACACACGAGTCACAGGCCGCTGCGCGGCCGCGGGAAGGGTTGCCCGCGCCGGACCAAACCCCGCCAGCGTCGCCGCGATCTCAAAGGCGCCGGACGGCAGGTCGAGGCAATAACGACCTTCGGTGTCGGTTGTGGTGGTCACGGGGGCTTGGGTCGCCTCGCTCTCGCCAGGACGCCGGGCCGTGATCGTGACGCCCGGAATCGCGCCCCCGTCCTGGTCCAGAACGGTCCCCTGGACGGCGCACGACTGGGGGTTTTCGGCTGAAGGCCCGGTGATCAGGGCAAGGGTCAGGAGGAGGCTACTCATTTCGAGTAGCCAAGATATCAATTTTGATGGGTCAAAAACAAGATCGAGTATTTATCCAACCCGCGCCAGCCGGACAAGCACCTTGCTGGCGGCCTTGGTGCCCAACGTCGTGGCCGAGCCGTCGGTCTTCACCACCACCGCATCCGCCGCATCATCGCGGGACTCGATGGTCACGGTGCTGCCGGGCATGAGGTGGCGGTCCTCGATGAAGCGGAGGAATTCAGCGCCCTGATCGACGACGCGGACCACCGTGAGCGGCGTGTTGACCGGCGCCGAGAGCAGGTCCACATAGTCGGGCTGGATGATGGTGCCTTCGGCCGTGGGGATCGGGTCGCCGTGTGGATCAACGGCGGGTCGACCGAGCATGTCGTCGATGAGATCGATCAGACGCTCTGACACCGCGTGTTCGAGGCGTTCCGCTTCGTCGTGCACCTCGGCCCAGCTCATGCCGAGCACCTTGACGAGGAAGAGTTCGATGAGCCGGTGCCGGCGCAGGACGAGTGAGGCCAGTTTCTCACCGGCGTCGGTGAGGCGCACACCCATGTACGGCTCGTAGTGCACGAGGCCCGACTCTGCCAGCGCCTTGACCATCGTCGTGGCCGTGCCCGGGACAACGCCGAGCGCCGAGGCGAGCTGGCCCATGGGAACCAGAGCGCGTTCACCTTCAGGCGCCTGCGCGTGCGCGCGGTTGGCCGCCTCGGTGAGGTGGATGGTCTTGAGGTAGTTCTCGACCGTCTGCGACGGGAGCATGGTGACTCAGCGTGCCGCCAGTTTGCCCACGGCGGGGATCAGGAATCCGAGAAGGTCAGATTCGTTGAGCTTCGAGATCGCGGCAGACTCGGCGATGGGATGTTCCTCGACGTGGACGTTGTGCCGGCTGACGGCGTGGCTGACGCGGCCGAGCACGCGCGGTGGCCGCACGCTGGTGTCCAGGACGAACTCGATGAAGTCCTCAGCGCTTTTTTCTGAAGCGATGCGTGCCGAGCCGGCCGGTGTCTGGGCCTGAAAGGGGAGGCCTTCCGCGCGAAGCACGCTGACCGTCTGTCGCACCAGCGGGCCGGCGACCTCGACGATGAACTTGGTGTAGGCCGAGTGGGCGGCGTCCGAGCTCTCGCGGCGTGCGACGGCCTCGGTGCGGGCCCGTTCAATTTCGCGAAGCAGCTGGCGGCGGAGTTCGGCGAGTTCCATAACCCGGCGATCGTACTACGTCCCGTCAGTCGAGCACTCGGATGGCGCCGGCTGCGGCCATCTGGGTGACCGTGGCAGGGTCGTAGCCGAGGTCTCTGGTCAGGACGGCGGCGGTGTGTTCGCCCATCCGGGGTGGCGGGGTGCGCACCGAGCCGGGAGTGTCGGAGAGTTTCACGGGCACACCCAGGACGCGGATTGGGCCAATGGTGGGGTGGTCGACGGTTTCGACCATGGCCCGAGCAATGGATTGCGGGTCCGTGAGTGCCTCGCCAACCGAGCGCACCGCCCCGCAGGGGACACCTGCGTTACGGAGTGCGGCGACCCAGTCGGCGGCGGAGCGGGTGAGGAGCCGGGGTGCCAGGATGGCCTGCAGGTCGTCGTGATGTTCGACACGGCCGGCGTTGGTGAGAAAGCGCGGATCCTTCGCGGCAGCAGGCAGCTCGGCGACCGCGCAGAAGCGCTGGAACTGGTCGTCGTTGCCGACAGCCAGCACGAGCACACCTTCGGCCGTGTCGAACGTGTTGTAAGGAACGATCGTCGCGTGCCGGTTGCCGAGGCGTTCGGGTGATGCTTCCGTCGCGAAGAAACGTCCCGCCTGATAGGTGAGTAGCGACGTGACGGCGTCGTGCAGCGCGATGTCGACGTGTTGACCTTTGCCTGAGGTGCTGCGCGCGATCAGGGCCAGCAGCAATCCTTGAAACGCAAACATCCCGGCCATGATGTCGGCGACGGCTACGCCTAACCGCACCGGTGGGCCATCGGGGGTGCCGGTAATGCTCATCAGGCCGCCTTCGGCCTGGATCATCGCGTCGTAGCCGGCTTCGTCGCGGCGCGGGCCTGTCTGGCCAAATCCAGAGATGGAGACGTAGATCAGGCCCGGGTGCTTCCGCGACAGGTCGGCGTAGCCGAGTCCGCGGGCGTCGAGTGTCCCCGGGCGGAAGTTCTCGACGATGATGTCGGCGCGGGCGATGAGGGCATCCAGGGCCGCGCGGCCGTCGGGTGTCGTGAAGTCGAGTGCGACGCTTTCCTTGTTGCGGTTGATGCTCAGGTAATAGGCGCTTTCGCCCTCCAGAAACGGCGGCCCCCAGGCGCGGGTGTCGTCACCGCGTGTCGGGTGCTCGATCTTGATGACGCGCGCGCCCATGTCGGCCGCGAGCATCGTGCAGTACGGGCCGGAGAGGACGCGGGTCAGGTCCAGGACCGTGAGCCCCGCCAGCGGCCCGCGCGCAGAAAAGACGTCGGGTGGCTTTTTCATCAAAAAAGCCACCCGACGTCTTTTTTTTGTTGTCCAACAATCGTCATCAGGTCCGCGAACAGCGCGTAGGCGGTCTTTTCGAGACCGCCGTCGCGCTGCGTGATGACGACCCGTCCCAGCAGGTCGGATTCGATTTCCAGGGCATTTGCCTGACCATCCAGGATGGCCAGTGGATCGCCGGGCTCGAGTTCCTCGAGCCCGACACGAAAAAAGACGTCGGGTGGGGTTTTCGACGAAAAAGCCCCCCCACGGGTTTTTACCCCCCCCACCCCCGTGTGGCGCCGGCCCCGCCGGAGCGCGGCCCGCGCCGCAAGCGCCGTCTCGGGACCGATGCCCGCACGCATCACGTCCTGCGGCGTGATGCGCGCGTCCATCCACACATTCCCGAGCGCCGCCACCTTCGCCGCGGCATCCCACCCGTCCACGTCCAGCGACGGGTCCGCCTCGGCGATACCCTCCGCCTGCATCCGCGCGAGGGCCGACTCAAATGACTCCCCGACCTCCAGCGCGGTCAGGATGTGGTTGGTCGTCGAGTTGATCACGCCCCGAAAGCCCTCGATCCGCACGCCCGGCATCGTCGACCGGACGAGGTTGAACACCGGGATGCCGTCCATCACGGCGCCCTCAAACAGGAAGTGGCGGCCCGCGGCCGCCGCTTCCTGTGACAGCTCATGGTACGCGTGCGCCACGGGGCCCTTGTTGGCCGACACCACGTGGGCGCCGGCCCGCAGGGCGGCGCGCACGTGCGAGACGGCCGGCTCGCCAGACTCAATTGCCAGGGTCGTCGTCTCAACCACTACGTGGGCCTCGATGTCCTGGGCAGCTCCCGCTGGGCGCGGGAGTGATACGAGTTGCGCAATCAGTTGACTGGCCGTCTCCTGGGTGGACGTTGGCCCAACCGCGTCCCCACCGGCCACCTGCTGCGCGAGTCGAACGGCGTCGAGGCCCGCGCCCAACTCATCGGGCGTCACAAAGCGGAAGCCGTGACGCCTGGTGCAGATGCCGACAATGACGGGCTCGATGTCATGGGCGCGCAGGAACGCCTCCTGTTCCCGCAACAACTGCACGAATCGCCGTGCGACATTCCCGAATCCGATGAGCAACAGCGAAACACGCATGCCGTAGAGTAGGAATTGTATGGTCACACGCACACTTCTCGCGCTCACCCTTGTGGCCGTCGCCACCTCGGCTGCAGCCCAGACGCCTCCCACACCACCCACGACGCCCACTTCCCCCACGCCATCCACCTCGTTCGTCGTTGCCCGCGGCACGTCGACAGTGACGATGGCGCCGGATCAGGCGTGGTTGAGCCTCTCGGTGCAGACCCGCGATACCAAGGGGCCCGAAGCGCGTCGTCTTGCCGCGACCGCGATGACATCCGTGATGGCCACCCTCAAGAACACCGGCCTGGCACCGGATGCCATCAAGACCACCGGCTACTCGCTCAACCCCGACTACGAATATCCGAACGGACGTCAACGTCTGCGCGGCTTCGTCGTCAACAACCAGCTGCAGGTCCGTATCGACGACATCGACAAGGTCGCCGACGTAATCGATGCGGCTACATCGCTGACGTTGCCGGCGTCGTCATCGATCTCGGTGGGCGGATTGCGATTCGACCTGAAGAATCGAAAGGCAGCCGAGCGCGATGCCCTCCGGATGGCGGTTGAAGACGCCCTGGCGAACGCGCGGGCGATGGCTGAAGGTGCGCGGAGCGCTATCGGTCGCGTGCTTGTGATCACCGAAGGTATTGATAATTCGACCGAGATGTACAAGCCCATGCCGGCGATGATGGCGGGCCGCGCCGGTGATGTCGCCGTCTCTACGCCGATTGAAGCCGGCGATATCGAGATTCGCGCCTGGGTGTCCGTGACCGTCGAAATTCGCTAGCGGGACGCGCGATTAGATGGGACGACGAGGCGCCCGAGGCGCGTCATCGTCGTCGGCAAACAGCGGGGTGAGCTCGTCGCGCTGCACCTGGCGCACCGACAGGTGCAGCGGTTCGGTGACGTCGATGTCCTTGCTGGTCGACACGCCAAGCTCCTTGAAGCGGCGAGCGCCAGGCAACACCTTCTGTTCGAGTGAGCCAACGAGCCTGTCGTAACTGTTGGCGGCCTGCTTGATGTTGGCGCCCACGCTGCTGAGGTGGTCGACCATCGTGGCGAGCCGGTCGTAGAGGTCGCGGCCGAGTTGCTGAATCTGTTCGGCATTCACGGCCAGCTGCTGCTGCTTCCAGCCGTACGCCACGGCGCGAAGGATGGCAATCAGTGTCATCGGTGTGGCCGGCACCACTCGGAGTGACGATGCCTGTTCCAGCAGGGTGTCGTCGCGTTCAAACGCCGCGGCGAGTAACGGTTCGAGCGGAAGAAACATCACGACAAACTCTGGCGACGGCTGGAACTGCGTCCAGTAGGCCTTGCCACCAAGCGCGCGCACGTGATCGCGCACCTGTCGCGCGTGTGCCGTGAGGTGCTGATTGCGCTCAGCCTCGTCGCGGGCGTTGACGGCTTTCATGTATGCGTCAATCGGCACTTTCGAATCGATCACGATCGACGCGCCACCCGGCAGCCGAACGACCATGTCAGGCGTTTGCCGTCCGCCATCGTCGGTGACCGCGTGGACCTGTTCCTGGAAGTCGCAGTGCTCGAGCATGCCGGCCATTTCGACGATGCGCCGGAGCTGGACTTCGCCCCACTTGCCGCGTGCGTTTGGCGAGCGGAGTGCCTGGGAGAGACCCTCGGTCGTCTTGCGCAGCAACTCCTGCGTCTGGGCCAGACCCGAGAGCTGGGTGGTGACGGCCTTGTAGGTGCCTTCGCGGTCGCGGTCCGCGCTGGCCACCTGCGCCTGCACGCGATCGAGGGTGTCGCGCATCGGCCTGAGCAAGGCTTCGGCGCGCTCAACGAAGTCCGTACGATTGTGCTGGAGGGCTTCCTGAGACAGCGCCGCGAACGATTCGCGCAGACGTGCCTGCGAGTCCTCGAAGGCCTGGCGCTGTTCCGTGGCCGCGCGCTTTGCGGCATCAAGTTCGGCCGTTGCGCGCGCGAGGTCGGCAACCAGTGCCTGGCGCTTCGACAGCAGCCATGCCGAGGCGCCAGCGGCGCCAAGCGCCACGCCGACGATCAGGAAAAGGAGGGAGTCGGTCATCCAGCTGTTCTACGGTACCACCGTGACAGCCGCGGTCAGCCCCTCCGCCGCAACAAGTCGCGTACGCGCTGTCGCGCAAGCTGCCGCACCGACGCCGGCAGCGGCGCATCTGCGACGCGCCGGCACAGGCCGGTGGTCTTTCTGAATTCCTCGATGACCTCGCCGCAGTTCGGGCATGAAGCCGCGTGCGCTTCGATCGCCTTGCAGACGGATGGTCCGAGTTCGCCGTCGAGATAACCGGAGATCTGTTCGAGCAGCGACTCACACGTCACGACAGGAGTGGCGCGGCTCATCGCGCGGCTCCCAGCGATTCGCGCAACATGACGCGGGCGCGATGCAGCCGCGTCTTCACGTTGTCCTCGGTCATGCCCGTCACCTCCGCTACTTCGCGGGTCGACAACCCTTCCATTTCACGGAGCAGGACGATCATCCGGTAGGCCGGCGGCAGTTTCGCGAGCGCCTCACGCAGTTGTCGTCCAAGCCAGCGATTCATGGCCACTTCGTCCGGGCCACGGTCGTGTGTGGCCACTTCCTGCGGGGTTCCCGGCTCGAGCGTCTCCATGCGCGACGGTTCATCCACACGTTTGCGCCGTTTCATCAAACACGCGTTGCGCACCGTTCTGAACAGCCACGTGCGGAAGGCGGACGGGTCCTTGATGGAGTTCGCGTGTTTGTACGTGCGAATCAGCGCATCCTGCATGACGTCCTCGGCATCTTCCGGATGCCCACAGACCAGCAACGAGAACCGGTAGGCCACCTGCTGCGCCCGCATCAGGAGGTCCTCCATGGCGGTCTCGTCCCCCGCCGCAGCGGCCCGTACCAGCGGTTCGTAGGGATCGGGCCCGTCCTTCCGGCCCTTCCAAGGATGCAGCCCCGCGCGTTTGGTGACAGCCACGGCAGACATTGTCACCTTTTCCGACGCCCCTGCATCTGTGTGGCCGATGGCACGATTCTCTGGCCTCCTGATGTTGACACTGTGCCTGGCGTCGCCGGCTGCGGCCCAGGCCCCTCTCACGATTGACGCGGCGGTGTCGGCGGCGCTCGAGCGCAATCCCGCACTGGCGGCAGCGCGCGCGGCCGTGGATCGCGCTCAGGCTGAACGCATCGCTGCGCGGGGCGCATGGTTCCCGCGGCTCAATCTCTCCGAAGGAGTACAGCGTGGCGACCAGCCGGTGTTTGCGTTCGGCGCGCTGCTTTCGGCCCGGCAATTTGCCGCCACAGACTTCGCGATCGATCGGCTGAACCGTCCCGGCGCGACCTCGCTGTACACAACACGCGCCTCCCTGTCGCAGTTGATCTTCGACGGCGGGCGCACCTCGGGACAGAACGCGGAGGCCGTCGCGCGTGTGGCCGCTGCCCAGGCGGACGCCGATACGGCTGCCCACACCATTGTCATGGCCGTGACTGCTGCCGTGGGACAGGTGGCGTCGCTGGATGCCATGTCCGGAGCGGTCGACGCCGCACTCACGGCGGCGCTTGAAGACCAACACCGCGCACAGCGTCGTCGTGATGCCGGTACTGCGACGGATGCCGATGTGCTTGCCGCGGATGTCCACGTCGCGGACCTGCGGCAGAGACGTCTGCAGGTCGCTGCCGATCGGGTATCGGCGGCCGCGCAGCTGAATCGCCTGATCGGCGCGCCGGTTGACGCGGGTGTCGTCCTCGCGCCGCTTCCGTCGCCTGCAGACATGTCAACCACTCCGCTGCCCGACCTGTTGAAGGAAGCAGAGGCGGCGCGCCCCGAGCTGCGTCGCGCCGAAGCGCAGATCGAGATGGCGCGCGCGGGAGCTCGCCAGGCGTCTTCGGTCTGGTGGCCGCAGGTGGCCGCGCAGGCGGGCCTCGAATGGAACGGCACGGCCTTCGACAGCCGAAGCCGCTCGTGGGTCGTCGGCGGAGAGCTCCGCTGGTCGCTGTCGTTGTCGGACGCCGACCGTGCTCGCACGCGCGCCGCGGCATCCGCGCGCACCGCAGCAGAACTGGCAAGAGACGACGTCCGGGCGGAAATTCACGTGGACGTGTTCACCGCCCTACGGCGGCATGAGGCCGCGGTCGCGCGCCTTGAAGTGGGCCGCGCAGCAGTGACGCAGGCCGCCGAACGCGCGCGTGTGGTGCGCAACCGGTACGACGCGGGCCTCGCAACGATGACGGATGTGCTTGCGGCGGCGGGCGCGTTGCTTGACGCCGAAGCCCGGCAGACGGCCGTGTCGGTCGAGGTGCTTACGGCCGGTGCCGCGCTGCAACGCGCGCTCGGGCGACAGGTGTGGAAATGAGAATCAACATGACGACAACGATCCGGGTGGGAGTGGTGGTGATTGCGACGGCGGGCGCTGTGGCCTGCGGCGGCGCCACGGAGTCGAAGCGTGAAGCCGAGGCACAAGCCCCGGTGACAGTCAGTGTCGACCGGGTGTCGCGCACGACCATGGCCGACACGTATGAAGCCGGCGGGGTCCTTGTCTCCAAACAGACGGCCGTCCTGTCGGCGCGGGTGATGGCGCCAATCCTCCGCATCACGGTCCAGCCCGGCGACCGTGTTCGCCGCGGTCAACTGGTTGTCGAGTTGGAATCCGATGATGCTGTCGCTCAAGTCGCGCGTGCGGATGCATCGCTGGCAGCAGCCAGGGCCTCGGCGCGTGCCGCAGAGTCTGAACGAGACGCTGCGCAGGCCGCGCTCGTGTTGGCCACCTCGACCCACACGCGCATCGCGAAGCTCCAGCAGGAGCGGTCGGCCACCACTCAGGAGCTTGACGCAGCCACAGCAGGGCTCCGTCAGGCTGAGTCACGTGTCGCCGCGGCTACCGCTCAGGTTGAAGCCGCTGCGCGCGGGGTCGAAGCGGCGCAAGCCGCCGGCCGTGTCTCCAACATTGCCCGCGGATGGACGAGCCTTACCGCTCCGTTCGACGGCCTCGTCGTCGCCCGCCACGCCGATCCCGGGTCCACCGCTGCGCCCGGTCAGCCGCTGCTGACCATCGAAGCGCCTGGCGCCCTGCAGATGGAAGTGCGCATGGACGCCTCGCGCGCGGCGGGTCTGTCGCTGGGTCAATCCGCTGAGGTGCGGGTGGAAACCGGCGGCGCTTCGAGTTGGGTGCCCGCGAAAATCTCGGAGATTGCGCGCGTCGACCCGATGGCGCACAGCTTCGCGGTGACGCTTGATGTGGCGCCGGATGTGTCCTGGCGCTCGGGCTTCTTCGGCCGCGCGCGATTCTCGGCCGGCGGGGCAGAGCGACTGGCCGTGCCGGCCGCAGCCGTCGTGCAACGCGGCCAGCTCTCCTACGTGTATCAGGTCGGCGCTGACGGACACGCGAGACTCCGCGTCGTCTCGTTGGGACGCACGGCCGACGATCGCGTCGAAGTGCTCTCCGGCCTCAACGACGGAGACCGCGTGGTGATCAATCCGCCGGCAACACTGACCGACGGAGCACAGGTGCGGTCATGAGCCATCCCACCGGACTTGCCGGGAGGCTGGCATCGGCCTTCCTGCAATCAAAACTCACGCCGCTGGTGATCGTGGCCTCGCTGCTGCTGGGCGTGTATGCGGTTATCGCACTGCCCCGAGAAGAAGAACCGCAGATCATCGTGCCGATGATCGACGTGTTCGTCGACATGCCGGGTGCGTCTCCTGAAGAGGTAGAGCAACGCATCACACGTCCGCTCGAGCAGAAGCTCTGGGAAATCCCCGGCCTCGAATATCTCTACTCGACATCCAGCTCGGGTCGCGCGATGTTGATTGCGCGGTTCCTGGTAGGTGAGGACGAAGAACGCGCCCTTGTCCGGCTCAAACAGAAACTCGACGCGGTTGCCCCGCTGCTTCCGTCGGGCGCCACACCGCCGCTCGTGCAGGCGCGATCCATCGACGATGTGCCGGTGATGGCGTTTACGTTGTGGGGGCCCGGCTACGACGCCACGCAGCTGCGTCAGCTCGGCGCCCAGGTGCGAGACAGCCTCAAGGAGGTGACCGATACGTCAGAGGTCACGCTGATTGGAGGCCAGGTCCGTCAGGTCTCGATTGAGCTGGATCCCCCAGCGCTTGAGGCTCGTGGTCTCGATCCGCTCGCGGTGCAACAGGCGCTTGCCGCGGCGAACGTCCGTACAGCTGGGGCCCAGGTCGCCGCCGGCAACGAAACCACGATTGTTGAAGCCGGCAGCTGGCCCGGCACGCTCGAGTCACTCGAGAACCTCGTCGTGGGTGCTCCGGGCGGCGCGCCGGTCCGCCTGCGCGACGTGGCGCATGTGACTGACGCTGGTGCCGAACCCGATCAGTACGTGCGCTTTCATACGGACGCCACCACGTCGTATCCGGCGGTGACGTTGTCCATTGCCAAGCGCAAGGGCACCAACGCCATCGACCTGACTCGTCGGCTTGAAGAGAAAGTCGACACGTTGCGTGGCCATCTTCTGCCCTCCGATCTGAATGTCACCGTCACGCGCGACTACGGCGAGACGGCCGCGCACAAGTCAAACGAGCTGCTGTGGCACATGTTGCTGGCGGTGCTCTCGGTGTCAGCGCTGATGTGGTGGGCTCTTGGACGTCGCGAGTCGGTCGTCGTGCTCACGGCGATTCCCGTGACCCTGGCGCTCACCTTGTTCGTGTTCTATCTGTACGGATACACGCTCAACCGCATCACGCTCTTCGCGCTGATCTTTTCCATCGGCATCCTCGTCGACGATGCGATCGTCGTCGTCGAGAACATCGTCCGCCACGCTCGTCTGTCGCGTGCGAAGGACGTGCTTGACGCCGTCGTGATCCGCGCAGTGGATGAAGTGGGCAATCCCACCATCCTGGCCACGCTGACGGTGGTCGGCGCCATTCTGCCGATGGCGTTTGTCGGCGGGTTGATGGGACCGTACATGCGGCCGATTCCCATCGGCGCGACGGCGGCCATGATGTTCTCGCTGGTGGTGGCGTTCATCGTGACGCCGTGGGCCGCCGTCCGATTGCTGGGTTCGGGCGGCGGGCATCACGACGAGACGGAAGACCGCCTGACGCAGGTGTACCGGCGCGTGATGCGAAGGCTCATCGAGGACGCCCGGACGCGATGGACATTCCTCGGTGGCGTGGCGGTCCTGTTGCTGATCTCGGTGGCGTTCATTCCGCTCGGGTGGGTGAAGGTCAAGATGCTGCCGTTCGACAACAAGAGCGAACTGCAGGTGATGGTGCGCATGCCGGATGCGGCGCCGCTTGAGACCACCGCGCGCGTAGCGGAGGCCTTGGCCGAGGCGAGCCTCCTCGATCCCGCAGTGCGCGGAGCACAGAGTTACGTGGGCACCTCGTCGCCGTACACGTTCAACGGACTCGTGCGTCACTACTTCCTGCGCCAGGCGTCAAACCTGGCGGATGTGCAGGTGCAGTTGCTGCCGAAGGAAGAGCGGTCAGAGCAAAGTCACGCGATTGCAACCCGCCTGCGCGAACGCCTGCTTCCGGTCGCCGCCTCCCTCGGCGCAGAGATACAGGTCGTGGAAGTGCCGCCCGGGCCGCCGGTGCTCCAGACGTTTGTTGCGGAGGTCTACGGACCGGATGCCGCCGCGCGACAGCAACTGGCTGCTGGTGTGCGGAACGTCTTCGAGGCGACCCCAGGCGTCGTCGATGTCGACTGGTACATCGAGTCCGACCGTCCCAAGGTGTCACTGCAGGTTGATCCCGAGAAGGCGGCACTCGCGGGCCTGTCAGCCATGCAGGTTGCATCGGTCGTGCAGATGGCCGGCGCCGGCGCACCGGCGGGACTGCTGCGCGACCCGCGCGCGCGAGAGGCCGTGCCTGTGATGTTGCGTCTGCCGAAGTCCCATCGCGGCAACGTGGATGACCTCACGCAGATCCGCCTGCAGGGACGCAATGCCGTTTCTGTCGGCGAGTTGACGACGAGGGCAGCGTCGGTTGAAGCGACAAGCATCTACCACAAGAACCTGTTGCCGGTGACGTATGTGACCGCTGATGTCGCCGGGGTTGTCGAAAGCCCTGTCTACGCGATTCTCGACATGAACGAAAAGCTGGCGGACGTCAAAACTCCGTCGGGCGTGCCGGTCACCATCTACAACGCGGTGCAGCCATTTGACGGCGGCGAATACGCGATGAAGTTGGACGGCGAGTGGCACATCTCGATCGAGGTCTTCCGCGATCTCGGTATTGCGTTTGCGGCAGTGCTGGTCCTGATATACATCCTGGTCGTGGGCTGGTTCCAGTCCTTCACGACACCGCTGACCATCATGATGGCGATTCCGTTTTCGCTGGTCGGTATCCTGCCGGCGCACGCCGCAGGCGACGCCTTTTTTACGGCCACCTCCATGATTGGCTTCATCGCCGGCGCGGGCATTGTCGTGCGCAACTCGATCATTTTGGTGGACTTCATCGAGCTCCGGGTCAAGGACGGCATGCCGTTGACCGAAGCAGTCATTGATGCGGGCGCCGTGCGCTTCCGGCCGATGGCCCTCACCGCCGCAGCCGTCATCGTTGGGTCAGCGGTGATCCTGGCGGATCCGATCTTTCAGGGGCTCGCCATTTCACTCATGGCCGGCGAGGTCGCATCGCTGCTGCTGTCGCGCATGACCGTGCCGGTTGTCTATTTCATGTCAGCGCGGCGAAGCGCACACGGCGGGCCTGAAGGCCCGCCCCACGAGTAGATGTAGGGCGGGCCTTCAGGCCCGCCATTGCATGTAGGGCGGGACTTCAGCCCCGCCGGGAGCCACGAATGTCCATTACCAAGATCCTCGTACCGGTTGATTTCAGCGAAGCGTCGTCGGTCGCCATTCGCGTGGCCGACCGTCTTGCGCGCGGATGCGGCGCACACCTCACGTTGCTTCACGCCGAGGCCTTCGAGGCGCCGGTGTACTTCACCCGCGATCAGGTGTCCGGTCTCGCGGCCGAGAGGCGAAGCCGTCAGGAACAGGCTGAGCGGTACCTCATCACGTTTGGCCGACGATTCACCGATACCGACTTCGCCGTTCGCGTCGTGATGCAGCCGGCCTTTGACGCCATTGTCGAGGCTGCTGCGGGCGTGGACCTCCTCGTCCTCGGCACGCACGCGCGCACGAGGCCGCGTCGATGGTGGCTCGGGTCGGTGGCCGAGCGGGTGCTTCGCGAGCTGACGTCGCCCGTGCTTGTCGTGCATGGCGCCGATGCCGGAGCTGCGTCCCTCGATCGCATCGCCGTTCACGCTCCGCCGGGACTTGAGGGCAAAAACGCCATGGCACTGGCTTCCCGCCTCGGCGTCGCGCTGATGGCTCCGGTCCATGACCGTCGAGCCACGGGCGCTCCGGTTGGACGCTGGTTTGACGATGTGTCGCTGGTGGTGGTGGCAGAACCGGAACCCCATGACCGTGCGTGGCGAACGTCGGTGGGCGAACCACTGATCCGCGTCGGCAAGGGCCCTGTGTTGTTTGTGCCTGAGGAGGCGAAATGAAGCTTGAAGCGATGTTGCGACTGATTGCCGGGACATTTGTCATGGCCAGCGTGCTGCTGGGCATGTACGTGGACCAGCGATTCCTGTGGTTCACGCTGTTTGTGGGCGCGAACCTGTTCCAGTCGGCCCTGACCGGCTGGTGCCCGATGATCACGTTTCTGAAGAAGGCCGGCGTCCGGCCCTGACCGTCCGTTTGCAGAGCCCAGTTCGGTAGACTGGAGGGATGAAGCCCGCCGCAGAGCTCCGGTATGCCCGACAGGTGCGCCTGCCCGAGTTTGGCGAGGAAGGGCAACGCCGGCTTGCCGAGGCGCGGGTGCTGCTGGTTGGGCTTGGTGGCCTGGGTTCGCCGGCCGCCCTGTACCTGGCCGCTGCCGGCGTCGGGACGTTGGGGTTGGTCGACTACGACCTGGTCGATGCGACGAACCTTCATCGGCAGATCATCCACGGCACGCCGGACATCGGACGCCCGAAGTTGGCGTCGGCAGCCGAACGACTGCGCGCCATCAATCCGGACGTACACCTCGAACTTCACGACGAAGCCTTTGACGCGTCGAACGCCAGGCGCCTGGTCGAGGCCTACGACATCGTCGTTGACGGCACGGATAACTTCCCGACGCGGTACCTGGTGAACGACGCGTGTGTGATGACGCGCACGCCGAACGTGTACGGGAGCATCTTCAGGTTCGAAGGGCAGGCGTCGGTGTTTGCGACCGAAGGCGGCCCGTGTTATCGCTGTCTGCATCCTGAACCGCCGCCGCCCGGGTTGATTCCCAATTGCGCCGAGGCCGGCGTGTTGGGCGTGCTGCCGGGCATCATTGGCACCATTCAGGCCACGGAAGCCATCAAGGTCATCACCGGCATCGGCGAGACCCTGATTGGACGGCTGTTGTTGTACGACGCCCTGCGCATGAAGGTGCGCGACATCACGTTACCCCGCGATCCGGATTGCCCGGTGTGTGGTGACGCGCCCACAATCCGCGAACTGGTGGCGTACGATCAGGTGTGTGAAACCCCCGCAGACAGCCGTGGGGCGGCGGACGATCGTAGGGCGGGGCTTCAGCCCCGCCGAGACATGGGAGTTCCGATGAAGGAAGAGATGACGGTCAATGAGCTGAAGCAGTGGCGCGATGACGGCACGCCGCACATGCTGGTGGACGTGCGTGAGCCGTTTGAACA
Source organism: uncultured Acidimicrobiia bacterium (assembly GCA_966252305.1). Taxonomy (GTDB): domain Bacteria; phylum Acidobacteriota; class Vicinamibacteria; order Vicinamibacterales; family SCN-69-37; genus SYFT01. The sequence continues at coordinate 121,971 of CBINOO010000002.1, forward strand.
TGCCTCGGCGAACATCGAGGGAGCCGTGCTGATTCCCATGGGCGAGATTCTCGGACGGCTCGATCAACTCCCGAAGGACCGTCCCATCGTCGTGCAGTGTCAGTCGGGTGGACGCAGCGCGCGGGTGACCGCGGCGCTTCGGGCCAAGGGGTTTGACGCCAGCAATCTCGCGGGCGGCATCATTGCGTGGAAGCGAGCTGGGTACTGACGTGGCTGAGTTTTCGCAGGACGAAGATTTCGCGGCGCTGTTCGAGGCGTCCGTCAAGACGAAGAAATACGAGCGCGGCCAGACGATCAGCGGGCTCATCGTCGCCATCGGTCCGGAGGTGGCGTTTGTTGATGTTGGCGGGAAAGGCGAAGCCTCCATCAGCGTCGAGGAACTCAAGGACGAAGACGGCGACATCGAAGTCAATGTCGGCGATCGCATCAATGCGGTTGTGGTGTCGACGCAAGGCGGCTTGACCCTCTCGCGGAAGATGGCGCTTGGCGCTGCATCGGTCGGCCAGCTCGAAGAGGCGTACCGCGCGGGACTTCCCGTGGACGGCAAAGTCACCGGCGTGATCAAGGGCGGGTACGAGGTCAGCATCGCGCGGCAGCGCGCGTTCTGTCCGTTCTCGCAAATCGATACGGTTCGCCACGCTGATGAATCCGTGCACGTGGGGCGTGTGTACGCGTTTCGCATCATGGAGTTCAAGGAAGGCGGCCGCAACATCCTGGTGTCACGCCGCGCATTGCTTGAAGCGGAGCAGGCGGTCAAGGCCGAAGAGGTCCGCAAGGCCGTCGCTGTTGATGCCGTCATGAAGGGGCGCGTGGTGTCGGTGCGTGACTTCGGCGCGTTCGTCGATCTTGGCGCCGGCGTGCAGGGCCTGCTCCACGTGTCGGAAATGGGGTGGACACGCGTGGCCAACGCCGCGGAAGTGGTCGCGCCAGGCGACGAAGTCACCGTCAAGGTGCTGCGTGTGGACGCCGGCACCGGGCAGATCGCGCTCGGCATGAAACAGCTGCTGGCCGATCCCTGGTCCACTGTCCCGGCCACGTATGCCGTTGGGCAGGTACACCAGGGACGGGTGACTCGGACGTCTGACTTCGGCGTGTTCGTCGAGTTGGCGCCGGGGATCGAAGGATTGGCGCATGTGTCGACGTTTGCTCCGACGGGGCGTCCCGGCGGCTGGAAGGCCTCAGTGCCCGTGGGAACCACCGCCGCGTTCGAGATTCTGAGCATTGAACTCGACAAGAAGCGCATCGGACTCGCGAAGGTTGAGGAAGGTACGTCGCGAGCGACTGCAGCGGCCGAGTCCGCATCGCAGGCTGTCGCCGCCGCGCCGGCGGCAGCTGCACGCGGCGCCATCGTGCCGGGTGCGCGCCTCACGGGCAAGATTGACCGCCATGAGTCGTTCGGGGTGTTCGTGTTCCTGGCCCCGGGCATCGTTGGTCTCATGCCGGTCAGTGAGACCGGCACCGAGCGAGGTGTCGACCTGAAGAAGGCGTTTCCAGTGGGCTCCGATCTTGAAGTGATCGTGCTGGAAGCTGATCCGAAGGGACGTCGGATTCGCGTCAGCCGCAAGGCCGTCTTCGCCGCCGACGAGGCCGCTGAGGTGCGCGCGTACGCTGAGCGAGAGGACGCCGCGCAGTCCCAATCGTTCAAAGGCTCACTGGCCGACCAGCTTCGGAACGCCCTGAAACGATGACGCGACACGACTCGTCAGGCATGGATCTGACGCAGGCCGACCTCGAATACCTGGCTGCGGTCGGCATCGATGCCGAGGAGGCGCAGCGTCAATTGGAGACGTTGAGACGGCCGCACACAGCCGTGCGGCTTGTCCGTCCGTGCACCATTGGTGACGGGATTGAGCGCCTCTCCACAGAGCAGGTCGAGGTGTTTGCCGCCGCGGGCGAGGCCGCAGCGCGGGCAGGCCGCGTCAGCAAGTTTGTGCCCGCGTCTGGCGCGGCCACGCGGATGTTCAAGGATTTGATTGCGGCGCTGCAAGGCACCGATCGGCCATCGGCAAACCCCGCTGCCCGGGAATTCCTGACGAGGCTGGGCGAGTTTCCGTTTGCAGCCGAGGTGCGGGAGCGGTCCGGCATCAACGGCCTGCCGGACTCCGAGGAAGCGGAACGCACACTCCTGCACACCGTGCTCTTTGCCATGCGGTTCGCCGAGCTGCCAAAGGCGCTGATTCCCTTTCATCATGGCGACCGGCCACGAACCGCCTTCGAAGAACAGCTCCTCGAGGCGGCGCGGTACGTGCGCGACGCGCGAGGCAACTGCCGGGTGCACTTCACCGTGCCCGGTGACAGCCAGGCGCATTTTGAGGATGTGCTCGCGGCACTGCTCGATGTGCTGAGCGATCGCAACGATGCCGTGACCTACGACGTGTCGCTCTCGGTGCAGTCGCCGTCCACGGATACGCTGGCGACCAACGAACAGGGCGCACCCTTCCGCAATGACGATGGCACGTTGTTGCTGCGTCCGGCAGGCCACGGCGCGTTGATTCGCAACCTCGAACAGATCGGCGGCGATATCGTTGTGGTCAAGAACATCGACAACGTCGTGCCTGATGAGTCAAGCGACGAGGTGGTCCGATGGAAGCGCGCGCTGATCGGGTTTCTGGCAGTGCTGCAGGCGCGGGTGTTTGCGCACGTCGCGGCGCTGTCGAACCCCGCGTGTTCAGTTGGCGACATCGACTCGGCCGTGGCCTTTGTGTCTGCCCGATTCGGGAAGGGCATTGACGACGGTGATCGCGAACAGCGCAGGTTGGCCGCGCTCGACGCCCTCGACCGCCCACTGCGCGTCTGCGGATTCGTGCGCAACGAAGGTGAACCCGGGGGCGCGCCGTTCTGGGTGGCCGACGATGAAGGACGGGAGAGCGTCCAGATCGTCGAGTCCGCTCAGGTCAACCTGAAGGACCCTTCGCAGTCGAACATCTTCCAGCAGTCGACACACTTCAACCCGGTCGACCTCGTGTGTGGTCTGCGTCGCTCGGACGGAACACCGTTCGAACTCGGCCGCTTCGTTGATCCCGATGCGGCGTTTGTGACGGAAAAGACGGCGTTCGGGCGCCGGCTTGTGGCACTTGAACGACCAGGTCTCTGGAACGGCGGGATGGCTGGCTGGAACACGGTCGGCGTTGAGGTACCAGCAGAGACATTTGCGCCGGTCAAGACCGTGCTGGACCTGCTGCGACCGGCGCACCAGCCCTCTAAGTAAGACCTGTCTCATCAAGCACTTAGCGGCGGCCAGGGGTTGCCCGACCGCAGGTCGTACCTGTAAGATGGACTCGTTCGGTCGGATTACCGAAACCCCCCGAGGCGAGTGATGTTACGGCTCTCAAAAAAGACTGATTACGCCCTGCTGGCCATGCGACATCTGGCTGCCAACGCTGACCGCGGTGCAGTCTCGGCTCGTGAGCTGGCCGAAACCTACGACATCCCCGCGGAGCTTCTGGCGAAGGTCTTGCAGAAGCTGGTGCGGGGCAAGTTGCTTGAATCCCACCAGGGCATTCGTGGCGGCTACGCGCTGGCCCGGCCGGCCGCGACCATGTCGGTGGCCGATGTGATTCAGGCCGTGGACGGCCCCCTGATGGTCACCGCGTGTTCCGAGGATGACCACACGTGCGAGCAGTTCGCAAAGTGCAACATCCGCGACCCTCTGTGGCGCATCAAGGACCGCATCGTCGCCACGCTGGCGGCAACGACGGTTGCGGAGATGGCGATGGAAATGGCTGCACCGGTGCCTCCTCCCGCTGGTTCGGGTGACGTGCAGCCGCTGCCGATTGTGAGGCGCTCATGATTGCCGTGACGACGACCGCCGCAACGCAGATGCAGAAGCTTCTGGCCGCTCGAGAAGGCGCAACCGGACTCCGTGTTGGCGTGAAGGCCGGCGGTTGCTCCGGCTTCGAGTACGTCTTCGAGTGGGAACCGGCGCCGAAGGAGTCGGATCTGGTGTTTGAAGGTCCCGATGGCGTGAAGGTGTGGGTGGATCCCCGCAGCCATCGACTGCTGGACGGCACGACGCTCGACTACGACACGAATCTCGTGAGCAGAGGCTTTGTGTTCCAGAATCCGCACGCGAAACAGACGTGCGGCTGCGGCACGTCATTTTCTGTGTGAGACGGCAGGCCTGAAGGCCTGCCCCACAGGTTCAACGTAGGGCGGGCCTTCAGGCCCGCCATTGAGAAGGTTTATGGCAACGTCTGAAGAAACCATCGAACAACTCGCGACGCGCGAGTACAAGTACGGGTTCGAGACCATTCTCGAGACCGACACGTTCCCTCCGGGGCTCAACGAGGACGTGGTGCGCGCCTTGTCGGCGAAGAAGGAAGAACCCGAGTGGCTGCTCGAGTTCCGCCTCAAGTCGTATCGCGCCTGGACGCAGATGACCGAGCCGACCTGGCACAACCTCCAGATCCAGCCGATCGACTACCAGGCTCTCAGCTACTATTCGGCGCCCAAGCCGAAGAAGCAGTTGTCGAGCCTCGATGAAGTGGATCCGGAAGTGCTGAAGACGTTCGAGAAGCTCGGCATCCCGCTCGAGGAGCAGAAGCTGCTCGCCAACGTGGCCGTCGACGCGGTGTTCGACTCGGTCTCGGTTGCCACGACGTTCCGCGAGAAACTCGCTGAGCTCGGCATCATCTTCTGTTCCTTCTCGGAAGCGGTGAAGGACCACCCCGAGCTGGTCAAGCAGTACATCGGGTCGGTGGTGCCGTACACGGACAACTTCTACGCCACGCTCAACTCGGCGGTCTTCAGTGACGGGTCGTTCGTGTACATCCCGAAGGGTGTGCGCTGCCCGATGGAACTGTCCACCTACTTCCGCATCAACGCGAAGAACACCGGCCAGTTCGAGCGCACGTTGATCATTGCCGACGAGGGCTCCCAAGTGAGCTACCTCGAAGGGTGCACGGCGCCGATGCGCGATGAGCATCAGCTCCACGCGGCCGTCGTCGAGCTGGTCGCGCTCGACAAGTCGACGATCAAGTACTCGACGATTCAGAACTGGTATCCCGGCGACAAGGACGGCAAGGGCGGCATCTACAACTTTGTCACCAAGCGAGGCAAGGCGCTGACCGACGCAAAGATCACGTGGACGCAGGTCGAAACCGGTTCGGCGATTACGTGGAAGTACCCCAGCTGCATCCTGCAGGGTGACAACTCGGTCGGCGAGTTCTACTCGGTGGCGACGACGAACAATCGCCAGCAGGCCGATACCGGTACGAAGATGATCCACCTGGGGAAGAACACCCGGAGCACGATCGTGTCGAAGGGCATCTCGGCCGGGTTCGGGCAGAACACGTATCGCGGTGCGGTGAAGATCGGCAAAAACGCCCATGGCGCCCGCAACTACTCGCAGTGTGACTCGTTACTCATCGGCGACAAGTGCGGCGCGCATACGTTCCCGTACCTCGAAATCAAGAACACGACGGCGATGGTCGAGCACGAGGCCTCGACCTCGAAGATCGGTGAAGACCAGATCTTCTACTGCCGTCAGCGCGGCATTCCCACCGAGGACGCCGTGAACATGATCGTGAGCGGCTTCTGCAAGGACGTGTTCCGCGAACTGCCCATGGAATTCGCGGTGGAAGCCCAGAAACTCCTGTCAATCAGCCTGGAAGGAAGCGTCGGTTAAGTCATGTTGCTCGAGATCAAGGATCTGAAGGTCAAGGCCGAAGAGAAGGACATTCTCAAGGGCCTCACGCTGTCGGTGAACCCCGGCGAAGTGCACGCCATCATGGGCCCCAACGGGTCCGGCAAAAGCACGCTCGCCCGCATCCTCTCCGGTCATCCCGGCTATGAGGCCACCGGCGGCTCTGTTACCTACGACGGCAAGGACCTGCTCGACATGGATCCCGAAGAGCGCGCCTGCGAAGGCGTGTTCATGGCGTTCCAGTACCCGGTCGAAATCCCCGGCGTGAACAACCAGTACTTCCTGAAGGCGGCCGTGAACGCCCAGCGCAAGTACAAAGGGCAGCCGGAACTGGATGCCATCGAGTTCATTCAGCTCATCAAGGAGAAGGCCAAGCTCCTCGAGATGGATCAGTCGATGCTCAATCGCGCGGTCAACGAGGGATTCTCGGGCGGTGAAAAAAAGCGGAACGAGATCTTCCAGATGGCGGTGCTTGAGCCGCGTCTCGCAATCCTGGATGAAACCGACTCCGGCCTGGACATCGATGCCCTCCGCATCGTGGCCAACGGCGTCAACGCTCTGCGCAGCCCCGAGCGCGCAATGGTGGTGGTGACCCACTACCAGCGTCTGCTCGACTACATCGTGCCGGACTTCGTGCACGTGCTCAGCGGTGGACGCATCGTGCGTTCGGGCGGCAAGGAGCTGGCGCTGGAACTGGAAGAAAAGGGTTACGGCTGGATCGACTCGGCCGTGGGAGCGCGGGCGTAGTCATGGCACAGGTGGCTGAGCGGCTCGGCACATTTGCCGCTGACTTCGAGGCGTTCCGCACCTCGCCCGCCTTCGGGCCTGAGTGGTTGCGCACGGCACGGTCGGCGGCGTTTGCGCGCTTTCTCGAACTGGGTTTTCCGACCACCCGCGATGAGGAATGGAAGTTCACCCCGGTGACGCCGATTGCCGGCACCGAGTGGCGACGCGACAGCGGCCGCCTCTCGATGAGCGTGACCATTGGTGGCACCAAGGCCGCCGCGTTGCCCGAGGGGCTGACGATGGTGTCGCTGGCAGAGGCGCTCAAGACACAACCGGCACTCGAGGGGCCTGCCCTGCAGAGCTCCCACCCGTTCGTATCGCTCAACACGGCGTTCTTCGAGGACGGCCTGTTCATCCACGTCGCGCCGAAGGCGGTGATCGAAGAACCGATCGAGGTGACGTTTACCGCGTCAGGCGGCGTCGACCCGGTCATGGTCACGCCGCGGACCTTCGTGATTGTGGGCGAGCAGGCGCAGGTCTCGCTCATCGAGCGTTACCGCAGTGAGGATGTCAACGTGTTCACGAACGCGGTGACCGAGGTCCTGCTGGGCCCGGGCGCCGTGGTTGACCACGTGAAGGTGCAGCAGGAAGGGGCGACGGTGTTCCACCTGGCCAGCACGTTTGTGCACCTGCACCGCGCGAGCACATTTACGTCACAGGCGATCACGTTCGGCGGACGCATCGCGCGTAACGACATTTCTGCCACGCTGGCGGGTGAGGGCGCGGAAGCGACGCTCAACGGTCTGTATGTGGCAGACGGTGACACGCTCGTGGATACACACACGACGATTGATCACGCCCAGCCGCATTGCCCAAGCCACGAGGTCTACAAAGGCATCCTTGCCGGGGCCAGCAAGGCCGTCTTCAACGGCAAAATCATCGTCCGGCCGGATGCGCAGAAGACCGACGCAAAGCAGACCAACAAGGCGCTGCTGCTCTCGGGTGATGCGACGATCAACACCAAGCCGCAGCTCGAGATCTTTGCGGATGACGTGAAGTGCACGCACGGGGCGGCGATTGGACAGCTGGACGAAGACCAGATGTTCTACCTGCGCGCGCGCGGCATTTCGGCCATTGATGCGCGGAACATTCTGATTCACGCCTTTGCCAGCGACGTCCTGAACCACATCCGGCACGAGGCCCTTCGGGAGGAACTCGAAGTGGCGCTGGTCGAGAAACTGCATCTGCCTGCATGACCAGTCGCGCGCCTTCCGCCACGGTGACCCCGACGTCGTTCGACGTTCAGGGGATTCGTGCGCAGTTCCCGGCGTTGCATCAGCAGGTCCACGGCAAGCCGCTGGTGTACCTCGACAACGCGGCGACGACGCAGAAGCCGCAGGTGGTCATTGACGCGCTCCGTCACTACTACGAGCGTGACAACTCCAACGTCCATCGTGGTGTGCATACGCTGAGTGAGCGGGCGACCGCGGCGTTCGAGGGGGCTCGCAAGGCCGTTCAGCAGTTCGTGCATGCGCGGTCGGAGCGCGAGATCATCTTCACGCGCAACGCCACCGAGAGCATCAATCTCGTCGCTCGTGCCTGGGGTGACTGGGCGCTCAAGGCCGGGGATGAAGTGCTCATCACCGCCATCGAGCACCACTCCAATATCGTCCCCTGGCAGATGGCCTGCGCTCGGACGGGCGCGGTGCTGAAGGTTGCGCCGATTGACGACAACGGCGATGTCCTGATGGACGAGTTTGAGAAACTCGTTACGCCACGCACGAGGATGGTCGCCGTCACGCACCTGTCCAATGCGCTGGGCACCATCAACCCGGTCGGACAGATGATTGCGTTGGCGCGAAAGGTGGGCGCCACCGTGTTGATCGATGGATCGCAGGCCGCGTACCACATCGCTGTGGACGTGCAGTCGCTTGACCCGGACTTCTACGTGTTCACCGGGCACAAGGTGTACGGGCCCACGGGCATTGGCGTGTTGTACGGCCGCGAGTCGATCCTGCAGGCCATGCCGCCGTTCCTGGGCGGCGGCGACATGATCAGCTCCGTCACGTTCGAGAAGTCGGAGTGGAACGAGCTGCCGTACAAGTTCGAGGCCGGCACGCCGAACATCGCCGACGCGGTCGTGCTTGGCGTCGCGGTACATTTCATCCAGACCGTCGGGTTCGACGCGATTGGTGCGCACGAAGCGGCACTGCTCGACTACGGCACGGCCCGCCTGCAGGAGGTGCCCGGCCTGCGCCTCATCGGCACAGCCCGCCGGAAGGCGAGTGTGTTGTCGTTTGTGCTCGGCGACATCCATCCGCACGACATTGGCACCATCGTGGATCGCGAGGGTGTCGCCATTCGCACCGGCCATCACTGCGCGCAGCCGGTGATGGACCGCTTCTGTATCCCCGCCACGGCCCGGGCGTCGCTGGCGATGTACAACACGACCGAGGAGATCGACGCACTCGTGCGCGCCCTCCATCGGGTGCAGCAGGTATTGGGGTAAGCCAATGGGCGTTTTTTCGTTCCTGTCGGATCTCGTTGCCGAGAAGAAGCCTGAGCCGTCGTCGCCAGAGGCGGTGACCACCCCGCCGCCGGCCGCGGCGCCTCCTCCAGCGTCCGAAACGCCGTTCACTCCGCCGGCCGCGTGGCAGCCGGAGCCAATGGCGCAGCCGAAGCCCGCCGCGACACCTGACAAGCTGGTGGTGGGGCCACTTGATCCGGAAAAGACCGCTGCACTCCAGGGGCCGATCATCGAGGCGATCAAGACGGTGTACGACCCGGAGATTCCCGTCGACATCTACGAGCTGGGCTTGATCTACGACATCAATGTTGATGCCGACCGCAACGTCCAGATCAACATGACGCTAACGAGCCCCGCGTGTCCGTCCGCGCAGCAGCTGCCCGCTGATGTTCATCGGAAGGTCCGTGCCGTGCCTGACGTCAACGACGTGAAGGTCGACATCGTGTGGGAGCCGATGTGGGGCAAGGAACGCATGTCGGAAGCGGCAAAGCTCGCGTTGGGGATGTTTTGATGTCGGATCTGAGCGAGCTCTACCAGGAAGTCATCCTCGACCACAACAAGCGGCCGCGCAACTACGGTCAGCTTCCTGATGCGACCCAGTCGGCCAAGGGCCACAACCCTCTCTGCGGCGACAAGCTGACACTGGCCCTGAAGATCGACGGCGATCGTATCGAGAAGGTGGCGTTTGAGGGATCCGGCTGCGCGATCTCAAAAGCGTCGGCTTCGCTGATGACCGACGCCGTCAAAGGCCACACGATCGAGGAAGCGACCGCGCTCTTTGACAAATTCCACGCGATGGTGACGACACCGATTGATCAGCCGGTCGACGATGGGGCCCTCGGAAAACTCGCCGTCCTCTCCGGCGTGCGCGAGTTTCCCGCGCGTGTGAAGTGCGCATCACTCGCGTGGCACACCCTCAAGGCCGCGCTCAGCAACACCCCCGAACCCGCGAAGACCGAGTAGCGCGCTACCTCACGAGAATCGTCGTTGGTCCGCTGCGTCCGGTGATCTCCGGCGCGTAGAGCGCCTCCGCCAGTGAACCCACAGTCTCGAACGTCCCAGGCGTCATGGCGCGCGCCAGGTACGTGATTTCGTGTGTGCCGATGGACAGGCGCGTGGCGAATGCCACCACCCGGTCGTCATGTTTCTCGACATGATCGAACCCACCACGCCGCCACCACTGCATCCATGACCCGCCCGATGACTGCGTAGTTGCCACGCGGGCCTCATCCATGGCCGTGGTCTGGAACGCACCGTCGACAGGATCAAAGCCGGCCGGCACAGCATCGGTGATCGCGAGGAATCGTCCCTCGTGCGCCAGTTGCACCCGGAGGACGACCCGCACAAGGTCGCCGAGAGCAAATGTCGTCGCTGGCGTGGTGGACCCATCGTCGTTCACCCGGACGTACTCACGCGTGATGCGCATTCCTCGCGACGTCGCCACCGGCAGTGTCGACGGCACGTACTGCAGCCTGGTGGTGTAGTAGGCGCGACCGGTGCCGGATCGTTCGATCACCAGGGGCGTCGTGTTGCTTGGGCGTCCGAGGCGGTCGAGCGGAAGGGCGAATTCCTTCACGTCTGTCGAGCGTCCTTCAAATTCCACGGATCCCACACGGCTGCCGCCGAGCTGCGTCGTGACCGTCATGTCCGGTGTCTCTGCCTCGAAACGGTCGGCGTAGGCCACCAGGGCGCGCAGTGCCACACCGTTATCCTGTGTCGTGTTCCATCGCGCGTCGCGCCGCTGAGCCAACAGCCAGCGTGCCATCGCCGGCGGCAGGTCGCCATCGTCGCCGCGCCGGGTGAGACCCTCGAGGACGACCGCGGTTGCGCGCACGTTGGAGTGCCAGAGCCAGATCAAGGCGGCTTCGTCGCGCTCTTCGATGAAGGCTCGATCGGCGTCGATTCTGGTGGCGTTGCGGATGCGCCGCACCACGTCCTGATAACGTCCCGACCGTTCGCCACCTGCCGCGAGTGCGTCGGCCACGTACGACAACGCGAACACCGGAATCCGGTCGGCCACCTGGATCAGCGCCGCCAGTTCCTTGGGCCGTTGCCGGCCCCCTTCCGCGAGCACCTTTATCAAATACGCCTGTGTTGCGGCCCAATTGGGCCACCACTGGATGTCCTTCGGCTGTTCGACGAGGTTCTGCTCCAGATAGCGGTGGGCCCGATTGACGACATCGTCATTCGTGGCTGCGCCCAGTGAACCGGCAGAGCGCATGACGTCAAGCACGTATGCCGTCAGGTATGGTGACGCGACACACGAGTAGCCGTTGACCATCGCGAAGCCACCGTTACCGCACTGAAACTGACGCAGGCTCTCCAGCGATGCGACGCCGGCAGCCCGCACGGCAGCAGGGTCGTCGCCCGCCATCGCGAAGACATTTCCGAGTCTGGCCGACAGAAGTTGCACCAGCGCCCGCGAGGCAACCGGCTCCGCGCAGTTGTAGGGGTATGTATCGAGGTACAGCGCACTGCCGCCAAGCCCCACCAGCGCTGTCGATGCCAGACTGATCGTGAGTCCGCCTCGTCCCGGCAAGGCATCGGAAGGCATTCGGAGGACTTCACGACCCCCCGTGCCAGTGTCGCCGTACGCCGCGACCGTTACGGGGGCTACGGGGAGGTGAACTGGTACCGGCATCTCAAAGGCGTCAGTCTCCGCTCCAAGTCGCACTCGAATGCGGAGGCGGGCAGCGCCCGCGTCACGCGCTCGTACATCGAATCGCACCGGCACCGACGCGCCGGGATCCACCCTCACGGTGTGGGTCGTAGCGCCTTCGATGGTCACGACGCCGTAGCCGATCGAGGCGATTGTGACCTCCGCCGTCCCTGCGACGCCCGTGCTGTTCGTGACCACGGCTCCGAGGGAGGCGCGATTGGCGACAGCAAGGAAGCGGGGAAAAACCGGGACGAGCGTCAGCGGCTTGCTGGCGACAATCTCGGTATCGCCGGAGCCGAAGTGCGAGTCTGGCGTGCCGGCGACGGCCATGATCCGGTACGTCGTCAGCGAATCGGGAAGAGTCGCCTTCGTCTGTGCTTTCCCGATCTCGTCCGTGGTGAGCGAGCCGACCCAGAACGCGATTGGCCTGAAGTCGGAACGGACGTCGGCGTCGGCCGCCTCGGTCTCTGAAGCGACTGCAGGCAGCGTTGAGACGACGGTGGCCGCGGCGCGGACGGTGAAGCTTTCGGCCATACCGGTGAAGGCAGGCGGCGGCGGTGGAGCCGGCGCGGGAATTCCTCCTACTACGCCACCCCCGCCTCCGCCACCACGTCCTGCCTGTCCACCGGACGTCAGTGGCAAACGCTCGATCAGCCGCTCTCGAAGGTCAGTCGTCAACACCGCGAGCGGCTTGTCCCGGTAGATCTGTCTCACGACGTCCGGCACCGTGTATCCCGTGAGCGACAGCAGCCCGTGGTCGACCGCCCAGAGGGACACTTCTCCAGACCGCGGCCGGCCATCGGCGCCCTGGACCTCGACCGACACGTTCACAGGATCGGCGGGCCTATACGCATCGCGGTCCGCGCGCACATTCACCTTCAGGCGCTTTTCCGCATCGTCGACGCTCAACATCGCGTAGCCGATGCGGTAGTCCGGACGTCCTGGATCGAGCTCAGTCGCCGACGGTGAACCTGATGTCCGGCCCTTCACGAGGAGGACGGAGACGAACACGTTCGGGATATCCGCGGAGGTCACCGGCACCGTGACGGTGTCCTGCGTGGATCGAATCTCGACCTGTTTGTAACTGCGGACGCCTTCGCGCTCGGTGGTGACCAGCGCGCGGGCTTCAGGCCACGGTGACTGCACGAGGATGCGGGCCTGTTCTCCAGGTGTCCACGTCGTCTTTTCTGGAATGAGATCGATGTCGCGACCCTGCGATCTCCACCGTGCCGGCCCTCCACCATAGGCGTAAAACGCCACGTCGGTTCTCGTGGAGCGTCCTTCTGCGTCGGGAGCCGTGGCTCGAAGGATGAAGCGGCCGCCACCTGGAAGGTGGAGTTCGACGGGGATACGGCCTGCGGTCGTGGTCACCCGCCAGTCACGAATTGGCGTTTCCACGCGACGCCACTGAAATCCGTTCGGGACCTGCTGTTCCCAGTCCTCGCGCAGCAGTTGCACGCGTACGTCGACGCCGGCTCTCGGTGTGCCGTCAAGCGCGGCAGCGATCACGTGAGTGGTCAACGGCCGTGTGGCGTCCACAAACGCCGCCGGTCGTGACAATCCGATGTAGAAGGTGGCCGGATGCCAGGGCACTGTGATGCGGTTGGCGATGACCTGGCCTGAGGTGTTTTCGACGCTGCCCTCGACCGTGATCTCGGTGCCGCTGTCGTCAAGGTCGGTGATGAGGACGTCCACAGGTAACGTGCCGTCCGGAGCGAGACGGCCCTGCGTGCGACGGACCTCGGAGTTGATATGTCCTTGTTCTTCCGGCGGCTTCGTGTAGCCAAAGGCGTAGTCGGCTTCGGGAAACCGCTCGGTGATGGCAGATGGCACGACGCGGACTGGCCATCGTCGAACCGTCCATCGAACCGGACGATCTCCAACTGCGGCGCCGAACAGGTACTTCGCGTCGATACGCGCTCGAAGTGTGCGACCGAGCAGCGGCTCGGGTGATTCGTCCGTTACATCCACACGGAAGTCGGGGCGGCGGAAGGCCGCAACCAGAAATCGTGTGTCTACACTCGGGCGGTATTGCTGCGCTGGACCGGCTGACGCCGGCTCGCTGACGGCAATGCGGTAGGTGCCCAGCGACCCTCCCGCCGGTAGACGCGGCGTCCACTCAACGCTGCTCCAGCGATTTACCGTCAACATCTGTGTAGCGACCTGCTGACCTCGCGCGTCCCACAAGGTGGCCCGCATCCGGGTGCCCGTGGGCACCGCGACATGACCGGTGGCCGTGTCCATGCGCACCATGGCCTTGAACTGGACGACGTCTCCCTGCTGGTACACGCCTCTGTCCGTCCACAGCGCGCCACGAAAGTAGGCGGGGCGCGCGTCGGTGCCGCTCGCGAAGCCCGCGCCAGGAACCCGCCGCCAAGGCGTCCAGTCCGAAGCCAGCCACGCGACATCGTTGTCCTTCTCCGCCGTGATGAGCCAGTACGGACCCCCGGGGCGGCCCCCCGGCATGCCAGGCAGCGCCGCCGCCTGCACGACACCATCCTCACCGGTGGTCGCGCGCCAGACGACCACGTTGTTGACGTTGCGGGCGGTGATGTTCGCACCACTCACCGGCTCTGCGGTGTCAAGACGTGTCACCAGCACCATCGTTCCGAGCGGGCCGTGCTTCGCGGTCAGTCCGAGATTCGTGACCTGGACCAGGCGGTCGACTGGTCCGTTCAGGGAACGGGAGTCCGGAGTGTTCGACTGAATGCCGGCCGCGTGGAGGCGAATCCACGCCAGGCCGGTGGAATTCCCATCAAAGACGTTGGTGAGATCGAGACCGACAGTCTCGTCGGCATTTGGCACTTCTGGCAGCGTTCGCGTCCGAAGTGGGGCAGAAGGAGGCGGGGCGGAGCGCCCCATGCTGAGCGCCGAGAGCCTCGGCATGATGTGCTCGGGTGACAGGCGCGCCACGCGCTCGTCCACGCGAATGACGTTGCGCGAGAGATACGGCACGGTCGTGCCCGCACTTGATTCCCAGACCTGTCCGTTCATGCCGAGGTACGGCAAGGCATTGCTCGCGACAGAGGTGGAGGTGAAGGCGTTGCCCAGGCGCTGCCCATCCGAGGATGTGAGGGTCGGATCGATTTCGATCTTCCACGCTGATGCCGGCGGCTGCGGGGGGAGGCCGAGGTCCGACGTGGAGAAGTACTCAGAGGGGTAACTCCGTTGGATGATGTCCTCGGGCACCGACGAGCTGTGCGTTACTGTGACGGGCGCATCGGGGTTCGTGACGTCAGTAACGCGAATGGCATCGCGCAGGGCCGTGCGCAAGACCGGCCGCGTGAGTTGGATCGGCAGGTTGCCGCCGCTGCATCGACTGTCGTTGTCGCACCCGGCCCGACGCACGGCGAAGACCGGCTCCAGTGTGACCTGCGCCGACTGTGCCTGGTGGCCCACGGCGCCTTCCGCGCCGGTCAGTCCCTCGCGAAGGGTGAGCGTGAGTGTCGTTCCTGCCGGCGGGGCCGAGGTCGATTCGACAATGACGGCAGAGTTGTCTTTCGGGAATTGCTGTTCATCCCATGACTCAGCGAGGCGAAAGACCGTTGAACTCGCATTCAGGCTCGCTAGCGTCCGTTGAGGATCCATCGGCTGGTTGAATTGCAGCCGCAGCACGACGGGTTCGGTGACCATGCCTTCCCGCCGGTACCACCGCGTGCTGAGCAACTGTGCTGTTGGCGTGGTGAAGTCGAAGCGGAAGTTCCGTCCCAGCGAACGGCCGCGCACGTCCTGTGCGGACGCAGCGACGATGACGCTGACCTTCGTGCCGTACTCGAAGCCTTCAGGGTTGGCCGGAGACAGAATCAGTGAGCGCGAGCCCGACCAGTACGCATTCAGCGGGATAAGCGGCTCGGTCGAGATCCAGGACGGCACTGCTGTGTCTGGCTCGCCCAACTCCACCATCGGCGCTGAGAATGTGATGCGGATTTCATTCGCATCCGCCAGGGTCGTCAGCGCGCCGGACGGGAACGCTGAACGGACCGACAGACCCGTTTCCTGAGAAACACCGCCTGCTGCCTGGCCGAGACATGCGACCAGGGCGAGTCCAACAAGAAGTCGCCGCATGGCCAATTAGACACCGGCGAGGCTAGGCGGGTCTGGGCCGAGCGTGTGCGCTCGATCAGGCCATATACCGAGTCAGACCACCCAGCTCAAACGACGCTTGCCCTTGACGCATGGGCAGGGTCAGGCCTGAACATGTCCCCGATGGCTTCTGCGCCGCGGGCCCAGGCGCTGGCGGAGCGCTGGATTGGTCTGCTCGGCCGTGTGATGGGCGGCCCAGTCGACCGAAAGATGGTACGCGCAGGCGCTGCGGGGCCGGCCAGCAGTCAGTGGGGGCCGAGCGAGGCCGACAAGCCTGTGTGGGAGTTCATGCAGAGGGCTTTGGCGCAGGAATAGGGACTGGCGACCAGCGCCGGGCATCAGCCGCAGCGGCGGTCATTCTGTCACGCGCTGCGGTCAGCTGCATGCCCAGTTGGGCAGCTTGCGGGTCAGCCGCACTATTGCCGCCTCTCGTACACAACCCGCCCGCCCACGAGCGTCATCACCACCTTGGCCTTGAGCAGGTCGGCAGGCCTGCTCTTTCCGACCGCAATCAGGTCAGTGTCGAACACCGCGATGTCAGCCAGCTTGCTGACCGTCAGCGTGCCCTTGATGGCCTCTTCAAACGACGCCCAGGCCGGAGCCTTCGTGTACGCCTCGATCGCTTCCTCGATCGTCAGCCGTTGATCAGGGAACCATCCGTCCTTCGGTTCGCCGGTCAGCGTCTGTCTGGTGACCGCGGCATAGAGCCCATAGACCGGATTCAGGAAGTAGCGCGCCGCGTTGGTGCCCGGGGAATCGCTGCCGAAGATCAACACCGCGCCCGCGTCCTTGAGCTTCCGGAACGCGTAGGCCCCTTCCGACCGACGCCGTCCGATGCGTTCTTCCATCCACCGCATGTCGTCCGACACGTGATACGGGTTGATTTCCGCGACGAGC
This sequence comes from uncultured Acidimicrobiia bacterium, assembly GCA_966252305.1. GTDB lineage: Bacteria > Acidobacteriota > Vicinamibacteria > Vicinamibacterales > SCN-69-37 > SYFT01. The sequence goes on from CBINOO010000002.1 coordinate 138,507, forward strand.
TTCAGCTGGCCGAACCTCGGAAAGTCCTCGGGGTACACCACCTGGGCGTGAATCACGCGCCACCGGTGGTCCTTGTCGACAAGCTGGTGCTGTGTGAGCAGCTTTTCGTAGATGTCGAGGATGATGCGATTCCCCTTGTCGCCGATCGCATGGATGTGCGGGGGCAGGCCAGTGGGGATCGCTTGTTCAATCAGCTTCTCCATGTTGCCGGGAGGAAAGTCCGTGTACCGCTGCGCGGGCGTCAGCTCCATCGCCGCGCCGTCCGCGCCCTCGGGGCGCATGATCGGACGCAAGAGCCCCTTGTTGGTCGGCTGGTGATCGTACGGCTCGAAGAACATCGCGCCGCTGCTGCCCATGATGCCGTCCACCCATGCCTTGTAGCCGACGTACCGCAGCCAGTCGTCGCCAAAGCCCTGGGAGATCCCGAGCGCCGTGGTGGCAGGCACCTGGTCAAGCGTCGGCCTCAGGTTGATGCGCGCGGTGAGTTCTCCGCGGCGCTTGAGCGCCTGATACGCCTGCAGCTGCGGCGCCGTCGTCAAGTCCTGAATCGTCGTCACACCACCTTCACGCGCCTCCTGCAGGACCATGCGCACCTGAGCCAGCCGCTGCTCAAACGGAATCGGCGGGATGACTTTACGCACCATCGCGGCGGCCGTGCCGGTGAGGATGCCGGTCAGTCGGCCAGACGCGTCCTTCCGGATTTCACCCCCCACCGGCTGCGGAGTTGTCTCGTCGATACCGGCCAGCGTCAGCGCGAGGGTGTTGGCCAACGACTCGCTCCCGTCAAAGCGATTGACGAGCACGGGATGTTCAGGAGTCACGGCATCGATGAGATCGCGATGCGGTGTGAACCGGGACTGGCTGCCACTGGCCGCACCCTGAGGTTTCTCGCCGGCGCTTCCCGACCCCCACTGTTCGTACGCGCCCCATTCACCGCGCGTGATCCAGCTCCCCTTTGGCATACGGGCTGCAGCGCCGGCAATCCGTTCGGTGAAGAGTGCCGGCACGTGCACGTCGAGCAGATTCACGCCGAGCAGCAACGCGCCGGTGCTCTCCACGTGGACGTGCGCATCGTTGAAGCCCGGCAGCGCGAAACGTCCACCCAGGTCGATGACCCGCGCGCCCTGGCCCACGGCCGCGCGCGCCTCCTGTGCAGAGCCGACGGCAACGATGCGGTCGCCGCGGATGGCGATCGCCTCGGCCCAGGGGCGGGCGGCGTCCAGCGTATACACGCGTCCGTTCGTCAGGAGCAACTCCGGTGTCTGTTGCGCCGCCACTGCCGTCACGAGGCCCAGCAGGGCCACAGCTGTCATCGTGTAGGGCTTCATCACTGCCTCGCTGGTCCGTACAACACGCGACCCGGACGCGCCTCGGTCATCGACGCGCCGTCAAACACGACCAGTCCATTGACGATGACCATGGCAAAGCCCTCGGCGTATTGATGGGGATCCTGGAAAGTCGCGGTATCGCGAACGGTCGCCGGATCAAATACCGTGATGTCGGCCTTCATCCCAGGTCGCAGGATGCCCCGGTCCATCAGGCCCAGGCGCCCTGCCGGGAACGCCGTCATCTTGAAGACGGCCTGCTCCAGCGTGAGTACACGCTGCTCGCGCACGTAGCGCCCGAGGACGCGGGCAAAGGTGCCGTAGCTGCGGGGATGCGGATTCGCGCGCCCGAACGTGGGCACCTCACCGTCCGACGCGATCATCGTCGCCGGATGCACGAGAATCCGCACGAGGTCGTCTTCGCTCATGGCGTGGAAGATGCCCTGGCATCCGCCCTGTTCTGCCACCCACAACACGGTCTCTGCCGCCTTCTCGAGGGTGAGAGCCACACCACGCCGCCGCATCAGGTCCGCGAGTGTCTTGCCCGCCAGCGACGGATCAAATCCGCAGTTGGCAAACTGGACATTTGCCGGGTCGCCGCCGCCGCGTTCATCGCGGATCATGGCGAGGCTGGCCACGAGGATGCGCTCTCGCTCAATCGGATCCTTGAACCGGGCGTCGCGCGCGGCGTTGGACCCCTCCAGCGCCCACGCCGGCAGGAGCGCCGACGTGACGCTGGTGCTCGAGGCGGTGTATGGATACTGATCGCTGGTCACGTCCACGCCCCGCGCCCGCGCCTCGTCGATCAGCTTCAAGGCGTCGACGCTCCGACCGAAGTTCGGTTTGCCGATCACTTTGTGATGCGTGACCTGTGTCGGCAAACCGCCGTCCTCTCCGATGCGAATCGTCTCGCGGATGCTGTCGAGCAGCTTCGCCGCGTCATCCCGCTGATGCGAGACGTGTGATCCACCCAGCCGCCCGGCCACGCGGGCAAGCGCGATCACTTCCTCCGTCGGTGTGAACGCGCCGGGGACGTAGAACAGCCCGGTGCTCAGACCGAACGCGCCGTCGTGCATGCCCTGTTCGACCAGCCCCTCCATCTCGCGAAGTTCATCCGGCGTCGCCGGGCGATCCTCAGAGCCAACGACCCGAGTGCGGATGGATCCCTGCCCGATGAAGGCGCCGATGTTCACGGACTTCGCAAGTTGGTCGAGCGAGTCGAGAAATGGACGCAACGGGACCGGGGATGAACCGTCCGGACCCTCAATGACCGTCGTCACGCCCTGGCGCACATAGTTGGGCGCGGTGGGATTGGTGTTGAGCCCGCGGCGCGCATGTGTGTGGATGTCAATGAACCCCGGCGCCACCACCTTCCCGGCGACGTCGACCTCGCGCGCGGCCGATCCGTTCAGCCGCGGGGCGACTGCTGCGATCGTGTCGCCCGAGATGCCCACATCGGCCCTGAACCAGGGTGTACCGGTGCCGTCGACGACGCGCGCGTTCCGAAGGATGAGGTCATACCGCGGTGCCTGCGCGTGGGTCACAACGAGGCCGACGCACACGCACACCGGAATCAGCCAGAGCTGTCGCATGGGCGTCACTATACGCCCACCGATGCGAAATCAGAGCAGTTTCGCTGCCAGCTCGGCGATCTTCGATCGCACCACGTCGCTCATCGTCAGGTGCGCAAACGAAGGTTCGCCCTTGAACCGTTCCACAACCTGCACGATGCCGTTCGACAGCGCGTCCACCTCCGGCCTGTCGATCTGGTCGGGGTCGCCCGTCAGGATGATGCGGGTGCCTTCGCCGGCGCGGGTGAGCACCAGCTTCATGTCGCCCTGCGTGAGGTTCTGTCCGTCATCCACAATGACGACGGCGTCGTGAATGGAGCGGCCGCGCAGGTAGTTGATCGGCGAAATCTCGAGGACGTTCCGCGCGAGCAGGTCCTCGATGGTTGCCGATGGCGCGCCGTTGGGACGGTCGCCATTCTCAACCGGCTGATTGGTGAACCGCGCCGAGCCGGACATCCTCCGGATGATGAAGTCCAGGTTGTCGAGAATCGGCTTCGCCCATGGCGCCATCTTGTCGTTGACGGTGCCCGGCAGAAAGCCCAGGTCGCGACCGGCCTCCGCGTTCACCCGGTACACCTCGATCTTCGACACACGGCCCGAGCGATACAGCTCGTAGGCCGTTAACAACGCCATCAGCGTCTTTCCGGTGCCGGCGATGCCCACCAGACTCGTGATGAGCGTGTCATCGTCCATGATCAGGTCCCGGGCGCACGCCTGTTCCGGATTGATCGGGCCGAAGCGCTCGGTCTGTTTGAAGTGCACGCGACGCAGGTACGACACGCCGTCGTGTTTCTTGAGGATTCCCCAGGCAGCCTTGCCGTTGCCATTCACGCGAAGTTCACAGCACTGATTGGCCAGCAGCGTCGACGTGTCGATGAAGTCCGCGAGTTCGTTGGTGGGGAGGCGCTGCTCCACGTGCAGAGCGTTGAGCAGTGGCGCCTTTTCGGTCGGCAACTGAATACGCACACGACCCGAGTAGAACTTGTCTGGCGATGACACCGGGCGGTCGGAGTAATAGTCCTCCGCCATCAGACCACGCGCGCGCGCCTTGCAGCGCATCGCCGCGTCGCGTGTGATCAGCACGACCGGCACATCGGGATGTGACTCCTGATAGGCGTTCGCCAGAAGGATGATCGCGTCGTCTGCGTAGCCGGGCGAGAAGCCCGGCCACGCGCGTGACACATCGAGTTCGCCGCCGTGGAACTTCACCAGGCCGCTGCGCAGCGGAATGCCGTCACGCAGCTGCGCCGGTGATGCGTCGTTCTGCAGTTGGTCCAGGAACCGGATCGTCTGTCGCGCGGTGTAGCCGACGCCGTTGGTATCGACGCGACGACGGTCCAGTTCCTGGAGGACCGGGAAGGGAATGATGACGGTGTTGTCGACCGTCAGGTGTTCGAGTGCATCCGGAGCCGAAACGAGAACGCTGGTATCAACGACATAGACCTTGCCACCAACCATCCGGGGTGGAACCATGCCCGCTCCTGAAGCCGTGTGAGGCGCTGGGACGCGTCAACACCGCTTACTGAGGCGCATTCTATGGATGTCTGTCTCGAAGTACCAGTAAAAAATCTGTTGCGACTCCGGAGCGTCCTCCCTCGGCTACTTGATCCCTGACGCGTCGAGCGCATACATTCCGCGCCCGTACGTCGAAATCACTATGAGATTGTCCTGTGGCACGTACTGCAGGTCGGAGACCTGCGTCGATGGCAGGTTGCCACCGAGCACGCGCCACGTCGCGCCGGCATCGGTCGACACATACACGCCGAAATCCGTGCCGACAAACAGCACGTTGGCGTTGGACGGATGTTCGCGGATCACATTCACCGGTCCAGCCGGAATGTTGTTCGCGATGCTGGTGAATGACTTGCCGTAGTCGGTGGATTTGTAGATGTACGCGGCAAAGTCGTCATCTTCGCGTCCGCGCTGCGTGATGTAGACGGTGCCTTCTGCGTGCTGCGACGGTAACAGGCGAGAGATCCACCGCCGCGTCGGGATGCGGCTGGTCAGTTCCGACCATTCCTTGCCGTTGTCGATCGTCGAGTGCACACGGCCATCGTCTGAGCCGACGTAGAGCAGTCCGGCCTTCTTCGGTGACTCGGCCAGCGCCACGATGGTCTGATACGGAATCGCGTTCGAGTTCCGGATCAACATCTGATCCTTGTTGTTGTCGGTCAGGTCCGGGCTGATGACCTGGAAACCCTCGCCGCGGTTGTCCGACTTGTAGACGTACTGATATCCCGCGTAAATCACGCGATTGTCGTGCGGCGAGACGATGATCGGCGCCATCCACTGGGCGCGGAGCTCAGCGTCCGGCGGATTTGGCGGCTGGATGTTTGTGGTGCGCTGCGGTCCCTGCGGCGGGGTCGCTGCAGCGCCTCGGCCTCGGCCACGCGCCGGTGCAGCCACTGACAAGTCCGTGCGGCTGAAGTTGCCGTAGAAGCCGTGCGAATACACGATGTTCGGATTGGTCGGATCGATTGCGTGGTTCGAGCCCTCGCCACCCGGCGCGTTCTCCCAGGCGACGGCCGGAATGGCGTCGCGACCCTTCGACAGATCGATACGTCCACGGCGTGAGCCGTGATCCTGAATCGAGCCGTACGCCCACGACGAGGGACGGCTGTTGTCGACGGTGACGTTGTAGAACTGCGCGCCTGCCGCGCCCACGGCAAAGACCCACGTCTTACCGCCATCGAGCGAGTGGTAGAACCCGCCGTCATTCGTGTTGTAGAGCTTCTGCGGATCGGCCGGGTCAATCCACAGGCCGTGATGGTCACCGTGTACGCCGCCCGTGTTGCTGCCGTCCACGTTGCTGGTGGATGTGCCCTGCACGCGTTCGAACGTCACGCCGCCATTGGTCGAACGATTGAGCGCAAGTCCCATCGTGTAGACCGTGTTTTCGTTGGTGGGGTCGACACGAATCTGTCCGAACACCCAGCCGTACGTGCCCGAGTGTTCGATCATGTAGTCGTTGGTCTCGGAGACCTTCTTCCACGTGCGGCCCTTGTCGTCGGTGCGGTAGACCTCCGCGGCCTTGATGCGTCCGTTGGTGATCGGGCGGCCGTACGCATCGCGTTCATTCTCCTGCGGGCCGCGGCCTTCCTCGTAGTTGTCGACCAGCGCGTAGAGCACGTTCGGGTTGCTGCGCGACACGTCGATGCCGATGCGACCGCGGAACTGCGGTGCCGGCAGGCCCGCGCTGGCGTCACTCCACGTCGCACCGCCGTCGGTGCTCTTCATCACGCCGCCCTCGTTGTACCCCGGCTCGACGCGGGGATCACTCCACTTGCGGCGGATCCGCTGCCACATCGCGGCGTAGAGCGTGTTCGGGTCTTTGGGATCCATCACGAGGTCGATTGCGCCGGTGCGTGGGCTCTTGTAGAGGACCTTCGACCAGGTGCGTCCGCCGTTGATGCTCTTGAACACACCGCGCGTCTCGTTGTCGGTCCACTCGTGGCCCGAGGCGGCGACATACACGATGTCCGGGTTGGTCGGATGGACGACGATGCGGCCGATGGTCTGGGTGTCAGTCAACCCCGCATGGCTGAAAGTGCGTCCGCCATCGGTGGACTTGTAGACGCCGACGCCGGCCATCGAGGCGCGGAAGATGTTGGCCTCGCCCGTGCCCACGTACACCACGTTGGGGTTCGAGGGCGCGACGGCGATGTCGCCGATGCTGGTTGATGCCTCGTGTTCGAGGATCGCGCGCCAGGTGCGCCCGTGGTCTTCGCTCTTCCAGAGGCCGCTGGTGGCATAGGCAGCGTAGATGTGCCTGGCGCCGTTGACGTCCACGACCGCGACGTCCGTCGCGCGGCCGCTGACGTTGGTGGGGCCCAGGTACTGCCAGTTCGTGTTCTTGAACGGCGACGCGTCGCGCATGGTCCGATACGTGCTCCAGGCCTTGAGCAGGCCCTCAGCGTTCATCGGTGAAGGCGCCTGTTGTGCCGCGACGGCGGCAACAGACACCACGCCCATCAGAAGTACTGCCACTCGAATCGAACCACGCATAAAACCTCCGAGTCTGGATAGTAGCCGATAGACGGTAAAATGGTCGGGCATGTCCACACGCCAGGTGTATCTCGACTATCACGCGACGACTCCGGTCGATCCCCGAGTGCTCGAGGTCATGCTGCCGTTTTTTACCCAGGAATTCGGCAATCCCGCATCGGCCAGCCATGCGTTTGGCTGGAAAGCGCAGGAAGCGGTCGAGACCGCCAGACGGCAGGTGGCGGCCCTGATCGGCGCCTCAGCGCGAGAGATTGTTTTCACCAGCGGCGCCACCGAATCGAACAACTGGGCGATCAAGGGCGTGGCAGCCGCCGCGCCGGCTTCACGCCGGCATGTCGTCTGCTCGGCGATTGAGCACAAGTCGGTGCTCGAAGCGTGCAAATCGCTCGAGTCGTCGGGGTGGTCGCTGACGATCGTGCCGGTTGAGCGCGACGGGCGCGTCGATCCGGCGGCGCTGGCGGGGGTCGTCACCGAACAGACCGCGCTGGTCAGCGTCATGGCCGCCAACAACGAAATTGGCGTGGTGCAGCCGCTGGCCGAGGTCACGGCCATCGCCCACGCGAAAGGCGCGTTGGTGCACTCGGACGCCGCGCAGGCGGTCGGCAAGATTCCACTGGATGTCCAGGCGCTGGGGATCGATCTGCTCTCGTTGACGGCCCACAAGATGTACGGCCCGAAAGGGTGCGGCGCGCTCTTTATTCGGAAGAAGACGAACCTTGCGCCGTTCATCATCGGCGGCGGACAGGAACGCGGGTTCCGCTCGGGCACGCTGAACGTGCCCGGCATTGTTGGCCTCGGATATGCATGTCATCTCGATCGGCTCGAGATGGCTGAGGAGTGTGCGCGACTGCGCGCCTTGCGGGATCGACTGCTTGAAGGGTTGTCCGCCAGGGTCGGTGGTGTGCGCGTGAACGGCACCATGGCCGCGCGCCTGCCGCACAACCTTCATGTGGCGTTTGATGATGTCGACGGTGAGTCGCTGATCATCGGCATCGGCGACATCGCGGTGTCCTCAGGGTCCGCGTGCAGCAGCGCGTCGGCCACTCCGTCGCATGTGTTGCGGGCGTTGTTCGGCGAGGCCGCCGTGCCTGCCGCCACGGTGCGTTTCGGTCTCGGTCGGTTCACCACCGATGCGGACATCGATTACGCCATCGAAAAGTTCTCTGCGGTCGTCAAGCGTCTCCGCGACACCGCACCCGTGCGCTAGGGCCATCGGGCCCGAACGGTGGCTCCGGGCCACCCTGTCATTCAGGCTGAAAGGAGGCCGATCTCGTGACTGCGCCGCCCGTATCGCATGCGGGCCGTGAAACTCGTCTTCTGCTGTTGGTGATTCTCGTCGCCGTGGCGGTACTGCTCGTACTGGCCCGGTTTCGTTTTCCCACTCCCGAACGCGTGGCGGCGACGCCGCCGGCCGGCCCGATCGAACGTCTGGCCGCCAGAGCCACTTTCGAGGAACTCGCGCTCATCATTGCTGATGTGTCGGCACGTGTGGATGCCACGCTCACGGTCGTTGATGTCGCGTCGGTGCCCGCGCCGGCGCCGCCGCGACGGTCAGCGCCGCCCGCCGCCGCACCCGCGACACAGCGTCGGATGGCGGGACTGCGCGTGGATGCCGATCTCGCGCTGATCTACCTCCCCGCCGGATTCACCATTGTCACCGGTGACGTGGTGTCGGTGGTCGCGAGCGATCCCGAGCGGCATCTGGCACTCGTGCGTGTTCCGGCCGAGCCGTTTGCCGGGCCTGCCTCGCAGGCCGCCGCGTTTGGCGGTCCCGGATACGTCGCCGTGTTTGAAGGGTCGCGGGGCGGGTCGGCTGCGCGACCGGAGTTCATCGGTCGGACCGACTCCTTTGACGACCCCGCGTGGCCCGATCCTCTGCTGTCGCCAGGGGGACATGCCCACCTGCGGGAGGGCGCGTGGCTCTTCACGCTGGACGGCCGGCTTGTGGGCCTCACCGTGCCTGATGGCCCCGGCGTTGCCGTTGCGCGTGCCCGCACGCTCTTCGACATCGTCGAGAGGCTGCGCACGCAATGAAACAACGCCGACAGCGAGAGCTGGGCGGGGCCGACCCGCTCGATCGTCGTCTCGGGGCGCCGCCGCCGTCGCCGTTCTCCTGGTTCCTGTCGCTGCTGCGCACGCGATCGGCCCTCGGCCTGGCGCCGTCACTGACGCCGGCCGTCGTCTTTGTGCCGATCGGAATTGTGGTGGGTCCGCTTGGGCTCGATCTGATTGGGCCCCGCATGCGGTCGCTGCTCGACCTGAGCGTGACACTGGCGCTCACGCTGCTCGGGGTGTTCGTCGGCATGGCACTGGGGCGCCAGCGTCGCACGGCCGCCCGCCTCCTGGCGGCGGCCAGCCTCGAAAGTGCGATGACGATCCTGGCGGTTGCCGGCGCGACCGTCTACCTCGTGGCCTCGACCGGACTCCCCCTCGACGCGTCGGCGATCATCGTCGCGCTCGCTTTGGGTCTGTGTGCGTCGGCTTCGTCGGCGACTTCTGCCGATCCCAACGCCGACCCGGCTGCTGCGATCGCGACAGATGTCGCTGACCTCGACGACATCCTGCCCATCGTGGTTGCCGCCGGCGTGTTCACCGTCGCGACCGGCACGGGCGCTGAGCGCTGGTGGATCGCGCTCATGCCTGTCGGGCTCGGACTGGTGACCGGACTGATTGGCTGGCTGCTCTTCGAGCGAGCGGAGTCCGTGGCTGAGCGCGGCGTGTATGTGCTCGGCACGCTGGCGCTGGCCGGTGGCGCGGCCGCATACATCGATGTCTCTCCGCTGTCGGTGGGGCTGGTGGCTGGTCTGGTCTGGACGCGCGCGCCCGGTCGCGCCGATCGAATTGTCCGCGACGACCTCGGCAAACTGCAGCATTCGCTTGTGGTGCTGCTGTTGCTCACCGCCGGCGCACTGTGGATGCCATCGCCATCCGGCGCGTGGCTGCTCGTGCCGTATCTGCTGTTCCGGCTTGCGGGCAAAGTGGCAGGCGGATGGCTTGCCGCGCGCATGCTCGGCGACGTGCGACCATCCGACATGGCGGCGTACCTCATGTCGCCTGGAGTCGTCGGGATCGCATTCGCGCTCAACTTCCGGCAGATCCTGCCGGTCGCGACTGGTGACGCCCTGTTGTGGGCCGTGACGATCGGTACCGCGCTGTTTGAAGTCTTTGCGGTGGTGGCGTTGCCCATGTGGCGGGGAGCGCGACGGTAATGCGACGCCTTGCCGCCCTGACGATCACGATCATTCTCGCCTGGCTGCTCGTGGCCCGGCTGGGTGACACGACGGCGACGACCACTGCGCTTGCGCTCGGTGTCGCGCTCATCGCAGCGACGATCGTCGGCTGGCTGCTCGAGTTCGTGCGCCTCCCAAGGCTGACAGGGTACCTGGCCTTCGGCCTGGTCTGCGGCCCGTTTGTCGCCGACATCATCACCCGACCAATGGCGCGCGACCTGCAGCTGGTCAACGGCCTGGCCATCGCGGTGATCGCGTTCAGTGCCGGTCTCCAGCTCAACATCTCGCGGCTGCGCGCGCGCCTGCGCACGATTTCAACGATGGCCGCCGTGACCATCGGCCTGACCTTCGTCGGGTTGTATGCGCTGCTGTTTTTTGCGTGGCCCTGGCTGCCGATTGCGCCGGACGTCACCCTGGCTCAGCGCGCAGCCATCGTGGCGGTGGCCACCTCGGTGCTTGTGGCGTTTTCTCCCACGGTGACGTTGGCCGTGATGGCCGAAACGCGCGCGCGCGGACGCCTGGCCGAACTGACCCTCGCCGTGGTCGTGCTTGGCGACCTTGCGCTGATCCTGCTGTTTGCGATTTCGATGGAGTGGACCCGCGGCGTGTTCCTCGAAACGCCGAACGCGCCGGAACTGGTGGCGTCCCTCCTGTGGGAGCTGCCGGGCTCGATGGCCTTTGGCGTCGCGGTGGGCGCATTGTTCGCGTTGTACCTGCGATGGGTTGGTCGCGAAGTCACGCTGGCGCTCGTTGCGTTGTGCGCCGTGTTGTCCGGGGCCAGCGAGTTGTGGCAGTTCGACGGGTTGATTGCCGCGCTGGTCGCCGGCCTGGTCGTTGAAAACGTCACGACCGAACAAGGCGACGTGTTGCGGGATGCGATCGAGCGTGGATCGACGCCCATCCTGGTGGTGTTCTTCACGGCTGCCGGCGCGTCATTCCAGGTCGATGCGCTCGCCGTCATCGGCGTGTTTGCCGTCGTCATGGTCGCCATTCGCGTTGCGCTGCTGTATGTGGGCACCCAGATCGGCGCGCGGGTCGCCCGCGCCGATGACGAGGCGACGCCGCTGTTGTGGCGCGGACTAGTGTCCCAGGCCGGGATCACGCTGGGCTTGACCATCCTCGTGTCGACCGAATTCCCCGACTGGGGCGGACGCTTCGAAACGCTCGTGGTCTCGATGATCGCGATGCACGAAGTCATAGGCCCGATTCTGTTCAAGGCCGCACTGGTGCGCGTCGGCGAGACGGGACGGTCGGCCGGTGGACTGGTGGTCGTCTCCAACCGTGAACCGTACCTGCATCAATATGCCGACGATGGCAGCATCACCGTGCGGGCGACGCCTGGCGGCGTCTCGGTCGCGCTTGATGCGTTGATGCGTGAGCGCGGCGGCGTCTGGGTTGCGCACGGCGCAGGCACAGCCGACAAGGCGGTCGTCGACGAACGGGACTCGGTCGAGGTGCCGCCAGAGAATCCGTCCTACCGGCTGCGACGACTCTGGCTGACACCGGAGGAAGAAGCCGGCTATTACACCGGGTTTGCCAACGGCGCGTTGTGGCCGCTCTGCCATCAGGCGCATGTCCGCCCCGTCTTCCGCGCGGAGGAGTGGGAGATGTATCAGCTGGTGAACCGCCGGTTCGCCGAGGCCACGGCGGCCGAAGCGCCTGCGGAAGCGTCAGTGTTCCTCAACGACTACCACCTCGCGCTCGTGGCCGAATCGCTGCGCGAACTGCGCCCTCGTCTGCGTACTGCGCTCTTCTGGCATATCCCGTGGCCGGACACCGACCGCCTGCGCATCTGCCCATGGCGCGTCGAGATCATTCGCGGCCTGCTGGCCAACGACCTCGTGGCGTTTCAACTGCCCAGAGACCAGCGTAACTTCCTGCAGGCCGTCGAAGACGAACTGGGGGCTGAGGTCTCTGATGAAACCGTGTACCTGGGAGACCGGCCGGTTCGTGTGGCCGCGATTCCCATTGGCGCCGACTTCGACCGCATCACCTCGATCCTGGCCGATGACGCCCTGCCTGGACGCATGAGCACACTGCTGGATCGCTACAACCTGCGCGGCCGGGTGATCGGGATTGGGGTGGATCGCCTCGACTACACCAAAGGCATTCCCGAACGGATGGCGGCGCTTGGGCGCGCCCTTGACCAGTCGCCCGGGCTGGCGTCACGTTTCACGTTCGTGCAGATCGGGGTGCCGTCACGGGAGGACGTGCAGGGCTACGCGGAGATCTCCGCCGAGGTGGACTCCATCGTTCACGGCATCAACACCCGGCACGGCGAGGGGCCCGACAGCGGACCGATCCTCTACTTGAAGCAGTCGTTCGCGATGCCCGACCTTGTGGCGTGGTACCGGTTGGCCGACTTCTGCATCGTCTCGTCGCTGCATGACGGCATGAACCTCGTCGCCAAGGAGTTCGTGGCCGCGCGTGACGACTTCGGGGGCGTCCTGATTCTCAGCGAACTGGCGGGCGCCGCGCAGGAGCTCGAAGAGGCGCTGATCATCAACCCGTACGACGAGCGGGGATTCACCGACGCGATCCTGCACGCCGTTGCGATGCCCGAGTGGGAGGTGCGGCGACGTATGCAGGCCCTGCGTCGACGAGTGGCCGGACGCGACGTGCTTGCGTGGGCCTCCGACATCCTGCATCAACTCGAACGAAGAAAGGTGGGAGGGTTCTTTTCTGGCTGAATCACCCGACGTGGTGGCCGGCGCCGTGCTGGATTGGCTTGCGGAGCGGCCATTGCTGCTCGCCACGGACTTTGACGGAACACTGGCGGACATCGCTCCGACACCTGATGCGGCGGTGATGTCGGAGAACGTCGCGACCGCGCTCGCGCAATTGTCAGAACATCCGCGGGCGACGGTCGCCGTCGTCAGTGGGCGGCGGATGGACGATGTTCGCGCTCGCACCGGTGACGTCGCCGCGTACGTGGGCGGGCTGCATGGTCTGGAAGTCGCGGGACCCAAGGGGGGATTCCTGCATCCGGCACTCAAGGATGTGGAGCCGGTGCTGGCAGACATCCGGCAGCGCGCCGTCGCCAGGCTCGAGTGGTGTGAGGGTGTCGTCATCGAAGACAAACAGTTCGCGTTGACGTGCCATGTACGCCGCGTCGCGCCAGAGCTGGCGGGCCGCGCTCTGGGGCAGTTCCTGGATATTGCCCAGCCGGCGCTTGACGCCGATGTGCTGCGCGCCCTGCCCGGCGCGCAGGCGCTGGAACTGCTGCCGTCGGTGGACTGGCACAAAGGCAAGGCCGTCGAGTGGATCCGCTCGGTGGTCGACACCGGACCGCAGTCGGGCGTCGGCGTTGTGTACCTTGGTGACGACCGGACCGACGAGGATGCGTTTGCCACCCTGGGACGGCGCGGCATTTCGATAGGCGTGGGCTCCAGGCCCAGCGAGCGCCTGATTCAGCATCGTCTTGCTGGACCGGCTGACGTTGGTGTGTTGCTGCGGCGGTTGCATGCGGCGCTTCCGTCTCGCGCGCACCAGGCGTCCTGAAACCAATTGCTCACTTAGAACGTCTAATGTCGCATGCCGCGACCAAAGACCAATTCCGACCAGTTGCACGGGACCCTCGACCTGCTTGTGCTGCGGGTGCTCCGCTCCGGGCCGCAGCACGGGTACGCCATCACGCAGCGACTCAAGGCGCTGTCGGAAGACGTGCTGCAGGTCGAAGAAGGGTCGCTGTATCCGGCCCTGTATCGGATGGAGCAGCGTGGCTGGATTGCGTCCGAGTGGGCGGTGACCGAGCGAAACCGGCGGGCGCGCTACTACACACTCACACCGGCGGGGCGCCGGCAGGTTGAGGCCGAACGCGCCAGCTGGTCGCGTCTGTCCGGCGCCGTCAACCTGGTCATCGCAGGGACGGAGTAGCCATGCGTCTCTGGCGAGTGCTTCGCGCGCGGGTGCGTGCCCTGTTTGGTCGCGACGTGGTGACCGGCGAGGTCAGTGAAGAACTGCAGCACCACATCGACCTTGCCACCGACGACAACATCGCGAATGGCATGTCGCCGGCCGATGCGCGTGCCGAGGCGATGCGGCGCTTCGGGAACGTGCCCTCGCTGCAGGATCGCGCGTATGACGTACGCGGAGGCGGCGTGATTGAAGCGATCTGGCGAGACGCCCGCTACGCCGGCCGCGTCATGCTTCGGCAGCCGGTCTTCTCGGCGATCGCTGTCGCGACAATTGCGCTTGGTGTGGGCGCCACGTCCACGATCTTCGGCGTCGCCAACGGCGTGTTGCTCAAGCCGCTGCCGTACGCCGAGCCGGATCGGCTGGCGATGGTCTGGATGACCAACGCGCGGATCAACCTCCGGGAGGATTGGCATTCGCTCCCCAACATCGAGGACTACCGCGCCGCCAACTCGACCTTCGACGCCATCGCCGTGTACAACACGACCGCCCTCAACCTCACCGGTCAGGGAGATGCGCAGCGGGTCACCGGCGCTCGCGCGTCGGCGAATCTCTTTGACGTGTTGGGCGTGGAGGCCGCGCGCGGCCGGGTGTTTACGGCAGAGGAGGATCAGCCCGGGCGTGACGCCGTGGTGGTGCTTTCGCACGGATTCTGGCAACGGGCATTTGGGGGCGACCCCGCCATCCTTGGCCGCACGATCGAATTGTCCGGCCGCACGCGTGAAGTCATCGGCGTCATGCCGCAGGGCTTTGCGTTTCCAGCGCCGGCCACCGAGTTCTGGATTCCGAACGCGCCCTCCGAGCAACTGCGGAACAGTCGCGGATCCCTGTGGCTGCTCGCGATCGGGCGCATGAAGCCGGGCATCAGCGTGGAGCGTGCGCAGGCAGACCTGGAGCCCATCGCCGAAGACATCGTGCGGCGATTCCCCAATCAGGAGGGCTACGGCGTCTATGTGGCCGGATACCACGAGTCCCTCGTGGCTCGCACCCGGCCGGCCATCGTGGCCCTGCTCGGCGCGGTCACATTCCTCCTCCTCATCGCCTGCGTCAACGTCGCGAACCTGTTGTTGTCTCGCGCCTCGGTGCGGGAGCGCGAGATTGCCCTGCGAACCGCGATTGGCGCGGGCCGATGGCGACTGGTGCGGCAGTTGCTCACCGAAAGCCTCGTCCTGGCGTGTACCGGCGGTGCAGTGGGACTGGCGCTGGCCTGGCTCGGCCTGCGCACCCTTGTGGCGACGGCGCCCGCGAACCTCCCGCGGCTGGACAACATCACGCTCGACTGGACGGTGATTGGGTTCTCGTTTGCCGCCGCGCTGGTCACCGGCCTGATCTTCGGTGTCGTGCCGGCGTGGCAAATCAGCCGCTCCGGCATCGGCAGCGCGCTCAAGGAGGGCGGCCGAGGTGTGTCCTCCGGCGTCGGTCGTTGGGTAGGGCGCACGCTGGTGGTCGTGCAGGTGGCACTGGCTCTTGTCCTGCTCACCGGCGCAGGCCTGATGGTGCAGAGCTTCATGCGCATGCAGGGGCTCGATCTCGGCTTTGACGGCGCGCGAGTGATGACGATGCAGATGACCGTGTCGGGCCAGGCCTACCAGACACCAGCCGCGGGTGTGGCCTTCTTCGAGCGCGTGCTCGAGCGCGTGCGCGCAGTACCCGGCATCGAAAGCGCTTCACTCGTGTCCGGACTGTTTCTTTCAGCAACACCCAATTCGACCGGCTTCAATATCGAAGGGCGACCGGTCTTCAGTCCGGTCGAGAGTGTTGAGGTGCCGGTCGACGCCGTGGCTCCCGGGTACTTCGCTACGATGCGGATCCCCGTACGACGTGGTCGCGAATTCCAGCCATCTGACACGGCCGACGCCACACCCGTCGTCATCATCAACGAGACCATGGCCAGGCAGTTCTGGCCGGGCGAGGACCCGGTGGGACGTCGAATCACCTACGGTGTGCCCGACACCAACACCCAGTGGCTCACCATCGTGGGTGTGGTGGCCGATACGAGGCGCACCGGCTACGAAGCGCCCGTGCGGCCTGAGACCTACCTTCCGCTGGCCCAGTTTCCCTCTCGCAGCATGATGCTGGTTGCGCGCACGGCGGGAGAGCCCCTCGCGATGCTGCCCGCGATTCGACGTGTCGTGCGCGAGATCGATCCGGGTCAGCCCATCTACCGCGAGGCGACCGTTGACGAGTTGTCGTCCGCGCTGACCGCGGAACGCCGCCTCAATACGGTGCTCTTCGTCATCTTCGCTGTGGTCGCGGCTCTGCTGGCCGCCGCAGGCATTTACGGGGTGATTGCGTATTCGGTGGAACAACGCAGGCGTGAGCTGGGGGTGCGTCTCGCGCTGGGGGCGCAGCCGCCGGCGGTCTTCGCCCTGGTGCTGCGCGAAGGCATGGTCATGGCGGTTGTTGGTGTCATCGGAGGCGTGCTCGCGGCACTTGCGGCGACCAGTGCCATGAGCACGCTCCTGTACGACACCAGCGCGACCGATCCCTGGACGTTCACGATGATGGCACTGGGCGCCCTGATTGTGGCGGCGCTCGCCTGTGTGTGGCCGGCCTGGCGTGCCATGCGCGTGGACCCGCTCACGGCACTCCGGGCCGAGTGATGCCTACTGGACGCGGTCGTAGACGCGCTTGATCTCGGTGACCGGCAGCCGCGTCATCGTCGCCGAGATCTTGACGGTGACGGTCAGCTGCTTGCCGTCGGCGCTGGGGACGTAGTCCTCAACGACCTTGAGGGATTCCCGTGTGGTGATCTCTCGGCGCAGCCCCGACTTGCCCTCCCACTTCACCTTGATCTCGAGTGGGCCGGCCTCGGTGGCCTGCGTGGTCTTTTTGCCGTCCGTGGTGTACTTCGCGGCCATCTGTTTTGCCGGATCCGGATCGAACACGATCAGCACATCCTTCATCGTCGCCTGAATGCCAAGCGTCGGTGGCGCCTGCCGCAGCATGCGGAGATGGCTATTCAGACGTTGCGCCTCTTCGACCCCCAGATCGCCGCCGGGAGGCGGACCGCTGCCCACTGACGTCTGATTCGGTCCACGGTCGGGTCCCGACCGATTGCCACGCCCCCGCGCTCCGGCGCCTTCGGGACCATTGGGGTTCACGCTCGCGTCGACATTGAGTTTCCAGCCGCCCGACAGCGCTGCGGGAAGATCGGCAGGCTGTGATGCGGCCGCAGTCAGGGGAAGAACGACGGCCAGCAGGCCGATGAGTACAGGTCGTGCTCGATGGTGCGCCATATGCGCCAGACCTCCGGCAGCGATTCTACGCCCATCTCACCCACGCCACGCAGGCAGGCCAACCCCGCCTCGCCTTTTATCGTCTATTTGCTTCACAATGTGAAGCATATGTTGGGCGAGTTTGAACATCTCGTATTGCTGGCCGTGTTGCGGCTGGGTGAAGACGCGTATGGCGCCACCATCCGGCGGGAGATTGAGTCACGCGTACGACGGGAGCTGTCCATCAGCGCGACGTACGTCACCCTCGACCGCCTCGAAGGGAAGGGCCTGGTGCGGTCCCGCATCGGAGAACCCACGGCCGAGCGGGGCGGCCGACGCCGGCGCCACTACGCGCTGACCGCCCCGGGACGCCGCGCACTGGCGGCGAGTCATCGCGCCTTCCGAACGATGGCCGAGGGGCTGGAAGAGGAACTGGAGCGTTCGTGAATCGCGTCATTGCCACGCTGGTCGCACGCTGCCTTCCCGCCGACTCAAGGGACGTGATTCTCGGCGACCTTGAGGAGGAGTGGCGCGAACGGCGGGATGGACGGGGCGCTGCGCACGCGTCGTGGTGGCTGTGCCGCGCGACGGTGCGCGCGTGCGTGATCCGCACGGGATTGGATCCGGCGCCGGCGTCATCCGGCGTCGAGATGGGGGAACAGATGAGGCACATGTGGAGCGGGTTTGGCCAGAGCGCGCGCGCGCTGGCACGCAGGCCCCTGACAACGCTGCTGGCCATCCTGACGATTGCGCTCGGTGTGGGCGCCAACGTCGCCATGTTCATCGTCGCCTGGCCGGTGCTGGCCGGTGCGATGCCGTTTCCCGATGAAGCCAGGCTGACGCTGGTGTCGCTGACGTATCAACGCTCCGACGGCCGTGCCCGGAACAACCTCTCGGTGGGGGACTACAACGACCTGCGCACCGTCCAGGGCTTTGCTGCCTCAGCGGCCTTCAGCAAGTACACCGCGCAGATGAACCTCGAATCGAGCGATGGCGCGGAGCAGCTGACCGTGGCTGCCGTCACGGAGGAGTTCTTTGACACTCTGAAGGTCACACCCGTTGCGGGGAGGGTGTTCAGCCGTCGCTCCGACGATCTGACGCGCGCGGTCGTGCTCAGCGAGGGCGCGTGGCGTCGGCGGTTCGGAGCAGCGCCTGATCTCATCGGGCAGAACATCCGCCTCGACGGGGAGTCGTTCACCGTGATTGGTGTCGCGCCGGCCTGGGCCGGCCTGGGCACCGTGGACGCGGACGCCTGGCGGTGGATGGAGATCAGTCCAGGCCTTCGCACTCGCGGCGCGTACTACCTCGGCATGACTGCGCGGCTGCGCGACGACACGTCACTCGCCGTGGCGAACCAGCAGATTGCGGCTGTGATGCAGCGAGCCGCCATGGAGTTTCCCCAGTTCAACGCGATTCTGAGTGCCGAGGCCGAGCCGCTGCGTGAGGCATCGTCCCGCGCAGTCCACACGACCATGACACTGCTGGTCGTGGCTGCAGGGCTGGTGTTGCTGGTGGCCGTCGTGAATCTCTCCGGCGTGCAGGTCGCGCGTTTCGTGGATCGGAGTCAGGAACTCGCGGTTCGCAGAGCCATCGGCGCCACACGCGCGCAGCTGGCAGCGCTCGTGATGCGCGAGCAACTCCTGGTGGCCGTTGCCGGCGGGGTCGTGGGCACGGCGCTGGCCCTGGCCGCGGTGCGCGGTCTTGGCGCGGTAGCTCCGTCATTTGGCTGGGCGCGGTTTGTCACCGTCTCGTCACCCGTGCTTGCGGCGTACGCGTGCGCACTGTCGTTGGTGGCCGCGGTGATTGTCGGCGCGTGGCCGGCGTGGAAAGCCGGCGCGTCTGGTGGGGGATCGCTGCAGACGCGCGACGTGACTGCCGGGCGTCGAGCCGGCCGTCAACGCGGGTGGATCATGACCCTCCAGGTGGCCGCGACGTGTGTCCTGTTGATCATGGCCGCGTTGGTGTCCCGCAGCCAGTCCGCCGTCCTTTCGGTCGATACAGGATTCGATCTGTCGAGGACGATGGCTGCGGATGTGAACGTGCCGGCCTCACGGTATTCAGACACCGTGGCGCTGGGCGACTTCTTCAGGCGTCTGTCGGGCCGTATTGCAGACATCCCCGGCGTCACGCACGTGTGCTTCGTGAACGAAGTGCCGCTCGACCGCGGGCCGGGCAACATGACGTACGTGCCTGAGGGCACGAAGGGGCTCGTGTCGGCATTGCCGATAACCATTACGGCAGGCTGCCCACAGGCATTCGACGTCCCGCTGCTCTCCGGGCGCTGGTTCACCGAAGAGGAGCCGACGGAGTCCATCCTTGTGTCGAGAGAGATGGCGCGCAAACTGTTTCCAGACGGGCGCGACCCGGTCGGGCAGCGCGTGCACTTCGGTCTGCCCACCGGCCAACTGTTCACCATCGTGGGCGTGACTGGAGACATCGTGGTGGCTTCCCTCGAGACCGGTGTCAGTCCTGTCGTCTGGATGCCGCAGGCGCTGGGGTACTTCACCCCCAAACGCCTGCTGGTCAAGGCTGAGCCAGGGGCAACGGTGGACGTGCGGATGGTCAGACAGGCGTTGCGCGACACCGATCCTGCCGTTGCGTTGGCGAACGTCCGGTCGATCGACGACATCGTCGCGTCTGCGACGGCGGCGCGGCGGTTTGCGTTACTGCTGTTGGGCGGCTTCGCCGTCGTGGCGAGTGTCTTGTCTGCGGTCGGTGTCTACGGCCTGCTCGCGCACATCGTCGGAGGACGCCGGCAGGAGATTGGGATTCGTGTGGCCCTGGGCGCGAGTCAATCGCGCATTGCGGGACTCGTGCTGTTGAGGGTCGGGATGGCCGTGGTCGTCGGCGTGGTCATCGGAGCCGCTGCAGCTGTGCTGATGTCGAAAGGGATCGAGTCACTCCTGTTCGACGTGGATACTCGGGACATGCGCAGCTACGCGTGGGCCGCTGCCATCGTCACGATGAGCGCAGGGCTCGCCGCATGGTCGCCCATACGACGAGCCCTCCGCATCGATCCACTGGCGGCGCTGCGCCAGGACTAACTGGCCGCTTTCCACAACCCGATCATGCGGCCCTCGGGATCGAGGAACAGGGAGATGGCGCCCATGCCGGGCACGTCCTGTTTCTCAACGATCATCGTTCCGCCGGCGGCCTTGATCTTTGCGGCGTAGACGTCGAGATCATCCACGTCGATGTAGAACGACGTCGGCGCAGGGATCGGCCCATCCTGCGGCTTCATGATGCCGCCGCCGATGCCACCTTCGCCGGTGTTGACCAGGCGATAGTCCATCTCCGGGATGTGCTGAATCTCCCAGTCGAAGACGTTCTTGTAGAAGTCGGAAACCTGCTCCGGATTCTGCGACCACAACTCCCAATGCACTACTGGACGTCCCATGCGAATTCACTCCTTGGATGCTCTCTTACACCTTGGCATCGTCGTCGTTTAGACGAGAGATGATGCTGCGCCTGGGGGCCGCCGGGATTGCAGAAATGCGACACGCACTGGTGTCGCTAAATTTTTAGCACTTTCGAGGCGAGTCGGTGTCTAATCGCTGCGAGGTCCCTTCATGCTCCATGAACTCCGGCTGGCCGGTCGCGCGTTGCGCCGGCAGTGGACAGTTTCGGTTGCTGCCGTATTCACCGTCGGGTTGGCTGTATCCGCCAACACCGCACTGTTTTCGATCTTTGACGGATTGATGTTCCGCCCCCTGCCGTTCGGTGGTACCGAGCGCATGGTGCACGTGACGGTCCCGCCGGACGTGCGTCGGCGGCTGTCGCGGCCGGAGCTCGATGCCTTGGATGTGTTGATGGGCACCACACCGCTGCTCGAACGCCGCACGTCAGCCCGGCCGTCTGAGCTGCTGGAGGAGGGCGCCTCTGAGGTGCAGTCCTGGGGACTTCGGCCGGTTGCGGTCACGCCCGGTTGGTTCGCGCAATTCGGACTTCGACCCGTGGCTGGGCAGTTGGTCGATCCGGGCAACGACACTGGCTTCCTGATGAGCGAGGACATCTGGCGCGCACGATATGGCGCCGACACGTCGCTGATTGGCACACGAATCCGACTGCCCGGCGACATCTTTCCGGAACGCCAACCCCCGATCCTGGCCGGCATCGTGCCGCGCGAATTCGCTCAGCCCGACGGTGCGAACTTGTGGTTCGGCTCCGGGCTGTCGACAGCTCAGTTCTTCGAATATGCCCATCTGGCTGAAGGCGTCACCATCGAACAGCTTCGGGCGGCGCTGCCCCATGCCGTCGTCACTCCCTATCGTGAGTACATACGCCCAGGGGGCTCAGCCGCGCTGGCAGTCTTGCTGATTGCGACCGGGTTGTTCGTGCTCGTGGCATGGGTGCAGGTGGCGGCGCTGCTGTTTTCACGAGCAACCAGCCGTGTCGGCGAGATCGGCATTCGGCTGGCACTGGGTGCCGGCCAGCACAGAATTGTTCGCCAATTCCTGGCAGAGGGCGCGCTGATCGTGGTGGCGGCGTTGACCATGGCGTGGGTCGTGACGCCGATATTGACCTCAGGTGTGATTGCCCTGTTGCCGGATGGACTGACGCGAGGACAGGCGCTCTTGCCCGACATCAGGGCACTGGGTTTCTCTGTGGCAGTGTCCCTTGTGGGCGTCGCCATTCTCGTGGCGGTGCCCGCAGGTGTCATTCGCAAGTTGTCTCCGATCGGCCTGATGCGCGGCGCGGGACAACCCGGCGCTCCCGTTCGAACGGCACGCTGGCGAACCGCATTGCTGGTGGGACAACTCGCCGTCACCACCACGCTGCTGTATCTATCCGGACTCGCCATCGGCAGTTTCGACAGAGTGCTCGGCGTTGACATCGGGTTTGAGCCCGCAGGCGTGATGGCGTTTCTGCAACCGCCTGTCACCACAACGGCCGGCGGCCCGGTGGTGACACCTGAATCTCGTCGCGCTCATCTCCAGCGCCAGTTGCAGGCGGCAGCCGACACCTATCAGGCGCTTCGACTCATCCCTGGCGTCAGAGCTGCTGCAGGCGGAAGTATCCCCATGTTTCAGCGACGCATGGGTGGCGGTGGCATGTTCGACATTCGAGTCGCCGGCGAGACGGTACCCAGCGAACGGGCCATCCTCAACACGACCACGCCGGACTATGCGCGCGTGCTTGGACTCAC
This sequence comes from uncultured Acidimicrobiia bacterium, assembly GCA_966252305.1. GTDB lineage: Bacteria > Acidobacteriota > Vicinamibacteria > Vicinamibacterales > SCN-69-37 > SYFT01. The sequence continues at coordinate 160,917 of CBINOO010000002.1, forward strand.
AGTCGTCGAGGGGCGACTGCCTGCTGATGCAGATCTCGGGGGGGAGCCGGTTGGACTGGTCAACGAGTCGTTCGCTCATGTGCTTGCGGCTCGCGGGGAAGTCCTTGGCCAAAGACTGACGGCAAACAATCGCACTTCACGAGTGATCGGCGTCGTGAAGGACTTCTCTCTCGGCAGGCCGGATCGCCCGGTCGAGCCCATGCTGCTCTCTGTGCTTCGCAGCCCGCAGGCCCACTTTCTTGTAAAGCTGGAGCCCGGTCCCGGACGGGCCGGAGCTGAGGCCGCGGTCGCCGCCACCTTCGAGCGCTTCTGGCCTGGTTATCCAGCGCGCAACTTGATGTCGCTCGATCGCATCGTTGACGATGCGGTCGCCGACTATCGCGCACGCGCCACGCTGTTGGTGCTGATCGGCGCGATGTGCCTTCCGCTGGCGCTGATTGGTGTGATGGGGGCATTCGGGTTCGACGCCCAGCTACGTCGTCGCGAGCTTGCGCTGCGCCTCGCGCTTGGCGCGCAACCCATGGACGTGCAGCGGGCCGTCTTGTGGAGGGCCACACAGGTGGTTGCGGTGGCCCTCGTGATTGGCGTCGGGGCAGGCGTCGTCATCGGAGAAGCGATGTCGGCCTATCTCTTTGGCGTGCGAACACTCGATCCGGTGACCATCGTTGGCGTCGCGACAGGGCTGGTCGCGCTGGGCTTGCTGGCCGCATGCGTCCCCGGTCGGCGTGCGTCCCGCACGAATCCAGCGGAGGTGCTTCGGAGCGTGTAGCGCGGCAGCCGCGACTACCTGAGAGCGACAGCGATCGCCCGGGCGGCGATTCCAACACGAGGCCCAGGTATCACCAGCGCCGGGTCGGTCAGGATGGTGATCCGTCCCGACCGTGCGGCGGGAATCCTTGCTGTTCGCCACACGGCCAGTTCACGTGTTATTCGGTCCTGGTCCCAGTTGCCACCAGCGCGTAGCTCAATCACGACCTCGGGCGCGCGCACGAGCAGCTGTTCGGCGGAGAGTTGCAGGCCTTCGCGTTGGACGTCAGCCATCACGTTTTGTCCACCGGCCGCGACGACCAGATCGTTAAGGAAGCCGACGCCGCCGCTGACGAAGAGTCCTCGAAGCGAGCCATCTTCCCGGCCGAACACCAGCAGCACCTTCGGGGACGGCCGCCCGCGTGCGTCTTTGCGGACGGCGTCGAGTTCTGCCTCGATCCCCGTCGCCACCCGTTCGGCCTGATCGACGTGACCGGTCACGCGTCCCAGATCGCGAATTGTGGATGTGATGTGCGAGAGCCCGCCGTGACGGTACGAATAGTGGGGGATGTTCGTGGCGTCCAAGCGCCGCACCAGCTCATCCTGCGATCCGTACGTGACAACCAGATCAGGCCTCAGCGACAGGATCTTCTCGTAGTTGGGATCAAACAAGCCGCCCACGGCCGGCCGCGTCGTCGCCTCCGGAGGAAAGGTGTCAAAGGACGACACGCCGGCGACCTGATCGCCGGCGCCGATCGCAAACAACATCTCGGTCACGGCAGGTATGAGGCTGATGATCCGCTTCGGCACAGCCTGGGCGAACCCAGGAACCCCGAACCCCGAACCGAGGAACCCGAGCACCAGGAACCCCAGCACCAAGCACCCTGGCACCAAGCACCGAAGAACGAGGTTCCTCACCTTCCCCCCCTGGCGATGAGCATGTACAGAAAAAACGGTCCACCAATCAACGCCGTGATGATGCCGACCGGCAGCTCGAGTGGCGGCATGACGATGCGTGCGATGACGTCGCAGCAGACGAGAAACGCGGCGCCCATGGCACACGACATCGGCAGCACGAGCCGATGGTCTGCGCCGACGATCAGTCTGACGAGGTGGGGAACGATGATGCCGACAAACCCGATTGGCCCGCCTATCGAAACGGCTGCGCCCGTCGCCAGCGACCCGGCGAAGAACGCAATGCGCTGCGTGCGCACGATGTCGATGCCGCGTGTGGACGCCGCATCCGCTCCCATGGCGAGCAGGTTGAGTGGTCGCGCGAGCCACGCGAATCCGACAAACGCAACGACAATGAGCGGGGCCGCCGTCAGCAGGGGTTCGTAGCCGGCCACGTCGAGGTCGCCCATCAGCCACCGCAATGCCCGGAACGTCTCGGTGAAGTCGCTCAGGTATTGCACGAAGAGGATCAACGCAGAAAAAAACGCATTCATCGTCACGCCGGCCAGCAGCAGGACCGTCGTGGAAAGTCCGGAGTGTCGTGCCGAAGCGAGTGCATACACGACGAGCACAGCCAGGCTGGCGCCGGCGAGACTTGCACCGGCGATGCCTGTGACGGGTACGACGCCGGCAAACGTGATGGCCACCATCGCGCCGAACGAAGCGCCGGCGGAAATGCCAAGCGTGTACGGTGTGGCAAGGGGATTTCGCAGCAGCGCCTGGAACACCACGCCCGCAGCCGCGAGTGTGCCACCGACGACGCCTGCGGCGAGCGCGCGTGGCAGCCGGGCGAGGAAGAAGATCTGCGCGTCGACGTTGTCAGTGAACGGCGTTGAGAGCGAAAACACCTCGCGAAATGAGAGGGGAGTAGTGCCGATGAACGGCGCCACCATGACGGCTGCGGCCGCGAGTGCCATCGTCGCCAGCACGACCGGCCAGCGCCGAAGCACCGGGTGGGTCACGCGAACACCCCCGGCAGCAGTGGTGCGGCCTGCTGCTCACTCAGTCCGTAGACTGCAGCCACGGTCGCCGGCGTGAGGACGTCGCCTGGTGGCCCGGACGCGACTACGCGTCCCTGGTTCATCAGCACGACGGCTCGACACACCGTGGCGGCAAAGCGCAGGTCGTGTGTGCTGGTGATGATCGACAGCGGCGCATCGGTGTGTTGCGCTTCATCGTGAAGCTGTCCGATGAGTGAGGCAATTTCCACCTGATATTTGAGATCCAGCGATGCCGTCGGCTCGTCGAGCAGCAACAGGCGTCCGCCGCGTTCATGCCCGCCGGATCGGCGGTCCAGTTGTGCCAGTGCCGAGGCAATTGCCACCCGCTGTTGCTCGCCGCCACTCAGCGTGTTGAAGGGACGGCACGACAGGTCAGCGGTGCCTGTGGACGCGAGTGCGTCGTGCGCCGCCGCCAGGTCGTCGGGGCCCTCCAGTTCAAATGGGCCCAGGTGCGGATACCGGCCCATCAGGGCCACGTCCTGGACGGTGTAGTCGAAGGCAAGTTGGGTCTGCTGCGGCACGACCGCGATCCGTCTCGCCCGCGCGCGCCTGTCGATGTCGCCGACCGGCGTTCCGTCGAAGGCAATCGTCCCGCTGGCCGGAGTCAGGGCTCCGGCCAGCAGGCGAATCAGTGTGGTCTTGCCGCATCCGTTCGGACCGAGCAGTCCGACCATGCCGCCCGTCGGCACGTTCAGCGACACGTCCTGGAGGACGCGCTGTGTGCCAAAGGCGAACGACAGGTTGGAGACGCTCAGCATCGCGGCCTCAGAACTTCAGTCGCAGGCCAGCACGCGCCGTCCGGCGCCAGGCCGGATATCCGAGTGGCTCCATGTAGTCTTCGTCGGTCAGATTCTCGATCCGGCCAAATGCCGTCAGTTGCCGCGTCAGTGTCACGGCCACCTGTGTGCGCCACAGCGTGTACCCGGGCGCGGCGCTGAGGGGAGGCGTGAGCGAGGAAAAGTCTGCGTCGTTGCGCCGGCCGGTCCACGCGGCGCCAAGGTCAAACGACACCCGTCCACGGTCCACGAACAGCGTCGCCTGGCCGGAGTGGCGTGGACGACGGAGCGCCCACATGCCGGGGGCAAGCGCATCGCCGAATTCCGATGCGCGCTCGATGATTTCGGAGTCCAGGATCGTGTGATTCGCGACAAGGCGGACGCCCGACGACAGCGCGAGTTCGACACCTGCTTCGACGCCACGCGCTTTGGTGAGGCCGACGTTGAAGTACTGCGAGTTGAAGGTCGTGAAGTCGATCGTGCGTGTCGCAATCTGGTCGCGGAACTCGTTGTCGAACGCCGTGAGTTCCACCTTGACGCGATCGCTGAACAGTCGCTGTTCGATGCCGGCGTCAATGGTGCGCGAGCGCTCGGGGTCCAGGCCGGGGTTGCCGAGGTCAAACGGCGACAGGCTGAACGATTGGCGCAGCGTTGGCTCCTTGATGCCCGTCCCGGCGTTCACTTTTACGCGAGTCGCACCCCAGCGTTCGTCTCCGGTCCGCACGAGCAGGGACGCGGAAATGCGGGGAGTGACGGAATTGCCAAACGACGCGTTGTCCTCGAAGCGCAGACCCGTCGTGACGGCCAGGCGGGCGCTCACGTGTTGATGCTGAAGCGAGACACCAAAGTTGTTCCGCGAGGGCGTCGTGCGGGCGGGGTTGAGGAAGTCGCGCAGGTCGGCACGTTCGCCATCGAAGTCGGCGGCGACCGTCAGGATCTCCGCGCCCGCCAAAGTGCCGCCGTGGGTCAGCCGCAGGTCGGCCTGATAGGACGCATGGTGCCGGCGAAACGTGGAGCCGGAGTCGAATGTGAAGTCCGAGAACTGGAACGGCGCGACGGCATCGCCGTAACGCGGCGTGTAGGGCGGATCGGCGATCAGGTTCGTGGAACGCTGGCGCGAGTACGCGAGCGCATAGGTGAATCGCTGTGACACGCGCGCACGTTGATGTTCGACCGAGACGCCGCCGATGCGTTGAACCTGTGTGAACGATGCGTCCATGTCCGGTCGTCCAAATGCCGTTTGCCCCGGTGTACCGGTTGTCGTTTCTTCGATGCGTCCGACAACGTTGACTCGCAGCGTGTCTGACAGTTGCCCACCCATCGTGAACGACCCCGTGTTGATCGTGGATGCGTTGTTGGGCGCTCTGTTGTCGGTTTCCTGGCGCCCACCAAATGCCGACCACGTCCAGCGAGTGCCGCCGCCAGACACACGGCCACCGGCCCCGCGTGTGCCGTATCCACCGCTCGTGATTTCTGCCGCGCCGGATGGTGCCGCGCCGGGACGACCCCGGTGTGAGACGAGCTGAAGGACGCCGGCGACGGCATCCGATCCAAACACCGCAGACTGCGCGCCGCGCACGAGTTCGACCCGTTCGAGGTGGCCGGTGGAGAGGCCGCTGAAATTGAACGTGCCGCCGGGTTCGTTGAGCGGAATGCCGTCGAGCAGAACTTTTGTGTAGTTGTTTTCGCCGCCGCGCACGAACATCGACGTCAGGTTGCCGCGGCCCCCGTTTTGGACCACCGTGACACCAGGCGCCTGCCGGAGCAGATCGCCGACCAGCACATCGCCACGTCGCTCGATGGCTGCGGCGTCGAAGACCGTGACGCTGGCACCGACCTGACCGGTGGGCACCTCGGTGCGTGTGGCCGTAACGACCAGCGATTCGCGGATCGGCGCAACGCCGAGCGTGAGCACCACCGGCGCGTCGCCGGTCAGCGCCACGCTCGCGGGCACGAAGCCGGCGAGGCGTGCCGATACCTTGCAGTCGTCACAGGCGCTGTCAAAAACAAATGCGCCACGCGAATCAGCGATACGCGTGTGCGTGACGCCACCCGGCGAGGTCAGCGAGACGATGGCGCCGGTGAGCGGAGTGCCGGTAGTGTCCACGACCTGACCGCGCACGACGGGCTGCGCGAAGACGGGCAGGACAACAAACGTCAGCAGGATTGAACAGAGGGAAAACGTGCGGGCAAACAGGCGTGAGTGGAACACGGGCTCCTTTCCCGGCGTGGAACGCGCCGGGCCGGGTCTGCGGCATGCAGACACCGGCAAAAGGACGGGCCCGATGACCTCGTATCTGACTCACGGGAAGAAATCTCCCCGCTCACAGTGGCGTCACCGTGTGGGACTTGCACCCACTTCCGATGGTCGCCGGGCAGGCGTCAATTGTCAGTTAGGACTATAACACCCGACTTGAGTCCACACGCCACCCCGGTCACCAGAGCGAACGTACCGACGGGTACTCGCGAATGCGGCTGTCCTTGGTCACGAGCACCGCATCACGATCGCGAGCCGTGGCCACGATAATCTGGTCGGCGGGATCTCCGTGGAACGGCTGCGGCAAGCGGCAACTCTCAGTCAGAATCGGCCGCGTCAGTTCGGCCATGCGGAGGGCCGGCCTGTTCGTGGCCTGGTCGAGCCACGCCTCCACGGGCCTGTCGAGGAGCAACTGGCCCTTTTCGACCTTTTTGGCGACTTCCCACACCGACATCAGCGACAGCCAGAGCGCGTCCGATGCCTGTGCCTTTTCGATGGCCCGCAGTGCCGGCCGCGACAATCGCCGGTCCTCGGTGACCCACCAGACCCAGGCGTGCGTATCAAGCAGGGTCGGTAGCATCCCAGGCCTCGCCGGTGCCGAACGGATCGCCGGTCTCCTTCAGCACGCTGCCGGCGAGACTTCGCACCGTCTCAGGTGCGCACGGCACCAGCCGCGCCACCGGCCGGCCGCGCTTGGTGATGACCACGGCGGTCCTGGTGCGGGCCACTTCGTCCAGTGTCTTCAGGCACACGTCCTTGAACTTGCCGGCTGCCATGGTCTTCATGCAGGCAATATAGCCATGGCCATATGGCTATGTCAATCCGGCGACTGACGCGCCCGTGTGTGCACGGAACTGGCAGTTTGACATTAATCACACTTTGTGAGTAATGTCCCTTCCATGCCCAGCAACGCCGGCTCGCGGGCTTTCCGCGACCCCGCCGACTTCCTGCCGCTCAAGGACCTGGCCTATCGCATCCTCATTGCTCTGTCCGACGGCGGCCGGCACGGCGGCGCCCTTGTGCAGGCGCTCGCCGAGGCCGATGGCGACACGGTACTGCCGGGCCACCTCTATCGAACACTTGATCGTCTGCTGGCGGATGGGCTGCTTGAGGAGCGGGCTCGTCCAGATGACCATAGCGAGCCGGCCGGCAAACGCGGCACGTCACCCACACGGTTTTTTCACCTCACGTCTCTCGGGTGCGACGTGGCCCGGGCCGAAACCGATCGCCTGGCGCGTCTGGTCGCTCGTTCACGACGCGGACGCCTGTTGCGGAGTCGATGATGCGACGGCCCGCCGAGTCGGCCTATCGCGCCCTTCTCGTCGCCTTTCCGCGTGCATTTCGTGTCACCCACGGGGAGGCGATGACTGCGTAGTTTGGCCGCCAATACGATGCGCTGAAGGGACACCCGGTGAAACGCATGCGACTCTGGATCCGGGCCGCTGTTGATGCGGTCCAGCATGGCGCGGGCGTTCGCCGCGATTCCGCGCGACGGGAGACGCCCTCGACACGTTCATCGAGATTTGCCGTTTTTGGATCGTGGGGCATTGATCTCCGCGATGCTCTTCGAGGCTTGCGTCGCACTCCAGGCGTGACCCTGGCGGTGCTCGTCATCCTCGCGCTGGGTGTTGCCGCCAACAGCGTCATGGTGGGCACGATCGATCAGCTGTTGCTTCGCGCACCGGCAGGCATCGGCAAGGCCGACGCGATCCGTCGCGTGTATTTCGGCAGCGAAAAGCCGGAACCCGACGCCGTTCGCGGCACCAAACGCACGAGTTATCCATACGCCGAGGCCATTCGCTCGCAGGTGCCCGCGTTTGAGCGCGCGGCGGTCACACATCGCGCATCGACCACCCTGGGTACCGGCGCCCACGCACGGTCTGTCGAGATCGACCTGGTCGATGCCGCCTACTTCCCCCTGCTGGGTCTGCAGCCGTCACTGGGCCGATTCTTCTCGGAGGCCGAAGCCACCGTGACGGCCTCGGCGCCGGTCGTGGTGGTGTCTCATCGCCTGTGGACTGGCTACTTCGGAAGCGACGCGTCCCTGGTCGGTCGAGTGCTCAGTATCGAGGGGCTGAACTTGACAGTCATCGGCGTTGGACCGCGCGGATTTGTCGGACTCGAAGATGAGGCGGCCGACCTGTGGAGCCCGCTGCCAACGCTCGCGCCTGCGGTAATCGGGTCCAGCTGGTCGACGTCACCCGGGCGATGGGCCTACGGTATCGTGGCGGCACTCCAGCCGGGAATCCCTGCGACGGTCGCGGATGCTCAAGCAACGGGTGTCGTCCGACGCGTGAGCGAAGGGCGGAACATGCGAATCGTCGACGGCACCATCGCCTTCACGGCACCGCTGACGCGACTGGAGTCGCCCAACGGCATCCTCCCGCAAGGCCAGGTCAGTCTCTGGCTGCTTGGCGTCTCGGCCGTCGTGTTGCTCGTGTCGGTCGCGAACGTCGCCGGTCTGCTGATGACGCGCGCGGTGTCCCGTCGGCGGGAGACCGCGGTGCGTCTGGCCCTCGGTGTTTCACGCGGCCGCTTGGTGCGGCAGTTCTTGACGGAGTCGATGATCCTCGCCGGGGGAGCGGTCATCCTGGCGATGGGCATCACCGCCGCCGGCGGCCAACTCGTGCAGACCACCTTGCTTCCTGGTTTCGCCTGGCGGGACTCGGTCGTGGACGCCCCGGTGTTCGTGTTGTCGCTGGCCATCGGGCTGGTGATGGCATTTGCCACGGCGTTGCTGCCGGCGCTGCAAGGCATCGCAACCGAGCCCGTCGCTGCGTTGCGAGGTGGGACGCGCGGTGACACCGCCCGGCCTGGTGTCGCCCGCACAGCACTGCTCATGGTCCAGATCGCGTTGTGTACCGTGCTTCTCGTGGGGGCCGGCCTCTTCACGCAGAGCCTGCGCGCAGCGCTGTCCAAGGACGTCGGGCTCGAACTCGATCGGATTGTCCAGATCCGCCTGCCGCAGCGTCCCGGCCACGCCTTGGACGCGGTTGACGCGATGCACGCCAGTGTTGTGGAAGCATTGACGCGTTTGCCCCACGTGGAAGCCGTCGCCGTTCCGCGCGGGTCGGCGCCGAAGAGCTCGAGCCGTGGCGTGTCGACTCGACCCGAAGGCTGGGACTTGGGTGCGCTCAAGGGACGCGCGATGCCCGCCGTGTTTGGCGTCGATGAACGCTACTTCTCGACACTCGGAATGCGACTGACAGCGGGACGCGGCTTCACCGAAGCCGACATACGGAGCGCTGCGCCGGCGCTGGTGGTCAACCGTGCGTTTGCCGAGGACTTCTATCCAGGAGTCGACGCGCTCGGCCAATGTGTACTGGTGGGCAGCAGTCGCCCGTGCGCGACCATCATCGGCGTGGTCGAGAACTCGTTGATGTATCAGCGGACCAAGGTCAACAGCTCGCAGGTGTTCCTGCCGGCATCACATCCTCAGGTCGCCGCATATGAGCCCAGTGCGATTCTCGTGCGCACGACCGTCCCCGCGGCCGACGCCGTGCCGGCCATTCGAGCGACAGTTCAGGGCCTGACGCCCGACATGCCGTTTGTGCCGATTGATGCGCTGGCCACGCTCACCGAGTCAGAACTCCAACCGTGGCGGTTGGGGATGACGATGTTCCTGCTGTTTGGCGGCGTGGCATTTGTCATCGCGCTTGTCGGGGTGTACAGCGTGATGGCGCATGCGGTGGCGCAACGCACCCACGAAATAGGCGTCCGCATGGCGCTCGGAGCCTCGCGGGCACACGTGATCTACAGCGTTGGCCGCTCCGCCGCCGTCGTCATCGTCACCGGCCTCGCGCTGGGGCTGCTGGTGTCGCTGGGCGTGGCGCCGCAGTTGACCGACCTGTTGTTCGAGACGCCCGCCCGAGACCCTCTGGTGTACCTAGTCGCCGCGCTCGTGCTGTGCCTGGCCGGGGCGTTGTCGGCTCTTGTGCCCGTTCGCCGGTCCGCCGTCGTCGATCCCATCATTGCGCTGCGCGCGGAGTGAGCGGCGGCAGCCCTGGCCGGCCACGCCGGCCGGGCCCAAGCCCGCCAAGGTTGACGCGTCCAAGAACGGAACGGCACAATGGACGTCTTGGACACGGTTCGTCGGCACTCGCTAGCAACCCGTCGTGAGCAACCCGTGGCGCCGGACGTCGCCGTCAGCGGCACGTTCCAGGTCAGGGTCGAACAGCTGCCGTTCGTCTCAGAGACACGCCTCGAACTTCGCGACATCACCGAAGACGTCATGGCCCGCGTCCGGGCCATCGGCATTCGGGAAGGCATGATGCATCTGCAGTCGCTCCATACGACCTGCGCGGTCATCGTCAACGAAAGCCAGGATGCGCTGTCGGCCGACATCCTCCAGTACCTGGAGTCCGCGATCGATCCCGCGACCGAGTGGAGGCATGACAACCCCGCGTTGTCCGAGTGTGATCGGCAGAACACGGATTCCCACCTGCGCGCGTTGCTGCTGTCGCCGGCGCAGGCACTGCAGGTGAGCGGTGGAGAGTTGGTGCTCGGACAGTGGCAGCGGATCCTCGTCGTGGAACTGGACGGCGCGCGCGCTCGCACGCTCCGCCTGCAGGTGATGGGAGTCGCCTGACGACATGCGCGATCGACTCACGCACCTCGGCCTGACCGATATCGCGGACCGCCTCGACGCCGGTGAGCGCCTTGGGCTGGAAGACGGGGTGCGCCTGTTCGCGTGCCCGGACCTGCACGCGCTTGGCTGGCTGGCGAACCGCGAGCGCGAAAAGCGCCACGGCGGCCACACCTTCTACAACTACAACCTGCGCCTGGAAGCCACCAACGTCTGTGTGGCGACATGCCTGTTCTGCTCGTTCTCGCGCCTCAAGCCCGGTGATGCGCAGGCCTATACGCTGTCGCTTGAGCAGGTCTTCGACAAACTTCGCCAGCGTGCGCACCAGCCGCTGACCGAAGTGCACGTAGTGAATGGCCTGCACCCCGATCTGCCGTTTGAGTACTACATCGATTTGCTCAAGGGACTGAAGGCCATTCGCCCGGGTATTCACCTCAAGTGCTTCACGGCCGTCGAGATTGCGTTTTTCTCGGACATCTACGGCATGACCGACGAAGACGTGCTCCGGCAACTCATGGCCGCCGGCTTGGATTCACTGCCGGGTGGCGGCGCGGAAATTTTTGCCGATCGCGCGCGCAAGAAGATCTCGCCCGACAAGGCAGACGCCGCGCGATATCTGTCAATTCATCGGATCGCCCATCGGCTGGGCATGCGTTCCAACGTCACGATGTTATACGGCCACATCGAGACGATGGAGGAACGCGTGGATCACATGCTGCGCGCCCGCGCCCTGCAGGATGAGACCGGTGGATTCCAGGCGTTCATTCCGCTGGCGTTTCATCCCGACAACAACCAGATGCGCAAGTTGCCGGCGCCGTCAGCGTCCGACACCCTGCGTGTGCACGCGGTCTCCCGCCTGATGCTCGACAACATCCCGCACATCAAGGCGTTCTGGATTGCCACCGGCGTCGACGTGGCGCAGATGTCGTTGTGGTACGGCGTGGACGACCTCGACGGCACCGTGCAGGAGGAGAAGATCTACCACATGGCCGGCGCGCGCACGCCCGAGATCCTGACCACCGGGCGTATCCGCCAGCTCATCCGCAACGCCGGTCGCCTGCCGGTGGAACGCGACACCCTGTACAACGTCATCACACCACCCGACGCCGCCTGATCCGCACCACGATCCATGCACGTTGAGTTCCTCACGGCCTACGAAAAAACACAGCTCGGCACCCGCCAGGCCCTGCCCGACGCCTATCTCGGTCTCTCCGACGAGGTCATGGCCGAGCGCATCGCCGCCGCGCGCGCGACGCTGGGCGACCGCCTCGTCATTCTTGGCCATCACTATCAGCGCGACGAAGTGATCCGGTTTGCCGACGTCACCGGTGATTCGCTCAAGCTCGCCCGCGCGTCCGCACAGTCGTCTGCCGAGTTCGTCGTGTTCTGCGGGGTGCATTTCATGGCCGAGAGCGCCGACGTGCTTGGCCCCGCCTCGCAGCAGGTCATCCTTCCGGATCTGGCTGCGGGATGTTCCATGGCCGACATGGCGGCGATCGACCAGCTCGAAATCTGCTGGGAAGAACTGCGCGCGCTTGGCGCCGGCACGGTGATTCCCCTCACCTACATCAACTCCGCGGCGGCCATCAAAGGTTTCTGCGGTGAACACAACGGCAACGTGTGTACCTCGGGGAACGCGGCGCAGGTGATGGCTTGGGCGTGGGACCAGGCGGATCGCATCCTGATGCTGCCCGACCAGCACCTCGGCCGCAACACCGCATGGGCGATGGGAGTGCCGCTCGAGGAGATGGTGGTGTGGGATCCGGACCAGCCGTACGGCGGCCTCACCCGCGAGGACATCGCACGCGCCCGCATCATCCTCTGGAAGGGCCACTGTTCGGTGCACACCCGGTTTTCGCCCGAGCAAATCGCGCAGTTCCGGGCGCAGCACCCGACGGGCCGTGTGATCGTTCACCCGGAGTGCACGTTCGAGACCATGCGTGCGGCCGATCTCGTCGGCTCAACCGAGTTCATCATCAAGTCGATCGAAACCAGCCCCGCCGGCTCGGTCTGGGCCATCGGCACGGAGGTGCACCTGGTGCATCGGCTCGCGCAACGTTTCGCCGGCACCCACACCATCGTCACACTCGATGCGCTGGGTTGCCTGTGTTCGACGATGTTCCGCGTGTCGCCGAATCATCTGCTCTGGGTGCTCGAGAGCCTGGTCCGCGGTGATGTGCCAAACCGCATCGTCGTGCCGGAACCCACGAAGGC
>CBINOO010000003.1:0-157926 GCA_966252305.1 uncultured Acidimicrobiia bacterium
AAGGTCCAGCGCTCGTGCCGCGTGTGTCAGGGCCCACTGTGACCACCGCGGTGGCCTGGTGGCCGCGCTCATCGTGATTCCCCTTCCGGCAGGACAAGGCCCCGGAACGCGCGACGCCACAGATCGCGAAAAGCCGCCAGCGACGTCACGCCGGCCGGTGTTGGCTGATAGAAGCGACGCGGCCGGCCACCCCTGTCGGAAGGGGTGCCGACTCGGGAGGTCAGCAGGCCCTTCTCTTCAAGGCGCTTGAGTGTGACGTGCACCGCGGCAAGGCTCACCTCGTCTCCGGCCGTCACCTGCAGATGCTCGAACACCGCGACGCCGTTGGCGTGTTCGCCCACTCTTACCACCGCTGCCAGCACCAACGCCTCGAACTCTCCGAGTCGCCCACCTGCGCTCACGTGCGTCTCCAATCAAAGAAACAATGTTTGTTACATACGCACAAAGATCCGTGTTGGTTCGGCGAGGCGCCACCCGCCGCTACCTGCCGCTGCCCGCGACCGCGACCTGCGCCGCTCGCAACACGTCTTCGCCAAGCAGATAGCCTGGGCGCACAACGCCGATGACAAGCCCTTCCTGCTCGGTGGAGGGGGCGGGCACGGTTGAGACGGCCTCGTGCACGAGCGGGTCGAAGGGTTGGCCAAGCGGGTCCACGCGGGTTACGCCCAGACCTTCGAGGGTCGAGAGAAACTGGTGGCGCACCATCGCGACGCCCTGCACAAACGGGTCGTCGCCACGCGAGACACCGGCCTCAAGCGCGCGGTCCAGATTGTCGAGGACCTCAAGGAACGAGATGATGACGGAGCGACGGCTGCGCTCAACATCTTTCTGGATCTCCTTGCGCAGGCGCGCTCGCGCCTGATCAAACTCATCGGACGCGCCGCGGTACTTCGCGAGCAGCTCCTGAATCTCGCGGTCCTTGTCGGCGATCCGTGCCTCGAGCTCTTCAATCAGCGTGGGCTTGAGCTTCGGCTCCTCCGCCGACGTCTCGCTGTTTCCGTTCGCCCACCACCGCCGATCCGTCACCTTGATCTCACTCACCTCACCACCTCAGTCATCTCGCCATCTCACCATCTCACCATCTCGCCATCTCACCATCTCGCCATCTCGCCATCTCGCCATCTCGCCATCTCGCCATCTCGCCATCTCGCCATCTAGATGTCGAACGTGAGCGCATCGTCCTTGACGTCGATTGTGACCGTGCCACCGTGTTCGAGGCGTCCGAACAGAATCTCGTCGGTCAGGCGATCGCGCACTTCCTTTTGCACCAGTCGCGCCAGCGGCCTGGCGCCATACACCGCGTCATACCCCTTCTTGGCGAGCCATGCGCGCGCGTCGGGCATCAAGGTGATGGCGACGCGACGCTCCGCGAGCTGGGCCTCCAGCTGCAGGATGAACTTCTCGACGATCATCTCCATCGCTTCCGGCGCGAGTGACTTGAAGGTCACGATGGCGTCAAGCCGATTTCTGAACTCGGGAGAGAACACGCGCTCAATCGCGCTGCGCGACCGGCCTTCGGCCGCGCGATCCCCTTCCGCAGACCCACGCACGGATCCGAAGCCAATCCCCGCGGCGCTCATCTCTCGCGAACCCGCGTTGGACGTGAGGATCAAGACGACGTTCCGGAAGTCAGCTTTTCGGCCGGTGTTGTCGGTGAGTGTCGCGTGATCCATCACCTGGAGCAGGATGTTGAACAGGTCGGGATGCGCTTTCTCGATTTCGTCGAGCAACACCACGGAATAGGGATGCGTGCGAACCGCATCCACCAGCAGGCCGCCCTGCTCGAACCCAACGTATCCGGGCGGCGCACCAATCAGCCGAGCCACTGCGTGTTTCTCCATGTACTCGCTCATGTCGAAACGCTGGAACTCGTTGCCGAGCTGGAGGGCCAGCTGTTTTGCCAGCTCCGTCTTGCCCACACCGGTCGGTCCCGTGAACAGGAAACTTCCTGCCGGCTTGTCCGGTTGACCCAGGCCCGCGCGTGACCGCTTGATCGCCTGTGCCACCAGATGCACCGCGTCGTTCTGGCCAAACACCACGCGTTGCAGTGATTCCTCCAACGTACGCAGTCGCTCCCGGTCTGATGCCGTCGCCTGCCGCGCCGGAATCCGGGCCATTCGCGCGACAACCGATTCGACGTCGGACGCCAGAATGGTCGGAGGCGTCGAGGGGGCGTCTGGTGAAGGTGGTGCTGCGGACGTGGCACGCGCCAGGCGATTCACGGCGCCGGCTTCGTCGATCACGTCAATCGCGCTGTCGGGCAGCTTGTAGTCGCGCAGGTGGCGAGCCGCGAGTTTTGCGGCGGCCTCCAGCGCGGCCTCGTCATAAAGGACGCCGTGGTGTGCCTCGTAGCGGCTTTTCAGACCATGCAGGATGCGCACGGTTTCTTCCACGGACGGCTCGTCAACGGTGATGCGCTGAAGGCGACGTGCCAGGGCTCGGTCCTTTTCGATGAGTTTGAACTCATCGAAGGTCGTCGAGCCGATCACGCGCAGTTCCCCCGCCGTCAGAATCGGCTTGATGAGCGTGGCCAGGTCCATCGTGCCGCCGGTTGTCGCGCCCGCGCCGACGGCCGAGTGAATTTCGTCGATGAACAGGATGGCCCGCGGTCGTGCCTGCAGGGCCGAGATGACCTGCTTGAAGCGTTCCTCGAAGTCGCCGCGAAAACGTGTGCCGGCCAGGAGCGCCGTCGTATCAAGCGCGAAGATCTCCGCCTCGGCCAACTCCTCCGGCACGCCTGGTTCGAGCAGGCGCTGCGCCAGACCTTCCGCCATCGCCGTCTTGCCGACACCTGCGTCACCGACGAACACCGGGTTGTTCTTGCGGCGACGGCACAACACTTCGATCGTGCGCTGCAGCTCCGTCTGGCGCCCAACCAGCGGATCGAGGCGTCCATCACGCGCCTTCATCGTGAGGTTCAGGCAATACGCGGCAAGCGGATCCCGAGCGGGTCGCGGCGCGTCGCCGTCAGCAGGCGCAGGAGTTCCGAGCGTCTCCATCGGCTCGTCTGACGGAGGCGGCACTTTGGAGATGCCGTGGGCGATGAACTCGAGGATATCGAGCCGTGTGATCTGCTGCCCCTCCAGCAGTCGCGCCGCATGGCTGCGCGGCTGCTGCAACACGGCCGCCAGGATGTCGCCCGCCTGCACTTCGCCGCGCTGGGCGCTCTGGACGTGGAGGACTGCGGTCTGCAGCACCCGCTGAAACGACGCGGTCTGCTGCGGCTCCCGTTCCTGGCCCTTCGGCAGCGTCTCGACGTGGTCCTCGAGGTAGGCGTTCAGGTCGGCCCGAAGCTGCTTGAGATCGGCGCCGACGGCGTGGAGAATGCGCTCCCCTTCAGGATCGTGCGCCAGCGCGTACACGAGGTGCTCAAGCGTCAGGTAGGCGTGACGCCTCGACGTCGCCTCGCGATACGCAACGGTCAGGACGATTTCGAGAGACGCGGAAAACACGATGGATCGATTATAAGGACTGCCATGCGCCTCCGCTCCCTTCTCGCCGCTCTTTGTCTTCTCGCAACCGCCGCCTGTGCGTCTCCTGCGTCAGAGACACTCACCCTCGTCCACTTCAACGACGTCTACGAGATCGGCCCCGTCGAGGGCGGTCGCGTCGGCGGCCTGGCTCGTGTGGCCACGCTCGTGAACGACCTCAGGCGCACCGACGCGCCGGTGCTGACGACACTGGGCGGCGACTTTCTGTCGCCATCGGCGCTCGCCACCGCCCGGCCCAACGGACAGCCGATTGCCGGCGAGCAGATGGTCGATGTGCTCAACGCGCTGCGTCTGGACTTTGCCGCACTCGGTAACCACGAGTTCGACCTCACTGAAGAGGCGTTCCACGCGCGACTCAAGCAGTCGAGGTTCCGCATCATCGCCTCCAACGTGACGAACGCCTCAGGAGAGCGCTTTCCGAATACAGAGGAGTACGCCGTGGTGCCGGTCTCGCTTGGAGGACGATCCCTCAAGATCGGACTCCTCGGGGTGACGATCGATTCGAACCCGCGCGCGTACGTGAGATATCAGCCGGTCGAGGAATCCGCTCGCCGGGCCATCACGCAGATGGGACCGGTCGACGCGATCATCGCGCTCACACATCTGTCGCTCCAGGGAGATCAGGCACTGGTCTCGGCAATTCCGGAGATCGACGTTGCGCTGGGCGGTCACGAACATGAGAACTGGCTGATTTATCGTGGTGCCGACCTCACTCCGATCGTGAAGGCCGACGCCAACGTTCGCAGCCTCGCCGTCGTCAGCCTGACGTTTCCCGACCGGGAGGCACGGCCACACGTGAGCGTGCGCCTTCTGCCCGTCACTGACGCTGTCGCCGCCGACGCCACGGTCGAGGCCGAAGTCACGCGATGGACCAACCTGGCGTTTGACGCGTTCCGCAAAGACGGCTTCGAACCCACACGCGTCGTCGCCACCTTGACCGAGCCGCTGGATGGGCGGGAAGCCACCGTCCGCAACCGCCAGGGCAACCTGACTGCGCTCATTACTGATGCCCTCGCCCGTGAGGCCGGCGACGTGGACGTGGCCCTGATGAACGGCGGCTCGATTCGCATCGACGATGAGCTGCCTGCCGGGCCGGTGACCGAGTACGACGTCATCCGCGTCCTCCCTTTCGGAGGCAACGTGGTCTCGCTCACCATGGCCGGCTCACTACTCGCGCGCGTGCTTGATGTGGGCGTCACCAATCAGGGTACGGGCGGATACCTGCACGCTCGAGGCGTGACCCGCGGCAACAACCAGTGGCTCATCAACGGCAAACCGCTTCAACCTGGACTCCGTTATCGGGTGGCGACGACGGACTTCCTGGTGAGCGGGAGAGAGGTGAACCTGGACTTCCTGACTCGTACGCATCCGCTGGTGCGAGACGTCAAGGACCTGCGCGATATCCGGATGGCCCTCATCTCGGAGCTGACAGCACGCCACCCTGCGCGTTGAGGCTCACGCCTCTTCGATCGTGGCCCGGAGCGGGAAGCCCGCCGCCCTGGCCATCGTGGTGACGGTATCGACCTTCGTTTCGGCGATATCCCACGGATACACACCCGCCACGCCGGAGCCCTGCAGGTGCACCTGCATCATGATGCGATACGCCTCGGCCGGGGACTTCTGGAAGACACTCTCGAGCACGTGGATCACAAACTCCATCGTCGAGTAGTCGTCGTTGATCAGCACGACCTTGTAGAGCGTCGGCTCATCGGACTTCGTTGTCGGGCGTTCCTTGACGATGTCGCCCGTCTGGTGTTGTGTCATCGATGGCGTTCGATCAGTTCCACCAACTCGGCAATCGTTGACTCGCCACGGTCCCACTCATACCAGCCGAACTTGCGGTCCATCCGTTCGCCCTGCGGCAGCGTCGAGGCGGGGCCGAGCAGCCACGTCTGCAGCGCAACGGGCCGTTCGACCCAGGCGCCGACGATGCGGTCGCCACGCATGACGGCCACGGTCGCCGTGGCCGCGCGGCCATCGGGTGTCCGGAACGCTTCCATGACCGGCTTGCCGACAGTGGAATCCACGATTCGCAGCGGTACGCCGGCTTCGCGCGCGAGCGCAGCGACGTACGGCACCGTATGCACCGAGTCGCTGCAGGCAGCCACCGCGACGACGAGAAGGCGCAGGTCATCGCCGGCCGCCTTCTTGAGCCTGCCAACAAGCTCCTTCGAGGGTTTGGCGCGGTCGGCATTCGTTTTCCACGTCTCGGGCCGCGCATCGGCCGCCGCGAGGAATTCCTCAAACGTCTTGCCCTGGTCAAACAGGGCCTGACCGTTGGCGGGAACACTTGACTGGGAAAACAACGCAGCAACCAGCACGAGACGGGTCATGAGAACCATGAGCAAGAGCCTACCGCACATCTGGGATAATCGGCCCCATGACGCGGGTGATCCCCCTCGGCTCGGGCGTCGACTATTTCGACCTGAACTTCGTTGGCGTGCCTGGCATCATCGCCACCGGCCTCATCCACGGGCCGGACGGTGTGGCGCTGGTGGACCCCGGCCCCACCACGGCGCTGCCGGTCGTTGAACAGGCGCTGGCCGCGCGTGGCTTCAACTGGAACGATGTCACGGCGGTGCTGCTGACCCACATCCATCTCGACCACGCCGGCGCCTCGGGAACGATCGCGCGGCTGGCGCCCAACGCCCGGATCCACGTGCACGAGCGGGGCGCCGGGCACATGGCTGACCCCTCAAAACTTGTCGCGAGCGCGTCGCGCCTGTATCTGGACTTGATGGACACGTTGTGGGGGGAGATCGCGCCGGTCCCACAGGACCGCCTGGTCGTGCTCAGTGACGCCGCAGGCTTTTCTGCCGGAGGCCGCGACGTTCTGGTCGAGTGGACGCCGGGTCACGCCTGGCACCACGTCAGCTACTTCCTGCCGGATGCAGGTCTCGCGTTCGTTGGCGACACCGGTGGCATGAGCCGGCCGTCGGGGCGCCTGGTGATTCCGCCCACACCTCCGCCGGACATCGACCTCGAGGCCTGGCGCGACAGTACCGACCGCATTCTGCGATGGAATCCGCGGTCGCTGTTCCTGACACACTTTGGACCCGTTGACGCCCCCCGCACACACATGCAGGCATTGTGGACGGCCATCGATGACTGGAGCAGTCGCGTCCGCGCGTCACTCGAACAGCCCGACCTTGATGATGCCGGTCGCGCCAATCGATTTGTCGAAAGCGTGATGAACGACATCGCCAGATCGGCGTCACGGGAGGAGGCGGAATCGTACGCGCGCGCGGGGCGCTTCGACTTTTCGTGGACAGGACTGGC
Organism: uncultured Acidimicrobiia bacterium; assembly: GCA_966252305.1. GTDB lineage: Bacteria > Acidobacteriota > Vicinamibacteria > Vicinamibacterales > SCN-69-37 > SYFT01. The sequence continues at coordinate 6,771 of CBINOO010000003.1, forward strand.
GCGTTACTGGCGGAAGAAGGCGCAATAACAGTTCATCATCGGATCTTCTCGAGCTGCGCCAGCACCTCACCCAGCTTCCGGATCTCCTCGCCATACAACGCCCAGTTGCCTTCCTTCTGGGCCGCGAGGGCGCGTTCGTAGTGGTCGGCAGCGCGCTCGATCAGCACAGCTGTCGACATCTCGAGTGGAGCCCCCGGCGTTGCGGCGGGGAGCTGCCCGGCCTGGGGTGGCGGCGCGGTGGGCGTGTTGACCACACGGCGGTCCGGCGCGAGCGCAGCCGCGACGCTGCGGCCGAAGATCTGCACCAGGCCCTGCGTCAGCGTCTCCGCCATCACGATCTGTTCCTGGTAGGCGACGATGACCCGTTTCAGTTCTGGAATGCGCCCGCCGGCTGCCCGCAGGTACAGCGGGCGAACATACAGCAGCGATTCCTTGATCGGAATGACGAGGAGGGTTCCCTGGATGACCTGTGACCCTTGCTGATTCCACAGTGTGATCTGGGGCGCGATGGCCTGGTCCTGGTTGATGCGGGCCACGATCTGCCGAGGGCCGAACACGACCTTCTGCTTCGGGAACTGGAACACCAGCAGTCTGCCGTAGTGCTCGCCGTCGCTGCGCGCGACCATCCACGCGGCCAGGTTGTCCTTCAACCTCGGCGTGAACGGCAGCATCTGGATGAACTCATCGTCCCTTTCGCCGGGCAGACGCATGATCGTGTAATACGGCTGCATCGGCGCCGCCGACGCGGCGTCGCCATCGAGCACGGGCACCTGCCACTGGTCTTCCTTGTTGTAGAAGACCTGCGGATTGGTCATGTGGAACGTGGCGTAGGCGGCGGCCTGCACCTTGAAGATCTCTTCCGGGTACCGCACGTGCGCGCGCAAGCCCTGCGGCATCTCGTCGAGCGGCTTGAACATGCCGGGAAACACGCGCCCAATCGTCTGCACGATCGGATCCTGTGGCTCGGCCACATAAAACGTCGTCGAGCCATGGTAGGCATCGATCACGACCTTGACCGAGTTGCGCATGTAGTTCACGCGCTGTGGGCCATAGGGCGTGGCATACGGGTAGTTGGTGCTCGTCGTGTAGGCGTCCTGGATCCAGAACACGCGCCCATCAAGCGCGACCGGATATGGATCGGTGTCGTACGTCAGGAACGGCGCGATTTCACGCACGCGTTCACCGATTCGTCGATGGTAGAGAATGCGCGTCTCCGGCGTGATCTGGTTGGTCACCAGAATGTTCGAGGCGCCGAAACGGATCGCGAACAACAGCCGCCGGAACATGCTGTTGACCGGCACGCCGCCACTGCCCTCGTACGTCGTCGTGACGTTGTCGTCACCGCGCGGGTAGTGGAACTCCGGCTGCAACGTCTTGACGAGCGCATAGTCGCTTGACAGTTCACCGTAGTACACACTCGGCTCGTCCACCTTGAGATCGACATCCGATGTGGGCGGGAGGTCCTTGATAAAAAGCACCGGTTGACCGACGGTGGTGACTTCGTTGACGGGACCCAGCGTCAGTCCGTATCCATGCGTAAACGTCAGACGCTCATTCACCCACGACCGGTTCTGCAGGCTCTCGGTGTTCATCTCGCGGACCGACAACATCACCTGGCGATACTTGCCGTTGATCGTGTAGCGATCGTTGTCGATGTTGATGAAGTCGTAATACGGACGAATTTCCTGAATCTGCGAAAAGGTCTGCAGCAGCGGCTGGTGATCCCAGAGACGGATGTTCTCGATCGTGCTCGCATTGGCGGCGATATCCGCCGCCGTGAGCGTCGCGTCGCCCGACAGTTCGCGCTCCTCCACCCGGTCGAGCGCATACGCCTTCCGCGTGGCAGCGATGTTGTGCAGGATGAAGGGTTCTTCCTTCGTCTGCTCGTTGGGCGTGACGACAAACCGCTGCACGAATCCGGAGTAGAGGCCTGATCCGAGCGTGACCACGGCGTACGTCGCGACCGCTGCCGGCACTGGCCACCGCAGCGAACCGAACGCCTGCCAGGCCGACACCAGGGACGCAACCGCCAGCACTGCCAGCGACACGCGAAGCAGCGGCAGTCGCGCGTAGACGTCGGCATACGATGCGCCGAACACCACCGAGGTCTGCGAACCAGTCAGCAGGGTCCGCGGCAGTTCGAGCCACGTGCCCCAGGCCATGAGCGCGAACAGCAACGCCAGCAGCAACAACAGGTGACGACGGGTGTTGCCGGCGAGACTGAGCCTCGGCCAGAATGCCACACCATACCGAGGCTCCATCGTCACGCGCCCCGACAGGAGGTACAGCAGGGCACACGCGCCAAAAGCCACGATCGTCAGCGTCAACATCTGCTGACGCACAAGATCAAGCACGGGCAGCCTGAAGACGTAGAACCCGACGTCACGATTAAACAGGACGTCGCGTTCACCAAACGGCACGGCATTGAGCGCGGTCAGCCACTCAAGCCAGTGATTGGCGCCGGCGATCCCCAGCCCAAGCGCGACGACCAGCGCCACAGGCATGAGCAGATTGGTCAGCGTGCGGCTCTCCACCACGATCGGCCGGCCGTCATCAGTTGCGCCAATGATGAACTGGGGACGGGACAGCGCCCGCCGCGCCAGTTGCAAATTGAATGAGAGGAACAAAAACGCGACCAGGAAGGTCGCGGTGAACACGAGTCCTTGCGCCTTGTAGGTCTTGAGGAAGACTCCCTGGTAGCCGAGTTCGGTGAACCACAGCCAGTCGGTGTACACCGCTGCGACCGATGGCACGGCCAGCAGCAGGACTGCGGCAATGAGGATCAGTCCTGGAAGTCCCGGAAGGCGCATGGATGCCTTCACCTTATCATGGGGATCTATGCTGACCGTCGGATCACCAGCCCCGGAGTTCTCCCTGCGCAGTCACACGGGAGAGACCGTCTCACTGAGCGATTTTCTGGGCAAAAAACACGTCGTGCTCGCCTTCCACCCGCTCGCCTTCACCCCCGTCTGCTCCGTGCAGATGCAGACCTACGAGAAGGACCTCCCGAAGTACCAAGAACAGGACGCCCACATCCTGAGCGTGTCGGTGGACGCCGGCCCGGCGAAGAAGGCCTGGGCGGAGTCACTGGGCGGGATCTCATTCGACCTGCTCGCCGACTTCCACCCGCACGGTCATGTCGCGGCGCTCTACGGCGTGATGCGCGACGACGGCATCTCGGAACGAGCGACCTTCATCATCGACAGGACGGGAACGATCGTATGGGCCAGGAAATACGACATCCCGCAGCAGCCGGATCACGGGGAGGTGCTGGACCAGCTGGGGAGGCTGTGAGGGGTGAGATGGAGATTTGAAATCTGGAATCTGAAGTCTCAAATCTGTTGATCTCAAATCTGGAAACGGCAATCTTCAATCGACACCTCTAATCGGGCAATCTCATCGATTGCCGATTCACATTGCCAGCTTGCCGATTGTCGATTCGAGATCAACAGGTTTCAGATTTCAGACTTCAGATTCCAAATGTCATCGGGAAATCTCATCTTCCGATGGCCAGCAGCTCCTTGTCCGTCCGCCAGTACCACGTGCCGTCGACAAGCGCCGGTGAGGCAAGCACGCGAGCGCCCATTTCATTGACGTGCAACAACTTGAACGTCGGGCCTGCCTCGACGACAAACGTCTGGCCGTCATCGTTCGTGAAGAACAGAGTGTTGCCGACGGCGACGGGTGACGATGAGAAACCTTCACGCATCGCCACCCCGAGGCGTGCCTGATACGCAATCTCGCCCGTGGTCGCGTGGATCGCGGTGAGAATGCTCTGCATGTCGTTGAGCTGATACAGCAGGTCGCCGTGCAGGATCGCGGAGGGCACAAACGGCGCGCCCTTCGGTGAGGACCAGGCCACATGGGTGGCGGTTACATCACCAGAGCCGCCCGGCTTGATCGCCATCGTGGGGCCCGCCCGTCCTGACGAGGTGAAGACAAAGCCGTGGCCGACCACCGGCGTCGGGATGACTTCGAACAGGTTGCCGGTCACGGTCCACAGCTCGGCGCCGGTATCGGGGTTGTAGGCGTAGACCTTGCGCTGGCTGCTCACGATGAGCTCGTCACGCGTGGGTGTCTGAATGACGACCGGTGTGCCCCACCCTGTTTGTTCGGAGCGGTCCTTCCACCAGATGGTCTCGCCGTTCTTCGTGGAGAACGCCGCAACAAAGGACCCGAGGTCGGCCGACCCACGATGATCCTGGTAAAGAAACAGTCTGTCTTTGTAGAGCACGGGCGAACCAGCGCTGCCATGCTGATTGTTCAGTTCGCCAAGCTTGCGGTGCCACGCGATCTTTCCGGCAAAATCGAATGCCGCAAGACCGTGCGTGCCGAACGACGCGTACACGAGTCGGCCGTCCGTCACGGGAGTCGCCGACGCGTGGCTGTTCTTCGGATAGATGTGCTCGACGCCGCTGGAGGGCACCGCGGTCTCCCACAGCAGCTTCCCCGTATGACGGTCGTGCGCGCGCATCGCCATCTTCGTGCCGCCATCGGTAGCGGTCGTCAGGAAGAGGTGGTCCTTCCACACGATGGGCGAGGAATGCCCCAGCCCGGGAATGGCCGTGCGCCATTTCACGTTCTGGGACGAGGACCAGGTATCGACGTAGTCGGATCCCTTGACCCAGCCCTGCCCCGAGGGGCCCCGCCATCGGGACCAGTACGCCTCAGCCTCTGCAGGAACCGGCGCCAACCTCACATCGTCGGCCGGTGCCACCTCGAGCGAGGACTGGGCAATCAGAGTGGTAGCGGTCGCGGCCACCAGGACCGCGCTCGGTAACAGCAACCTGCGCATGTCCGGATCCTACCGCGACCGTCGATTTGTCGGGTACCCGGTTGGGACGAACCGACAGCAGCCCGTGAGGACCCGCCTACAGTTCTCTGAGCGCGGCGGGAATCGGCAACCGTGCCGCCCGGAGGGCCGGGAAAAATCCGCCGACAAACCCGAGCAGCAGGGCGTAAAAGACGCCCGTCATCAACAGCTCCGGCGTGACCCGAAAGGCGAAGGCCACCTGGCTGAAGGTCTGGAAGTTGATCGTCGACGTCTGGTAGCCGTTGAAGCCGAAGTAAGCCCCGGCACCGCCGATCAACCCGCCGATGGCTCCCAGGGCGAGCGACTCGGCCAGCACGGAAATGACCACGGCACTCCGGTTGAATCCGAGGGCTCGCAGCGTCGCGATCTCGCGCGACCGCGTCGACACAGCCGTGTACATCGTGAGGATCGCGCCAAACACGGCACCCACGCCCATCAGAAACGCGATCCCGAAGCCTACGCCCTGAATGAGACTGGACAACGACCGCGATTGCTGCGCGTAGTACTCGCTCTCTCGCTTCACCTGCACGTTGAGCTGTGGGTTGGTGGTCAACCAGTCGTTGAAGACGCCAAACGAGTCGGATGATTCGAGGCGTCCCAGGACCACCTGGTAGGAATTCCCTCGGCGGTAGACGCCTTGCAGCACGCGCGCATCCACCCAGATCTCGGTTTCGGTGACACCGCCGTCGGCTTCAAACACACCAACCACCGTCCAGGTCGCCTGCCCGGATCGGATTTCGTTACCCACCGTCAAGCCGGCGAACTGCCCTGACGCCCCACGACCGACGACCACTTCATTGGTGCCGAACTCCAGCATGCGGCCCTCAACGATGGATGTCTCGTCGCGGACGGCCATCGTCACCGGCTCGATGCCACGCATCGGCACATTCGCCGGAGTGTTGGTCGAGATCTTCGGCAGGTCGATGATGACGTAGAGCTCAGAGGACGCAAGCGCGGTCCCCTGCGCATCACGCTGGAGCCCCGGCGCTGACTTGATCACCGACGCGTCCTCCCCGCCAAACCCGGATGTCATTTCACTGTCGGCGCCGCTCCGCATCACCAGTGCCCGGGCATCCGATCCCGTTCCCTGCATCGCAGCAGTGAATCCCGCCGCTATCGACAGGACGGACACGAACACGACGACAACCCCGGCGATGCCGACGATGGCAACGCCGGAGGAACTCAGGCGCTGCGGCACCGTGCGCAGGTTGAGCAGAGTGACTGCAATTGTCTGACTGATCCACTGCATGGCATTTCCTCTTGGCGGGGCTGAAACCCCGCCTACGTCCAACTAGGCGCGGCGAAGGCCGTCCGTAATCTTGAGTTGCATTGCTGAGATGGCCGGCAACATGCCGGCGACCACGCCGATACCGACAATCAGGCCGACCCCGAGCACGACGTCTTTCGACGGCAGCACGAAGATCGGCAACATGCCGCCGGTGGGATCACCACCCTGAACGAAGAGCCAGGCAACAAAGAGGCCGAGCCCGCCTCCGATGGCCGCGATGAGGACGGATTCGATCAGCACCAGAGCCATGATTGTTCCGCCTGAGAACCCCAGCGTCTTGAGCACGGCGATCTCGCTCGTTCGTTCGCGTACGGACTGCGCCATCGTGTTGGCGGCAACGATCAGGAACGAAAACAACACGGCGATCAGGATCGAAATCATGATGGCGCCGATGTCGCCGACCTGCGCGGCAAACCCTTCGACGAAGCCTTTCTCAGTCGTGGTCTTCGTCTCGGCAGACGAGTTCGCGAACATCTCGTCGAAGGTCGCGGCCATCGCCTGCGACTGCGATGGGTCGGCAATCTTGACGATGTACCAGCCGACGGCCCCGGCGCCCCCGGCGCGGTTTTCATCGAGATAGTCATACCGGAAGAAGAACTGCGTCTTGTCGACGCCCTGTTCTCCGTCGTAGATGCCGACCACGTTGAACTCCCAGGTGAGTCCCCCGCCCTTTGGCTGCCAGATCGTGGCCTGAATCGGGATCCGGTCGCCAATCTTCCAGCCGAACCGATTCGCGAGGTCGACGCCGACCACCACACCCTGACGGTCCGCCAGCCAGGCCTTCATCTGATCCGCCGGCAGCTTGTACTCCGGATAAATCTGCATGAAGGGCTCAGGCTCGACCGCGATCTGAGCGAAGAAGTTGGCGGGATCCTGATAGACACCGCCGAACCAGGTGTTGTGGGTCGCGACCTCAACACCAGGTGTCGCCTGCAGCCTGGGCTGATAGGAGACGGGCAGCGGCATGATCAGGCTGACCTTGTGGATGAGCACGAGCCGGTCAAGCCCGGCGATGTCGACGCCGAAGGTGAACGCCGTCCTGATCGTCATCAGGAGGCCGAACAGGATGAACGCCACAAAGAGGCTGGCGATCGTGAAGAGTGTCCTGACCTTCTTGCGCCAGAGACTCTTCCAGAGCAGCGGCAGGTACTTCATGCAAGGACCTCCTGCGTGGACATGAGCAGGCCCTTCTCCAGGTGGATCACCCGCTTCGCGCGCTCCGCTGCGCGCGGGTCGTGCGTGACCATGATGATCGTCTTGCCGTGGTCGCGGTTGAGCGACTGCAGCAGGTCGAGAATTTCATCGCCGGCCTTGCGGTCAAGATCGCCCGTCGGTTCGTCGGCCAGCAGCAGTGTCGGATCCGTCACGATGGCTCTCGCGATGCCGACGCGCTGCTCCTGGCCACCTGAGAGCTGGCGTGGGTAGTGCCGTGAGCGTTCGGCCAGGCCGACGACCTTGAGCGCAATCGCCACTCGCTTCTTTCGTTCGGCGCTCGACAACTTCGTGAGCAGCAGCGGTAACTCGACGTTCTTCTCGGCGGTCAGCACCGGCAACAGGTTGTAGAGCTGGAACACAAACCCGATGTGTTGTGAACGCCAGCGTGACAACTGGGAAGCCGACAGCCCGGCGATGTTGACACCCTTGACTTCGATGCTGCCGGAGGAGGCCTGATCGATGCCGCCCATCAGGTTGAGGAGCGTCGTCTTGCCTGAGCCCGAGGGCCCCATCAGCGCGAGGAAGTCGCCCTCAGGCACGTCGAGGTTGACGCCCTGCAGGACATCAATGCGTTCGCTGCCTCGGGTGTAGTACTTGTGGACGTTGTTGACTCGTACGAGCGGGTTCATGTGGACTCCTCTACTTCACGACAACCATCGCGCCATCAACCAGGGTCGGTGGCGGCGAGATGACAACACGTTCACCGGCGCGCAGACCCGCAGTCACTTCCAGGCGGTCGCCATCCGCGCCGCCGAGGCGCACGGCCCGGCGGGACGCCAGGCCGTCAACCACGACGAACACAATCTGCTGGTCGCCGTCCGCCTTCACCGCGCTCTTGGGTACCAGCGCGACGGACTGAGCCGCCGGTGTCTCCGCCTCATCGGCGTCGCGCAGGAAGGTCACCTTCACACCCATGTCGGGCAGGATGCGGGGATCAAGCGCCTTGAAACCGATGCGGACGAGCACGGTGGCTTTTTGGCGGTCGGCCGTCGGCACCATCGTGATCACCTGGGCCGGAATCTGCCAGTCCGGGTAGGCGTCAAGGACGGCCGTCACGTCCTGCTTGGCGCGCACGCGATTGATATAGCTCTCGTTTACGTCGACTTCGATCTCAAGGGAACTCATGTCGACAATCGTGCAGATGCCTGTGCGGGTGAAGCCCCCGCCTGCAGACACCGGGGACACCATCTCGCCCGGTTGTGCATCCTTCGAAATCGCCACTCCACTGAAGGGCGCCCGGATGATGGCGTTGTCGAGATCGGTCTGCTGCAGAGCGACCTGGCGGTCGGCCACCGCCACCTGTTCCCGCGCCGACGCAATTCTGGCCGCCAGTGAGTCCACTTCAGCCTGGGCGCGATCGAGGTCGGCCTGCGTGGCAATCCCGTCCTTGACGAGCTGCGAGAATCGCTGCAGGGTCAGGCGCGCCTCGGCCAGCCGAACTTCACTCTCGCGCATCGTGCCTCGTGCGGCCTCGGCCTGCGCCTTTGCAAGTTCCAGCGCGGCGCGCGCGGTCGTGTCATCGAGGCGGGCAAGAACCTGCCCTTCGCGTACCGCCATCCCTTCGTCGACATTCACTTCGACGACCTTGCCGGTGATCTTCGAGGAAACGGTGGCGCGCCGGCGCGCGGTCACGTACCCGGAGGCGTTCAGCACCGACGCCTGGGTTCCGGCCGCGCGCTGGGTGACCGACGCGACTTCCACCTCCACGGGCCGTGGTCGATTCCACCACGTCCAGCCGGCATAACCGCCGCCCGCAAGCACCACCAGCAACACCACCCACTTGATCCAGCCCCGGTTCGGTGGCACCTCGAGCGGCGCTCGTTCGATCTTCAGTGCGGCGAGGTCATCTTTCAGTTCAGACACAGGTTTCCCTCAGGAGTCGGCCAGTCTACGCGAAGAAAGGGCGAATGGCAATGCGCCCGGCCAATGGGCTCCCATTAAACACAACGAGCATGACGGCAGGCCGTCATGCTCGGATGCACCGTCCCGGCGAACGCCGGTTATCGGTCGGTGAGTTGAGCTATCTACCCGGGACGCCCAGCCAGCCTCGCGTGAGGTAGTCGCCCAGGGTGATGCCGAACAGGATGATCAGCCATACGAACCCGGCGGCTGCCGTGACCTTCGTGAGGGGCGTGTTCCACTTGACGCCCATGAAGATCATGATGACCAGCGACGCCTTGATGGTGGCCACAAGCAGCGCCACCGGGGTGTTCAGGGCGCCGAGGTCAACCCGGGCAATGGCCACGGTGACCACGGTGAGGACGCAGAGCGCGAGGAAGACCGCGACGTAGTGACGAGTGGGAGTGATGTGCGACATGGCGATCAGTGGTGCTTGCCGATGAGATACAGCAGCGGGAACAGGAAGATCCAGACGATGTCGACGAAGTGCCAGTAGAGACCGGAGACTTCAACGGGCCCGAAGTACTCTGGACTGAATCGGTTCTTGATCGCCATCCACAGGATGGTTCCCATGATCCCGAGGCCGACGACCATGTGCAGGGCGTGAATGCCCGTCATCATGAAGTAGATCGAGAAGTACAGCTGCTGCGCGGGGTCCCGGGTCGGATCGAAGTGCGGCCCCGGCACGAGATGGTGCTCGAACTTCGCGGCGTATTCGAAGTACTTGACCACGAGGAACGTGGTGCCGAACACCATGGTCAGCACCAGGTTGTTGATGAGCCACTTGCGGTTGCCGACCTGCGCCATGCGCACGGCCATGGCCATCGACAGCGAACTGCAGATCAGCACGAGGGTGTTGATGCCGCCTAGCACCTCGTTGAGCTCGTGGCTGCCGGCCAGCCAGGCATCCGGATACATGTTCCGGTAGAGGATGTACGCCATGAACATCCCGCCGAAGAACATGACTTCGGTGACGAGGAACACCCACATCCCGAGGATCGAGGCCTCGAGCTGCTGCGCCATGCTGTGGAAGTGGTGCTGCAGCGCGGGATGGTGCTTCCCGTGATCGTCAGCGTGCGCGTTGTGACTGGACACGTTAGACCTCCCCCGTCTTGTGCGCGTGCTGCCGACCCGCGTAGTTGTACGCGTCTTCGGTCACGACGGGATCCGTTTCGAAATTCGCCGTGATCGGCGGCGACTGAATCTGCCATTCAAGGCCCGTTGCGCCCCACGGATTCGAGGAGGCATTGCGCGGCTTGAACAACGACCCGACCAGGTAGAACACGATCAGCGCGTAACCGAGACCCAGCACACCGGCGCCGGCCGTCGACAACACGTTGAGAATCTGGAACTCCTCCGGATACGCGTAGTAGCGACGCGGCATGCCGAGGTAGCCCAGCACGAACTGCGGCAGAAAGGTCAGGTTGAAGCCGACAAACACCAGCAGCGCCGAAATCTTGCCCAGCGTCTCGGGATACGTGCGGCCGGTCATCTTCGGCCAGTAGAAGTGAATGCCGCCGAGGAACGCCATGATGGCGCCGCCGACCATGATGTAGTGGAAGTGCGCCACGACGAAGTACGTGTCGTGCAGGTGCACGTCAAGGCCGATCGTGCCGAGGAACAAGCCGGTCAGGCCGCCGATCAGGAACAAGCCCATGAAACCAAGGACCCAGAACGTGGGTGACTCCCACGTAATCGAACCCTTGTACATCGTCGCCGCCCAGTTGAACGTTTTTACGGCGGACGGGACGGCCACGATCATCGTGATGATGGAGAACACCAGGCCCGCGTAGATGGACTGGCTGCTCACGAACATGTGGTGGCCCCACACGAGGAACCCGATGATCGCGATCGCGAGACTGGAGAAGGCCACGAACGTGTAGCCGAAGATCTGCTTGCGCGAGACGGCCGCCACGAGCTCGGAGATGACGCCCATGCCGGGCAGGATCATGATGTAGACGGCCGGGTGCGAGTAGAACCAGAACAGGTGCTGGAAGAGCACCGGGTCGCCGCCCACGCGCGGGTCGAAGATGCCGAAGCCAAACGCGCGTTCGGCCGCCACAAGCAGAATCGTGATGGCCACGACCGGCGTGCCCAGGATCATCACGATGCTGGTGGCGTAGTGCGCCCACAGGAACAGCGGCATCCGGAACCAGGTCATGCCCGGCGCGCGCATGCGGTGGATCGTGACGATGAAGTTGAAGCCCGTGAGGATGGACGAGAAGCCGGTGATGAAGACACCCAGCGCCGCAATCACGACGTTGGTGTTCGACGCCATCGAGCTGTAGGGCGTGTAGAACGTCCAGCCGGTGTCAACGCCGCCCAGGAACACGGCCAGCAGCGTCACGGTCGCGCCGATGATGTAGATGTACCAGCTCAGCAGGTTGATCCGCGGGAAGGCGAGGTCCTTCGCGCCGATTTGAATCGGGATGAGGAAGTTGCCCAGCGTCGCCGGAATCGACGGAATCAGGAAGAAGAAGATCATCACGACGCCGTGCAGCGTGAAGACCTTGTTGTAGAGGTCGGCCGACAGCAGGTCCCCCTGCGGCGTCAGCAATTCCGTGCGGATGAGCGCGGCAAAGACGCCACCGATCGCGAAGAAGATCGTGATCGAGATCAGGTACAGCAGGGCAATGCGTTTGTGGTCCTTGGTCAGGAGCCACGACGCGATGCCGTGCGGGGCGTCGAGATAGCTGGCTGGTGTGTTGTTCACAGTGCCGTGAGTCATAACGGTCCCTGGCGCCTTACTGCCCACCCGACCCGGTGGCCGCCTGGGCCGGTTCGGACGCCTGCAATGTCTTGATGTAGGCGATGAGCTGGAGGAGGTTCTCTTCGCTCACCGTTCCCTGGAACGTCGGCATGATCGGCTGATAGCCGCGCACGACCTTCGCCTGGGGATTCACGATCGATTCGCGGAGATAGTTCTCGTCGGCCACCACGCGGCGGCCGTCCTGCAACTCCACGGTGCTGCCAAACAGACCGCCAAGCACGGGGCCGCGCCCGGTGGTGTCGTTCTTGTGGCAGGTGATGCAGGCCAGATCAGTGAAGAGCTTCGCGCCGTTTTCGGCAGCCGAACCGGTCGACCGGCCGCCGGCCAGCCACGCCTCGTAGTCATGCTCTTCCATCGCGATGACGTGGCCGATCATGCCCGAGTGCTGCGTGCCGCAGTACTCGGCGCAGAAGATCTGGTACGTGCCGGGCTTGGTGGCGCGGAACCACATGGTGGTGAGCTTGCCGGGCACCGCGTCCATCTTCACGCGGAACGCGGGGATGTAGTAGTCGTGCAGGACGTCTTCCGAGCCCAGCGTGATGCGGACGTTCCGGTTGATCGGCACGTGCATCTCGTTGATCTCGCGCATGCCCTCCGGATGCTGGACTTTCCACATCCACTGCTTGCCGACAACGAACAGCTCCATCGAGTCGGCGGGCGGCTTGGCGATGCGGAAGTACACGTCCGCGCCCCACACGAACATCACCATCGAGAGGACGAAGGGAATGGCCGTCCACAGCAGTTCGAGGGCAATCGAACCGTGAATGTCGGCGCCCACTTCGTCCGCGTGCCGGCGGCGGTACTTGACCGCGAAGTAAAGCACCGCGGCCGACACCAGAATGGCGAAGAACGAGGAGACCGCCAGGATGAAGAAATACAGCAGGTCGACGTCGGACGCGATCGACGAGGCTGCTTCGGGGAACAGGGGGAAATGGCTCGACATTCTAGCGAGTACCCGTTGCGGTCGGCACGACCGCGGAACGCTGACGGCGTTCGCGCCGCAGGTGAATGAACAGGAACGCGCCCAGCCCAAGCATCGTGAGCACGGCGCCAATGCGAACAAACGTCATGATGGCCACGGAGTACTTGCCGGTGGCCGGGTCATAGTGGAAGCAGTACAACAACGCCTGATCGACCAACGTGCCAATCTGGCCCTCACCAGCCGAGACAACCGCGAACCGGAAGTCCATCGGCGCAAACTCGACGCCGTAGAGGTACTTCGACACCTTGCCTTGTGGCGTCAGCACGGTGATCGCCGCGGGATGCGCGTACTGGTCAATCGCCTCGTCGTAGACGTAGCGGAAGCCAACCGCGTCGGCGAGCGCGTCAATGGAGGACTGCCGACCCGTCAGGAAGTGGATTCCGGCCTCGGCGGTCGGGCGCTCGTAGTGCTTCACGTACCCGGCCTTCTTGGCGCGCGCCATCGCCGGTGTCTCGCCCGGATCAAAGCTGACGACGACCACTTCGAAGTCGCGGCCGGCATCAATTCGCAGCGGCTCCATCGAGGAGAACACCCCGTTGAGCACCTGCGTGCACAACATCGGGCACTCGTAATACGAGAGCACCAGCACCACGGGGCGCTGGCCGAAGTACTGCGACAACGTCACGTCACGCCCCTGCTCGTCGGTGAACGGCAGGTCAAGCGGCACGGACTCGTCCAGCTTCTGGTCGATGCGCACGTCCTTGAGGATCGGCAGCGGTGCCATCGACGGCTGCCCCGGGGGCGCTGACCCGAACATTGCCCGCTGCGCGGACACCGACACGCCGGCCGTGGCGACCCACAGAGTCGTCAGCACCGCGGCGTATCGCAGCAACCGATGCACTACTGGCCCCCTCCGCGCGCTTCCAGGCCGTGCTTGAGGACGAGGTCCTTGGCGACGTCGATGGGCACACGCATGGTCCCGGCATTCCGGTCGACCCAGCCGTACGAGGTCAGCAGGTCGTGCTCTTTTGTGCGCTGCCCCTTCAGGTTCTGCGGTTCATTGACGAGCAACGGGGTCGATGACTGATTTCCTGAAACGATGCGCCCACCGTCAATGCTGGGGGTCACCGCAGGGCCGGCGAGGGCGTTGCGAGGCGTGTCCGCCGCCGCGGATCGCGACTCGAAGAAGTGATAGAAGCCCCACACGATGCCGTAACACGCCAGTGTCACGACGGCGAGCACCACCATCGACCAGCCGAGGGCCGAGTAGGAGATGCCGTCGCCTTCCGTGGGGATGTGGTGGTTAGTGTCCGCCATTGGCCACTGCGTCCTTGAAGTACGGGTCGTGTGCTGGAACCAGCGCGCGACTGCCGAGGTTGCGATAGAAGAGGAACAGCCAGGGCCCGGCAAACGCCAGCACCGTGGCGAAGTCGAGCCAGTGGAACGTGTACTCGTGCCGGAAGATGGGACCGATCGTCCACACCAGGTCCACGATGCGCATCACGAGCACGAGCAGGGCCACACGCGAGAGCACCCGGCCATGCCGCTTGAGGTCGCGCGAAAGCAGCAACATGAACGGCAGCACGAAGTGTCCGACCAGCACGACAACCGCCCACGGCGCCCAGTGGCCCTGCAGGCGTTCGATGTACCAGGGAATTTCTTCCGGCAGGTTCGCCGACCAGATGATCAGCAGCTGCGAGACGTTGAAGTACGCCCACAACATCACGAAGCCCAGCAGCAACTTTCCGAAATCGTGGAACCGCTCGGCGTCAGCCACTTCCGACACCGGCCGCGAGTTGGACAAGCCCTGCAGCACAAGAATGGTGAATGCCAGCGTCGACACACCCTGACCGCCCAGCGTCAACACGCCGAAGATCGTCGAGTAGAAGTGCGGGTCGAGCGACATCACCCAGTCCACGCTCATGAACGTGACCGCGATGATGTGGATCACCATGCCGGGTCCGGAAAGCAGACGGAAGCGGCGATCGGCGGGACCAGGGGGTTGCGGCGCCGTTTCGTCCTGTTCCTTCGACCACTTGTTGAGCAGCGCGATCAGGCCGAACCAGATCACGAAGTAGATGCCCACGCGGATGAGGAAGAACTCCGGGTTGAGATAGGCGGCCTTCGAGTGGATGATCGGGTCGTCGGCCGCCTCGGGCCGCGCCCACTTGTAGAGCGTCGGCAGGTTGATGGCCAGCGGGATGAACAGCAGCAGCATCAGCGGCAGCGTGCGCGTGCCGGCCTCAAACACCCGGCGGCCCACCAGACCCCAGGCGCCGCCGCTCAGGTACTGAATCATCAGCAGGCCGAGCGAACCGAGCGTGAGCCCAATCCAGAACATGTAGGCGATCAGGTACGACTGGAAGAACTGCACCCGGTCGACCATGAAGAAGCCGGCCGCAGTGGCCAGCAGGCCAACGGCGCCGAACATCATGCTCCGGCTCGACAGCCGGCTCAGATCAGCCTCGGGCCGCTCCTTGAGCAGCGCTGTGGCGTTGAAGTCGCTCATCGGTGAATCTCCCCGGTCGCCGGCGCGGTTCCGGCCGCGGGCACGGACGTCGCGCCCCCGCGCAACTGCTCGAGCACATTGGCGGGCACGTCGCCTTCGGTCGCCTGCCGGCTCATCTGCAGCGCGCGCACGTACGCAACGATGCGCCAGCGGTCCTCAACGGGGACCTGCGCGCGGTAGTCCGGCATCACGCCGAAGCCGTTGCTGATCACGTCGTAGAAGTAGCCGACCGGGGCCATGCGCAGCCGATCGATATGCAACGACGGCGGCTGACGGTACCCGCGCTGGACGACCATGCCGTCTCCGTCACCGGTCTGGCTGTGACAGGGCGCACAGTAGACGTTGAAGCGTTCCTGGCCGCGGTCGAGATCGGCGCGGGTGATGGCGAACGGAAACGCCGTGACCGGCAGACCCGCTGCATCCTTCCCGGTATGCAGGTACGCGTCGTCGTTGAGCTGGCCGCGCGCGACCGTGCCGCCCATGAGCGGACGCGCCGCTGAGCCGTTGGCGAAAAAGTCGGACGCCTCGAGCGGGTCGTACCGAGGCGCGTCGTGCATGTCCTGACGGCACCCGGCCGCCAGGACGGCCGTGAGCGCCAGGCCGGCAAACGTCCTGAACGTGCGATTAGTGATCAAGTTTCACCACTTCCCGGGCGTGCAGCCCCGCGAGAAACGCCTGCGTCTCGTCTTCGCGGTACCGCGGGTCAGCCGCTTCGATCGCCAGAAAGAAGCGATCGGAGCTGGCTCCCGACTGGAAGCGAGGCGCGTTGAAGACCGGGTGGTACGGGCGCGGCAGACCGTTGAGCACGATCATCGACAGCACCGCGGCAAACGCCGAGAACAGGATTGTCGTCTCGAACGCCGGCGGAATGAACGCGACCCAGGAGTTGAACGGCCGGCCACCGATGTTGAGCGGATACGCGATGACCGACGTCCAGTATTCGAGGCCGTACCCGGCGACCAGGCCGGTGATGCCGCCGGCGAGCACGAACTTCGGTACCTTGTGCTCGTTCATGCCCAGCGCCTCGGCCATGCCGTGAATCGGCATCGGCGAGTAGGCGTCGGTCCTGGTGTAACCCGCTTCGCGCACCTTGTGGGCCGCGTCGAGCAGGGCCTGGGCGGACTCAAATTCCGCCATCACGCCCCAGTAGGGCGTGGCTTCTGTTGCGTGGTGGGCCATCAGTGCGCCCCTCCTTCGGTCGTCTTGTTCTTCGGATGCGCTTCAGGCAGCAATGTGCGCATTTCGAAGATCGAAATCATCGGCAGCACCCGGACGAACAGGAACATCAGCGTGAGGAACAGGCCGATGGTGCCGAAGAACGTCATGAAGTCCCACCGCGTGGGGTAATACATGTCCCACGACGAGGGGAGGAAGTCGCGGTGGAGGCTCGTCACGATGATGACGAAGCGCTCGAGCCACATGCCGACGTTGACGAACATCGCCACCGTGAAGAGCACCGCGATGTTCGTGCGGTACTTCTTGATCCACAGCAACTGCGGCACGAGGAAGTTGCAGAGCAGCAACATCCAGTACGACCACGCATACGGGCCGGTCAACACGCGGTTCTGCAGCATGAAGCGTTCGTACTGGTTGCCGCTGTACCAGCCGAAGAACAACTCGCACGCGTAGCCGTAACACACGACCAGGCCCGTCACCAGCGTCACCTTGGCCATGTTCTCCAGGTGGCGGTCGGTGATGAAGTCGTGCAGCTTGTACATCGCACGCAGCGGAATCGCGAGCGTGAGCACCATGGCGAAGCCGGCGTAGATCGCGCCGGCGACGAAATACGGCGGGAAGATCGTCGCGTGCCAGCCCGGCAGGTTCGAGACCGCGAAGTCGAAGCTGACGACGGTGTGAACGGAGAGGACCAGCGGCGTCGACAGACCGGCGAGAATCAGATACGCCGTCTCATACCGGAACCAATGACGCGCGGATCCGCGCCAGCCGAGCGCGAGGATTCCGTAGATCCGGCGCTGCCACAACTTCGTGGCCTTGTCGCGGAACGTCGCAAGGTCGGGAATCAGGCCGACGTACCAGAACATCGCCGAGACCGTCGCGTAGGTCGAGACCGCGAACACGTCCCAGATCAGCGGACTCTTGAAGTTGGGCCAGAGGCCCATGACGTTCGGGTACGGGAACAGCCAGTACGCCGCCAGCCACGGACGGCCGGTGTGGAAGATTGGGAAGATTGCCGCACACGCCACGGCAAACAACGTCATCGCTTCCGCGAAGCGGTTGATCGAGGTGCGCCAGTCCTGCTTGAACAGCAGCAATACGGCCGAAATCAGCGTGCCGGCGTGGCCGATGCCGATCCACCACACGAAGTTGATGATGTCGAAGGCCCAGGCGACGGGAACGTTGTTGCCCCAGATGCCGATGCCCTTGAGCACCAGATAGCTGAGCGCCACGCCGAGCATCGACAGGAGCGTGAACCCGACCGCCATGAAGATGAACCAGGCCGTGGGCGTGTTCTTCGAGAACACGATCGCCATCAGCTTGTCGGTCATGCTCAGGTAGCTGTGACCGGGCGCCAGCACGGGCGGTCCGCCGAGCGGGTGTTGTGTATTGGGGGTCGCGTCCACCGACATCTCCGTTTACCCGGCCTCAGTGACCGGAAGTCTTTGGCAACTCGATCGGCAGCGCCGGATTCGGATTGCGCACCACCGCGAGGTACGTCGTCCGCGGGCGCGTGCCGAGATCCTCGAGCACACCGTAGTTACGCTGCTGCTGCACCAGCTGCGCCACCTTGCTTTCGGGATTGTTGAGATCGCCGAACACGATGGCCTCCGCCGGGCACGCCTGCTGACACGCCGTCACCACCTCGCCGTCGGCAATCGGCCGATCGGCCGTCTTCGCGTCGATGCGCGCGTGGTTGATACGCTGCACGCAGTACGTGCACTTCTCCATGACGCCGCGGCTGCGAATCGTCACGTCGGGGTTGCGCTGCGCCTTCAGCTCCGGCGTCGAGAAGTCGGCGTAGAGCATGAAGTTGAAGCGGCGCACCTTGTACGGGCAGTTGTTCGAGCAGTACCGCGTGCCGACGCAGCGGTTGTAGACCATGTCGTTCAGGCCTTCATCGCTGTGCACCGTGGCGGCCACCGGGCAGACCACTTCACACGGCGCGTTTTCGCACTGCTGGCACGGCATCGGCTGGTGGTAGGTCCCCGACGGTGTCGCAGGATCACCTTCGAAGTACGTGTCCACACGAATCCAGTGCATCTCGCGGCTGCGCTTGACCTGCTCCTTGCCAACGACCGGGATGTTGTTCTCGGCCACACACGCCGCCACACAGACACCACAGCCGTTGCAGGCGTTGAGATCGATCGCCATGCCCCACTTGTTGCCCTTGTATTCAAAGGCCGGGTAGAGCGAGAGCGTTTCGGGCACCTCGAAGTGCGCCATGTGCTTGATGACGTCCGGCTCCGCCTGGTAGGTCGCCGCGTCGGTCACACGAATCGGACTGCGGCCTTCCATCGCGAAGTGCGTCTGCGTCGAGGCCAGCACGTAGGATTCACCCGTGCGCGTCACCTGCGCCCCGGCGCCAAACCACGGCTGCTGCGAGGTGCGGATCACATACGGGTTGTGGCCGATGTTCGACCCCACGCGGCCCGCCTTCTTGCGGCCGTACCCGAAGTGCACGACCACCACGCCATCAGCGGTGCCGGGCATCACCCACACCGGCATCTTCGTGGTGCGACCGTTGTAGGCAATCTCGATGACGTCTTCGTTCTTGACCTGCAGATCGTGCGCCGTCTGGTAGCTCACGTAGGCCGCGTTGTCCCACGTCAGCTTCGAGAGCGGCTTGGGCAGCTCCTGCAGCCAGCCGTTGTTGGCGTACCGCCCGTCAAGCACGTGCGGATCGGGACGGAAAACGATCTCGAGCCCGTCACCCGAGGCCATCGCGGGCGCATCCACGGCATCATTGGCCGGCGCTTCCCAGTTGGTCCCCAGCATCGACGTCCCGGGCACAAAACCTTCATGCAGCGCCGAGCGCCAGAAGGCATCCATGCCGGAGAATGCCGCGCCGGAGGCATCGGTGTATCCACCCGCCGCGAACTGGTTGCTCCAATACTCCTTGACGAGCTCGGCCGGCGACATGCCCGGCGCGCCATTCATCGTCGACAGGATTTCGATCGGCTGGCGGCCGTCGTAGAGCGGAGCAATGAGCGGCTGCTGCAACGTGACCGTGCCGTCAAACGAGCGCAGGTCACCCCACGATTCGAGGAAGTGCGTCTCGGGAATATGCCAGTCGCACAGCTCGGCCGTTTCGTCGTAGTAGAGGCCCATGTGGACGCGCAGGCCCACCTTGGCCAGAGCGCCCGCAAAGTCGATGTCGGCCGGAGCCGTGAAGACCGGATTGGCGCCGAGGATGACCAGGACGTCAACCTTGCCCGCCTGCATGTCGGCGACCAGCGTCTGGAGCGACTCGACGCCATCAGCCGGCGTGGCCGCGATCGGCGCGACATAACTGACCGTCGAACCCACGTTGCCCAGCGCTTCGTTCATCGCGCGGGCGAGCGCGTGCACAGCAGCGGGTTGCTGCGCGCCGGCCACAACGATGGAGCGGCCGCGGTGCGCCTGGAGATCCTGCGCAAGCACCGGCAGCACCTTCTGCCACAGCCCGTCGGGCGCGGAGGCGCCAGGCGCGGCCACACCCAATGCGCCGGCCAGTGATGCGGCCGCCGCGTACACCTGCGAGGCCTTCATGGCCACGCGATGGTCGGCTTTGGCGCCGGTGACGGTCGGCACCGGCTCGATCACATACAGGCGGTTCTGCTGGTCGGCAGGCGTGCCGATCTTGCGGCGTGAGGAGAAGTCGCGGGTGTAGCGCACCGACGATGGGCCAAAGCCCATGAAGTCGGCATCCAGCGACACCACGATGTCCGCCTTCGTGAAGTCGTAGAGCGGTGTAGCCGAAGGCGCTCCGCCCTGCACCGTGCCGTACACGGCATCCCACTGGTGCCAGCGAGCCTCAGGCAATCCGCCCATCAGCTGCTGAATCTGATCCACAACCGACGGCGACGAAATGGGCTCGGTGAGAATGCGCACACCGGCGCCCATCAGCGCCTGCTGCGTATTCATCACCGCCTGCAGCGCCGCGACAAACGCATTCCACGTCCGCGTGTCGCCGCGATAACGGATTGTCCTGGAGCGATCGGGATCGTACAGCCCCAACACAGCGGCCTGACCGAAGATGTCAGTGCCGCCTCGGGACGCAGGATGCTCCGGATTGCCTTCCAGTTTTGTCGGCCGGCCGAGGTGATTTTCGGCCAGCAGCGGCATCGCGAAGCCGCCCTGGTCCATCGCCGTCGCAAAAAACAGCGGGCGGCCGGGAATGACTTCTTCCGGCTGGCGCACATACGGCACCAGCTTCTCGTCCGGCTGACGCGTACACGCGCTGACGCCGGCCAGGGCCAGCGAGGCCCCCATCAACTTCAGGAACTGTCGTCGGCCGGCGGGGTCGTTGAACTCGGACGCCTGCGATGGAAATTCGCGGGAGACGAAGTCCTGAAACTCCGGCGTGTTGGCCAATTCGTCCAGGCTGCGCCAATAGGCGGGCCCGTCGGGCGTGGTCGGACTCGCGAGGCGGGAACGGATATCTGCGAAGGTCATGGGCAAGTGACTCAGCGGTGGCAGACCGAGCAGCTGGTGAGATGCTCGGGGCCGGCGACCTTGTATTCCTTCTTCAGCGCGAGGCCCACTTCCAGCTGGTTGGCCGGAGCCTCATACGCCATGTTGAAAACTTCGGTGCGCGGCCGCAGGTACTTCTCCGGCGCACGATGGCAGTCCAGACACCATTCCATCTGGAGCGACGTGGCCTGATAGGTCAGCGGCATCTTGTCGACCGGGCCGTGACAGGTGGCACACCCAACGCCCTGCTTCACGTGGATCTGGTGGTTGAAATAGACGAAATCGGGCAGGTCATTCACCCGAATCCAAGTCAAAGGAGTGTCATTGCGGAAGCTCGCCCGCACCGGCTCCAGAATGGGCGCATTCGACCAGATCTGCGAATGGCAGTTCATACACGTCTTGGTCGGAGGAATGCCGGCGAACGCCGACTTCTCCACTGACGTATGGCAATACCGACAATCCAATCCCATGCCCCCCACGTGGTGCGCATGGCTGAACTGAATCGGCTGCTCGACGAACTCGTTTTGACGGGTCACCCAGGACGATCGCATCAGCGTGAACACAACCCAGCCCAGAAACAGGACCAGGGTCAGCACGCCGAACAAGGTGGACCGCGCGGCAGCGTTGGCAGACTTCGGGAATAGCTGGCTCATAGCGGGCTTGGCGCCCCTAGCCTACTCTTATCGATCCCCAATTGCACACACGCTGCGCATTGCCCAGAATCTGGGCCAGAATGGACGCGCGCGGGACGAATTCCGGCGATCGAGTGCCCCGGACGGGCGGCGTACCCGGGACAGCCCGCATATGATGTGAAAGGTTTCACAAACCTGTCAATCCCAACCAAAGAGGTCCGATTTCACGGGAGCCCACCGATGTCTACCCCCGCCATCGCCGTCAACGGCGTCTCCAAACGCTTCGGCGAGCACCAAGCCGTCAATAACGTCTCCATCGCCGTCCCAGAGGGGTCCATCTACGGCTTCATCGGCCCGAATGGCTCCGGCAAGACCACAACCATCCGCATGATCATGAACATCATCGTGCCGGATTCCGGACAGATCGAGGTGCTGGGCAAGCAGCGCGCGGCCGACGTCCGCGACGATGTGGGATACCTGCCGGAGGAACGCGGCCTCTACAAGAAGATGACGGTCAAGCGCGTCCTGCAGTACTACGGGCAACTGAAGGGCAAACCGGCGTCTGAAATCGAATCGGGCATCAAGGATTGGCTCGGGCGCCTCGAACTCTCCGACTGGGCCGACAAGAAGGTCGAACAACTCTCCAAGGGCATGGCCCAGAAGGTGCAGTTCATCGCCGCGGTCGTGTCGAAGCCCAGACTGCTGATTCTCGACGAACCCTTCTCGGGCCTCGACCCGGTCAACGCAGAAGCGCTCAAGGACGCAGTACTCGAAATGCGCCGCCGCGGCACGACGATCGTGTTTTCGACCCACGACATGCAGGCCGCCGAACTGATGTGTGAACGCATCTTCATGATCTTCCGCGGCAACAAGGTGCTCGACGGCACACTCGACGACATCCAGAACGAATACGGCTACGACACGGCCCGCATCCGCACCGGGGGCGGCGCGTCCATCCTGGCAGGCATGCCGTCGGTCGACGCCGTCAACGACCACGGCAACTATCAGGACGTGAAACTCAACGGCGATCCACAGGCCTTCCTGCAGGCGCTCGTGCAGAAGACGACGGTGCAGCGTTTTGAGATCCGCCGGCCGTCCCTGCACGACATCTTCGTCCGCATCGCCCGTCCCACTGCTGAAGAACTGCGCGACGATGAACGCGCGCTGATCGGAGCGTAGTCATGAGTCGCGTCCTTACCATCGCCAAGTCCGAATTCACGACACTGGTCAAGACGAAGGCTTTCATCATCGGCATCGTTCTGATGCCCGTGCTGATGGGCGCCTTCTTCTTCTTCATGAGTTACGTCGAGGGACAAATCGACAACGAGCGGCGTCCCTTCGTGGTCGTGGATCACACCGGCGTGTTGTACGACGCCATCGCGGAGGCGGCCCAGGAACACAACGCGGGGACCATGAAGGACGGCGTCCGCAGCGGGCCGGAGTTTGTGCCCGAGCGTCTCGATCCCGCCGGCAAGTCCAGTGACGACCTGAAGATCGAACTGTCCGAACGCGTGCGATCAAAGGACCTCTTCGCCTTTGTCGAGATCCCGGCGGAGGCGCTGACGGCCACGGCCGACGATGTGCCCACGGTTCGGTATTACGCGGAAAACACGTCCTATCAGCCGTTGCCCGACTGGCTGCGAACCACGCTCAATGAGGAAATCACCAAGCGCCGCTACGATGCGGCCGGCATCGACCAGGCCCTGATCGAACGCCTCAACGTGCGGACACCGCTCTCGACGTTTGGCCTGGTGGAGCGCGGCACCGACGGCGCCGTCACCGACGCACAGGAAGTGGACGCACTCGCACGCGTGGCCATGCCGACATTTTTTCTCGTGCTGATGTTCATGTCCGTCATGACGTCCGGCACACACCTGCTCAACGCGATCATCGAAGAAAAGATGAGCAAGATCAGCGAGGTGTTGCTCGGCTCCGTGACGCCGTTCCAGTTGATGGCCGGCAAACTCCTCGGCGTCGTCTCGGTCTCGCTGCTGCTGACGACGGTCTACCTCACGGGCGGCTTCTACGTGGTATTCACGACGCAACGGTGGGATCTGCTCGATCTGGGCATCATTGCGTGGTTCGTGGTGTTCATGGTGTGTGCGGCGCTGCTGTACGGCTCGGTATTCCTGGCGCTCGGGTCGGCCTGTTCCGACTTGAAGGACGCACAGAGCATGATGCAGCCGGCGATGATCCTGATCATGCTCGCCTACCTCGGCTCCTTCATCGTCATTCAGAACCCTGAGTCGAACGTGGCCACCATCCTGTCGTTTTTCCCGACAACCACGCCATTTGCGATGCTGCTGCGCATGGCGATGCCTCCCGGTCCGCCAATCTGGCATGTCCTGCTTGGCGTGGCCGGCCTGATCGCGACAACGGTGTTCTGCGTATGGGCAGGCAGCCGGATTTTCCGCGTCGGCATCCTCATGCAGGGCAAGGCGCCGACGCTGCCGGAACTGGTGAAGTGGATAGGCAAGTAGGCAAGTGGATCGGCAAGTAGGCGCACGTGGGGCGGGGCTTCAGCCCCGCCACGCAACATGGGAGCTGAGATGAATCGACGATTGACGATCGCGGCGTGCATGCTGGCACTGGCGGTAACGACGTCTGCACAGCAGCGCTCCGCTGCGCCACCCACACCACCTGCGTCGCCCATCGTGTATCGCGTTTCTTTCCCCGAACCTCATCACCATTGGATGCAGGTGGAGGTGACGTTCAGTGGACTGGGCGCGCGTCCGCTGCAGGCCCGGATGAGCCGGTCGTCACCAGGCCGATATGCCGTGCACGAGTTCGCGAAAAACATCTTCTGGCTTGAGGCGGTGAACGGGAAGGGCGTGGCGCTGACGCCGACCAGGCCGACGCCGTATCAGTGGAACGTGGCGGGCCATGACGGCACCGTGAAGCTCAGGTATCGCATCTTCGGCGATCGCGGCGACGGCACCTACCTCGCGGTCGACAATACCCACGCGCGGTTGAACATGCCGGCCTCCTTCATGTGGGCGGTCGGGCTCGAAAACCGGCCGATGCGGATCACATTCACACCACCGGAAGGATCAAACTGGAAGGTGGGGACACAGCTGTTTCCGACAAATGACCCCTTCACGTTCACCGCGCCGAATCTTCAGTACTTCATGGACAGCCCGACCGAGGTCTCGAACTTCGGCCTGCGCACGTTCACGGTCAGCAATCCTGACGGCAAGTCGTACGACATTCGCGTCGCCGCTCATCACGATGGATCTGAGGCCGACCTCGACGCCCTGACCGCTGATGTCCAGCGCGTGGTGCGCGAACACGGCGCAATCTTCGGCGAGTTTCCGGCGTTCGATACCGGCAACTACACATTTCTGCTCGACTACACGCCGCATAGCGACGGCGATGGGATGGAACACCGCAACTCGACGTTTACGAGCAGCCGGCTGTCCATCGCCAACGAGCAGCAACGTCGCCAGGCGCTCGGCACGATCTCCCATGAGTTCTTTCACGCCTGGAACGTCGAACGCATCCGCCCGGCCGATCTCGAGCCATTTGACTTCACGGACGCGAACATCTCGTGCTGCCTCTGGCTGGCCGAAGGATTCACGCAGTACTACGGCGTACTCGCGCTGGTGAGGGCGGGCTTCAACCCGCAGGGTGGTCTCGCCTTCGCAGGGACCATCAACACGGTGGTCACCGGGTCGGGACGCGAAGTGCGGTCGCCGGTCCAGATGAGCCAGCACGCCCCGTATACCGACGCCGCCGCGGCCATCGACAAGACGGACTTCGGACGGTCGTTCATTTCGTACTACACGTACGGCGCCGCTGTGGCCCTTGCGCTTGACCTCTCGCTGCGCGAGATGTCGGACGGCGCACTGTCGCTGGACGACTACATGCGTCTGCTGTGGACCACACACGGCAAGCCGGCCTCGCCCACGGTCGGGTTCGTCGCGAAGCCGTACACCTTGAAAGACCTGCGCGATCGACTGGCGGAACTGACGAAGAACCGCGCCTTCGCCGATGAGTTCTTCGACAAGTACATCGAAGGCCGCGACGTGGCGAACTACGAGCGCCTCATGCTCAACGCGGGCTACGTCGTCCGCCCCCGCAATCCCGAAGCGGGATGGATCGGGAACGTGCAGGTTGCGCCGGCAGACGGTGGGTTGATGGTGAACCCGCCGCAAGGCAACACGATCAATCCGATCGCGTTTGGCACGCCGGCCTACGACGCGGGTCTCGAGTACGGGGATGTGATCACGAGCATCGACGGTCAACCCGCCAGCGTCGAAACGTTTGCGGCGCTCAGCCGCAAACGCCCGGGCGAATCCGCTTCATTGACCGTACGGCGCCGAGGGAACCAGACGGTGACCACCACCGTCACCCTCCAGGCCAATCCTGCCTTGACGGTGATCGACGCCGCGGAAGCGGGTGCGCCGCTGACTGAACAGCAGAAAGCGTTCCGCGCGGCATGGCTCGGATCGAGGGTGCGGTAGGCGGCTGGCAGCAGGTAGCGGAGGGTGGCGGCCTGCCGCGCCGAAGCGAAGGCGGGGGGACAAATCGATGCGACAGGTGATGCTTGCGTGTGTGGTGGCGGCAGTCGCGGTCGCGGTGCCGTCTGGACAGGGGACTGGTCCGCAGAAGGGTCGCGACTGGCCGGGCTTCAGAGGCGTCAATGGCGCCGGGGTTGCAGAAGGCCCGTCGACGCCGACGTCGTGGGATGTGCCCAAGGGTACCGGCGTTGCCTGGTCGACGCCGCTGGACGGCCTGGGCCACTCAAGCCCGGTCATCTGGGGCAACCAGTTATGTGTGACCACAGCCAGGAGCGCGGGTGGCAATGAAAGCATGCGCCTGGGCCTGTACGGAGACATCGCCTCGGTCACCGACAGCACCGAACACACGTGGCGGCTGATCTGCCTCGACAAACGTGACGGCTCGCCGATGTTTGACCGAGTCATCCACAAGGGTGTCCCGATCATCAAACGCCACACCAAGGCCACACACGCGAACTCCACGCTCGCCACCGACGGCACTCACATTGTGGCGATGCTCGGCTCGGAGGGCCTGTTTGCGTTTGACATGCAAGGCGCCCTGAAGTGGCGCAAGGAGTTCGGCGTCCTCGACTCCGGCTATTTCATGGCGCCGACGGCCCAATGGGGTTTTGCCAGTTCCCCAATCATCCATCAGGGGCGCGTCATTCTTCAGGCAGACGTGCAGAAGAACTCGTTCGTGGCGGCGTTTGATCTCGCGACCGGCAAGGAACTCTGGCGCACCGCGCGCACCGACGTGCCGACCTGGAGCACCCCGGCGATTCACAAGGTTGGCGACCAGACTCAGGTGATCGTGAACGGCTGGCGGCACATAGGCGCGTACGACTTCGAGACCGGCGCAGAAATCTGGAAGCTGAAAAGCGTGGGCGGCGACATCCCGGTACCCGTACCGGTCGTAGGCAACGGCCTCGTGTATCTCACGAGCGCGCACGGACCCGGCGCTCCGGTGTTTGCGATTCGCGACGAGGCCCGCGGCGACATTTCGCTGGCGGCGGGCGAGACCTCAAACGCGCACATCGCCTGGAGTCATGCGCGTGACGGCGCCTACATGATGTCGCCGGTGCTGTACGACGGCCTGTTGTACGTCAGCAAGAACAACGGCGTCTTTTCGGTGTTCGACGCCGCGACGGGCGAACGTATCTATCAGGAACGGCTTGGTGACGGCACCACCGGATTCACATCGTCGCTGGTTGCGGCCGACGGAAAGGTGTACTTCAGCAGCGAAGATGGCGACGTCTATGTCGTGAAAGCCGGCCGGACGTTCGAGCTGCTCGCGAAGAATCCACTGGGCGACTACTCGATGGCCACCCCGGCAATCTCCGAGGGCCGGCTGTACTTCCGCACCGGTAAAGCCATCATCGCCATCCGCTGATCAGATCAGATTGAGCTCGGAGGCGAGTTTCCTGAAGGGAACTCGCCTCCGAGCTCATTTGTCAGAAGGTGAAGCCGCCGCCGAAGTTGACGCGCGTCTTGCCGCCGTGGCCGTGTGCGACCGAGAGGCTCAGCTTGAAGCCGGTCGCGGTAAACCACAGGCTCCCGCCGTAGCCCACGTGTCTGGTCTGATCGTCGAACCGCTGCCCGTGGTCGTAGGCAACCCCCGCGTCGACAAACGCACTCACGCCAGCCTTGCCCACGTTGAGCGGCGACGTCAGCGGTACGAACAGTTCGGCCGATCCCGTCGTGACAATGTCTCCATGAAAGGCGCCGGCCTCAAACCCCCGAAGATTTGACCAGCCCCCGAGCAACGGCTGGAGATACCTCGGCTGTGGTCCACTGGCGCCCTCGCGGGTGGCTCGAACGGCGAGCACGGTCTGGCCCACGAGTCCAAGGTAACCGCGACCATCAAGCCTGGTTCGATACAAGGAGTGGCCCGCGGTGAACTGTACGCGATCAACTGCCGCGGACAGGTAGACGGCATTACGCGGATACCCCGGATCCAGTCGTGTGTCAAACGTCACGTCGCCGGTCGTCGTGAAGATGTCGTCGGTGAAACCGTCAAAGGTCACGCGATCCCAGGCGCCGGTGGCGCCAAGCCGCACGGGTCCCAGCGCGCGTTCGAGCCTGAGCCAGCCACGCTCGCGTCGATCCTTCAGGTCAAACGCCGGGTTCTTGCGCTGCTGCACCGCCGCGCCCACTTCCACTCGCGTCAGCCACCAGTCCTCGAAGTTCGTCTCGAGCTCCAGCCCGGCTCGTCGCGTCCCGCCCCACGACAAGGGCATCGACAGTCGGCTGCGCCCACCCAGCACATCCATCTTCGAGATGGTCACGCCGTACGTCAGGCCGTATCCGTCCTCACCATCGAGAATGGGCAGCCACATCAGATCGCCCCATCCGCCCCGCCGTTCGACACGTGCGACCTCCTCCTCCCCCACGCGCTCGAACTCAATCTTCACCGGTCCTTCATTCACGATGATGACGATGGCGATGCGGGAGGGATCGCTGATGGAGGCATACCGCTTCAGCACCTCGACATCATCAAACCGGCCTGCGTCACGCAGGCGTTGCTCGGCCGTCTTGAGCGTGTCGGCTGTGAACGGGGCGCCGATGGTCAGGCCCGTCAGTGCCGTCACCTCCTCGGTCGTCGCAATGTGATTCCCGTGCACGCGGATCTCGGCGATCGTCTCCGGCGTTTGTGCGGACGCGTACGTGGCGCCGGCGAGTACCACGGCGCAGATAACGACAAGGCGGCTCATTTGATTCTCGAGGTGGTCGATGCGAGTTTGTAGTTGTCGTACGTGATGCGGAACCGCGCGTCGAATTCGCCCACCGCGAGCATCATCGCGAAATACATGTCGATGCCTTTCGGCAGCCAGACATCCGGAAATGGTTGATGCATTTCCATCGACGCCCTGGCATCCGTCATCCGCGCCAGCCAGGCGCCGGGCAGAAAGTCCAGATGCACGTTGTCGATTTCATATTTCACGATCTGGTGTTCGTTCGGCTCCACCCACAACGTGACCAGTGACACCTTGTTGAGGAGGCGCTCGAGCTGCGCGTCGAAGTTGTCATCCTTGTTCCGATCCCCCATGTCACGCCGGTGCTGTCTCGAGTTCTGCTCCTTGGAGAACAACATCTCCGGGTAATACTCGATGCGCAGCAGGTCTCGGCCGTCGACACTTTCACGTCCGACGAACGCGTACTTCCCTTTTTCGAACTTGAACTTCAGGAAGTAGGCGGACGAGATGAACTGCGGCTCGCGTGTCTGTCGAATCAGGCCCTGGGCGTCCGTCGGGGCATCGCCTTCAACGGCAGCGCCGCGGTCGGCCGCAGTGGACGCCGCACCTTCCCGTTCGGCTCGTCGGCGTTCACGGCGTTCTTCCGCCTGGAGGAAGCGCTCTTCGTACTTGCGGCGTTCCTCTTCGCTCAGCGACACGCCATTAAACTTCACCGGGCTTCGCACGAAGAAGCCGTCGCGCAGATACCACGTGTATTCGCGCCGTTCTCCCCACAGGGGGATCTTGCCGGGGCCGCGCAGCTCCACCTGCTCACGTTCATCAAGGATGTACTGCTGGAACTTCTTCCAGTTGTCGTCGCGCCTGGCGACGACCTTCTCCATGAAGGCGTCGAGATCGCTCTGCAGCGGTGTCGCCGCGCTCGCCGTCACCCCTATCGCCACGCCGCAGAGCAGCACACCTGCCAGCCACCGTTGCACCACAGATACCTCCATACCCATTATTCTTCTCTCGTGCACCACTTGCCGCTGATCGTCAACATCTCGGTGGCCCTCGCGCTGTCGCTGGCCGGCGGACTGCTCGCCCGTCGTATCGGCCTGCCGACGATCGTGGGATACCTGCTCGCCGGTGTTGCGATCAGCCCGCTGTCGCCGTTCTGGGTCGGTGACACCAACGCCATCTCCCAGCTGGCCGAATTCGGCGTCATCCTGCTGATGTTTGGTATCGGCTTGCACTTTTCATTCCGCGACCTCTGGGAAGTGCGCGACATCGCCGTACCCGGGGCACTCGTCCAGATGGTGCTGGTCTCGGTGCTCGGCTGGTGGCTCGCGTTGTCCTGGGGATTCAGCAACGGTGGCGCCTGGGTCTTCGGCATCGCCGTCTCGGTCGCCTCGACCATTGTCGTGCTGCGTGGCCTGATGGACAACGGCTGGCTTGAGACGACACATGGCCGGGTGGCCGTTGGATGGCTCGTCTTTGAAGATCTCGCGACGGTGGCGATCCTCGTGCTGCTGCCCACGGTTGTCGGTCCGGGCGGGCAGGCGTGGTGGGTGCCGTGGTGGGCGGTGCTCAAGGCCGTGCTGTTCGTCGTGCTCATGATCGTCATCGGGCAACGTGTCGTTCCGGCCGTGCTGGCACGCGTCGTCCGCACTCGATCGCGCGAACTGTTCGTGCTGGTCGCCTTGACGCTCGCCGCTGGCACGGCGCTGGCTTCATCGGCCCTGTTTGGCGTCTCCCTGGCGTTGGGCGCGTTTGTGGCCGGGGTGGTCGTGAGCGAATCCCCCTTCAGCCATCAAATCAGCGCCGACCTGCTGCCGTTTCGCGAGGCATTCGCCGTCCTGTTTTTTGTGTCGGTCGGCATGCTCGTCAATCCGGTCTACGTGCTCCAGCATTGGACGGAAGTCGGCCTGCTCGTGTTGCTGATTGTCATCGTGAAGGGCGTGATCTCGGCCGGGGTGGGATTCGTGCTGCCGTATCCGGCCCGCACGGCGCTGATCCTCGGCGCTGGTCGCGGGCAGATTGGCGAGTTCTCCTTCATCGTCGGTCAGGCGGGATTGGCGCTGGGCCTGCTGACGGCCGACCAGTACTCGCTCATCCTGGCCGGCGCGATCGTGTCAATCACGGTCAACCCGTTGATGTTCCGGCTGGTCGCCCCCGCCGAGCGGTACCTGAAGTCGCGCCCGGCGTTATGGCGATTCCTCGATCGGCACGGGCCGCAGGCGCCACCGACGAATGAGACGCTGCACGACCATGCGGTCATCGTCGGATCGGGACGCGTCGGACGGCACATCAACGAAGTACTGACCCGTCTCGACGTGCCCCGACTGGTTGTCGAGAACGATCCGCGCCGGCTGGAGAAACTCCGCAGTCTTGGTACGCCGGTGCTGTACGGCGATGCGGCCAATTCCGAGATTCTTCAGCATGCCAGGCTGCCGCAGGCCCGCCTGCTGGTCGTCACGTTGCCCGACGATGTGTCCGCGTTGACGGTCGTGACCATGGCGCGTGAGCAGGCGCCGTCGCTGCCCATTCTCGCGCGCGCCTCGTCGTGGGACGGCGCCAGGCGCCTGCGTGATGCCGGCGCGACCGACGTCATCCGGCCCGAGCTGGAGGGCGGCATCGCAATGGTGCGCCGGACGCTGCTCGACCTGGATCTCAATGTCACCGACGTCGACCGATACACGGAAGAGGTGCGGCGTGAGGGATTGGGAGATCAGGTCTCGCCGGGAAGCCCACGCTCCCGGCTGCTTGACGATCTGGTCCGCGCGGCGCGTCACGTCGAGATCCGGTGGTTGGCGCTCTCGTCGTCAAGCGCTCTGTCGGGCAGGACACTTGCCGAATCCGCGCTTCGATCGCGCACAGGTGTCTCAGTGATTGCCATCGCGCGGGATGGTCAGGTGATGACCAATCCGGATCCCCAGACGCTTCTGGTCGGGGGTGACCGCGTCGCGGTCATCGGATCGCCGGAGCAGGTTGCACGTGTTGCACCGGAGTTCCAGTAGTGGCCCTGACCTCGACGATTTACACGTTCGACATTGATCTGGCTGACGCCGATCGGCACATCTACGAGCACCTCGACTTGCGCGTGGCGCGGCATCCATCGGAGTCAGAAGACTTCCTGATCGCTCGCGTCCTGGCGTACTGCCTCGAATACGCGGAGGGCATCACGTTCTCGCGGGGACTGTCCGATCCCGACGATCCGCCCCTCTCGGTGCGCGACCTGACCGGCAAAATCCGGACGTGGATCGAGATCGGGACTCCGGACGCCGAACGCCTGCATCGCGCGGGCAAGGCCGCGGATCGAGTCGTGGTCTACGCCCATCGCGACCCGACGCAGGCCCTGCGCGGCTGGTCACAGTCGCGGATTCATCGCGTCGCCGAACTCGAGATCTACCGCGTCGACCGCGCGTTGATCGAGGCGCTCATGGCGAAGCTCGATCGGCGCATGG
The DNA here is from genome assembly GCA_966252305.1 of uncultured Acidimicrobiia bacterium. Lineage (GTDB taxonomy): Bacteria > Acidobacteriota > Vicinamibacteria > Vicinamibacterales > SCN-69-37 > SYFT01. Next base: position 39,085 of record CBINOO010000003.1, read on the forward strand.
CGTTCGCCGTCGCCGTCCATGACCGGGAGCTGTACGTCTCACTGGAGGATGCGTCCATGCAGGGGGTCGTGTCCCGCGTGTCGCTCACAGGCCCGACGGTCTGACCCTCAGAGCAGGAGCGCTTCAATTCGGTGCGCGTGCACCACGTGGTCACATGGCGACCATGTGAACACCGTGAAGCGGCCGTCCTGGGACGCCACCAGCGCGAGCGCATCAGGCTGATCCTGCGCAAACTGGGCAGCGGAGAGGTGCCGCGTGCCGCCCAGCTGCGACGGATGCACAGACTGCAGCGTGCGGCCCTCGATGGGTTCACTCACCAGCACCCGATCGATGGGAGGATGCGAGCGCCGCCGCTCGATCTTCGCGCCAAACGCCAGGACATGCCCGGTGCGCGTCATCACGGTCGCGCCGTCAACGGCCGTCAGGCCTGCCACGGCATCAACGGACCGACGAAGCTCCTCTCGCCATTCCAGCGTGCGGCGGGTCGATTCCGACTGTGTCAGCAGGTGCGCAAGTTCCGGATAGTCGGGTTCCACGTCGTACAGGATGGGCTCGACGATCGACTCGCGCCATCGCGTCGACCCATCCGGGACGACCAGCAGGGCGCCCCCACGGTGATGCGCGCGCATCGACGCAGCGAGCTGGACGACGACGCTGACCGAGTCGGCTTCGCGTTCGTTGCGCCACTGCCCGAGCAGCGACTTCACCAGCCCGGGACAGTCAGGTACCGTGCTGGCCGCATCGTCGATGATCTTGACCTCATCACCCTCGAGCACGGCGATGTTCACGAACTTGCCGAACGGATCACTGCGGTGTTTCACCACCAGCAGCCCGGAGCCAATGACTTCAAGGACGAAACAATACGGCGGAATCGCGCGCGTCGTCCCCCAGACCGCCAGCCGCCCGTCGTCGTGCCAGACACCCAGATGAATGCCCGGGCGCTCAACCGCGGGCGCCAGCTTGGCGAGGTTCGCAGGACGCAGGGCCAGTGGCCGCGCAAAGGTCATGGACTGGCCGGCCGACGCCGGCGGCAGCAGCGCCAGCGAGATCGTCGGCGTCTGCCCCTCTTCGCGGCGCAGGCTTGCCCAGAATGCGGCGTCGATGACGTTTTCAATGTCCTGTGCCGTCGGCGCGACCGACAGCCCGGCCTGACCACCGCCGATGGCAGCCGACAGATGGCGCGCGAAGTGGGCCTCGATTACAGGGGCCACCGTGCGCGCCGCAGGGTATGCGGGAAAGTGCGTCGAACCGGACACGTTTGTGTTCGTATAGATGATAGCCATGAAACGACTCACCCTTGCCCTCGTTCTTGCTGCCCTGCTCGCCCCGTCCCTGCCCATCAGCGCCCGCACGCAAACGGCTGACGAAGTCGTCGAGAAGTACCTCGCAGCCCTGGGCGGACGGGAGGCCCTGTCAAAGATCACGTCTCGGAAAGGCGTTGGGACCGTCACCGTCGGCACCCCCAACGGAGACCTCTCAGGCCCCATCGAGACGTATTCCAAGGCGCCGAACAAGTCTCGCGCCGTCATCAAACTCGACCTGTCGGCGTTCGGCATGAGCGAGATGATGACCATCGATCAGCGCTTCGACGGCATCGCCGGCTGGACGCTGAACAACATCCAGGGAGATTCGCAGATCCTCGGAACGCAGCTTGACAACATGAAGTCGAGCGTCTTCCCGACGCCGCTGCTCGACGCCAAGGCCAATGGCCTGACCGTGACGCTGCTGCCGGAAGAATCCGTGGGTGGTGTCAAGTACGTGGTGCTGCAGCTGACGCCCAAAGCGGGATCGACCTCGAAGATGTACCTCGACCCGCAGACGTGGCTGGCAGCGCGGATGGTCGCCAGGCTGAGTTCTCCGGAAACCGGCGACTTCGATCAAACCAGCACGGTCTCTGACTACCGCGTGGTTGACGGCGTCAAGGTGCCCTTCTCCGTCGTGAATACCAGCGACGTGCAGAACATCACGATCAAACTGACGTCGGTCGAACACAACGTCGCGATTGACGACGCGATCTTCAGCGTGAAGTAAAAACGGGACGGGACGAGTTTGCCGGGTCAGGCGCGCCCGGCAAACTCCAGCGTCTCGGTGTGCACTTTCACCTTCTCGCCCTCCTTGATGAAGAGGGGCACGCGCACTTCGAGACCGGTTTCCAGCACCGCCGCCTTGGTGACACTGCCACTGGACGTATCGCCCCGGACGGCGCCTTCCACTGACGTCACGGTCAATTCGACATGCGGCGGGAACTGCACGGCGATCGGATTGCCGTTGTATTTCTGCACCTGCACTTCGAGGTTGTCGACCAGCAGCAGACGGTCGTCTCCCAGCGTCTCGGCGGTGAGCGTCAACGTCTCGAAGTTCTCCTGATCCATGAAGTGATAGCCGTCGGCGTCCGAGTAGAGGAACGTCGCAGGCACCTTGACCAGATCTGGTTCGGTGAATTTTTCGCCGGCCTTGAACGTGCGGTCGAACACCGCGCGCGTCAGCAGGTTGCGCATCTTGACGCGGACGAGTGTCTGGCCGCCACGGGCGGTCGGCTTCGAGACCTCGACTTCAAGGCAGTTGTAGGGCGCATTTTCGTACTCGAAGTACATCTTGCGCTTGATATCGATTGCTTCAATCAGGGCGGCCATCCGGACTATTCTACCGACGCGTGCCGGTGTCTCCTCGTGTGATCGTCATCGGCGCCGGCGCTTTTGGTGGATGGACGGCCTTGAGCCTTCTGCGACGAGGCGCCCGCGTCACCCTCATGGACGCCCGGTCGCCGGGTCATCCCCACAGCTCTTCGGGCGGCCAGACCCGGATCATCCGGGCCACCTATGGCGCCCATCGCCTGTACACACACATGGCCGCGCGCGCCCTGCGTCGCTGGCAGGACGAGGACGTCCTTTGGCGACACAACTGCCTGCGCCCCGCCGGCGCCATCTGGATGAGCGCCGGCGAGCCGGCATTCGCGCGGGAGTCGCAGGCGGCCCTGGCGGACGAGGGGGTGCCCTGCGACCGCTTGACGCGGACGCAGGCTCAGGGTCGATGGCCGCAAATCTGCTTCGACGACGTCGACGTTGTCCTGCATGAACCAACAGCAGGATTCCTGTTGGCACGCCGGGCCTGTGAAGCCGTGGCAACTCGGTTTGAGGCGGAGGGAGGCCGGCGGCGGCAGGCGGAACTGGCGCTGTGTGAGGACCCGGAGGCGCTGCGCCTCACATGTGGCGAACGTCTGGAAGCTGATGCGGTCGTCGTCGCGGCAGGCCCCTGGCTTGGCAGCCTGTTTCCGCGCCTGCTCGGCGATCGGATCGTTCCAACCCGTCAGGTGTCCCACTACTTCGGAACACCGGCAGGCGATACGCGGTGGGTGTCCCCGGCATTGCCCATCTGGCTGGAGGTCGGCGAACACGTCATGTACGGGATCCCCGGAGAGGACGGCAGCGGCTTCAAGATCGGCAATGATTCGCCTGGACGGGTGCTCGACCTGCAGTCTGATGATCGGGCGATCGACGACGGGGAGGTCGAGGTCACACGGCAGTACCTGGCGCGACGATTCCCCGGTCTCTCAGCCGCGCCGTGGCTGGGTGGTGAAGTGTGCCAGTACGAGGCGACGCCTGATGGGCACTTCGTCATCGACACGCACCCGGACAACAGTCAGCTCTGGCTGGTGGGCGGTGGCTCCGGCCACGGGTTCAAGATGGGGCCCGTGATCGGGGAGGTCGTCGCGGACGCGGTGCTGGGTCGCACCGCGCCGGACCCGGCATTCTGTCTTGCCCGCTTCTCGACGCTCCGCGCTGAGGTGGACAAGTGGTCCCGCTGACTTCATTGCTGCCGTAGGGACATCAGCGGATCAACCGCGGCACATCGCCTCGACGGCAGCCAGCAGGCCAGCGTCGCCACCATCAGCAGCAGGACGGGCACACCGACGAAGGACCAGAGGTCGTCGGTCGCCTCGGCGAAGAATGCCGTGGTTCCGACGAACATGACGACCCATCCGAGCAGCGCGCCGGCCACGATCACACGCATGGCCGTGGCGACAGACTCCCAGACCAGGCGTCGAGGCGTCGCGCCAAGCGCGAGCCGTACCCCGATCTCGGACGTGCGCAGCGTCGTGACGTACGACACGACGGCGTAAATACCGGCCGCCACCAGGACCAACAACAGCGGCCCGAGCACGACGAACAGCCGCGCGGGCACGCGACGAAAGACCAGGTTGGTCTCGACGTGTTGTCGAAGCGTGCGGACGTTGAATACGGGCACCTCGGGATCGATGGCCTTCATCACCTCCCGTACGTCGGTCGCGCGCGAGAGCTCGGCACCGACACGAGTGCGCACGTGCACCTCACCCATCGTGGGAGCGCCGTCGCGATAGGAGAAGTAGATCACCGGCGTCGGTGGTTCACCAAACGCGTTGGCCACGGTCGTCTCGACCACACCCACAATCGGCTGCGACCGCCCGCGAGCATCGAGGGTCCGACCAAGCGCGGCATCGAGCGGCCCGTCCGGCGTGATGTACCGGCGTACGAACGCCTCATTCACAATGGCCTGGGGTGGCTGCGTCGTATCGCCGAGTGGAGTGAAATCGGCGCCGGCCAGCCGCGTGATGCCCATCGCGTGGAAGTAGCCGGGCGTGACGATATTCGACAATGCCTGATCGAATTCCCCGTCTGCGCGGCGGCGCCCATCAATGGTGAAAACACGTCCGGGCAGGCCATGAATATCGAGCGGTACTGAGGTGGACAAAGCCACCGCCTCGACGCCGGGCTTGTTCGACAATTGTTCGAGGAGGCGCCGGGCAAGCAGCCGACCTCCCTCACGCGCGATCGGGCGCCCGCCGACGTCAAACGCCGCCAGCAACACGCCGTCCTGCTCAAAGCCCGGGTCAATCGTCTTTGTCTCGAGAAAACTGCGCAGAAACAAGCCGGCCGAGACGAGGACGATCGACGCCAGCACCACTTGAGCGCCCATGAGCAGATCGCGCATTCCGGCACGGCCGGCGCTGCGCGTCGCGGCGTGCAGCACTCCGTGCGGCTGGAGCCTGGACAGGTGCCATGCCGGCACGGCGCCCACGATCAATCCGGAGATCACGCCCAGCGCGAGGGCGAACGTCAGCCCCAAACCGTCCAGCTCCGTCTGAAAGCGCACCGGCAAGCCGGTCATCGGCAGCACCACCAGCGCCCGTGTCCCCCAGACGGCCAGCGCGGCGCCAATCACGCCCGCAATCGAGCCCAGCGTCACTGTTTCGGCGAGCATGAAGCGTCGAATCCTCCACGGTGTTGCGCCCAGCGCCAGCCGTACGCTCACTTCGCGTGCCCGCCGTGATGCGCGAGCCAGGATCAGATTGGCGGCGTTGCCGCAGACCGCAAGCCACACGATGAGCATCAGCAGCTGCAACACCACCAACGCTGTCGCCATCATGCGTTGCGGTCCACGCGGTGACAGCCAGAACGGCAGCACCTGCGCGGTAATTCCGGTATTGGTGTCTGGATATTGCTGCGCGAGCCACGCCATCGCCGCATTCACCTGACGCGCCGCCTCGGATTCCGTGGCGCCGGCGGCAAGATGCCCCATCACCATGTAGCCGCGTACACCACGCGCGCGAAGTTCAGTCGAGCCCTCGCTCAGCAGCGGCGCAAGCGTGGCCGGCAGGTACACATCAAACTGCAACCCAAGGGTCGTGCCCTGGAACTCATCCGCCATGACGCCGACCACTGTCAGGGGCTGGCTGTTCACGCGAAGCGGTTGGCCAACGGCCGACATCGCACCGCCGAAGCGGGACTGCGCCAGCCGCCACGAGATCACGACGACGGGTTCGCGGCCCTCGACCGCGACGTCCGTCGCGGCGAATCCCCTTCCGGCTGCAGGAGTCACGCCGATCGCAGAAAAGTAGTTGTCGGAGACATACATGCCGAAGACACGTTCGACGCCGCCGGGGTCACCAACATAGGTCGGCATCATCCGGCCGGCAATGAGGTCAGGCATGGCCGGCACTCGCTCTCGAAGATCGCGGTAGTCCGGCCACGACATGCCAACGAAGAGCCCGCTGTCGTTGACCGGCTCCACCAGGCGAAGACTCGCCGATCCTTCAACGCCCGGCAGGGGCGCCAGCAGCCGTGCCTGCACCCACGAAAAGACAGAGGCATTGACACCAATCCCGGTCGCCAGCGACGCGACGACCACGACGGCGACAAGGGGAGCCTGGCGGACCTGGCGCCAGACGTCCAGCAGTGCGAGAGACATCAATGCAGTCAATTCAGCGACTTGACGCGCGTGGCGATCCACGTGTTGTCGCCCATTTCACTGGACGTATAACCCTTCAGCGTCCCGTCGGGCTGCAGCGTGGCCTTGAGGCGGAAGGCCATGTTCTGCTCGGTTTTTTCGATGGAGAGTGTCAGCTCGTTCTTCACGAACTCTCCGCTCAAGTGGAACTCGCCACCGTGCCCAGGCGGCACGAGGACCGCCGTCACCGTGCTGCCGTCCTGCTCAAGCGTGAGCGGCATCTCCACCGGACCATGCGGTCCATCGGCCATCTTGAGGACCCACTTGCCCACCACTCCCGCGGTCGCCTTGTGCTGGACGGCCACACCGGCCTGGGCAGCGGCCACAACCATCAATCCAAGAACACCGATACGGATCATCACTCGTGCTGTCATGGTTGCTCCTTCATCAATGCCCGGATGGTTGCCCGTGCAGCGCGCGCAGCCAGTCAACAACGGCGTTGTCAGGTCCGGACAACCACGTCCAGGCCCCGACCGCCACGACCGCCAACGCCAACACGAACCACACCAGGGACCGGGTTTTCATGGAGCGACACTACCGGGTTGCTCCTGAACTGCCCATGAACGGGACGTTCAGCCGGTGTTCAGGTCGAGGTGGGCTATAACACTGCATATGCGTGTGCTCGTCGTCGAGGACGAACCCGCCATCGCGCGGCAGCTGCGGCATGCGCTCGAAGGCGCCGGCTATGCGGTGGATGATGCGGCAGACGGCGCTCAGGCGGACCTGCTCGTACAGACGGCAAGTTACGACGTGCTGCTGCTCGACCTGGGCCTGCCGCACGTGGACGGCATGACGCTGTTGCAGCGGTGGCGCCAGGCCGGTATCGCAACGCCGGTGCTGGTCCTGACCGCACGGACGAGTTGGCATGAGAAGGTGCAGGGCATCGACGCCGGCGCCGACGACTACGTCACCAAGCCGTTCGAAACCGAGGAAGTACTCGCGCGGGTGCGAGCGCTGATTCGCCGGGCCGCAGGACTCCTGACCACGGAGCTGCGCCATGGAGGCCTCACGCTCGACCCGCGGACCGCCCGGGTCTCGCTCGACAGCGCGCCTGTCAAGCTGACGAGCCACGAATATCGCGTGCTGGCCTACCTCATGCACCACCGCGATCGTGTGGTCTCGCAGAGTGAACTGACCGAACACATCTACGCGCAGGACTTCGACCGTGACTCGAACACTGTCGAGGTGTTCATCGCGCGGCTCAGAAGGAAGATCGGTGCCGCGGCGATCGAGACGGTGCGTGGGCTGGGCTACCGGATGGGCACTCCATGAGCCGGCCACCCTCGTTGCGCTCCCGCGTGGCGGTCGGCGCCATTCTCTGGACGCTGGGACTCTTCACGCTGACGTCCCTGCTCGTGATGTTCCTGCTCACGCGGCACCCCCACTCGGTGGTCGTCATCCATCGCACCCTCGGGCATATCGGGATTCTGGGCGTGCTGGCCATCGCGCTGCTGCTGATGGGCCTGTCACAGATATCCAAAGGTCTGTCCCCGCTGGCGCGGCTGCGTCAGCGGCTCGCGGCCATCCATCGGGGAGAACACGCGCGAATCACCGGCGCCTATCCTTCGGAGGTCCAGCCACTGGTCGAGGACCTCAACACGTTGCTCCAGCAACACGAAGAAGCGATTGCGCGGGCGCAGTTCAAGGCGGGCGATCTGGCACATGGCCTCCGAACGCCGCTGGCCGTCCTCTCGGAAGAGGCTCGAACGGCTGAGGCGGCAGGCCAGACGGCGATCGCGCTGGCGATCCGGCAGCAGGTCGATCGCATGCGCCGGCAGATGGACTGGCATCTGGCGCATGCGCGCGCCGCGGCGTCGGCGGCAACACCCGGGGCGCGCTGTGATGTGGACACGGTTCGTGATGGACTCATCCGCACCGTCTCCCGCATCTACGCTGACCGCGGGCTCGACATCCGTGCCGTCGGCGCTTCCGGCCTGGTCGTACGCGCCCAGCAACAGGACGTCGAAGAGATCGTCGGGAACCTCGTCGACAACGCATGCAAGTGGGCACGATCGTCGGTGTCTGTCGATTCCAGAGCCCAAGACACGCACGTGGTGCTCACGGTCGACGATGACGGCCCCGGTGTGCCGGACGACCAGCGGGAGGAAGTACTCCGGCGTGGCGTGCGGGCAGACCTCAACACTCCCGGGTCGGGCTTCGGCCTCGCCATCGCCAGCGATCTCGCGCGACTGTACGGCGGCTCGGTGTCGATCGCACGCTCCGCGCAAGGGGGCACCCGTGCAACGGTGACGTTGCCGCGCGCTGACGCGTGAGCGCCTCCGCTCAGTCTCCTCTGAGCACAGTCGTTGGATTAACTGACGCCGCGCGCCTGGCCGGGGCGGCCGCCGACAGGACCGCCGCCGCCAACAGCACCACCACAGCACCACCAAGCACCAACGGATCCCTGGTGGTCACGCTGTACAACTGGCTGGCGATGGCGCGAGACGCCAACAGCGCAGCCGGAATGCCAACAGCCAGGCCCACCGCAGTCTGCGCGACGGCTCCCAGGACGACGTCCCGGACGATGCGCGAGCGCTCGGCGCCCAGCGCCATCCGGACGCCGATTTCCCGCCGTCGCGTGGCGACAAAATAGGCGGTGACGGCATAGAGCCCCAACGTCGCCAGGCCCAGTGCCAGGACGCCGTACGCGCTCGTCAGGATTGCCAGCAACCGGTTCATCCGGTAGTTGCCGGCGACCTGCGCTTCCATGGTCGTCACCCGTACCAGCGTCAGATTCGGATCCACCTCCGCCAACGTATTGCGAATGTCTCCTTCCAGACGGCCCGTTGGCCCGTTCGTTCGAAGCACAAGCATTCGCATGAGCGTTGACCGAGCCTGCGTGCTCGCAGACTCGGCGTCGTAATCGACCAGCTGGAACGCAGGCAGGAAAATCATGGGGCGTGTCGGCAACTGCGGATTGCTGAACTTGACGTCTTCAGAGACGCCGACGATCGTGTAGTCTCGCGCCCGGTTCGCGCCAATGCCGACGCGCTGCCCCAGCGGCTCGGCGTCGCGGAAGTAGCGTTGCGCAAAGGTGCTGTTCACGATCGCCACGCGCGGCGACGATGGCCCGTCGTTGTCCGCAAACCCCCGTCCCCGCACGATGCGCGTGCCGAGTACGTCGAAGAACCCTGGGGCCACCCGGTTCCAGGACGATCCCAGCGGCTGATCTGCCGTCTCCTCCACACCATCGATGCTGATGCGGCCGGACCAGTTGTTGCCTTCCATCGGGGTGTACAGCGCAAACGTCATGTCGCGCACGCCGCTCACCTGAGTGAGACGCTCACGGAGCGTCCGGAACAGGGTATCGAGGCGCGGCAGGTCTCCCGCATAAGTCGCCGGGATCTCCAGGCGGGCGACAACCCGACCGTCGGGTTCAAACCCCAACGGCTGCGTTTCGAGCAGCTGCAGGCTGCGCATCAGCAGCCCCGCGCCGCTCAGCAACACACACGACAGTGCCACCTGGAGCACGACGAGCGCCCGTCGCGGCACCGCCGACACATGTCCACCACCTCGACCCACACCGCGCAGCACGTCCATGGGTGCGGTACGCGCGGCCGCGACCGCCGGAGCGGCGGCAAACAGCGCGCCGGTGAGCACGGCCAGCCCGACGGCAAATGCCAGGATGACCGGAGACGGCGACAGGTCGATGGGCACCATTGTCATGGTGGGAAACGCCAGCGCGACAATTGCCCTGGTCGAGAGCGCCGCAACGAGCAGGCCGGCGGCGGCGCCAAGAAGCGACAACACGACACCTTCGATCAGCGCCTGGCGCACGAGACGTCCGGATGACGCGCCGAGGGCGACACGGATCGCGGCTTGTCCGCGATCTGCGCGCGCCAGCAGGAGGTTCGCCAAATTGGCCGCTGCAACGAGGAGCACGAAGGCCGACATCACAAACAACACGAGGAGCTGCTGTTGGAAGCCGAAACGCATCAGCTCGACCCCGGCCGCTGCGGAGACCACTGGCACGGTGACCTGTCGAGCCCGGTCTCGCGCGTCGTCGGACACGAATGACTGCCCCTGCAACCACTGCCGCATGAGCATCGTTGCTGATGTCTCGACGGCCTGGAGGGACGCACCCGGGCGGAGCCGACCGATGACGCGCAGCCAATCGGTCTCCGGCCGCGTCACCAGCGAACCACTCGTGCGCATGACGGGCTCCTGCCCCATCGGCAACCAGAGGTCCGTCGGTTCCGGTCGGCGCGTCTCTCCAAAAAACGATGGTTCCGTCACGCCCACCATCGTCATCGTCGTGCCGCCAACCACGAACGCTGCGCCAACGGCCGACGGGTCGGCGGCGAGTGTGTCGCGCCAATAGCGGTAACTGACCACAAACACGGGCATCGCGTCACTGCGATCGTCGGACTCCTCGAGCAGGCGGCCCTGTGCGGCGCGCACGCCAAAGGTCTCGAAGTAGTTCGCGGTCACGTATTGCGAGGGAACGGAGTCGGACAGGTTTGAGCCTGCCCGGCGGACGGCAGTGGCGGCGGTGTTGGCTTGAAACGCCGTCAGCGGTTCCAGTTCGGGCAACCCTGACTTCAGATGGTGGTAGGCGTCATTGGAGAAGAGCGAATAACGTTCCTGCAGGCCGCTGTTGACGCAGCAGTTGTTGTCGTCGCCAAGGCGCACCAGTTCATGCGGCGCGCGCACGGGCAGCGGCTGATAACTGATGCCGTACACCAGCGTGAAGATTGCGATGTTCGCGCCGAGGCCGAGGGCAAGAGTCGCAACAGCGGTCAGTGCGAAACCGGGCTGCTGTCTGAGCCGGCGAACGGCCAGAGCGACTTCGTGAATCCACTGTTCCATGGCCCCCTTGGACGAGGTGGAACCGTGCCGGCGTTGCCGCGTGACGCGGCATCGCGACTAGCGGAGCTGATCGGGCGGCACGCCGTCGTGCGTGATCACGACCGGGGCAATTCCCCCATCCGCGGTGAACTCCATACGGTCGATGCACACAACGCGGTGATTGCGGTCGGTGCGATCGAGCGGGCGCCGGTGATACACGATGTAGTGGCGACCCGACGCGGGCGAGCGGAGCACCGAATGGTGTCCGGCCCCGGTCGCCACCTTGGGATCCTGCTGCAGAATGCGGCCCGCGCGTGTGAAGGGGCCGAGCGGCGAGTCGGCCACCGCGTACGCCACCGCGTAGTTGGGCCCGGTCCAACCACCTTCCGACCACATGAAGTAGTAGCGGCCGTCCCGCACGAACATCCATGACCCTTCGACGTAGCCCTGCGGCGTGATCTCCTTGAAGGTCGTGCCGTCATCGAATGGGACAAAGCCCGTGAGTGTGTCGTTCAGGCGCGCAACGTTGCAGTGGCGCCACCCGCCGTAGATCAGATACACCGCGCCGCTCGGGTCCTCGAACACAAATGGGTCAATCGGCTGTGCGCCGTTGTGGAACTTGTCGATGAGCGGGCGGCCGAGCATGTCCTGGAACGGGCCCTGCGGTCGTTGCGAACGTGCGATGCCAATCCCACCGAGCTGCTCGTCGTTCTGAATGTCGTTGGCGCTGAAGAACAGGTAGTACCAGTCGCCTTTGCGCAGAATCGTGGGCGCCCAGATGGCCCGACGCGCCCAGCTGATGTTGGACGCGTCGAGAATCCGCTCGTGCTTCGTCCATGTCACGAGATCGTGCGACGAAAACGCGTCGAAGAACAGCTGATCGTTGTAGGGCGCGGAATAGGTCGGGTAGATCCAATAGGTCGGCCGGGCACTGCCATCCGGCGCCATCGGGAACACCCGCGCCTCCGGATCCGCGTACCAACCGTCGAGTATCGGATTCCCCGAACGCGTGGGAGTGGTCTGGCCTGTCCAGCCGGTCAGCGGATCAAGGCCTGAACCTGCAGTCGCAGCTACCACCGCCGTCATGCCCTGAACGAACTGCCGCCTGTTGAGAGACATGCGGCACAGCGTAGTCAGACGGGCCGCTCAACGCAAGAGGTCGTGCCCGGCAAGCCACCCCATCAGCAGCATGTGCAGTTCCGACTGCTGCTCGGCCCGCGGGATCTCCGCCGCGCAGTCGCCCAGCTGGCGACCGTAATAGGCAAACTGCGCATGGTTGGCCCCTTCGATGATTGACCACGTCGTCGTGGGCGGCAGATTGCGGCTGTTCGCCCGCGCATCCTCGAGTGGCGCCACACAATCGCGCGTGCCGGCAATCTTCAACACAGGGAACCGTGCCGACGACAAGTCGTGATCACGCGGATGTGTCGTGCCGATCAACATGAGGCCGGCGAGACGGGCATCATCACGCGCCGCATATTGCGCAGCAAGCGCGGCACCACGCGAGTGACCTGCAAGGACCACGGGCGCGTGATCCCATCGCTTCATGACGGCGCCAATGTGGTCCCACACAGTCGATCTCGAAGATTCAGTGAACGCCATGCGCCACGGCAGGTAGACGATCGCCGTCCTGATGCCGGCGTCGGCCAGCCGTCGAACGACAGGTGCATACGCCTGCGGGTCCACTCCCCCACCGGGGAGAAAGATGACGTTCGCGCGTACATGCGACACCGGCGTCATGGAGAGGTCGTGGTCGGTCGACTCCACTCGCACCGTCGCGGACGACCGCAACACGTCGGCCTCGACACCGTGGGCCGACGCGTTCCAGATCATCCAGGCCATGAACAAGAGACCGGCAGTGGCCCAGATTCTGCGAATCCACTGACGTACCGGCAGACGCGGGCGTGTCTCACTCATGACTCGCGCTCCAGTGCTCGAAGGCGTTGCTGCAAGGCAGCGCGGTGTTGACGGGCCCGAACGAGCAGGAAGGCCGCAATCGCCAGCCACACAGCGCCCGACGATGCGGCAAAGAGCGCGGCGACGGCGTCGGTTGACCACCACACCGCCAGCGCGCCGATCGTGAAGGCGCCGGCACTCGCCACGGCGATGAGCGCCGCACGAACCCTGTGCGGCACAAGCAGGATTGCACGGCGACGCAGCACCCAGACGGCGTGTACGGCCCACGCCAGGCAGACCATTGTCAGAGCCAGGAACGCCAGGTGGGTGCGCAGGGGAAGGACCGGCTCGGTGGCCCAGACAGACACCACAACGATCAAGCCGGAGGCTGCGGCCAGCAGCAGGAGCACGTGCCCGAGCCGCGAGCGTCGGGACAGTTCGCATTGAAGCGCTTCTACGGCGCGGTCGACGTTCATCTGGTGTCAGCCTCCAACAACGTCCGCAACTGGCGACGCGCGCGGTGCAGCCGCGACTTCACCGTGCCCACGGGCACATCGAGTACGGCAGCGACATCCACCAGCGACATTTCGTCGAGATAAAAGAGCGCGACCACTTCACGTTCAGGTTCTGCCAGGCGGTCAACCGCACGCTCCAGATCCGCCCACCGAAGCGGCTCGTCGATCGTGGAGTCTTCCGCATCCCAGTCTTCGAGGACGGCGGGCTCCGCGTAGCGACGCCGCAGATGGGACATCACGCTGGCGCGGGCGATTCGAAAGATCCACGGAGCGATGGCGGCAGGCGTTCGCAGGCCTGGCAGACCTCGGAGGATGCCCAGCCACGTCGTCTGCAGCACGTCGTCGACCGCCGACCCGTCGGTCAGCCAGGCACGCACATACCGGTGGAGTGGCGGGTGCCACCGACGCACCAGGTCTTCGAGCGCGCCGGGCTCACCAAGCTGGCAGCGAATCGCCAGTCGTTCGTCCGCATGGGCGGGCATCACATGATCAGTCGCGGCGAGGGGCCGCCAGGTTCACGGCCGGTAGCGATCGATGCGGCGATACGGCACATCCCGATAAGGCGGGAGGCCTGCCACCCGGATGATTTCGTCGAGCCCCGCGCGGTCGTGAAATTCCTTGCCGTCGCGATCGATGAGGACCGTGCCCGGGTAGGCGGGCGCCAGCCGTCGAAACTCCGCGTCAATCAGACGGAAACGTTCGACCATCTGCTCGGCCGTTTCGTGCGGTCGCGCACGCAGGCGGATGTGTTTCTCGATGGTATCGGAGCTCGAGGTCAGCACGATTGTGCGATCGGGGCGCCACTGGTCGCCGACCGAAAGGACCTCCCGCAGGGCCGCATGTGTCTCAGCGGGATATTCGGTGATGTGGGCCTCGAGAGTGATCCGCGCCCCCTCGAAGAAGATGACCTTGTCAGCATGATCGTGGGTGGCGGCATCGCGATAGTTGGCGTCGTAGAGTTCGGCGAAATACAGCGTGACGCCGACCGGATTGCGATTCGCTTCGATGTCTTCCAGGACGCGCGGGTCCCAGACACCCTTTTCACCTTCACCGTACGAGCCGTGGTGATACAAGTCGGCCAGCTGCCGGACGAGTGTGCTCTTGCCGACGCCGGGGCCCCCGACGATTGCAACCTTCATTCGGGGGAATCGTACACGAAACGCCGCACGGCGCAGGGAGTCAGCGCCGCACGTGCGGCAGCGCCAGTGCGACGAGACCCAGCGCGGGCAACCATGCGCACCAGCGGAAGACGGTCACGATGCCGACGGTGTCGGCCGCCCATCCCAGGACCGCAGCGCCCGTTCCGGCCACGCCAAATGCAAACCCGAAGAACAAGCCGGACACCAGACCGACTCTCGTCGGCACCAGTTCCTGCGCGTACACGAGGATCGCCGAGAAGGCCGACGACAGAATCAAGCCAATCAGCACGCTCAGCACGGTGGTCCAGAACAGCGACAGGAACGGCAGGGCGATCGACAGCGGCAGAATCCCGACGATGGAACCGAGGATCACCGGCTTGCGGCCAAAGCGATCCCCCACCGGTCCACCGATGAACGTCCCGGCGGCCACCGCACCCAGGAACGCAAACAGGTGGTACTGCGCCTGGGCCTGCGAGATGCCGAAACGCTCGATCAGGAAGAACATGAAATAGCTGACGAAGCTCGATACGTACACGTATTTCGAGAACACCAGCGTCAGCAGGATGCCGAGCAACAGGGTGACTCGGCGCCTCGGCAAGCCCGGTTGCGTGGAGATCGCAGTCTGTGCGCTCTGCAGAGTGCGGCCCTTGAGCCAGTACCAGCGGCTCACCCGCCACAACAGCGCAATGCCTGCCAGGGCCACGAGCGTGAACCATCCAACCGCGCCCTGCCCGGCGGGAAGGATGACCAGCGCCGCCAGCAGCGGTCCCAGCGACGTGCCGAAGTTGCCGCCTGTCTGAAACAGCGACTGCGCAAACCCGTGCCTTCCACCAGACGCCAGCCGCGCAATCCGCGATGACTCCGGATGGAAGATCGATGAGCCGATGCCCACCAGGGCTGCGGCCATGAGCAGGCTCGGATAGGCGCCCGCCGTCGCGAGCAGCACCAGGCCCGCCAGCGTGAACGTCATGCCAATCGGCAGCGAATACGGGTGCGGACGCCTGTCGGTGTAGAGGCCAACAAACGGCTGCAGCAGGGACGAGGTCACCTGGTTGGTGAAGGTGATCATCCCGATCTGCCAGAAGTCGAGACCAAACCCCGACTTCAGCATCGGATACAGCGCGGGCAGGATCGACTGCAGGAGATCGTTGATGAGGTGCCCGGTCGACAGCGCCACAAGCACGGGCAGCGCCGTGCGGCGCACCGGGCCGTCAGGGATGCTCACGTGCGTGCACGCGCGCGACCGAGCTTCACGACGATGTCGTATTCGGCCCTGGTGACCGGCTGCACGGAGAGCCGGCTGCCCTTCTGCACGACTTTCATGTCTTCAAGTCCCGGCGTCGACTTCAGTGTGTCGAGTGAGACCGTTTTCCCGAAGTTCTCGACGAACTCGATGTCCACCATGAACCAGACGGGTTTCTCCGGGGTGCTGGCGGCATCAAAGTAGATGTGCCCCTGTTTCCAGGCGAGATGATCGGGATAACCGGCGCGGCTGATGCGCGCAAGACCGGTGACGCCTGATGGGTCGGCGTTTGAGGCGTAGAAGAGCACGGGATCACCGACCTGCATCTGGTCGCGCATGAAGTTGCGCGCCTGATAGTTGCGCACGCCTTCCCAGCTCGTGGAGCCGTCACGTTCGAGGTCGTCGATCGTGTACGCGTCGGGTTCACACTTCATCAGCCAGTAGCGCTTGGCCATGACAAGAGAATAGCAGCGTAATACCATCGAACTCGTGAGTCTTTCGACGACCGAAGTGGGCGATCCGCATGCGCCGTACGCGCTGGTGATGCTCCATGGCATCTACGGACGCGGACGCAACTGGCAGGCGGTGGCCAGGGCGATTGTCGCGGCGCGTCCCGACTACCGCTGCATCCTGGTTGACCTGCCACACCATGGCGAATCGCCGGCCGGCCACCACGGCGACTCCGTGCGTGGTCTGGCGCACGACCTTGACGATTGGTGCGGCGAGGCCCGGCTGCAGCCGCGGGCCGTCCTGGGTCATTCGTTTGGCGGCAAGGTCGCGTTGGCGTTGGCCGAGCGCCATCCCGAGTGGGACCTCCAGACATGGGTCATCGACTCGACGCCGGCGCCACGTGAGGCCGGGGGCTCCGCCTACGACATGCTGCAGCTGATCGGGACGCTGCCGAACACCTTCCCGTCCAGAGAGGCGGCGGCCGACGCGCTCGTCGCGGGGGGCTACACACGGGGCGTCGCGGTCTGGATGGCCACCAACCTGTCCCGCGACGGTGATGTCTTTGCCTGGCGTCTCGACTTCGACGCGATGCGTCGACTGCTGGACGACTTCTTCCAGACGGACCTCTGGCCTGTGGTCGACGCGAGGGCCGCCGGTCATGACCTTCACTTTCTGAAGGCGTCCACATCGAGCGCGATGTCGGAGGCGGCCGCCGCGCACATCGAGGCCCTGGCCGATCCCCACGTCCAGCTGCACCGTCGCGACGGCAGTCACTGGATACACGCCGAATCTCCCGAGCTCGTCATCGACCTCCTGCTGACGCACCTGCCGTAGACTGGACGAATGACGGCGCCCGCCGCCCCCGTCTTCGCCGCTCGAGCCCTGACGAAGGTATATCCGATGGGTGAGATGACGGTGCAGGCGCTGCGCGGCGTCGACTTCGAGCTGTACGCAGGCGAGTTCGTGGTGCTGCTTGGCCCCTCAGGCAGCGGCAAGTCCACGCTCCTCAATATCCTGGGCGGACTCGATGTGCCGACGTCCGGCCACGTGGTGTATCACGACCGCGATCTCACCACCGCCGGCGAAGCCGCCCTGACCGAATACCGTCGCGATCACGTCGGGTTCGTGTTCCAGTTCTACAACCTGATCCCCAGCCTGACCGCGCGGGAGAATGTCTCGCTGGTCACCGAGATCTCCGCCGAGCCGATGTCGCCCGATCGGGCACTCGACCTCGTGGGACTCGGCCATCGCAAGGACCACTTCCCCTCGCAGCTCTCCGGCGGGGAACAACAACGCGTCGCAATCGCCCGCGCGATCGCGAAGCAGCCGGATGTGCTGCTGTGCGACGAGCCGACCGGCGCGCTCGACATCACGACGGGCGTGGTTGTCCTGGAGGCCATCGCGCGCGTCAATGCCGAGCTCGGGACGGCGACAGTGGTCATCACCCACAACGCCGCGATTGCCGACATGGCCGACCGCGTGGTCCGTCTCGCCGACGGCCGGATTGTCGGCACCGAACACAACGCCACCAAGAAGGCTGCGGCGGATCTCACGTGGTGACGCCGTGACCGCCCTCAACAGAAAACTGTTACGGGACGTGTGGGAGATGCGCAGCCAGGCGCTCGCCATTGCGCTGGTGATGGCGGCCGGTGTCGCCATGTACGTCGCGTACCTCTCGAACTTTGATTCGCTGAGAACGACGGTTGACACGTACTACGCACGACAGCGCTTTGCGGACGTGTTCGCGTCGCTGACGCGGGCGCCGCAACGCCTGAAGGCACAGCTGGCCGACATCCCGGGCGTCGACATCGTCGAAACCAGGGTGGTGGTGGGGGTCACGCTCGACGTTCCGGACATGCCGGAGCCCGCGGCGGGACTGCTGGTCTCGATTCCGGGGGATCGACGTCCGCTGCTCAACGACGTCTTCCTGCGGCGCGGACAGTGGCCGGATCCGACGCGTCCTGACGAAGTGTTGGCGAGTGAAGCGTTCTGCACCGCCCATGGATTTGAACCTGGCGCCACGTTCGCCGCGATCATCAACGGTCGCCGGCGCACCCTCACCATCTCCGGCATCGCTCTGTCGCCCGAGTATGTCTACTCGATTCCCCCGGGCGAGATGATCCCCGACGACCGCCGATATGGCGTGTTCTGGATGGAGCACCGCGCGCTTGCCGCGGCGTACAACATGGAGGGCGGCTTCAATCAGGTGTCACTGGGACTGTCACCCGATGCCTCGGTGCCGGAAGTCCTCGCCGACGTCGATCGCCTGCTCGATCCGTTCGGCGGGCGCGGAGCCGTGGCCCGCGATCGGCAGTTCTCGGCGTGGATGCTCGAGAACGAACTGAACCAGCTGCAGTCCTTTGGATTCATGATCCCGCTGATCTTCCTCGCGGTCGCGGCCTTCATCCTCAATATCGCCATGAGCCGGGCGCTGGCGCTGCAGCGACCGCAGATCGCCGCGCTGAAGGCGCTCGGTTATTCCAACGTCGAGCTCGGCTGGCACTATCTGAAATGGGCGCTGCTGATTGCGCTGGCGAGCGCTGCGCTGGGCATCGCGGCGGGCGGGTGGCTCGGCTCGGCGATGATCGGACTCTACAACCAGTACTTCCGATTCCCCTCACTCGACTATCAGTTGTCCGGCCATGTCGTGGTGGGCGCGCTGCTGATCACACTCGCGTCAGCCGCGCTGGGTGCCCGTTCAGCGGTCGTGCGGTCCGTGCGTGTGCCTCCCGCCGAGGCGATGCGCCCGGAGGCCCCCGCGCGGTACCGGCGCAGCATACTCGAGCGCCTCGGTCTCAGCCGGCACCTGCGGCCCACCGTCCGCATGGTGATGCGCACGCTGGAACGGCAGCCGTTGCGAGCGGCCGCGTCGATTCTCGGAATTGCCCTGGCCGGAGCGGTGCTGTTTGTCGGCTTCGTCTTCATCGACGCCATCACGGTGCTTGTCGAAACCGAGTTCGCGGTGCGGATGCGGCAGGACGTCACGCTGACCTTTGTCGAGCCGCGGTCGGGCGCGGCAACATACGCGCTCGAGCACATGCCGGGCGTGATGCGCGTGGAAACTCATCGCACGATCGCGGCGCGCCTTCGCGCCGGCCAGCACTCGCGCACCCTGTCGATTACCGGCGTCAGCCCTTCGGCGACACTCAGTCGCGTGGTCGACCAGTACGGCCAGCCGCACGACCTTCCCGCCGCAGGCCTGCTGATGTCGGAGGTGCTGGCGGCCTCCCTGCACGTGCAACCGGGCGACGAGGTTGACGTTGAGGTGCTGGAGGGCCGGCGTCCCACCACCCGTCTCGTGGTTGCGTCCGTCGTCGACGACAACATGGGCCTGCAGGCCTATCTGCCCATCTCCCAGGTGCGGGAACTGATGGGTGAAGGCGACACGGTCTCAGGCGCCTATCTGCTGGTCGACGAAGCGGCGTTGCCACGCCTGCAATCGAAACTCCGACTCGTCCCCGCAGTCGCAGGCGTGGCGCTCACCTCCGCCATGCGGCGCAGCTTCCGCGAAACGATGGCGGAGAACCTTTCCGTGCAGATCGGCATCAATGTCATCTTTGCCGGAATCATCGCCTTTGGCGTGGTCTACAACGCCGCGCGCATCTCGCTCTCGGAACGGAGCCGGGAACTGGCCAGCCTGCGTGTGCTTGGTTTCACACGGCAGGAGATTTCACTCATCCTGCTGGGCGAGTTGGGTGTCGTGACGGCCCTGGCGCTGCCCATCGGCTCCGTGATCGGATACGGACTGGCGCGACTGGTGGTCGCCAGTGTCACCAGCGAGGTCTTCCGGATTCCACTGGTCGTGCGGCCCGGCATGGTGGCCTGGACGTGGCTGGTCATTGGCGCGGCGGCGGTGCTGTCGAGTCTCGTCGTGCGTCGACGACTCGATCACCTGGACCTCGTGGCTGTGCTGAAAACGCGGGAGTAACAGATGCGACGATGGACGCGGTTTGGATGGTGGATCGCCGGCGCGGGAGTGGTGGGCCTGCTGCTCTACGTGGCCCTGCGGCCAACGCCGACACCGGTCGACACCGCCCAGGTCACGCGCGGGCCGATGCGGGTGACGATTGATGAGGAGGGCGAGACGCGGATTCGTCATCGCTATGTCGTGGCCGCGCCGGTGGGCGGTCGCGTCGAACGCATCGATCTGGAGCCGGGAGATGCCGTCATCGCCGGCAAGACGGTCGTCGCGCGGGTGCGCGCGGAGGCGCCGGCCCTGCTCGACAGCCGGACCCGCGCGGAGCTGGATGCGGCGCTGGCCGGAGCAACCGCGGCGCTCGGACAGGCCAGGGCGGAAGAACAACGCGCGCGCGCGGCGCTGGACCTCGCGGAAAAGGAGCTGGCCCGCGAACGCGACCTCGACCGATCGGGCCTGACGACCCGCCAGGCGGTCGAGACGCGGGAGGCCGCGGTGCGTACCGCCACCGAGGCCCATCGCGCCGCCACGTTTGCCGTGGAGACCGCCGACGCTGAGCTCAAGCGCATCCAGGCTCGTCTGCGGCCTGACCGTATCGACCCTGGCGGCCGGGTACACGCCGTGCTCGCGCCCGCCTCGGGCGTCGTCCTTCGACGCGTACAGGAGAGCGAGACCACGGTGATGGCCGGCGCTCCCCTGGTGGAGATCGGCAATCCCGAGAACCTGGAAGTCGTCGCCGATCTGCTCTCAACAGATGCGGTGCAGGTCACCGAGGGTTCGCCGGTCCGGCTGGAGCGCTGGGGTGGCGACGAGGTGTTGCTGGGCCGGGTGCGGCGCGTCGAGCCCTCCGGGTTCACCAAGATCTCCGCGCTGGGTGTGGAGGAACAACGCGTCAACGTCATCATCGCGTTTGATGATCCGGCGGCCGCTGCCCGCAGGCTGGGCGATGGTTTTCGCACCGAAGTGCGCATCGTGACCTGGGAAGCCGCCAGTGTGCTGCAAGTCCCCGTTGGCGCCTTGTTCCGTCGAGGTGAACAATGGACGGTCTACGTCGTGGACGGCGATGTCGTCCGCGCGCAGGCGGTGGCGGTCGGACACCGCAATGATCAGGTGGCGGAGGTCACCGACGGCGTGTCGGCCGGCGCGATCGTTGTGCTGCATCCGCCTGACACGTTGAGTGATGGCGCGCAAGTCGAGCGTCGCGTGGGCTAACGGGTACAATTCACCTCGCGCATGAAGCGAGTGCTGCAGCTCATCGTCCTGCTCGTCATCGGGGCCGTCGTCGCCGGATATGTCACCGGCACGGGACGACATCAGGTGGTCAGGCCCGAATCACGCCCGGCGTCCGGCGCCGTGCCCGCCTATACCTACAGTGATGCCAAACCCACCCATGCGAGCGACTACGTCTGGCCGGCGGTCGAATCATTTCTGACCGACGTTCCCGCAGGGGCGCGCGTGCTGGATCTTGGCTGCGGATCGGGGGCGTTGCTGGCGTCGTTTGAGCAGAGACGCTGGGCCCGCGTCGGACTCGATATCTCGCCAACGGGCATCGCGCTGGCCCGGCAGACCTATCCGGACATCGAGTTCATCGAAGCGGATGCCACATCGGACCTTCGGCCGCTCATCGGCGAGGCCACCTTTGATGTGGTCGTCTCCACAGAGACACTCGAGCATGTCGTGTTGCCCCGCCCCTTCCTTGCCAATGCGTACGCCGCGTTGAAGCCCGGAGGCCGGATGGTCATGAGCGTGCCCTACAACGGGTACTTCAAACACCTGGCCATTGCGCTGCTGGGCCGGGGTGATCGGTACTTCGATCCGCTCTGGGATTGGGGACACATCAAGTTCTTCTCGGTCAACACCCTGTCAACGCTGTTGTGGGAGGCCGGATTCGAGAACATCGAATGGGAGGGCGCCGGGCGAGTGCCGTACTTCTGGAAGAGCATGGTGGTGTCGGCGCGTAAACCCACCGCAGTACCGAGACCATGAGCACGACGCGTACGCACCCCACCCTGGGCATCATCGGCGGCGGACAACTCGCAAAAATGATCGCGCAGTCGGCCATCCGGCTGGGCTGCCACGTTGTCGTGCTCGAACGGCAACCATACGGGCCCGCCGCAGAGGTCGCGCGCGAGTTCCTCACCGGGGACTGGAACGATCCTGCGGCACTGCTCACCCTCGCCGGCAAGTGCGATGTCGTCACGCTCGAGAACGAATTCGTTGATGCGCGGGCGCTCGCGGCCCTGGAGGCCTCCGGCGTGGCGCTCTTTCCCTCGGCGGCCACGATCGACATCGTGCAGGACAAGTTCCGGCAGAAGACCTGCCTGCAGGAGGCCGGCGTGCCTGTGCCGCAATTTGTATCGACGCCGAGTCGCGCGGATGTCGCTGCGGCAGGCGAGCGGTTCGGCTGGCCGCTTGTGCTGAAAGCCAGACGCGATGGATACGACGGGAAGGGGAACGCCACGGTCGACTCCGCGACGGCCATCAACGATGCGTGGCGCGCTCTTGGGGGTGATCACGAGCGGGCCCTGTATGCGGAAGGGTTCTGCAGGTTCGAGCGCGAACTTGCCGTGATCGTGACGCGCGATCGTAACGGACGATCCGTCGTGTATCCGGTTGTCGAGACGGTGCAGCAGAATCACATCTGCCATATCGTGAGGGCGCCGGCGCCGGTGCCGGAGGCAGTGGCCGCTCGCGTGCGCAGCATCGCTCAGCGGGCACTTGACGCCGTTGGCGCAGTGGGCACGTTTGGCGTCGAGTGTTTTCAGACCACCGACGGCGACGTGTTGATCAATGAACTCGCGCCCCGCGTGCACAACTCCGGGCACTACACCATCGAGGCCTGCGCGTCATCGCAGTTCGAGAATCACGTGCGAGCCGTGATGGGATGGCCGCTCGGATCACCGGCCATGCGAACCCCGGCCGCCGTCATGGTGAACCTGCTCGGCCACTCGGCAGGCCCCGGCTGGCCCGCCGGCGTCACGGATGCACTGGCTGTCCCGGGCGCGGCACTGCATGTCTACGGCAAGTTGACCAGCAGCAAGGGGCGCAAGATGGGACACATCACCGCGCTTGGTGAGACGGTCGCCGAGGCCGAGGCTGCCGCGCTGAAGGCCGCTGCCGCGCTGACGTTTGGAGAATCCGCATGAGCACGAAGAAGGTCCAGGCACAGGTGGCGGTCATCATGGGCAGCGATTCCGACTGGCCCACACTGGAACCGGCCGTCAAGGCCTGCGAAGAGTTCGGCATTGCGGTCACCGCCAAGGTGGTATCCGCGCACCGCACGCCACTGGACATGATGCGGTTTGCTCGCACGGCGCATACCAAGGGCATCAGGGTCATCATTGCGGGCGCCGGCGGGGCCGCTCATCTCCCGGGGATGGTCGCCAGTCTCACACCGCTGCCGGTCATCGGCGTGCCGGTCGAGAGCAAGGCGCTCAAGGGTCTCGACTCGCTGCTGTCCATCGTCCAGATGCCGGCTGGCATCCCGGTTGCCACGGTGGCGATCGGCAATGGGCGCAACGCCGGCCTGCTCGCCGTCCAGATTCTGGGTGTCGCCGACACGCGCCTGCGCGAACGCGTCCGCGCGTTCCGCGACCGCATCGCCAGGGAGTCCAGAGCGAAGCGCCTGCCCCGGTCCAAATAGCCGTACGTACACGTCTTGCCGTCCGGGCCGATTACGGATCTGGAGGCAGGTCATGGAGACGGTTCAGCAGACTGCTGGCGCAGTGCGCCAGCCGGTATTTGACGTCCAGCGCGGACTGCTGGGCTACGAAGTGCGCAGCGAAGGCGTCGTCAATCCCGAGTGCCTGAGCCAACTGGCCGGCCATCACCGGGCCTTCGTCCGCGTGACGCGCGCGTCGCTGCTCGACTCAACCTGCGAGGCCCTGCCTGCGGCGACAACAACAGTGCAGTTGCCGGGCAACATCGGCAGCGCTCCCGACGTGCGCGACCGGTGCGCCGATCTTCGCCGCCAGGGGTTTCAGGTGGCGCTTGAAGATGCGGATCCAGCAGGCGAACACGCCTCGCTGATGCCGTTTGTGGATGTCTTGAGCGCACCCGCCAGTCGCGTCGCGGCAGTGGTCAACCGGCCGGTGTCCGACATCCGGCCTCGACGCCAGATGCCGGTGTTTGCGTCTGCCGTGGACTCCACCGAGGAATTCGACCAGGCAGCGACATCGGGATGTCAGGGCTTTCAGGGCGACTTCATCGCGCGGCCAAAACTCACGGCAACCAGCAACATCCCGGCAGCACGACTGACGTGGCTGCGATTGGTCCAGGCGCTGCAGGATCCGGACCTGTCGATCGTGCAGCTTGAAGAGCTCATGAAACCGGACGCCGCGTTGTGCCTGCGCGTCATGAGAGCGGTCAACAGCGCCGCCTATGCGCAGACGACCCGCATCACGTCGCTGCGACAGGCCCTGATGCTGGTCGGCACCGCGACGATTCGTGACTGGGCCACCGTCTGGACCATGGCGCAGTTCAGCCAGACCTCGCCTGCAGAACTTGTGGTGATGGCCTCAGTGCGTGGACGTTTCTGCGAGTTGATGACGCGGGGATCAATTGCCAGCACCGGCGGGGATGGCTTCCTCCTCGGAATGTGCTCACTGCTTGACGCCATCCTGCAGACGCCAATGGACGCCGTCCTTCAGCACCTGCCGCTGTGCGCATCCAACGACGCCGCCCTCCGCGGTGAATCCAACGGCCAGCGCGCGTTGCTTGATGCCGTCATCGCCTACGAACACGGGCAGTGGGAGCAGAGCCGCCGCCTCGCTGCCGGGGCAGGCCTGGACGCGACGCTGCTGCCCGCGGCGTACCAGGGCGCCATCTCGTGGATGGCTCGCTTCCAGGAGGTGGCGGCCGCGGCCTGAGGGAAACGCCTTACCCGTACTTCTTGCACGGTCGGCCGTCGATGGGTGGCTGACGGCTGGCTCAAGGAGCCATGGGTCGACACAAGTCGTTTAGAATCATAAACTTACCGTCTCAGATATTTTGGCCACGGATCTTGCAATGGGTAGAGTCGAGAGGTGACCCATGACTCAAACAGCAAGACGTTCGTTGATCACACTTGGCATTCTTGGCGCGTTCACGCTTGGTGTGTGGGCGGCGCCGCATCTGCGCTCCACCGACGTGCCGGATGAGTCGACCGTGGCACGTGTGGAAGCCACGCCTGCGGAAGCCGACCGGGCCCCTGTGCGCGCCCGGACGGAGGTTCCAGACGCCGAGACCCCACGCACGCTTCGCACCGACCACATGCCGGCCGATGCCGAGAGGGTCCGGCAACACGCGCGGTCCGTGCTGTCGTCCGGTTCGGACCCCATGAAGGCGGCTGAGGGCTTCAACTCCGCCGAGCAGTTTCTGACTGTGGCGTATGCGGCGCGCGCGACGGAGGTTCCATTCGTCCTCCTGAAGCATCGTGTCCTCAACGAGAACTCCTCGCTCGAAGACGCGATTGAGGCCTCCAACCCGAAGGTTGACGCGTCGCTCGAGGCGGAACGTGCGCGCCTGAATGCCCGCGCCGAACTCCAGCGGCTGTCGTCGGGCGTGAACTGACGGCCGACACCATGCACTCGTGTGGGCGGTGTACTCTGTCGTCGTGACGTCCGAGTACACCGCACGCCGGTACCGCGCAGGCGACTCCGTTGAAGACCTCTGCCGGGCCTGCAAGATCGATCGCATTCACACGGTGATGGTGGCTGACCAGGAGGGTCGGCCTCTCCGCGTCGTGTGCGACTACTGCCGCAGTGAACACAACTTCCGCGGTACGCGCCCTGCCCCAGTGCTTCCCATCGTCACCCCCCGCGAAAGGACCGCCCCCGTCATGGCCGTTGAAGGTGATACCGATCTGGAAGTACTGATCCGCCGCATCATCCGCGAGGAAGCGGGTCTGACGCCCGTCGCGCCGGCTGAGAAATGGCGTGGTGGGCAACTGGTGCTGAAACCGGGTCGAGAGGGCCTGCAGGAAAAGGCCATTCCCATCGAGACCTTCTTCAACAAGATCGTCATGATTCGCAATCGCCTGCGCACGCTTGAGCAACAGGTCAACGCGTCGGATCTTCCTGACGATGTGAAGGTGAAGTTGCAGGGATACGTGACGGGCTGTTATGGCTCGCTGACCAGCTTCAACGTGCTCTTCGCGGACCAGGACGATCACTTCAAGGGCAGCGGCGAATAGCGACTGGTTCGGCCGCCATTGACAGCGCGTCGTCACACGCGCAGACTGCCCGCAGCACGACCTCGAAAGGAGGCCCCATGCTGCGTACGTTCATGGTGGCGCTCTCCGGCGTGGTATTTGCCACTTCGCTCGCCGCGCGCCAACCCACCAACCCCAACGATCCCACACCGCCTCTGCAGGTCGCTGCCGAGGACTATGTGGGCGCGGACCAGTGCAAGGAATGCCACGAAGCGGTGTTCAAGTCCTGGTCAGAGACCAAACATGCGAAGGCGCTGAACAAGTTGATGCCCAAAGACCGCGAAGGCGGCAAGTGCATCCGCTGTCATGTGACCGGCTCAACCGCGATGATCGAGGCGCAAGGCGACAAGCCGAGCTTCCCGCACGTGCAGTGCGAGGCGTGCCATGGCGCCGGTCGTCGACATGTTGAGGCGGCGCGGATCGGCTCACCCGGCGATGGCCCGACAGTCAAAGTGGAGGAATCAACCTGTCTGCGGTGCCACAACGAGACCAGCCCGCATTACAAGCCGTTCTTCTTCGACGCCATGAAGGGACTGGTGCACCGGTAGTCATCGGCCGGACGCAAGCGCGTTCCTGACGAACGTCTCGATCTGTGCGGCGGGCATGGCGCCCGCGGTGCGCCCGGCCACGAGACCGCGGTGGAATACCGCCATGGTGGGTATCGACTGAATCTGCAGACGACCGGCCAGGTCGGGCAACGCTTCGGTATCCACCTTGGCGACAATCCACTCGCCGGCGTGTGCCGTCGCGACACGCGCAATCTCTGGCGCCACCATCCGGCACGGACCACACCACGCGGCCCAGAAGTCCACCAGCACGGGCAACGGCGACTGCCGGATCAACGCGTCGAAATCGGCGGCACTCCTCACATCGACCGGACCTGCCGGCGCCGGAAGCTCGCTGTGGCACTTGCCGCAACGTGTCGGCTGGCCGATCCGTGCGAACTGATGTCGATTCGCCTGCCCGCACGACGAGCAGGTGGTGATGATGCCTCGAGAGTCTGTGTACAGGTTCGCCATGATCGTCACGAGCTGAGATGCCGGCAATCGGCCAGAAGTAACCGACGTTTTGGCGTGATGGACTCCGGAATCGTCTGCGTCCAGACGACGGCCTCGGCCGAGGCAAGTCGTTGCGCGCGCATGACATCCACGGCCAGGGGCAGGTCGAGCCAGCCCCGCAGCGGTCCCGCATCACACGTCTCATCGTCCTGGCAGCACGGCAACACGGCCACACGGGCGCGCGCGGCGATGGCGGCATCAAGCACACGGTCGGTGAGTGCGCCGCAGGCGTGGCACGCCACCAGCAGGTCGTCCGAGGTGAGCGCCTCGTCGGCCAGGGCAAGTGCGCGATAATCGACACGGCCGGCCAGCCTCGGCCATGCGGCTTCAAACGCTGCGCCAAGCGTGGACGCGGATGGGGGCACGGCGGGATCAAGGACCACTGCGCACGGCGAGGTGTCGTCGAGCAGCAGGAGCAGATGGGCGAGCACGCCGTGACCACCCGCCACGTCAACCACGCGGCCGCCGCGAAACCGACGACGGACGCGCCGGGCCACTTCCCACGCCTCGAACAGCTCCTTGCGAGGCAGACATTCCACGTCACACAACACCCGGCCGACGCGGTCGAGCAGCGAATCACCGGCAAACCGGCCCCTGTCGTGCCGGGTCAGCCGATTGCGTGATGACCGCGCGAAGCCGGAAGACGCCACTGACACGATTACAATCGAAAACGTGCCGGCACGCCAACAGCTCAAGACCCTTGAGCGAGTGATCTCGAAGGCCGGACTCGGTTCCCGCGTCGAGGCACGCCGCTGGATTCATGCCGGTCGCGTCAAGGTCAACGGCCGCGTGATCGAGAACCCCGATCACTGGATCGACATGGCGCGTGACAAGGTGCGATTCGATGATGCGCCGCTCACGCCGAAAGCGCGTCTCTATCTGCTGTTGTACAAGCCGACCGGGTATATCACCACGTACCGGGATCCTGAGGGCCGGCCAACCGTGTATGACCTGGTGAAGGACGTGGGGTCGTTCGTTTCGCCCGTCGGACGTCTCGATCAGGACACGTCAGGGCTCCTGCTGATGACCAACGACAATCAGCTCGCCGAGCGCGTCACCAATCCCGAGTCCCACGTCCCGAAGACGTACCTGGTGAAGTCCTCCAAACGCCTCACGGATGAACAGCTGGACCTGCTGCGCCACGGCGTTGAGTTATCCGACGGCATGACACGGCCCGCCATCGTCGAACGGCTTCGCGACTCGGAGAAGTACACGCACTTCGAGATCACGTTGACCGAAGGGCGCAATCGGCAGGTACGCCGCATGGTTGAGGCGCTCGATGCGAAGGTGCTCAAGCTGGTGCGCGTGCGGATCGGCACCCTGCAGATTGGCACGCTGCAAATCGGCAAGTGGCGGGCGCTGACCGATGCCGAAGTAGAACGACTCAGTCCAGGTCTGAAAGGTCGTCGTCGAGCTGGGCCATCAGGCGGGAATCGGTCGGCGGCACCGACTCGGGCACGTCGCGCCTGACGGACGCCAGTCTCGACAGCAACCACACGATTCCGAGTCCAACAATGAAGGGCGCGGTGCGAAGCAGCAGACCGACGCCTTCGGCCGGTGGGGCGCCGAGCACAACCGTGCCGTACTTGGCTTCCAGGTCTTTCATGATCTGTTCACGCGTGTCACCGGCCTTGAGCCGCGTGGCGATCTCCGCCTGAAGATCGTCTGCAGCCAGGGAAGGACAGGTCGCCAGCGTCCGGCCGGGGCAGAACGGACTCATGATCTCCTTCGCCATCTGCTCGGAGGTCGGCGGCGCCTCGGCACAACCGGCACCCAGCATAACGACGACCAGCAGTCCACGTCCCATCCAGCGCCCGAGACCCATAACCTGATTCTCCCGCCATCCCCTTCGAACGACCTGCGGCAAATCGACGCAGTCGACCTGCCCAACACGCCAACGGGTTTAGGCGTATCCTTGGCCTCCATGGACTCCCGTCGATTCCGTCATGTCTTGCTCGTCGCCGTGTTCACGCTCGGAGCGGCGTCCCTCCCACAGATGCAGGCGAAGGCAACTTCGTCACAGGCCGCCGGACAGGCGATTTCCGAGGCGGCGATCCTTGGCCACCTGGAGTTTCTGGCCTCCGACGCGCTCAACGGCCGCGGCAGCGGCACGCGCGACGAAGAAATCGCGGCCACGTATGTCGGGGCGTTCTTCAGGCGCATTGGTCTGGAATCGATGCTTGAGGGCGGCGGATATGTCGAGCGCATCGAAGTGATTCGGGATGCCGCGTCCGCGCCGCCATCGATGCGTGTGGGCGACAGAGTGTGGACACATGGCACCGGCGTACTGATGTCGTCGCTGGCAGGGGCTCGGACGTCCGGGCCTCTGCACCACTTCAAAGCCGGCGACACCGTACCTCCGGGCGCGATCGTGATCATGCCGCCGCCCGACGCCGGCGCGCCGGCAGGCAGCCGCGCAGGCGCCCGGCCCACGCCGGCGCCTGCAGGTGCAGGAGCCATCCTGTCGCAGGCCTCTCCCCAGGCGATGAACTCATGGGCCGCGTCGGCAGCGCGCCCGGTGTCAGCCGGCACGCGCCTGGGCGGTGTCACGACCCCTGCGGCTCGCGCTGCCCGCGTCACGCTGGATGCCGACACGTACGCCGCCATCAGCGCGATGCCCGACGGCACGCCGGTCGTCATCGAGGCGACGCTCTCGAGCACGTCCACCTACACCTGGAACGTCATGGGCAAACTCACGGGTAGCGACCCGGCGCAGCGCGACGAGGTGCTCGTGCTCGGCGCCCATATTGATCACCTCGGCCGCCAGGAACGTGCGGCCGGCGACGACAAGATTTTCAACGGCGCCGATGACGATGCCTCGGGTGTTGTGGCGGTGATGGAACTTGCCGCCGCGCTGGCGCAGGGACCGCGACCAAAGCGCACCCTGGTCTTTGCCGGATTCGGCAGTGAAGAAGCCGGCGGGTTTGGTGCCGGATATTTCGTCGACAAACCCGTCGTGCCGCACGACCGGATGATCGCGCAGCTGCAGTTTGAGATGCTCGGGCGGTCCGACCCCATGGTGCCGGCTGAACATCTGTGGCTCACCGGCTACGAGCGATCCAATCTCGGCGCCGAACTCGCCCGCCGGGGCGCCAAGCTGGTGAATGACCCGCGCCCCGAGCAGAGTTTCTTCACGCGCTCGGACAACATCCGCTTCGCGCGGCAGGGCATCGTGGCGCACACCGTCTCGAGCTTCAACCTGCACACCGACTATCACAAGGTGTCTGACGAGGTGTCGACGGTCGACATCCCCCACATGACGCGGTCGATTCAATCGATGCTCGAACCCATCCGCTGGCTGGCCAACAGCACGTTCAAGCCGGCGTGGGCACCGGGCGGGCGGCCGCAGTAGGCTCAGCCGACTGCGTGCGCCGGCTCGACGTGAATCAGCACGTCGGCGATCCACGGCAGCCGTTCGCGTAACGTCGATCGCACGAGGCCGGCCAGCTGGTGCGCGGCGTCGACCGTCATTTGTGGATCAACTTCGAGATGCAAATCGATGTGGTACTGCAATCCGGTCTTGCGCGCGAGCACTTTGTCGATACCCCGCACGCCGGCGATCGCCAGGGCCACGGCCTGCAGATCGGACGTCATTTCCTCGGGCGGCATCGTATCCGCAAGCTCGTATGATGCGTCGCGCACCACGCGCAAACCCATCACCACAACAACCAGGCCCACAACGGCGCCGCCGTAGTGATCGGCGGCGAGAAAACGACCGGGATGCCATGTGGCCAGGCCGACGGCCACAAGCGCGACCGACGCCGACACGATGTCGACGGCATCGTTCCAGGCATCGGCCACCAGCGCCGCCGAGCGCAGACGACGCCCCACGCGGAACTTGATGATGGACATGCCGCCCCTGAGCAGGATGGCAACTACCAGTGCGCCGATCGCCATCAATCCCGGCGGGTCATGCCGCTCGCCGATGGACTGCAACGACTGGTAACTGATGCCGGCGCCGCCCAACGTGAGAATCAGGCCAACGACGAACGCAGACAACGTCTCGAACCGTCCGTGGCCGTAGGGATGGTTGTCGTCGGCCGGCCGCGATGCCACACGCATCCCGATGAGCACGATGGCCGACGCCAGTACATCGCCCGCGAACTCGACGCCGGTTGCCAGCACCGAGGTCGAACCCGCCGTTGTGCCGGCATAGATGTTCGAGGCGGCGAGTACCCCGCTGACCACCATGCCCGCGCCGGTGATCCGTCGCGCCAGCTGGTAAGACGTCTCGAAGGCCATTCGTCGTCAGATTATCCTGAAGCGTGTCATCCACGGTTCCCGTGCTGCATCTGAGCGAGCACGAACTGGTCGTGTGGAAGCCGGCCGGACTATCGTCCGAGCTGCCGCGGGATCCTGCCGCGGATTCCCTGATCAGTCGGTTGGCCGACGAAGGTCTTCGCGATCTCCGACTGGTGCACAGGCTCGACGCCGCGTCATGCGGGGTGATGTTGATCGCCAGAACGGCAGAGGCGGCGGCATATTATTCGGGGGAAATCGCCGGGCGACGCTGGCACAAGATCTACGTCGCGGAAGTGGCGTGCCCACCGGACCGCGCGCGCGAACTGGTCGCAGATCATCGCGCGTACCTCGATACGGACGGCCGCAAGGCCAAGGTTGTGCGGTCTGGCGGCAAGCCCTCGTTCCTGTCCGTTGTTCACGTGGCGCCCGTGGCTGGACGCCCTGGCCATGCGCACGTGCTCATCCGGCTGCTGACCGGACGTTTCCACCAGATTCGAGTCATGCTGGCCCACCTGGGCGCTCCCCTGGCAGGTGATGCGTTGTACGGCGGACCTGCCGGGCCTTTCTACCTTGAGCATGTGGTGCTCGGCGCGCAGCCGCTCGGCATCGTCACCTCGCGCGTGTGGCGTGCACCGGAAGACGCGCCTCGCCCTCCGTGGTCAACGTCGCTGCGCTCGGCGGTTGACGTCGAGGTGGATCGCATCAGCGAGGAGTGAACAGGACCGCAGCCACCCTCCCGGTCTCGCGAACGTCAGGTGGCCACGACGGCAGTTGCAGGAATCGCGCGCCAGGCAGCGTCTCACGGACCATCGTCCTGAACACCGTGCCCGCCGCCAGAGGCCGCGCATTGGTGGCGGCAAAGATGGCGCCGTCGGGTGTCAGCACCGCCACCGCGGCGGTCAACAACGCGGGATAGTCGTCAAGCGCTTTCCAGGGCTTCACCCCCCGCCGTTTGTCTGCGGCGCCAAAAGTCGGGGGATCGATCACGACAAGATCAAACCGCTCATGCTCATGTTTTGCGGCGTAGGCCAGGTACGCCTGGGCGTCCATCCGTGCATACCGGACATGCGCAAGCTCGACATCGTTGAGCGCATGATTGCGTGCACCCCAATTCAGGTATCGCGACGACACATCCACATTCGTGACGTGGGCGCCCGCCAGCGCAAGCGGAACGGAGAACCCGCAGGTATACGCAAACAGGTTGAGCACACGTCTGGCACCACGCGTGGCCAGCGCCCTTCGGTGCTCACGATGCTCAAGGAAGAGGCCGGTCGAAAAGCCATCGTAGGGCCGGACCTCGAAGTGGGTGTCGTACTCGTGCACGACGATCGCCTCTGGTTGCGCGATGCCGGATCGGGGAGACGCCGCGCGTGTCTCTTCAGGGGCCTGACCGCCGAGCCGGCTGCGATCCCGCGCAAATGCCTTCACGTACACGGCTTCCACACCCAGCTCAGACATCTGCGCCAGCACCTCGTCGGCAGCCTGGCTGATCTCGTCGTCACCCCAGTCAACGTCGTCGTACACGCTGAGGATGGCGGCCGTGTTCAAACGGTCGACGTAGATGCCGTCAAGACCGTCGCCGGCGCCGTCGAAGGCACGCCAGGCGTTGGTCGCGATGGTCAGTGACGCCTCGCGCCTGGTCAGGGCCTGGCGAAACACTTCGGAAAAAGAGTCGCGGTCGAATCGTGGCACGGGGAAATCGTAGCGCGGAGGACGTGCGATATCCTGCGTGCCGGAAGATGACCTCCCGGCTCACGGACTCCTTCAGGTGCGGCATCGCCGCAGAGGTGCTGCAGCTGCCTGGCGACTGCCCGATCGCCGGCTACGGTGGGCTCCCGCGGCGTGTCATCCCCTTCCGGCTTCAGCTGCGTCGCCCGGTCCTGAATTTTTTCCGGACGGCTGAAGGCATCCTCGATCCGATACGGGCAAAAGCCATGGCCTTGATTGACGGGGACCGGCGACTCCTCTTCATCAGCCTCGATGTCGTGGCGGTGCCTCCGGATCTGCACGACGCCATTGTTCGCGCAGTGGCGCCGCTGGGTTTTTCGCGGGACACGGTGGTCATCTCTGCGACGCACACACACAGCGGCCCAGGCGGTGTGACGCATTCATGGCTCTGGACTCTGGTCGTCATGGACGCCTTTCGCAGGCAGGCACATGACGCCGTTGTGTCTGGAGCCCTTGCCGCGGCCAGACGAGCGCTCGCGGAGGCGGAACCGGCGTCCTTGTCCACGGTGACGTTTTCAGCCAACGGCCTCCAGCGCAGCCGCCAGCACGACCGCTGGTTCTTTGATCCCTCCGTGAACGTGTTGCTGGCCCGGTCGACAGCCACCAACCGCTGGTTCGGTGCGATGGTCAACATGGCGATTCATGGCACCGCCCTGCAAGGCGACAATCTGCGGTTCAGTGCGGACGTGCCGGGAGCCATTGAGCGTTCGCTGGAACGGGAACTCAAGGCGCCGGCGCTCTTCGTCAATGGCGCCGTCGGCGACGTCTCACCCCTCCTCGCCGGCACAGACGGCCTCACTCATGTCGAACAGGCGATCGGCGAGCAGTTTCGCGCTGCGCTCCCCTGGGCGCACGGCGTCACACCGCAGTGGTCACTGAGGCGGCAGCGGGTACTCCTCCCACGTCCGCGTGTCGCCCATCATGTTCCCGCAGGGATGGTCCTGCCGCGCGAGATCGACATTGCGGTGATTCGGCTTGGCGACACCGTCATGCTGACGTGGCCTGGCGAACCCACCACGACACTGGGACTGGCAGCAAAGGGTGTTGCCACGGATGCAGGTTTTGGACGCGCCTGGATTCTGGGCCTGACAAATGGCTACTTCGGCTACTTCGTGGCGCCGGATGAGTACCGCTCGGGGGGATACGGCCCGGCGAAATCCCTGTTCGGCCCCACTGCCGGCATCGACGTCGTAAACGCATTCCGGTTGCTGATGGCGGACGTTTAGGTGATGGCTGTCGACCTCTCGGCTGTCGAGCGGCTGCTCATCGTGAAACTGTCGTCGATCGGCGATGTCGTCCACGCCCTGCCGGTGGCGTCAGCCATCAAGAGGGCCAGACCGTCGGTGCGGATTACGTGGGCCATCGAACAATGGACGGCGCCACTGGTCGCGGGTCACCCTGCCGTCGACCGCATGGTGGTGTTCCCTCCGATGATGCGATGGCCCCGCCGACCAGTGTCGTGGTGGCAGCAGTACAGGGCTGCGACGGCGCGGCTCCGTGAAGAACCCTATGACGTCGCGCTTGATCTTCAAGGCCTGGCCAAGAGCGCGATGATCGTGACGTTGTCGAGAGCGCGGACCCGACTCGCGCGAGCCGGACAACGTGAAGGTGCGTACCTGGTGTCTCGTGGAGTTCCACTCCCGGCCGCGGCCATCCACGCGGTGGATGAGTACCTGCACGTCGCGCGGTCGATCGGTATCGGCGAGCATCCAGTGGACTTCGGCCTGCGCGCGCCTCCGGAGGCACGCGCACGGATCGCCGAGCTGCTGACGCGGCTGTCGACACCCAGTGACTCGCCGCTGATCGTCGTCAATGCGTCAACGGCACAGCGGTGGAAGGAGTGGCCGCGCGATCGATGGAGTGACGTCGTCCGGCAATTGACTCAGGTCGGCAGCGTCGTCCTGATCGGCACCTCCCAACAGCGAGCGGCGCACGCGGAGATTGCGGAAGCTGCAGGACGAGGCGTTGTCGATCTGACGGGAGACACCTCGCTTGAAGACGTCATGGCGCTTCTCGAGCGCGCCGACGCGCACGTCGCTGCTGACACCGGCACCGTGCATATGGCTGTCGCACTTGGCACACCTGTCGTTGCCCTCTACGGACCGACGTCACCTGTGCGCGTCGGACCGTACCGGCAGCCTGAATCTGTCGTGACTGCGCGGCAGGCGTGCGGACGCCTCTGTCCACGTTTCTGCCTTCGGCGTCGACAGTGCCTGGCCTCGATCAGCGTTCAGGATGTGGTGTGCCGGACGAAGGCGCTTCTTGACCGTAGGGCAACGGGTATGGAGCCGTGAGTGGCGCACATCGATAGAGGTACAAAGTAATCACTGGCGCCTGGGCGCGGAGCACCGGGACAACGTCCAGCAGTTCCAACACGCCGCAATAGTCACCGTATTCCCACCGCATCTGGTCGAGAGAACTTCGGTGGCTGACGAGAATGCCTTCGTGGCCCAGATGTGCGGACGGTGAGCCAAAAAACGCGTACGCCCTGGGATCGGCACCGAGCACCATGAACGGCAGGCGTCCTCGCAGGGCATAGTCGACTTTTCCTGCGACGTGATACCGATCGGAAAACACGAACACGTCGCTGCGACCAATCAGACCGTGGCGCGACAGCGCCGGCACGAGCGAGTCGTAGTCCAGCAGTTCGAGCGTTGGATCGTCGTCACCGGACAACATGCGGGCCACCGCGCCGTCACCGCGGCTGAACACGCCGGTAGCGGCCTGGACGGTCGGCAGAATCATGATGGTCGCAGACGCGCCGGCCAGCGCGACGATGCCGGCAGTCACCATGCGTGTTCTGCGGAGCCACGCCTCGTGCAGAGTCGCACCAAGACCAATGAGCAGTGTGAGATATCCGGGAGTGCCCCAGTGAAAGTGGTTGCCGACGTCGGCATATGCGGCGACGGCTGTGTAGACGATGATGGGCGGCAACGCCATCATGACCAGAAACCTGCGCGCGATGACCTGTGGCCCTGATCGACGCACCGCTCTCACAAACTCAAGCACGAGCAGCGTCCAGATCCAGGGGGACACCTCAAGGATCTGCCCGCCGATGTTCTCCAGCAGCCAGGAGGCATGTACTCCCTTGTAGGCCGTGGCCCTGGATCCCTGCCACAGGAAGGAAATCCATTCGTGCTCGGCGTTCCACCACAACACGGGAAGGAAGAGCACAGCGGCGGCAGTGAGGGCAAGGTATGGTTCACGGCGCCACAACCACGAGCGGGCGTCGCCGCGGCCAACAATCCACCCCGCAGCGCCGGTCACCAGAAACACTGCGCTGTATTTGCTGAGCAACGCCAGCCCGAGGGCGACGCCGGCCTGTATCCAACGCCGCGAGTCGGCCGCACCGGCTCGTTCCACGATCAACACACGAGCCAGCACGTGCACGGTGGCCAGCCAGAAGAACATCAGGGGACCATCCGGCTGAAAGAACAGGCCCGCGCTCAAGGCAAACACCGGCGTGAGATTGAGCATGAGCGCTGACAGGAAACCCGCCCACAGGCCAAACAACATGCGGGTAGTGGCGAACATGAGCCAGGTCGTGCCGGCAAACAGTGCGATGAAGGGAAGGCGCAGCGCCAGGCCTGGTGCATCGGGCGCGAACTGCAGCACCAGCCATCCGATCCACGCCGCCGCCGGCGGTTGGTCAAAGTACGAGAGCGACGGGTGACGGGCCGCGCTGTAGTAGTACGACTCGGACACACCAAGGCCCACAGCCCCGGCGGCCACGAGTCGCAGCAACGCGCTGACGATGATGAGGAGCAGCGTCGAAGTCTGCGGCGTCAGGCGGACTCGCGACACACGATCGAGCGAAGACTAGGCCGGGGTGCCGGTGGGATCGTGGCGATGTCTGGAGAGGAACCAGCTGCCGGTGAGACCAATCATGATCAGCAACAACAGGCGCGCGATCGGTCCCATCGTCGGCACAGACGGAGCCGCGACGACGGGGCCGGCGTAGATGTCGGAGTCCGCGACGCCGTTGCCGTCAAGGTCGAGTACGACCGCGTCCCCTCGACCGTCGCCGTTGGTGTCCGCCAGCGGAATCCAGACTTGTGGCAGCGCGCCGGCGCCCGCGCACGCGTAGTTGGTATCGATGCCGATGCTGTTGGCTTCCGACCACGGAATGCTCACGTTGTCGCCGTTGAACACGAGGCTGATCGTGACGTTGTACTGGCCCGAGAAGTTGATCGTGTCAAAGACACCATCGGAGTTGAGATCCACCAGGTTGGCCGTTGTGGTGTGGACGACAACGCCGCCGCGAGTTTCAGTGAGCACGAACTGCTGGGGCGAGGAGCCGACGAAGTTGGTAATCGTCAAATCCTGGTGCAGGGAGCCCAACTCGCGCATGATCGTCCTGTAGCGGCCCGAGCCATCAGGGTTGGCCAGTGTCACCGTATGGGCTTCCGTATCCCCGCATGCCCAGCGCGTGGGGTACAACACGCGAAGGCCGGACCGTATCGGAACGATATTGTCGCTCCCCGCGGTAATGGGAAACAGGGGCCCCACCATGCGAGACGGGCCCTGCGCCTTTGTCTCCGCCGCAAACGGCGGGGCACTCGCAATGGCCACCATGAGCGGAGTCACAAGCGCGGCGGTCATCAGGAACTGCCGGAACCGCAGACGGCGGGCGCTGCTGGGCTGCGTCATGGCTTTGGAGTATAGCTCAGGCCGCCAGCCACGACTCGACGACGCCGACGTGCGTCTCGAAATCCAGGAGCCGGCCGCGTTCGGCAGCCGCCAGCGACAGGTCCGCGCGTGTCGAGGCCTGTGACAGCGTTGTGACGGCATCGACCAGCCCCTTGACGTCTCGAGGGCTGCTGACGACGAACCCGTTGACACCGGAGGTCACCACCTCCGCGGCGCCGCAGCAGGCCGTCGTGATCACGGGCAACCCGCAGGCCAGCGCCTCGGGGACGACGCGCGGAAATGGATCGTAGAAGGTCGGATGCAGCAACGCGACGCTCGCTCGATACAGCGATGCCAGATGCTCGTGTCGAAGCGACCCGAGGAAATCCACCTGCGGCCGGATGCCAAGACGGTGAGCAAGTCTGCGGTAGGGCGATGGCGAATCGGCGCCGACCACACTCAGCCATGCATCAACCCCCTGCCGTCGCGCGCCGGCGACGGCTTCCAGCGCCCATCGCAGTCCCTTGAGCTGGAAGTTGTGCCCCACGAACAGCAACCGCACGACGTCGGCAGCCGGGCGTTCGGTTGTCGGGGGGTTGAAGACCGAAAGGTCGACACCGGGATGGTGCACGGTCACGTGTTTGGGGTTGACGTCAAACCGTCGGCACAGGTCATCTGCAGAGTGCCGCGAAAATGCCATGACCCGGGTGCCCGTCCGGGGCGCCAGCATGGCGGCCTCTGTCCGCAGCAGGTGTTGTCGTCGCCTGTTCAGGCGCAGCGCCGTGCCGGCACACACTCGTCGCAGGATCGAATCAAAAGCCTCGCGTTCTGTCGCAAACGACGCGGCATACGTCCCCGAATGCAACTGATAGTGGGTGGCTCCGAGCGCCGGCCGCACCGCCATCACCGGTGCCCCTGGATGGCGCGTGCGAAACTGCGCGATGGCGGGGGTCAGGCTGTGTTCGCCGATGTTCGCGGCCAGCAGGAGATGCACCCGCCATCCACGGCCGCCCAAGGCGCGATGCAGATCCGCCAGATACCGCTCACGCCCACCGCCGCCTGCGTTCCAGCGATCGGCAACCAGAAGGACGTCGGTCATTCGCGCCACGGTCGTGAATTCCAGGGCCAGATGAGGAACCACTCATGAATGGTGTCGCGCAGGACGTAGCCGACCTGTCTGCGTCGCGAATCGAGGTATTGACGCAACCAGGCTCGACGGTGTGGCTCCGGCAACCGTTGCAGGGTCATCATCCGGCGCGCAGCCGTGTCGGCCAGGCTGACGGCTGTCCGATCGCGCCGCGCCTGGGCCACGACGCGCTCGGGAAGAACGGTGCGCAGCAACTGTTCGGCGAGCAGGAGTGCCACCCACAACATGCGGCGGGTTCCCGCGCGCTCGGCACGCGCGACCACCGTCGGCCAGCTGTCCACAAACGCCGCAACCGCATCGATATCCGAGACCAGTCGCAGCGGCCACCAGCAGTGATTCATGCCGTGGATGGCCAGCACGATGAGCAAGTCTTCGGCATGCAACGTCGCAACGTCGTAGCCGGCCACGGCGGTCACGATCGACCGCTCGAACAACTCGTCGGCGTCCAGCTGGATTCCACACCGCCACGCGGCAAACGCCGCGTGCACGTCGATGGACGTCTGCCTCTCCGCGCCTGGCGTCAGGACATCGTCGCGCCCGGCGGCGGGGAACCACCCATACAACAACGAGCCGGATCGCCACGGCAGGGCCGGCGGAACCTGATACCCGAGCGAGGTCAGCAGAGGCCGCACGCGCGTCACGTCGCGGCGATGAATGAAGATATCGAGGTCGCTCGACACTCGTCGTCCCGGATGGCCGTAAATCCCGGCCGCCAGTGTCGGTCCCTTGAATGCCAGCGCGCGGATTCCGTTGTCGGCGAGATGCCGCAACAGCAGTGCCAACTCGGCGGTGCGTTTGAGGTTCTCTCCCGTGGCCTCGAGGACCTTGCGCTCCAGCCGGTCGCGTATGACCCACGGTACGCCGAGGTCCGGATCCTTCAGCGGCTCGAACAACAGTTCGGTCACGCCGTGTGCAGCGGCCGCGCGCAGCACCGCGTCCCACTCGACCGGCCCGCCCGCGATCAGGGCGCGGACATACGCTTCATCGCTCCGGCGCCGCGCGCACGCGCACAGGAGCGCCGCGTCGGCAGGCGCAATGACGTCCACCGCCGCATGCTAGCACTCA
This sequence comes from uncultured Acidimicrobiia bacterium, assembly GCA_966252305.1. Classification (GTDB taxonomy): domain Bacteria; phylum Acidobacteriota; class Vicinamibacteria; order Vicinamibacterales; family SCN-69-37; genus SYFT01. The sequence goes on from CBINOO010000003.1 coordinate 79,355, forward strand.
GTCAATGCCTATAATCGGGACGTTGCCTGCCTGGACGCGTGTCCTGCTGCTCGTGTACTCGATGGCGATTGAGCTGGTCGTCTGGCTGGCGCTCGTGCCGGCTGTGCTGTGGCGCGGCCGCTGCTCGGCTGCGGCACGCGCCGAGCTGAAGATGCGGCTCGGGCAATCGCCGCGTGCGACGGTGCCGGGATCGATCGTCATCCACGCTGTGTCCCTTGGCGAGATGCAGTCGGTCGCGCTGCTGATTGATGAACTGGCCACCCGCGGATTCCGGATCAGGCTGACCACCGGCACCCGGGCAGGCCTGCAGGCAGCGCAACGGCTCGCGGCCACGCGCGCCTCGATCGAGGCTGTCACATATCTGCCGTGGGACAGGCGCGCGACACGCCGATGGGTGGCATCGATTGCTCCCGCATCCATGGTCGTGGTCGAGACCGAGATTTGGCCCAACCTCTTCAGCACCTGCCGAGCGTTCGACATCCCGCTCGTCATGGTGAACGCAAGAGTTCGACCGCGCGATGTCCGGCGTTACCGACTGCTGCGTCCGTTCTTTTCGCAGGTGCTCAACTGTGCGCGCTGGATAGGCGCGCAGTCGTCGGCGGAGAAGGAACGATTCATGGCGATCGGCGCAGCGAGCCAACGTGTGGTGGCCTGCGGGTCCATGAAACGCCATGTCGCCGTCGGCGGCCAGGGCGCGGCAGTGGCCGCTCGTGTCCCGCTGCCTCCCGCCACACTCGTCGCCGGGAGCACGCACGCCGGGGAAGAACGCATGCTGCTCGATGTCCTTGAGTCGTTGCACAACGACGACAGGCCGGCTCGGCTCGTGCTTGCCCCCAGGCACCTGTCACGTGTCCCCGAGCTCCTGGAGCTTGCGAGTCATCGTGGATTTCGCACACGTCGCTGGTCGCATGGGCTGACGCCGGATTGGGAGGTGCTGGTCGTTGATACCCACGGTGATTTGCCCCGCTTCTACGCCGGCGCTTCGCTGGTGGTGCTGGGAGGCACCTTCTCGCCAGTTGGTGGGCACAATCTCTTTGAAGCCGCTGTGTCTGGGGCGCCGGTGATTGTGGGGCCGGCTGTCGAAACCATCGAGGATGTCGTAGCCGAGTTTGAAGAGCAGGACGCGGTAGTCCGAGTGCCGGCGTCCTCGGCAGCGGTCACTTCCGCGTGTCGACGTCTGCTGGACGATCAGGAACATGCGCGCCACATGGGGCTGCGGGCATCGAACGTCTGTCGCAGCCGCGTCGATGGCGTGGCCGCCTACGCGAACGTGATCACCGAGGTGTTATCGGGACCCGTGCAGAACGATCGCCGTCATCAGCAGAAAACTGGCGGCCAGCGAGGCACCGAGCGTCGCGAAACCGAGCCAGGGCTGGGTAACGTCGGGCAGATTGAAGGTCGCCAGCACGACGGTCACAGCCACACCGATCGCGGCAGCCACGATGCCGTGCAGCAGGTATCCGACCTCAGCGCGTAGTGGTTCCATCACGCGCGCGGCTCGCAGCGTCCAGAACACGAACACCGCAAATGTCGCCCCGTAGACGACGAGGCGCTGCAGCACTTCGCCCTCCTCGGCCATGGAAGCGCGCAGCCAATCGAACCCGGCAGCCAGCCAGGAGGTCGAAGGTTCCAGGGCAAACACAAGCAGCAGGGGGCCGACCAGTGCGGCGACAGCTGTGGGCCGACCGCGGAGTTCGCCTCGCGCCACGGCCAGCAACAGCAGAACAGTTGCCAGCGTCGCCTTGATCACCGTCCACTGGTACTGCACGGAGACCATTGCGCCGAAGCCCGCGACATGGGTGTCCCACCAGACGAGTCCGGCGCCCAGCACAGCGACGTCCAGAAGCAGCACGGGGCGAACCAGGGGCTGACGCCATACGGCGACGGCCACGGCCCGCATCTGGCCGCTCGGCCGCCGCTCGCGCCATGTCAACACCACGGCCTGCAGCAAGGTGGCGCACACGACTGTCGCGAACTGCATGAATGTCAGGTCAACATGCTCGGATACGGCCCAGCGTCCGCCGTACACCACACCCATGGCGATCAACGCCAGTCCCATCCAGTTCCGGATCACATGTGACATTGCTGCCTCCCCTGCTGGAGGATGACCGCCGCCGCGCGATCAAGGCTGCCCGCGCGGGCCACGGCGGCGCGAACGCGGTCGAAGGCGCTGAGCATGCGGTGTCGCCTGTCCGATGACTCGAGCAAGGTGACGGCCTCGGTCGCCAGCGCTGCTGCGGAGAGACGCGACTGCACGTACTCGGGAACCACCCGCTCTTCGACGATCAGGTTTGGCAACGCCACCATCTCCTCTCGAATGAGTCCGACAGCGATGGCGCTCCGCACGACCGCGTACGTCGACCACGAACACCGGTAGGCCACGACCATTGGAAGTCCGAGCAAGGCCGCCTCCAGCGTCGCCGTGCCCGAACACAACACGCCGACGTCAGCGGCGCGCATGGCGAGGTGGCTGTCAGCAGCGGTCGGCACTGTGTACCCTGCCGGCGTCTGGAACAACGTCGATCCGGAGTCCCCCACGAACAGGCACTGTACGCGGTCGACGGCACTCCGGAGTCGATCGACGGTCTCGAGCAACACCGGCAGCAACCGTCGCCGCTCCTGGTGACGGCTGCCTGCAAGCAGCACCACGACAGGTGCGTCGGGGCGCAAGCCGAGCGCGGTGCGCGCATCAAGGCGATCCTGGTCGGAAGGTGGCGTCAACAGGTCGGCCAGGTAGTGACCGACAAATTCGGTCGACACTCCTGAACGCCCGTAACACCGGACTTCGTCAGGAAATGACGCGAGGATCAGGCTGAATGACGGCGCGAACAGGCGCGCGATCGCCGCCCAGATCCAGGTCTGTGGCGGGAAGTACCCGATCGTCCGCATGCCGGCGGCCCTGAGCCGGCGTCCAACGATCACGTTGAAGATGTCATTGCCGACGAGGACCGCGACGTCCGGTTGATGGCGCCGGCAGTGCCTCAATGCCGCCAGCCCAAGACGAACAGCCGTCGGCGCGACCGCCAGCCCCTCGCTGACGCCGATGGCGCCGATGTGTGTGGCACTGGCGAGCAGCGTGGCGCCGGCGTCAGCCATGCGCGGGCCACCGATGGCGTCCACGTGCAGGTCAGGATCCTGAGCCCGAAGGGCATGAATCAGCTTGCCCGCCACGATGTCGCCCGACACTTCGCCGGCGCTGATGAACACTCTCACCGGCGGCGCCTGAATACCGCCCGCCACGCCAGGAAACACGCCGCCTGCGTGAGGGGCACGGCCGCCATCAATGTCAGCGTCGCTGCGTCGATGGCAAACGCGTGCAGGAGGATCCAACGCGTGGCAAGGACGCCGACGACCCACGCGGCAACCAGCGTGATCATGAGTTTTGGTGCGCCGGTCATGAGTGCACAGGAGCGGAAGGGGATGCCCTCCCGATTAACATCACAAGCGCCACGGGCACGCCGAGGGCCCACGCGCGAATGAGGAGCGCCGGCACTGGCTGCACTCCCCGGGACGACAACCAGCCAAGCGCGGCCAGCGTGAACAGCTGGATGCAGAGAAGTGCGACCAGCGCCAGCACCCAGCGCCCGCCGGCCGTCAGCCTCCCGGCCACGCCAAACGCGGCGGCCAGCAGGCACAACTGAAACGCGGGCAGCAGCAACAAGGCGCCCTGACCGTCCCCATCCCGTGTGGACGGGTCAAGCCCGGGGGGCACCGGCGTTCCGATCACGTCAAGGAGACCAACCCAGGCTCGCGCGATGAGTGGACCACTCGCCACGAGCATGAGGACAAGGGCGACGGATACGGCTGCCGCGATCGCGACCGCCGCGCCACGGGAATTCGTGCCACGGGTCACGAGAGCTAGCGCAAGCACGACAACCACGCCGGCCAGAACCTGATTGAACGCGTGAGTCATGACCAGCGAGGGGCCCGCGAGGGCCATCGGCACCGCGACCGTCACGAGACGAAGCACGGCCAGAGAGGCGAACAGTGGTGCCGCGGCAGCAACGCCGGCAACGCGCCACCGCCAGTCCGTGGCAAGTGTCAGCACCGCCGCCACATACAGCGGCAGCAACGGCGTGACCACGCAGTCGGGCGTCACCAGATAATGCATGGCGCCAACCTGCAGGAGTTGTTGGGTCACCACGGCCTGTATGCCGACGCCGTTCAGCACGACCGCGGCAGCATCAGCCGCGCGCCGCGCGATCGCGGCAAGCACCGGCGTCTCTGCCAGCAGCACAAGCGTCGCGGCATACACGGCCAGCAGCACCCCAGACCAGCCCACGAAGCGGCGGGCAGTGGCGTTGCGAAACGCATCGCCGTGCTCGACCGATCGAATCCACCAGAGCACCCAGCCGCCGGTGGCGACGACAAGGACAGTCGGCCACACGTGCACGTGCAGCGTTTGAAACAGGTTGCTCTGGGACGCGCTCGCCAATGAAGCGATTCGCACGGCGTTGAGCACCAGCAGGCCGACGACGCCAAGCGCCGCGCCGGTCAACCGGCGACGCCACTCAACCGGGTAGGCGAGGGTGGCCGCCACGCACAAGGCGATTACGTCAAGTCCACTGCAGGAGGGGTCGACATTGACGGTCAACGGACCGCCCACGAGCAACCGCTCCACCACCAGCCCCTGCCATCGCGCGAATGGCACAACCACGTTCGCCTGGACGGTCGTCTGCGCCAGCACGAGCTGACCGGCGAGCGCGCCCAGCCCACACGTCACGACGTAGCGAAGGGCCCCCGACGACCGAGGACGTGACACGCCCCTCGTCACATCTAGCTGCCCAGGACGATGATGACGCCGTTGCCGTCGCGCTGCCCAGGGGTATGGGTGACAAACGTGGCACCGGCAGCCGTGAACGATGAGCCGCCACCACCGCCGGCTCCTGCGGGCGAGATGATGCCATCGTCGGAACTGGCGCCACCGCCGCCGCCGAACAGGCCACCGCCACCGCCTCCGCCGTTAGCCACTGAGCCCGCGCCACCGGCACCGCCTTGCAGTGCAGCGCCGGCGTTACCTGGAAGGCCGAACGCGGCTGAGCCGCCGTTGCCTCCTGAGGCCTGCGAGCCACCGTCGCCGCCGAAGGTCGGCCCGCTGGTTGCGCCCGTGCCTCCAGTCAGACCACCGCCCGCGCCCCCACCCACGCTGCCGGCGCCGGCGCCACCGCCACCGCCGGCAATCACCAGGGGAGTGAGACCTCTGAAGATGCCCGAGTAGCCGCCGCCGCCGCCGGCTGCAGTGCCAGCACCCGAACCCGCGCCGCCGCCGCCGGCAAATCCGCCGGTTGACGACCCTTGGCCCCCGACGCGGATGGTCAGTGTCTCAAGTGGCGTGACGGCAATCGTCGCCTCCACGCGACCGCCCTTGCCGTATCCCACGCCGCCGCCCTGCGCGCCGAAGGCGTCGACCACGAGCGACGTCACGCCGGCCGGAATGTTGAGGGTCTGGTCAGCGCCGGTGAAGTTGAACGTCTGGCTGAGCAACGCGGCGCTGCTGGACGAACTGGAGCTGGACGACGAACTGCTGCTCGAGCTTGAACTGCTGCTGGAGCTCGACGACGAACTGCTGCTCGAACTCGACGAACTGGACGACGAGCTGGACGACGAGCTGCTCGAGCTCGAAGAACTGGATGATGAAGCACTGCTCGAGCTGGAGGGTCCGTCGGTGTACGTGAAGCCACCCGTCAGTGTCCGCGTTGTACCGCCACTGAAATTCACAACTACATCGACGGCACCTGCCGCATGGGCAGGAGTCACCACCGTCAAGAGGGAAATACTGCTCACGTTTAAGCCGGTGCCATTGACGCCGCCAAACGAGACGGAGACCACTTGTGCTCCCAGTCCTAAGGTGAACCCTGTACCGCCGATCGTGACTGTTGTCCCTCCGCTGGTTGGTCCCGTGTCGGGCGAGATGTTAAACACTGAACACGGGCGAAGGATGGTGCACACGGCAGCCTCTGCCGGCACCGCGATACTCGTCACCACCGGGATCAACGCGGCCGTCAGCTTGAGCATGCGGCGGCGCGAAATGGCTTCATCGCCAAGGCCAAGGCCGCGCACAAGCAACCCGCTGCGGTCGAGCTCTCCGAGTGCGACCTTCACGAGATCTTCGTCGTTGGGGACATCCGACGTGTCGTGAAGAATCTTGGCGATGTCGGTGACCGACCGTTGCCCGTCTGCCAGCCGCCACACCATCGCGGCTGTGCGATTGAGCCGGTGCGCGGTTTGCGTCACCTGGTCGTAGACCACGACCTCCTGCCCGACGTCCTGCGCCAGAAGCTGCTCTCTACGTGATTCAGGGGTCAAGCCATACTCCTCATCAGCGAACGACTGCGTTCGGCGCGCGTCAGAATATCTGCCGCGACGGTAGCCACGTCGCCGCGATCGCTTTCGATGGCGGCCGCGCGCTCCGCAACCCTCGACAGAACCCGAAGACTCCTGGCCGAGTCGGCCTGCGCTCGAACGGTATTGGCCAGCATGGCCAGCACCGCATCGCCGGGTGAAAGATTAACAGGATTCCAGGCCGATTCGGGCTGAAACCGGGTTGACACCACGAGACCAACCGGCAGGGGGGTCGTGCCGACGATGCCGCCCAGGTCGGAGATCGACAGCCGGGCGCGATCACCGTTCTCCAGGCGCGCCATCAACGGCTGCGCAAACGGAAACACCCGGCCACGCGAATCAAAAGCCGCGTATTCGTCCGAATAGTAGGTGGCTCCGGCTTCCACAAGTGCCTTCACCAGCGTCGACTTGCCGGACCTGCTGACGCCGGGAATGACAATGGCGACACCATGCCATCCGACCACGCCGGCATGCACAAACGTCCACCGCCGCGCGCGACGCACGACTTCAAACCGCACGGTGGATTCAAACAGCTCCAGCGCGGGCGCGTCGTCATACGAACGTTGCAACTCGACGCCGTCAAGACCGACCACGCGCATGGCGTCGGCGTTGCGTGGGGGTTGATCGGTCGAGACCGAGCACGAGAACGCGACCTCGCGGTTCGCGATCTCTCGAAGCCGTGTCCCGGGCGGCACACGGTCCAACAGGCGCGGGAACAGCGCCTCGTCGTCGCAACAGACGGCAAACCAGACCCCGTACGCCCTGCCCAACTGCTGCATCGGCGATAAGCGTACAGAAGCTTCTGCTCGGGAGGCAATGTGCGGCAGCGTCATTGCCGCATGAAGATCAGGCCGGACCGACCCCAGTATGCGCCGGCGAATTTCTCGCGTGTGGTCATCGTCTCCGAGGGCAGGAGGCGGAAGCCGGCGGCTTCGAGATGCTCCACCCAGTAATCGTCTGGCCGGCAGTTCACATGATGGTGGCCACCCTGGCCCGGCAACGCGTGGGTCAGGGCCACATACCGGCACGCCTTGAAGGCCGCGAGGATGTTTTCGAGATAACGCTCGTCAACATGTTCGACAAACTCGCAGCACCAGCAGAGGTCAAACGTCTCGATCGGTGGCGGCGGTCCGGTGGTGAAGTCGTGCTGCAGATGGGGGAGGCCGGCTGCCTGAAGGACGCCGATATTGGGTGCATATCCGTCGATGCCGAACACACGGGCGCCCAGGCGGGCAAACTCCTGAAGGGCATGGCCTTCGCCGCAGCCCACATCGAGCACACTGGTCACGCCAAAACGCTCAACGAGCCACGACCAGAGCTCGGGATAAAACGTCTGCGGATCCCCACCGGGAATGTTCCCCCCCAAATGGGCATCAGTCGCGCCGGGACTCAACCGAAGGCTCCCACCATCCACCGACACAAACCCCTCGCCATCGTCAGTGCGCCGCAGTTGATCGGCTGGCCAGTGATACCAGCGCAGCGTCAGCTGGTCGCCGGCCAGGCTCCAGGTGCCATTCGGACTGTTCATGCCTCCTCGAAAGGTCCCGTCGGTCAACAGCAGCAGCGGCCCGCTCCAGCCGGCGTGCGTCGCATGAAAACGATGCGCGATGTCGCTGTCGGTCACGACCCGCGCGGGCGTCTGTTCATTCACTGTCGAGCGCTGGACCGGAAACGCACGCTCACGCGTCTTGAGGAAGACCCAGGTGCCGCGATACGTCCTGACGTCGAAGTGTGGCTCGTTGACCTCACGCGCGAAGTCCATACACGCCTGCCGCACGGCGCCGTAGAAGATGGAGTCGTCGACGAGCATGTGCCCACCGACCGTCAACACGTTCCAGAAGTTGCGCAGGTCGGTCAGCGCGCCTTCGTACGAATGATCACCGTCGATGTGGATGAAGTCGAATCGTCGGCCGCCGAGCATGTCCAGGTTGTCGAGCGACTGCGTGTCGACCCGCAGCAGCGTCACGTCAACGTGCTGCTGCTGGCGCAGGGCCTCGAGATTCTCACGGCTTTTGGTTGAGCTGGTCGGATCGTACAGGTCGTAGTCCAGGCCGACATACTCGCGAACGGCGTTGCCGTGAATGAACGCGACTGCGGAGTACCCGAACCGTACACCGACTTCGAGCACGCGCTCGGCTTTGAAGTCGCGCGCAAGCGCGTTGAGGTACGGGTAATAGTCAGGCGCGTTGAGGTAGTCCGCCTCCGCCTCCACGTGCGGGAGGGTCTTCAGGTAAGCAATGATGTCCATGAGGTACTCGTTGCGACCGCTGTCGGGCAGCGGAGGGGCATCAAGGGAGTGTTCCTGGTCCTCCACCGAGGCGAAATCCCACGTCCGCTGTCCGGCATTGACGATGACGCGCGTGCCCAACGCCGTGTAGCGGCGTCGGCTGTCGAGGCCCGATTCCTCAAAGCCACCCACGAGATCGCCAAGACGATATCCATGATGCTGGTAGAAGTACGTCAGGATGACGTCTTCGTACTTCATGCGATAGGCAAAACCGGGATAGTCGAAACGGACGTACGGCTCCCGCAGAAACACGTAGAACGCGCCGGCGCAGAACCACACCTGCATCTTCTGGTGTGCGTCGTTCCAGCCTTCATGATTCAGCTTCGTTGCGGGGTCGTACCACGGACACTTCGCCAGAATGTCCCGTTTGGGCTGGTCAAGCCATTCGTAGAAGATGAGGCCCAGCATCCCGACGGTGTTGCCGGTCATCTCGGCAAACCGCGCTTCCTTGTCGGGGCCGAAGTCGCCGAAGGGTGCCAGCGCCCCGGTCTCGTACGCCTGCACGCGTTGCTGCAGCTGCGCCTGCCACCCGTCGCTGATCGCAAAACTGTCGTCGTCAAACGAGATGACATGGGTAGCCGTGCAGCGATGAACGAGCTCGCGCTGCATCCCTACCTTGTTCAGGTTGATCGGCGAAATGAACACCGAGGCCAGCCGATCGCGGTACCGCTCGATCATGGCGACCATTTCCGCTTCGGGCGCGTTGAGCCCGACATGGATGCGCAGGCCGAACGTATTGGTTCTGACCAGCGAGTCAATGGCGCGTTCCAGCCGCTGCCAGAACGACCGGTAGCCGATGATGATGATCTCGAAACGATCCGTCATGCAGGCGGCAGGCCGTCAAAGTCGCGGCGGCGATACACGAGCGCCGGGTGTGGAAGACCTGGGCCGGATGGTTCCACGATCTGGCGCACGACCGGATGTGCCGCGAGCACCTCGGCCGTGAACAACGGGCCCACCGGCGCGAAGTAGCGCTCCACTTCCCGGCGCAGGTCGACGCCGAGCCGTCGATCGTCTTCAAACCCGGCGCCGTCGAAGCGGATGGCCATGCGGTAGTCGCTCGAGCAATACACGAACATGCCGCCAGGCACGAGATGCCGATGGATGCGCTGGAGCACTTCGCGCACCTCGATGGCGGGCACGTGCTGCAGCACGTAGATGCAGTACGCCAGATCCACCGGACCTTCGAGCTCTGCCGGGCGCATCGCGGTGAACCTGTCACTGTTGACATGGTCACGGGCGAACTGCAGCGATTCGACTGATTCGTCCACGCCGACGACCGTGACATCGGGCCGCGCGTCGATCACCGCTTTCGAGAGCCGGCCGACCCCGCACCCGAAATCCAGGATTCGCACGGGCCCGGCAGGCGCCAGACGGACAATCTCGCGGGCAAAAACCGGCGTCTCTTCCCTCCAACGCACCTCCGCCGGAATCCCATTACAGGCGCCGACGACGCCTTCAATCCCCTCCTCCATCGTCCTGGGCTTGAAAAGAGGGTGCGCGACGGCGCCGGTGGCGCCGAGTGCCCGATCCACCGCGGTGTGCTGCTCCGAAGTCAGGTACTCGAGCGCCCCGCCATCGAAGTACAACTCAATGCGCCGCGCGACGTCTTCGGCGGTGATCAAGTGCATGCACCGCGGCAACGCTCCGACGACGTCGACACACAGGTTCTCGGGACGGTCCTTCTCATCGCCGTCACCCAGCGGCACCGTCCGCGCCTTCCAGCAGCCGCCGGCATCACAACAGCGCAGCGCTGCGGCGGTGTGCAGAAACTGATGGTGCGGATAAGCCTCCCACTGCACGGGTTCCCGCCCTCCGGCAATGACCACGGCGGGCCGATTCTTCAGACCATAGTCCGCCTTCATCTCGACGGCGGCCGCCAGGTGCATGAGCAGGCTGACGGGACTGACGACTCCCTGCGCGTGGTAAACCAGTCTCACCAGCTGTCGCAGGTCGGTCTTCCCTCGCAGATCAAGCACGCCCCTCAGCGCCGGGTGCTGATGTGTGGCATCACCAACCTGAACGAACAGGATGCGACCCCGAAAGTGATCGACCACCTGCTGGTAGCGCTGCCAGTCCCACCACTTGATCGTGAAGTCGTTCTTGCCGCCCGAGACGATCAACCAGTAGGGCACCGGAGCCCCGACGGCCTCTTCCACCTGCGAGATCCACGACTTCTCCACGTCCGACACGTGGATGTCGCCCTTGAAGGCGGTGGTGCGAATGGGCACCTTCAGGTGATCACTGAGGAACGCGGTGAATCCCTGGATGAAATGCACCGGCTCCTGATTGCTGCGGTGGATGAGCGGATAGTGGCAGTCGACCACCTCCACATCAACCGCGCGTTCGTCCAGGAGCTTCACATGCGGGTTGTGTTCCCACAGGGCCGGACAGGACGTGCGCACGTCGGTGATGAATTGCCCTGGGTGGCACGCATGAAGATCCCGCACGGCCGCCGTCAGCATGACGAGGTCGCCGGGTGATTGGTGATTTCTGAGGACGAGTCGGCGAGGCATCAGCGCTGGGGGTGTGATGATACCGCAGTGGTTTTCTCGACCGGTTTCGTCACCACGGTGGCCAGCAGATAGCCGTGCCGGCGAACAGCTGGGACGTGCCGATCGAGCCACTCGAACGGCCGGACGAGCAGGCCGGTGACGCGCGCCAGCGGCCGGCACCAGACATGGCAGGCCAGGTCGAGCATGCGCAACCAGCCCGGGATGAAGAGGATGCCGGTTTCATGCTGCACCTCAAGGCCTGCCGCGTGGAGCATTCGTCTGAGCGCGGCCCGCGAGTACGACTTCTCGAAACCGTAGCCGTACAGCCCGACAGCTGAGAGACCAGCGACGAATATTGGCCGCAGGAATGGATCGTGCCGATTCGGCACGCCAACAATCGCGCGGCCACCGGGTTTGAGGACGCGCGCGATCTCGTTCACGGCCTGCTGGGTTTCGTCAAAATGCTCGATCGTGCCCATGGAATACACGGCGTCGAATGTTCCGTCGGCAAACGGGATGTCACGAACGTCGGCGCGGACCACACGCAGGACATCCGGACCAGCGGCCTGCCGCGCCTGCCGGATGGTCGGAAGCGACACGTCAATACCGTACGCGCGGGCCCCTTGACCTGCCGCCCACGTCAGGATCCGGGTGTTCTTGGCTTCGTCCCACAGGTCGGTCTTGAGCACGAGTTTCGCGGTGAGCGGCGCCAGGTGCTCCATGAACAGGCGTTGCTCGTTCGACGCATACAGTCGGGTGGAGGCTGCGCCGTCGAGTACCGGAAAGTCATCGCCGACGCCGGTCCAGAACTCACGTTGTTCAGGAAGAGTCGAACTCACGGGCGGTCCCCTGGGTGCCACGTCCAGGCACCGACCGCGACCGACAGCGCGCGGGTGTCACCATTGGCCATGACGGCATCGGCCGGCGTCGGCGGCTCGAGCGCGCGGAGCTGAAGGATTCGCCGACCTGGCTGCAGGCCGGAGAAGGACAGCGCGTACGACGCGCGCTCCGGCTCCACGGTGAGGATCGCGACCTGCACACCATCGAGCCGCACCTCGAGGTGCCGGCGGGTATGAAAGGCCTGCAGTTCGATCGTCAGCGCTGCCGGCATCGATCGGGCAGTGGTATTCACCACCGCCCACGCCGCGTCCGTACTCATCCAGCGCCAGGCGCGCGCATCATCAGTTTCAAGCGGCGAGAAGCCGAACATCTCGTCGGTATATATCTCGGGAACAGCGCCGTTCACCTCAAGCACGCGCACGTCTGCGAAGACGGGCCCCTCGATCAACTCCGGCGGAAGACGGCGCCTGCCGAACCAGTCAGCCTGTGCGGAGTCTCGTCTCAACAACACGTAGTCAATCCGTCTCGCCGAGAGCCACGCTCCGACGTTCCAGTCGCGGCAATCCTCCGGCGACAAACCCAGCACGTCGATCCGACCTCCCGTCAGCCACGGGATGGACTCCGTCTCCGGTGTTCGTCGCACACAGTCAAGGGCGCGACGGGCGTTTGGCTGATCCATCACCCATCGATGCGCGTTGGTCGGCAACACGTCACGAGACTGGCCACCCGGCATGACGAAATACTCGGCAGCCACAAGACACACGAGGATGCCTGCGGCGAGACGCGACAGCCGGCCGCGGTGTCTGAGGGCGTCCATGCCGAGCCCGGCCAGTAGCGCAGCCATCAGCTGCACCACCAACCCAAAGCGGGCATAGGCACGGAACATCGGCGCAACGCTGTACAGCCACGCCGAGGGCCGCTCGACGGTCACCCCTGCGATGGTGCGCTCCGGCGACAGCGAACACAGCAACGCCAGACCGGCGACGCCGGCAAGGACGGGGACCACCCAGCGCTCGGGCGTCTGGTTGCTCCGTCGGAACCACGACGCCAGGGCCACGCAGCCCAGCAGCACGACGCCGATGCCGAGAGAAACCTGCTGTTCGAGCAGCCCGGCCCCAATGCCGAAACGCCGCCAGATCGTGGTGGCGTCGTCACCGACCCACGGATTCGCGATCGGCGGCATGAGATAGGCCCACCACTTGGCGCTGTAGGCAAACAGGTCCTCGTAGCGTGCTGCCAGAGGTGAGGCGTCTGACAATGCCGGCGGCGCAACATTCCACAGGTACGCCACGGCGGCAAGGCCGACGACGGTCAACGTCGTCATCGTTGCCAACAATGAGCGAAAACCTCTCGCGCCACCCATCGTCCCCAGCCCGTAGGCGCCGATCACACAAGGCGTCACAACGGCAGCGATGAATCCGCCGTACAGGTTTGAGGCAGCCACGGCCACCGCCGCCAGCGCCAGCGCGAGGGCTCGCCTCATCGACCAGTCATTCAGACACGTCAGCAGCGCAAGCAGATACAGCGGCATCCACTGCACCTGCGCCACATGCGGATGGTAGGCGGCCTGCGCAACGTGGAACGGCGAGAAGGCGAACAGCATGGCCGCCAGGGCCGCACCCATCCGTGAAAGTCTCAGATGTCGGGCCAGCAGAAACGCCGTGACTGCCGCCAGCGGAAATGTCAGCAGGACGATGGCGTTGTATGCGGCGACCGGCCCCATCATGGTGGCAAGCCAGGAGGCTGGAAGGTCGGTCAGCGGCTGCGAGTACACACCGAGCGAACGAGGCTCGACCAGCTGTCGCATGAACGTGAAGGGATCGTGGTGGCGGCCAACAGACTCGGCCCCGAACACGACCGTCGTGGGATGTTGGAGCACCGGCCACGCCACGGCCGCCGTGATCGCGGTTGCCAGGAGCGCAACCGTGAACGTATCAGCGCGTATCTGACGCGTCGTGTCCGTCTGCACGCGGCATTTCCCGCACGGAGAGGCTGGCGGCGCCGAGCACCCTGGCGATGTCATTGATGGCAGCGAGACTCTTCAGCCGCGCCGTGCACGAAAACACGTCCACATGCGCGACACCGGTTTCGGGCCACGTGTGCAGCACCGCGTGGGACTCGGCCAGGACGAGCACACAGGTGACGCCGCCACCGTCGAAGTGGTGAGCCACCGACGTCACCACGGTCGCGCCCGCGCGCTCCAGCGCGGACGCAAACGCGGCCGAGAGCTGGTCCGGCGCCATGGCCGCCAGCTGCGAACAGCCGATCAAATCGGCGGCAAACAGCATCGGCGGACCCGGGCGCGACATCGGCTGACTATATCGCTATATCGCGGTCGTCGCGTACCTGCGTGCTATTCTGCGCGTGCGACGTAGTCATGGTTCGTTCCCTGCGTAATCTGGCGGAAGCAATCGGCGCGGACCTGGTTGGCGACGGCTCGTTCGTCGTGCGGACGGTGGCGCACCCGCTGATGGCAGATTCCGCAGACACGCTCGCGCTCGCCATTCAGCCTGAGGCCGAACGGGCGCTCGCCGACACGAAGGCACGTTGCGCGATGGTGGCCGATGGACGCGGTGCGGCGTTGGCCTCGATGACCGGTGGTCTTGTCGTCACACGGCCGCGTTATGCGCTGGCGCGCCTGCTCTCGTTGTTTGAGATCCCGCCACAGCAGGCATCAGGCATCCACCCCACGGCCGTCATCGACCCGAGCGCGTCCGTAAGCGACGACGTGTCGATTGGGGCCCACTCGACGGTCGGCGGCGGAACCACCATCAGGCGGGGCGCGCGCATTCTCCCGCACGTGACAATCGGCGCCGGTGTCGTGATTGGCGAAGACACCCTGGTGCATGCCGGGGTGCGTATCGGCGATCGCTGCGCCATCGGCGCACGCGTCATCCTTCATCCCAACGTCGTCATTGGCAGCGACGGGTTCGGCTTCGTCACGCCGGAGAAGGGCGCGGTCGAATCGGCGATCGAAACAGGCCACACCGTTGAGGCGATCAACCAGGTGTTCATGCGGATGGCCTCACTCGGCACCGTACTGATCGAAGACGATGTCGAGGTGGGCGCCAACAGTTGCATTGACCGCGGCACCGTGGGCACGACGCGGATCGGCCGCGGCACGAAGATCGACAACCTCGTGCAGATCGGGCACAACTGCACGATCGGCGAGAACTGTCTGATCGCCGGCACCTGCGGATTGTCCGGCAGCGTCACCCTCGGCAATCGCGTGTCGCTCGGCGGCGGGGTCGGTATCTCCGATCACATCTCGATCGGTGATGATGCCGTGATTGCCGCCAGGTCCGGAGTGGCGTCATCGGTCCCCGCGCGTGAAGTCTGGGGAGGGTATCCGGCGGTCCCGTACAAGGACGCCATGCGGCAGCTGTTCAGCACACGGCGCGTACCGCGCCTGCTCAACGAGCTCGAACGCCTGCAGGCGCGAGTTGCCGCACTGGAACGGCACGTAGAGGGGGGCGACGCGCATGACTGATCAGGACATTCTCGACAAGACAATCCCCATCATCGCAAGGTACGCGCGCGTCCCTCCAGAATCGCTGAGCGCGGGGACCAGCATCAACAGCCTGCAGATTGGTTCGCTGGACCTGGTGCAGATTCTGTTTGATGTCGAGGAGACGTTCGACATCTACGTCGCCCAGGATGGCCGCGACATGAAGGCGCTGACGATCGGCGACATGTGCGTCCAGATCCGCCAGCTGCGCGCGTCAACCAGACCGACGGCCTGACGACCCACCATGCCGGCAGAGATCAGAGTCGCCGTGACCGGCCTCGGCTGTGTGTCGGCACTCGGCGGTACCGTCGACGAGTTCTGGTCCGCACTGGAAGACGGGCGCTGCGGCATCGGTCCTGTCACGCGGGCACCCACGGACAAGGTGCAGGTCGCCATCGCGGCGGAGGTGCGTGTCGCGCCCATGGTCGTTGAACACGTCGACCCTGCGCAGTGCGATCGATTTTCCTTGCTCGCGCTCGCCGCGGCCCAAGAAGCCGTCAGCGATTCAGGCATTGAATTCAACGGTCACGATCGGCTGCGTCAGGATACCGCCGTCATCGTCGCCAGCGGCGTCGGCGGATGGGACACGCTGGATCGTGCGTTCACCGACGTCCTTACGCAGGGCCGCAGGCGTCCGCATCCGCTGACGGTCCCGCGCTTGATGATCAGCGCGGCGACCAGCCATGTGTCTCGCGCGTTCGGGTTGACCGGACCGGCATTCACGATCTCGTCAGCCTGCGCGTCCTCGACGCACGCCATTGGTGAGGCGTACTGGATGATCCGAGCGGGCCGCGTTCGAGCCGCTGTCGTGGGCGGTGCGGAGTCGGAGATCTCGCTGACTTCCCATCTGGCGTGGGAGGCCCTGCGCGTCCTGGCACCAGATACGTGTCGCCCGTTCAGCCGAGAGAGAAAGGGCATGGTGATCGGCGAGGGGGCGGCCATCCTCGTGCTTGAACGCCTCGAGGATGCGCAGGCACGGGGCGCGCATATCTACTGCGAACTCGCCGGATACGGCGCCTCGGCCGACGCCGGAGACCTGGTCGCGCCTGACGCGGCCGGTGCTGCCACGGCGATCACGCAGGCACTGCGGACCGCCGAACTCGCCACGACCGACGTCGACTACATCAATGCGCACGGCACCGGCACCGTCACCAACGACCGGGCCGAGGTCGAAGCGATTCGGCGGGCGTTTGGGACTGCGGCCGATCGCCTGATGGTGTCTTCCACGAAATCCATGCACGGACATGCACTGGGAGCGGCCGGCGCACTCGAAGCCGTCGCGACGGTGAAGGCGCTCGAACGACAGGTCGTACCCCCAACCATCAACTACCTTGGACCGGATCCCGAGTGCGATCTCGATCACGTCCCTCATACGGCCCGCAGGACACCCGTTCGCGCCGCGCTCTCAAACTCCCTGGCGTTCGGCGGCCTGAATGCCGTGCTCGCCTTCACACGGGTGTGACCCGACGCCATGGCCAGGAAGCAACGCGACGCAGTGACCGGTGGGCTCGGGCCGCAGCGCCAGTGTTACCACTGCAAGGAGTGGATCTCGCCCGGTGACGGGCACGATTGCTGGACGACCACGGAGGCGGCGCTGACGAGGGACCTGTCAGAGGACCTGCGCGACGCATGGGAGCGCATCCGCGAGACGGCCACGGAATTTGGCGATCAGCGGATCTACGCCTCCCACAACTCGATCATGTTCTCGCGGAAGGCGTGTTACCTCTTCGTGCGACCGAAGGCAAAGCACCTTGAGGTGTGCCTGTTTATTGGTCGCGCGCTCAAGGATCCCCGTGTGCGCAAACCCACGCCCACATCAAAGACGAAGTGGGCCAACACGCTGCGGGTTGTGCACCGGGACGAAGTCGAAAGCCCGCTGACCGACTGGATGCGCGAGGCCTATGACTTCGCGGCACCGAAGGAACGCTGACGCCGGTATACTGGCCACGCGTGCGACGCCTGCTCGCTGTCCTCTTCTTGTGTGTCTTCATGCTCGCGGTCGTGTCCGATCGCGTGGCGTGCCAGGACGGCTGCACCGATGAAGGCCCGGCACACACTTCCGACCAGTCCGTTTCTGGGTGCGCGATGTGCCATGGATGGCGTGAGACCGGCCCCGTGCTTCCGGCCAGACCCGCGCGTCAGTTTGTCGTTGCCACGCCCCTCGCCTCCCAACCCAGGCTCGACCCGATAGTTCCAATCGCGGATCCCCCTCCAAAACACGCGTAACTCCCGTCCGGATGTTGTCGCGTGTGCTCGTGCGCCTGTGTGGCGCACCAATCGCTGGAGGTGTGTGCGTGTGGAAGTTGAAGAGTGCTGCAGTGTGTGTGTGTCTCATGGGCGCGACGGTCGCCGAAGCCCAGGTGCCGGTGCCAATTCCCGTCATCGAGGAAGAGGTCATCGTGGTGGCCACCACGAGAACCGGCCGACGCGTGGAGGATCAACCCACACGTGTTGAGGTGATCGGCCGCGAAGAGATCGAAGAGAAGATGCTCATGACGCCCGGCGACATCGTCATGATGCTGAACGAGATGGGCGGCCTGCGTGTGCAGGCGACGTCGCCGTCGATCGGCGCGGCGAGTGTACGCGTGCAGGGGATGAAGGGCAGGTACACACGATTCCTCAGTGACGGACTGCCGTTGTTCGGTCAGCAGGTCGGCGGCCTCGGACTCCTGCAGATTCCACCAATGGACCTCGGGCAGGTCGAAGTGATCAAGGGCGTGGCGTCCGCGTTGTACGGCGCCGGCGCCATGGGTGGAGTCGTGAACCTTCTCACGCGTCGTCCTGGTGACGAGCGCGAGGCGGAGCTGCTGCTCAACCAGTCGACACTGGGCGCGACTGATGCCGTGGGGTTCTTTTCATCTTCCCTGACATCCAGCTGGCGGATGTCGCTGCTCGGCAGCGCGCATCGCCAGAGCCTGAAGGACCGTGATGACGATGGCTGGGCGGATGTGGCGGGTTACGAGCGAGTCGTACTGCGGCCGAGGCTGTTCTGGGAGGATGGCGCAGGACGGTCGGCGTACCTCACGGCCGGTCTGACGGTTGAGGATCGCACCGGAGGCACGATGCCCGGCGCGGCGCCGGCTGGGATCGCCGACGAACATGTCGAAGCCCTTGACACGCGACGCTACGACATTGGCGGGACGGCGCAGACCCTGCTCAGCGGAAAGTACGTGCTGACGGCCCGCGGTGCAGCGGCGTGGCAGCGGCACACACATCAATTCGGCGACGTGCGCGAGCGGGACGAACACGACACGGTGTTTGGCGAAGTCGCGCTTCGTGGCGCGGATGGCGCGCACACGTGGGTGGTCGGTGCGGCGTTCGAGCGAGATGACTACACGCCGCTGGACGTGCCGCAGTTTGCCTACACCTACAACGTGCCTGGCATCTTCGCGCAGGATGATGTGAACCTCACCTCGTGGTTGTCGGTATCAGCCAGTGCCAGGCTGGATCATCACAACGAGTTCGGAACGTTCTTCAGCCCGCGATTGGCCGGCCTGATCAGATCCGGCGAATGGACCAGTCGCCTGTCCGTAGGTCGCGGATTTTTTGCGCCGACACCGTTGACGGAAGAAACCGAGGCGGCCGGTCTCACCCGCCTGACCATCGAAGGCCCGCTCCGTGCTGAGCGGGGCACCAGCGTGTCGTGGGACATCTCACGCGAGGTTGGCGCAATCGCGCTGACGGCAACGGCGTTCGGCTCGCGCATTACGGATCCGATTGCGGTCGATCGCGACAGCCGGTACGTGTTGTTCAACCGCGACGAGGCGGCCACCAACGTCGGCGTTGAGCTGCTGGCGACGATGCACCGTGGCCCGTGGGTCGCGACGGGCAGCTATACGTTCGTACGCTCTCGTGAGGGCGACGGCAACTCACGTGTCGACGCTCCGCTTACGCCGCGACACAGCGCCGGCTTTGTGGGCATGTGGGAAGAGGAAGACACCGGCCGGGTTGGCCTGGAGGTGTATTACACCGGTACCCAGCGTCTCGAGGTCAATCCGTACCGCTCCCAATCGAAGCCGTACGTAATCGTCGGGCTGCTCGTGGAAAAGAGCCTCGGCCGCGCGCGCCTGTTCCTGAATGGCGAAAACCTCACCAATGTCCGTCAGACCAAGTGGGATTCCCTGCTGCGTCCATCACGCGGCATCGACGGTCGATGGACGGTCGACGCGTGGGCACCGGTCGATGGTCGCGCCATCAACGGGGGAATTCGCTTCGGGTTCTGAGGATCATTAACGGATGGCACCATCCCTGCATCGGTGACGGGCGGAGGGATCCGCCATGGGAATGAGCTACACGCGGTTCGCCGCAATGATCGCCACGTCGATGCTCGTGATGTTCGGGCTGATGTATGTCCACACATTCGTCTGGGACCACGTCGAGTTCAGCGAAACCCGGGCCTGGATGACGGTCCTGATGGGCGCCATGATGGCCATCGTGATGCTTGGCTTCATGCTGAACATGTACAAGGACCGTCGCGTGAACGCCGCCATCTTTGCCGGCGCGGCCCTGATGCTCGCACTGTCTGCCTGGTTCATCCGCTCCCAGACCGGCATCGACGATGTGGACTACATGGAGGCGATGATTCCACACCACTCGATTGCGATTCTCACGAGCAGCCGCGCGCGCATCGAAGACGCCCGCGTTCGAAAACTCGCGAACCAGATCATCGAGACACAGCGCAGGGAAATCGCGGAAATGCAGGCGCTTATCCTGTCAATACGGGAGAACGGACTCCAGCGTTAACCGAAACGGTCTTTGCTGGACGGGCGTAGAGTGATGACAGGACGTGAAACACCTCGTCACCCTCGCCCTGCTTGGCGTGAGCATCTCACTGGCGGCGTTCGAAGATCGGTTACCTGCTGGAGCTTCGAACTCGTTCGTCGTTGAGGAAACCACAATTGCTCAGGTGCACACCGGGTTCCGCACTGGTGCATTGACCTGTCACGCCCTGGTAGCAACCTACCTGACCCGGATCCAGCGATTCGACCAGAACGGCCCCTCCCTGCACGCGATTTCGGACATCAACCCGAAAGCGCTGGACGAAGCCGATCGTCTCGATGCTGTGTTCGCACGCAGTGGGCTGACCGGACCGCTCCACTGTGTGCCGGTCATCATCAAAGACAACATCCTCACCGCAGGCTGGGAAACCACTGCGGGCTCTGCCGCGCTTCAGGGCTTCATTCCCGATCGTGATGCGAATGCCGTCACGAAGTTGAAGGCCGCCGGCGCGATCCTGATCGCGAAGAGCAACATGCCGGATCTGGCGCTCAACGTGCTGGAGACGGTGAACCTGCTGCATGGCCCAACGCGCAACCCGTATGCACTCGATCGCGTGCCCGCAGGCTCAAGCGGCGGCACAGCCGTGGCCATCGCCGCCAACTTCGGCCTCGTCGGTCTCGGCACCGACACTGGCGGGTCTGTCCGTGGTCCGGCTGCGCATGCATCGGTGGTGGGCCTGCGTCCGACGTTTGGGCTCACAAGCCGCGCAGGCGTCGTGCCGCTCGACGTTGAGGCCGACACCGTGGGGCCCATCACGCGTTCCGTTGAAGACGCCGCGGCTGTACTCGAAGTGCTCGCTGGATGGGATGCGGACGACGCGGCGACCGATGCGGTGCGTCGCCTGGGCACGCTGGCGCCATTCACCACGCGGGTGCACGAGGGCTTTGAAGGCACGCGCGTCGGCATCCTCTCACAGGCGTATGTCGGTGGCCCTCGCAAGATCGATCCTGAGGTGGCTCGCCTCTTCGCCCAGGCGCTCACGGATCTCTCGAGCCTTGGTGTCACGGTGGTCGACGATGTGACGTTGGGCCCCTTGCCGAATCTCCCTGACATGGCGCGTTGCCGAGGGCTGCGATTCAACATCGATCAGTTCCTTGCAACACAGCCGAATGCGCCGGTGCACTCGTTCGCCGAGATTGTCGACAGCGGCAAGTACCATCCGAGTTTGCGGGAAGAGTTGATGCTGATGAAGGCCGGCTCCTTTGATGGCCCGGGCAGCAAGGCCTGCAACGATGCCGCCGCCTACCGCGAGGCCGCAGCAGCGGTCATCACCGCCGCGATGGACCGACGCAACCTCGACGTGCTGGTGTACCCGACCTGGAGCCAGCCGCCGCAGCGCGTGACTGAGGTTGACCTGCGCGCGTCGGGTCGTACGCTGCTGTTTGCGTCTGCGACTGGCTTCCCTGCCGTCTCCGTCCCGATGGGATTCACGACGGAAGTGTTGCCCGTCGGGCTGTCGCTGCTCGGTCGCAAGTGGAGTGATGCGGATCTGCTCCGCATCGCTCATGCCTTCGAACAGGCTACGCGGCATCGGCGTCCGCCCGTGATTGCACCGCCGATACCCTGCGTCTGTCCGCAGATTCAGTAGTCCCGTCCGTCAGCGCATCGTGACGACCAACCGCTCGCCGCGGTAGTCGGCATCGCGCGAGGTCCCGTTCGGGAGCACGACCTTGAACTGACGACGCGTGGCCTGATTGCGAGCGCCGGCCGGTGCACCCGGCTCGAGCGTCAGCTGTTGTGCCTGATCGTTCCAGGTCATCCGAATCCAGCTCCCCGCGCCGTTGAGATATTCCTGGCTGATCCCGTCATCGTCGTACAGCGTGAACTGGCCGTCGGCGCCTGGGAACACGCGCAGCGTGGTGGGATCGGTGACAGGCTGGGAGGTGTACTGGCGGATCGGATCAACCGGGATGATCGCGCCTGCCCTGGCGTAGATGGGCATCGTGGCAAGGTCGACCTTGCGAATCACATCGTGGCCCCCTGGATACCGCTCGTTGGTCCACCAGTCGTACCAGGTGCCGGCCGGCAGATAAGTGGCACGCGATGCTGCACCCGGCTCGAATACGGGTGATACCAGGAGGTCGCGGCCCCAAAGGTAGTCTCTCGCGTTGCCTCTGGCCTTCACGTCATCGGGGTAGTGCAGCCAGAGCGCGCGCTGCAGCGGCAATCCCAGGTCGCGTGCCTCACGCGCAAGCGTGTAGGTGTACGGCATCAGCTGATAACGGAGCTCGGCGTACTTGCGGGCGATTGGTTCAATTGCCTGGTTGTTCAGCTCGGACGCAAGGATGTTGCGACGGTCGCCGGGCGGAGGCGCGGTGTTGTTGTTGCCGTATTCGAGAGGTCCGGGATCGCTCAGGCCCCAACCCCACGGCAGGCGGAGGTGCCACACGCGGCCATGTGAACGGAACGAGCCGGTGAACGCCGCGAACTGAAACCAGCGCGCGTAGAGTTCGCCGGTCAACTCGCGGTTGGGATAGAAGCCGCCGATGTCCGAGCCCCAGTACGGACCGATGCTCAGTGAGTAGTTGAGTCCCACCGCGATTTGCGCTTCAAGCGTCTTCCACGACGTCTCGGTGTCGCCCGACCATACCCAGCCGCCCCACCGCGCGATGCCGGGATACCCGTTGCGCTGCAGGCTCCACGGCCGCACGTTCGGCGTGGTCGAAAGATGTCCCTGGTAGTACAGGCGGTGGCGCGTGATGCGTTCGAACAGATTGAACCAGTCGCCCTCGTCCGGCCAGAAGGCGTCGACGCCTGCGGCGATCAGTCCTTCGTGTTGTTTCCAGTAGGGCTGCAGTTGTGCTTCGTCGAGTGTCGGCAGTCGATCGCGATCCCACGGCACCATGTGCACAACCACCTTCACGTTGCGCGCGTGCATGTCGGCCAGCACGGTTTTCGGATCGCGCGTGAACACGTCAGGGTTGAAATCAAACGATGGCTGGCGTGTGTTCCATCCACGCGGGACGAATCCGGTGCCGAGATAGATCACCGCGTCGAGCGGGATGCGCTTCTGGCGGAACGTGTCGATGATCCCGAGCATCTGCGTGTCGTCTTCAAGCGTGCGGTGCGACTGCATGTAGCCGAGCGCCCACTTTGGCGGCATCACGGCAGGACCGGTAATCGTCGCGAAGTCTTTCATCGCGCGTGTGGGATCCGCCGCGTCGAACACGAACACATCAACCAGGCCCGGCACGATCTTGTCGATCGGCGGCAGCCCTTTGCCGAGCGCCTGCTGCTGGTTGCCTTCCGTCTGCGGCGCTTTGTCGGCCTCGCTTGGTTGCCACGGCAGGAACAGGCCGCGCTTCGGATCGCGCATGTCCACATGCACCCACGGTGTCGAGACAAATAGTCCCCATCCGCGCGTGCCGAGCAACATCGCGACAGGATTGCGCGAGCCGTACATGTCGCTCTGCCAGCGCGGCTCCATCGTGTCCAGCGCACCGCGCCGATCGAACTGCACCGGCTGCTGACGCCACGGCGTCCCTTGCGCCGGCCGCGGTCCCCCTTCGCCCATCCCGAGCACGGGCTGGTCGTCCAACTCAAACCCCACCGTCCCATCGTCGTTATAGGTGAGGCGCTGGATGAGTCGGCCATCTCGGGCATTGATCGTGACGACCAGGGGCGAGGTGGTAACCGAGACACCGAAGGCGCCCGTCGTCACACTCAGGGAGGTTGGTGGCACCTCCGTGAGTCTGATGATGGTGGGCGGGTAGGGGCGGTCAACGACGGCGGGAGTCGAGGGGAAGTCCGGCGTGAAGGATGTGGGTTTGAGCGTGACACGGAGGGAACTCTCGCCCGCGGGTCTGACCTGCAACGTCACCGGGCGGCCTCCCACCATCAGGGGCTTGGCCGTGCGGGCGTACGGCATGACGGTGGTGGCGCCGATGGCGACGGCGATCAGGGCGGGAAGTACGGCAGCGGTCGCGACTCGGCGCATCAGTTCCTCCGGTGTGCGGGTTCGGGTCATTGTGGCACCGGTCAGGGGAGCCGATGCGGCGAATGGGCGGGCTATTCACCGCATAAGGTGCGGTTATTAGTGGCTTTCGTGGGGTCGAGCTGTCTCGAGCGCACCCAGTCCGGACTCTCGACGGGAACCTGACCACGTCCAAGTGGGCGTCGGTGACGACGAGTTCCACTGACACCGCGCTGCGCGACATTCAGCAGCTGGTCGAACGACGTGTGCTGGCGCGAAACGCGGCTGGCGGACGCAGCACGAGTTATTCGCTCGTGCGGGAGTGAGAACCGTCGGCAGGAAGGCGCTCTGTGCGCGGTCAGGGTAGCCGGTAGATGAGGTCGCGCACGGAGTCCCAGTCACCGTGCCCTGGTTGCAGGCCTGCCCCGTTGAACGGGTGCTTCTTTAGGCGAAACGCCGGGCGGGCGGGGTGCGCAGCCAGGCGCTGACGCAACGCCTCGTCGACCAGATCGCGCAGCGTCTTCCCCTCGCGTCTTGCCTGCCGCTTGGCGCGGACGAACACGTCATCGGCAATCTCGATGGTCGTCTTCTCCCGGATCATCAGGCGCGAGATCTTCGCGCTGCCGTTGCGCCAGGCCAGTGAAGCGACCGAGTCCGAGCTCGCGGCGTCGGGAAGGTCGCGACCAAACGACCCACCCGGCCTGCCGTGGGCTATCGCGACCCGTTGATCACGAGAGAAGAAGTGAGCGAGATGCGCAGGGATTCGGTCCGTCGGCCGAGGTGAAACCGGAGGCCGACTGACGCCGAAGACGGGCGGAGCAGCCAAGCCGGACGCGAAACGAAGTGAAGCGGAAGGATTGGCTGGGACGCAGGGAAACGCGCGGAGTCTTTCTCGTCCTGTTCCGGAGGTTTGCCGACGTTAGCTAACTCGTTCCAGCTGTACTAGTTGGGCCAATTCTGGCTTCTCGTTCATTCGCCGCCGTTTGCGGGTAGTGGCAGGCTGTGCTGGGGCTATGGCACTCGAAATGGCACTCGACGCGAAGCGCTCCGCGGGAATCCTCCCGCCACGTGACACTGGCCTCCTGCATCGACATTCCGGAGATTGACCTGCTGTGCGTGAACGTCCGGGCAACACGGAGTTTTCCCGAACACGGTGGTC
Source organism: uncultured Acidimicrobiia bacterium (assembly GCA_966252305.1). Classification (GTDB taxonomy): domain Bacteria; phylum Acidobacteriota; class Vicinamibacteria; order Vicinamibacterales; family SCN-69-37; genus SYFT01. The sequence goes on from CBINOO010000003.1 coordinate 104,678, forward strand.
AGGTTCGCAGAAGTTCGGAGACTCGCAGCGTGATCGAACGCCACCCTGGGACCCATGCGGTGATCAGCGCGACGACAATCATGGCTCCGGCTGCGGCGAGATAGAGGTGCACCGATCCAGGATCAACAGTCGAGACCGATCGAGCCAGGAACGTCGTCATGAACCAGCTCAGCGGCACGCCGACACACACACCCACCACAATCGGTCGGACTATACCAACGGCCAAGCGACGTCGGAGCGCAGCAGCGGTGGCGCCCAGGGCCAGACGGACAGTCATTTCCTCTCGTCTGCGACCAATTTCAAAGGTGGCGAGGCCCGCAATGGCGACGAGCTGCAAGAGAAGCACGACGCCGCCGAGCGTTCCAAAGATCAGCGCCAGGAGTCTGGGAACCTGAAGGTCGACGCCGATCCTCGCGGCCACCGACTCACTCGACGCACCCACCCAACGCGGCGACATCCATGGCCGCGTTCGTAGCTCGTCTGACAGCTGGGTGAGCTCAGGCTCCTTGCCCGGGGACATTCGCAGCACAAGTTGAAACGACGCAGTTGGGTAGGGATTGGTGCGAGCGCTACGATAGGCTTCGTCGGCTGTGAGCGGGAGAAAGAGACTGGGTGTTGCGGCTTCCCCAACCTTCAGACGGAAGTCTTCCACGACGCCGACGATCACTCGCTGGCCGTCCTCAGTCTCCACCGTGCGGCCGACCGCACTCTGAGGTGAGCCAGCGCCGACAACCGCGGTCGCCGCCTCGTTGACGATGGCGACCATCGCCTGTTGCTCGACCTCTGCCGACGAAAAACCGCGTCCCATCAGGATCCGCGTGCCCAGTGTCGCAAAGGTGTCACTGTCAACCGGAAGCACGCGGCCAGGGAATGCGAAGCCGTTCCTTGCCCTGCCGAGAAACTGTGCCTCAATCGGCGTCGCCCAGAGTGGATCCTTCAACGACAACGACACCGCCACAACACCAGGCAGGCTGCTCGCGATGTCGAGCGCCTCCCGCCCGCGACGCAGCTGTTCGAGTGCATCTCCAGCCGTTCTGTCGCTGGCCGTTGGCACCCTCACGAAATGAAGATCTGTCGCCCTGAATCCAGGCGATGTCGAGAGGTCATTCAGGATGCCAGGCACCGTCGCAGCGGCGCCGACCAGGAGCACCATACCGAAGGCTGCCTGGACCGCCAACAACACAGGGCCACCAATGAGACGGTCGGCACCGGTCGTGCGCGGTTGCGCTCTGAGCACATCGAGTGGAGAAGCTCTCGACGTGCGTAGCGCCGGCAGCGTTCCGACAGCGACGGCGAGGAACAGCGCGATTCCAACGGTGATAACGATTACGCGCAGATCAGTTGTCTCCGAGGCGTAGGCCTGCAGCGTCGGCGGCAGTGCGCTGACGAACACGTGTCGCCCCGCCGTGTACGCTATCCATCCGATCGCAGCTCCGACGCCGCACAAGAGTGACGACTCGGCGAGTCCACGAAGTGCCAGACGACGCGGGGAAGCTCCTAGCGCAAGGCGGAGACTCGCGTCTTGCTGTCGACCCTGTGTCCACGTCAGAAGCAGAACGGCCAGCGTAAGGCCCGTGCATCCCAACACGGCCCACGCGCCGAAGGCGACCAGCCATACGTAGGACCGGGCCGTCGTCGCTAACCCGGTCTGCAACGGAACTACTGTCACGTGATCTTGATCGCCGGCGGGAGCACCTTCGCCCAATCTCGAAAATTGCGACTCGACGAAGGCTGAGACCCGAGCACGCGCGATCCAGAGCGGCATGCCTGGCGCAAGACGCGCGAAGGCCGCGGCCCCGACCGTCGGAGCAGACAGCTTTCGATTAAACTTGGGGTCGCGACCAAAGATACCGTCGAAGTCTCCGGTCATCGCCGACGACGGGAGTACGAAGTCTCGCGGGAGGACACCGACCACACGCCACTGCACGACCGTCTGCGATCGATCGCGCACCGTCCACGACAGAGACAACACGTCTGGAGAGCCGCCGTACCGTTGTTGCCATGCGTTGTAGGTGAGCAGCACTGGCCGGTCCAGGTTTGTGGCGGGATAGTCGGCGAAGCCGGGACCGATGACAGGCCGAAGCCCCAACACATCCATGGTGTTTGTGGTCACGCTCTTCAACCACAACGGAGAACTGTCGCCCTGTGATGGTGTCACCGACTCGAGGTCACGGTTCTCCACCCACGCTATACCACTGAACAGGTCTCGGAGCCGCGCCAGTTCCAACAGGACATTCACGTTCATCGCGCGACTGCCCGAGGGATGGGGCCGTGAATAGATCTGAACCAATCGCTCCGGTTCACTGAACGGAAGGGGCCGGAAGAGCAGACGATCGAACAGGGAGAGCACCACACTGTTCAGGCCGACCCCGACCGCGACCGTCAGCACGGCCGCCGCGGCGAAGACCTTCGATCGCCTGAACGGGCGAGCGATTGACATGGCGCCTCTCCAGAGGGCGAGAAGTCGAAGAGCCCCGTCTACGGGTGACCGTCTGTTGAGCACAACCGTAGCCTATGCCCTATTTGGCCTTCGGTCGTGCAGCTGACTGGACCACAAGAACTGGAATCGGGCCTTTGGCCTGCTGGAGGTCAAGCCCCAGTTGCTCTCGAAAAGCTTGGGTCACCAAAGGCCCGGTGGGCTCGCCAGGCCTAGGTTGTTGAACCGTAATTCGATAACTCCACTGGCCAGAGATACTTGAGCGGTCCAAGACCGGGGCAGCAACAGTGGCGGACACCCGGCCGGCAATGTCGGCCATCGAGAGGCACGTTGCCGTCATTGGTACCGCACCTTGAGGCACGCGCATTGGTGCCGGGGGCGGCGCTGACGGGTCACACCGTTCCAGGCTGGGTCCAACGGAACCGTCGGCTGACGCGCGCATGACGTAGTGGGACATATCGTGAGCCTGAGCGTCCAGCTTGAGTGCGAACTCTTCTTCCAATAGGGACTGGACCATCCTTCGTAGTTCAGTATCTTCCGTCGGTCGCCCCGCAATCCCAGTAACACTAAACCTCTCTGTCCGGATCCAGTCTGGCCCCCCGACTACCTGCAAGCCGCCTATGGTGTGTGCAAACTGAATCAGGCCGACCACAGTCACGTTCGATCGTCGGAACGAGACCGCATCTGGCGCGCCCTGCGCCGCCGTGCTGGCCGAACCAGCTGCGACAACTGTCACCGAGCTAAACTTGGGCCTTGATTCCTGGACGTTGGCGCCAGCGACTGGCAACACCAGCGCGGACACACCTGCCACCACCGCGAGAGTCGTTCGCCTGCGCAACATGCAACCCACACTCCTCAAGTTAGGCCCGGTCACCTCGATGAATCGCTAGAAACCTCGGCTATCGCCGTTCGGAAGGTCGAAATCTGAGCCGACCCCTTAATCTTCTTAACGAGACGGACATCGCCATCGGGCCCCCTGCGACCGAGAAAGAATAGCGGTGTCGACGAAACCCCTAACCGACGAGCCGTATCTACATCGGCCTCAACATCAGCTGCGGTTTCACCGGTGCTCAAACAGGACGTAAACGCTGGCCGACTCAAACCAACGGCCTCAGCATGTTTGATCAGGCTGGTCTCGTCAAGTTCGGCCTGATTCTTGAACAGCCAGTGATACATTTCCCAGAAACGCGATTGCACTCCAGCGCAGAGAGCAGCTTCCCCGGCCTTCCTCGCATAGGGATGCCTAGCGAGCGGGTAATTGAGGAAGGCCATCTGGAGTCGGCCCGATTTGACGAACTCCTCTTCCAGAGTTGGCCCCGTTGACGTCGCATGAGTCGCGCAGTAAGGACACTGGAAGTCAGCGAACTCTATTAGAACGACATCACTTGTTCCAAGTGTGTTTCTTATCTCACCGGCCTGCAACGAAAGACCAGTCACATCTTCCACCTGACCCGTCGTTGATGCGCTTTGGGACTGTGGAGCGAGACGCCACAAAAGGGCGCACGCCGCAACAATCACCAGACCAGTGCTAAGACTATCCAATACGGACTTCATTTTCACTGCCATTTGTGCACTCGCTCCACGAACAACACCCCGGATTCCACGAGCCAGGAAGCAACCACGCCTACGGATCGGTCACCAGCTCAAACAGATTGGCCCCGCGTCGGCGGCCAAACCCGCCTGAGACTGGCTGTCGACCCATAGACGTGGTCGATGAGGGCGACTACAGACTAGGTCTCGATACCGCCGCAGTCTCCGACGGGCATGTCCCAGCAACACTCAGATGCCGATCCCGGCTCCACGCCGCAGCTGTACATGCCGCACTTCGGATCTTCGGTGCAACTGTGGAACCAGAAGGATTCTCCGCCCCCTTGGCTGTAGCATGACGAACGCTCGTCTTCACAGGTCGGCGTAAACGCGCTGGCGGGCGTACCGGTGTAAACAGCCGCAGCGGCGAACAGAATTGCGGCCTGGATCAGTTTTCTAGCTGGTCTCATGTGATCTCCTTGACAGTTGGCCTCTCACGAACGAGGCATCAGAACTACACGACTTAGCACCTTGGCAGCACACCTGCCTTGAATAACCTATACACCACAGGTCGGACAATTCTGGACGCGACATTACCCTGCTCGGCGGCAATAGTCGCTCAGGCCGTCATCATCATCCAAGACTACGCCGGCTCCTCTTTCGCCAGCGGTCGCGTACGCGAACGACTGCCGGATGTTTCGATAGATGGTGATCGGCGTCGTCTAGCAGGCGATGCATGATGCGCTCTTCTGCGGGGGATCGAGCCACGGAGAGCAGGCGGGCCCTGAGGTATTCGGTGACCGCGGCAGATCGCGCATATTGAAGATCCGCGGCAATGCTTGCCCGAAGCAGATCCTCCCGATCGCACTGACGTTCTCGAACACCGAGACGACGCTGGCGACGAATTGCGTTTCGAACCCGCCACGCTGCCAGACGGGAGAGGTAGACATCCAGCCGCGAGAGCCGGGGTGAATACGCCGTCGGATTTCGCAGCAAGGTTATCAATGCATCATGGGCCGCATCAGTCAGCAGCGATTGATCTAGACTGGTGAATTCATACCGTAGTCGTCTAAGAACAAGGGGCTGTACGACCGAGACAAGGTTGTCAGCAGAGTCCGGTTCAGCGTCCAGGAATGCATAGAACAGCAGGTCGAGCTTGTCAGTCGGCCGCGATGTCTTGTTAGTATTCGCCCCCTGTTGTTGCTCAAGCGCATCAACCCTTGGACAAGACTCGACTAACGGTGGCTTCGAAGTGTGCCCCGTCGGCTGCTGGACGCTGACCTTGGCGATCCTAATATGCAAGGGTCCGCCTGATAGCTTGTGTTCTATTCTTTGAAACTAGTCCCACAGCGTTGGCTAAGACCAACATTCTTACCTCTTGGCTATGTTGTGTAGGTAGCTTATCTTAAATTCGAAGCTGGAGCTTCTAGCTAATTTTGTGAGGCACATGTCGCTGGCCCAGTGCGCGGACATTGCTGCCAGCCTGGCGTAGTCGCCTATCGTGCTGAAGCGCGACGCCCCCGGCGATGAGCACTGACTGCAGGGCATAGCCCACGCGCCCCGATTTTTTCTCGGCCCGAAAGACCACCCGATGCGGGTGGGTGTGTTCATTGCATCTGTGAGCGAGATTACGCACGGCTTGTCTGACCGATCGGAGCGGAACTGCCGCCGATGGCACAATGCCCGGATTGCGCTGAACATCGCCGGTTCTGAATCCCCTCGGGAGGCCGTGGGTCTTCGTTGCGACTGGGGCACTGTGGATGGCACGTTGGGTTCTGGACCATGGCGCACGCCGAAAGAAATCATCGCGCTTCGACCCAGAGGTGCTGGAGTTTACCTTTCCATCAGGCCCATGGTTGACGCATTGGAGGGGCCGCCCCGGAGTTCGGCGGAGGCGTGCGATGGTTAGGCGGGTGCCGTTGGAGACTCGTCTCACTGACCCCAATCGACTGGCAGCTAAGTCTCCGGCAGCTGGCGCCGGTGTCGCCAAGAAGTGACCTAAGGCCGGGTCGGACAGACGGCGACCAACGCGCCAAGCGAAAGAAGATTTAGGACTGCTAGACGCCACGGTAGTGTGTTAGGTGGTGGCGGGTCCGGAGGGTGGAACTGCGGCAAGTCGGCGAATCCGATTGGGTCATGCCGAGGATAGGTCCACGCCTCTACGCCGGTGTCGAGTGTCAGCCGCAGGGGTACGGTCGGTCGATCATCGAAGAGGTGTTCCTCAAGTTGACGCCGATGAGCAGCCACTGCCGCCAACCAGGCGTCAGCGGCTCCAGGCCCGGTCCCGAGGGTCTCGGCGATGAGCGCATGGAGGTTGAAGCCTGGACTAACGGCAGCCACTAGGCGCCACTGCTTTCCTTGATGTTCTCGTCGTTGGTCGTATGGTTCTCGTAAGGAATTCAGTTGTCGGCGGGCCTCGGCCATGCGACGTAACCACTCTGCCTCGATCGATTCAAAGGCGCCATTGGCTTTGGTTTCGATGTCGAGCCTGCTTGCCTGGAAGCCGATCAGACTCACAACACGCCGGGCGGCTTCGTCCTCTATTGCGAGGTACAGATCACGTCCAATCTCGCGCTGAGCACTTTCGAACTGGACAGCCGCCTCAGTTGTGGCCGCTGCTACCATGACGACCTGCGGTAGCAGCACAGTCCACACTGCCCAGATTCCGAGTGCGACGGATTGCGCGCCCGACGGGCTGCTGATCCGCGTTCCCACCAGCGTGCCGACCGCGGTCATGAGGCCGACGTACATGGCAACGCCCACGGCGACGGCGTGCATTGCATTGGAAGGCAACGCTGTCTCAAGCGAGAGATATGTGCTCGCAACATGTAACCCGATGGACCAGATGAGGACCGCCAGGGCAACGACCAGCCAGACGCCAATGAGGCGCGCGAGCCTCAGGAGGGCCGGAGAAGTCCTGGTGGCTGCCTCTGCGCAGAGCCATCCTGAGGATCTCTCGTTCTGGACTACCCAGACGCCGAACAATACGCCGAGGATTCCGCCGAACAATCGAACGACCAGCTCCACGTCTAGTTCGACATCGCCCGCAAGAGTCGACCCGGGATACGGCGGAAGAGTTTCTTCACCGGTTGGACCAAAGTCCCAAGCCATCCCAAGCTGGCGGTCGAATCCAGAGGCCCAGGACGCGAGGGCACTTGGAGGGCGCAGAACTCGCAGCCTGGCATCAACGGCCCGGCCGATCGGCCCCACTCTTAGTTGGGTTTGTAGCTGGAAGCGTTGCTGGCTCGCAACCTTGTGGCGGATCTGATCTTCCTGCAGTGCGCGGTGTCCAAGGATTAGAGCTCCGAGCGATCCCCCGATGAGCAGTGTCACGGCTAGCCAAAAGGCTGGCAGCCGGAGCGCCGACAGCAGCCGGGCGAACGAGAGCTGCCAGAGGGCTAGCCACGTCATGGCGATACCATCTCCAGCTTCGGCCAAGGCTCGGCCCTGGCCGCATGCACCAACTCGTGCGTGGCCCCCACCAACAGGACCGTCGAATGGCGCCCATTGGCCTCACGGATGAGAAGGCCACCGGCGGTGACGTCGGAGGGGCGCTCCAAGCCGGGATCGCCAAGCACAACCGTGTCAGACCCTGTCGCGGCTGCGATCGCGAGCCAGAGCGAAAGACGATGCCGTCCCGAGTAGGTTCTGGTCGGCCGGTGGAACGACGCATCAGGTAGCTCGGTTGTTCTGAGTCGCTCGATCAGGGTTCGATGTGAGTCCCGAAAGCCATGAAGTGCCAGGATGGCATTTGCCATCGCAATCCCGGTCAACTCGGGCATGACAGGGCAACGGGGCGGGACACAGAACACAGCGGGCGCCCGCCAATCGGTCGGCAATCGATTGGGCCAGTCGACCATTTGGGTGTGCCACCGCAGGCCTGGCTGAGACGGTAGGTTGGGACCCACGCGGCACCAATTGTGCCTCGTTCACAGGTGGCTGTCAGCAGTCATGGAGTCGACGCGGACGCGCGCCGAAGCCCAGGCAAGACGACCCCGAACGTCTCCTCGACTCGCCTGCCAAGCTTGTCGGTGTACGCGCCCGGCCAGTCGTAGACCACCATACCGTCACCGTCGACAACCACGGTATGGGGTGTGCCGCCCAAGGCCAGCGTGGTGATTAGGTCAGGATCGATACCGAACAGGACCTGGACTGGCCCCTCGTCGGCAGGGCCGACGGAAGCGGGTGGCTGTTCCATTGAAATGGCCAAGACCCGATAGCGTCCCGCAGCGCCATCGGCCAGGGCTCTGAGGTTGTCCCTGTTCCACGTGCACCACGCACACGTCGACGAAAAGTGATACAGCACGGTTGGCCGACCGTCATCAAGGCGAATATTGACCGGCGCACCGTTGGCGTCTTTTCCTCGGACGTTCTGAACGGTCCGGCCGACGGCCTTGGTCGCGATTGGCTCCGAATCGCCAAGATCCCGGATACGCTCCGCCTGTAACACATTGATCGCTACCGACAGCGCCAACAGCGGCGACGCCACCATAGCCAGTCTGTTTCTTCGCTGTAGTCTCATTTAACTCTGCCTCCGGCGCCCCCGACCGGGCACTGTCGCCGCCCTCCTGGTGCAAGAGATCGGCCATTACATTCGCGCCGCCTCCTGTGCGCCAACGGTTTGGGAGTGCAGGTTCCTGCATCGTTGGGTGCAATGGCACGAGATGCGCGAGGTCGTTTTGGGGCTGCCGCGCCGTACTCCGCTCGATAGCCTTGGCATTCGCTTTGCGAAGGCACTCATGCATGTCGAGACGTTCGATTTCCCAAGCTGTCTTCGTTGCCGTGTGTGCTGCGGGCATCGGCTGGTCCGCACAGTCGTTGTTTGCTGTTCCTCACGTTCCAGGTCTCTGCTGCAGCACGATCAGCGACTGCGCTGCAGGTTACCGGTGCTGTGAACCGATTACTTCGCCGCCATGCAGTGATGAGGAGGCCGGCAACTGTCAGATCAGCTGCCTGCCGTCCGGGAGTAATCAGTGAATTCCTCGCAACGCAGAGCACGTCCACGTCGGCCAAGCGCGTCTCGGCAGACGAGCGGAAGGGTTCTGCAATTCCAGCCGGCCGGTGTACTCGCGCGAGTAGCCGCGCTTGACCGCCTTGAGATCCTGCTGGCGGAAGCGGAAGCGATTCAGGAGTGGATTGCGGAAGCGGTTGCGTTGGAGGAACAGCTCCTGCAGGTCAACAACCTTTGTCCTTCCGTGCAAGCAGCGACCCCTCAGGTGCAAGCAGTGGCTACTAGAAGACCGCCGCTCCAGTGGCCCGAGTCAAGATTGGCAGGCGTTCGCACCCTCAGAGGTCGCTGATCGCGTCGAGCGCGTTGTCTTCAGACGCTCCGGTACCAGTCGAAGTCAATCGATACTCGCGAAGCTTGTAAAACAGCGTTCGCCGGCTGATACCAAGAGAGGCTGCGGCCTCATCGCGATTGCCTCCGGCCGCCTGGAGCGCTGCCTCTATGAGCTCCCGTTCCAACGCAGCGAGTGCTCCCTTCAGCCTGTCGCTGGATGGTGCCCGAGTTGACTCCGAACCTGGCTTGACCGCGTGTGGACCCCCGACAAGGTAGGCCGGAAGGTGCCTGGCTGCTATCGTGGTGCCGTCTGCCATGATAGCGCCGTGTTTGAGCACACTGAGCAACTCTCGGACATTGCCTGGCCAGTGGTGGCCTTCGAGGCAACGCAACGCCTCGGTGTCGACACCGTCAATTTGGGATCGACACTCCGCATTGACGTGCTCCAAGAGATGATCGACAAGGAGTGGCAGGTCGTCCAGATGGGCCCGCAACGGAGGCATGTCAACCTGAAACACGTTGAGGCGCCAGAAGAGGTCCTCCCGGAACCGGTTCGCAGCCACCTCGTCAGTCAGTGTCCGATGCGTCGCGGCAATGATCCGTACATCGACAGGAATCGAGCGCGTCCCCCCGACGCGAACTACTTCCTTTTCCTGGAGCACGCGTAAGAGCTTGACCTGCATCTCCGACGGGAGGTCGCCTATCTCGTCGAGAAACACAGTCCCCCGATGTCCACGTTCGAATATGCCTCGCCGTTCCTGTTTGGCATCCGTGAAGGCGCCACGCTCGTGGCCGAAGAGTTCGCTCTCGGCCAACGTGGCGGGGATGGCACCACAGTTGATTGGCACGAACGGCCCTTGTCCGCGTGGGCTGCGCCTGTGAAGCGTCCGGGCCGCCAATTCCTTGCCGGTTCCCGTTTCTCCGCACAGCAAGACCGTGACATCGCTTCGGGCTACTCTGGACAACCTTCCAACGACCTGTTGAATCGCGTGGCTCCTGCCGATTATTCCGGCGAAGTCGCTGCGCGCCTCGAGCTGCCCTTCCAACTCATGGACCCGGGCAGACAAGCGCTGATGGGCCAGCGCTCGGTCAACGCGCAAGACGAGCTCGTTGTTGTCGAAGGGCTTCGGTAAATAGTCAAACCCTCCCGCGCGCATGGCCTCAACAGCGGACTCGACAGAACTGTGCGCCGTAATGAAGATGGCGGTCGCGGCTGCGTCGGATGTCCTGATCGACCGTAAGACCTCTACTCCTGACAGTCCTGGCAGCGAAATGTCCAACAGCAGCAGCTCGCATGGCGAGCGCTTGTAGGCGTCAATCGCGCTCTCGCCGGTCTCGTGCACTTCGACCGAATGGCCGCAGGCGGTCAGGACGAGGCGAACAGCCTCGCGCAGGTGTGGTTCATCGTCAACGACTAAGATTCGGGACATCTGAGATCAGCAAAGGAAATTCGATCGAGACGGTCGTTCCGACGTCGATTTCACTGGAAATCGTAATGTCGCCTCCGTGGCGCCTGACCGCTTCTCGACAAATTGCCAGACCGAGACCGCCGCCATCAGGTTTGGTGGTATAGAACGGTTCAAATACTTGAGAGAGCTGCGTCGGTGGGATGCCGTGTCCTGGATCCATGATTCGCACCACCGCCAGGGGCGCTCCGTCGTCACGCACTTCAGACTTGGCGTCAATCGAGATTGTCTTGGACGTGCCAGTGGCCTGGCAAGCATTCATCACAAGGTTTACGACAACCTGGCGCAACTCATGTTGATCGCCCAACACGGTCAAGGTCTCGGTTGTCAGGACGTCCAGCGTCTGCTGTTTTTGCTTTGCGTAGGCCCGGCAGAACTCGGTGGCTTCTGCCACGACAGAAGCGATGTCCACACGGTCGGAACGGGACGTCGACGGTCGGCCTAGGCTCATCAGGCCGGAAAGCGCCCTGTTGATTCGGTCGATCTCGGCGAGGGCGGTGTCCAGCAACCGGTTGCGGTCACCTGGAGGAGCAACGTCGCCCCGCACCAACTGCACCATCGACCGAACAGCCGCTAGGGGATTTCGGATTTCATGGGCGATGCCGGCTGCCATTTGGCCTGCCACGCCGAGCCGGTTGGATCGGTCAGCGGCCTCGACCCTCGATCGCGCTACGGCTGCGTTTTGTTCATCCCTGAAACGGAGCGCGATCGCGGCCACCTCGGCCGGTGGTTCGAACGGGTTCCCGTCTCGCCCGATCTCAGATGGGAGCCCGGCCCAGGCCACCAAGTCAGTATCGACGAGCAATGGAACCGCCAGCGATACGCCGAGTGTTTCGAGGACGGCTCGGTCTGGTCCCTCGACGGCATCGATTATTCCGATCGAGTCCGGAATTGGGAGGGCCTGCTGGTTGACTCGTATCCAGCGCGGCAACAGGGATTGGCCTTGAATGGAGAGGTCAGGCGGGCGATCCGTTGTGCTGACGTGGGCTGCGATAGCGAAATCGGAATGATTTGGCTCCGACTGGGCAAACAAGACCCCGGCCTTTACATCGAACAACTGCAGTAGGCTGCAGAGCGCCGTGTCGGCGGCCTGATTGAACCGCGTCGCACTCAAACCACCCGCCGGCGCGGGCATTTTGATCCCTATTCCTTCGCCTTGGACGCGGCCTTTGCAGCCTTGGCCGCGGCGGCTTTCCGTCGAGCCCAATACTTCCGCATACCTTCGCTAATAGCCGCCTTTCCAGCCTGGGAGAACTGTCGGGTCCTCTCTGGCGCAACTGCAGCACCGGAACTCGCCTTCCGTCCACGAAGCTCAGGAAACACTTCGTAAATTTCCTCAACTTCTGCCTGAATTTCCTTCAGGCGAGCTTCTGCCCCTACTCGTGCCCACTTCTTCTGCAGTTCTACGGACTTCGCCACAACCTCGCCCCTGTCTCGTCGGCCCGAGCCAACGGTAACTTCAATCCTAGCCCAGAATCGATTCGAACATAGCTGGGCCAAATCGGGGACGCCCTGTTCACCTCCGCTGCAGTTTCGGCAGTTGTCTATTTGTGGCTCGACGCTAGCCTGCCATTGAAACTACGCAAAGACTTAAAGCTATATCGGAGGAACCAACGGCATCGACAAGAAGGGTTGAGAAGGAAAATTGGCTGCGACGCAGGGATTCGGTCCGTCGGCCGAGGTGAAACCGGAGGCCGACTGACGCCGAAGGCGTGCGGACCGGCCATGCCGAAGCTGAACGAAGTGAAGCGGAAGGATTGGCTGGGACGCAGGGATTCGAACCCCAATAAGCAGAGTCAGAGTCTGCTGTCCTACCGTTGAACGACGTCCCAGCACTGGTCGGTCGGCCGATCGAACAATTACACGTTAGCAGGTCATGCGGGGGACCGGCAACCCCCTCACCCGCGGAGGAATTCGGCCGCGCGCTCCCCAATCATCACGCACGCTGCGTGGGTCTGCGCATTCACCACGGTCGGCATGACGGACGCGTCCGCGACTCGCAGGCCGTCGATACCCCGCACGCGCAGCTGCCCGTCCACCACTGCCATCGGCCCGGTGCCCATCCGGCAGGTGCCGCCGGGATGGTAGATCGTGCCTGCCGTCCGGCGGATGAACTGGCGCACCTGCTCGGCCGTCCGCACGTCGGCCTGTGGGTCCGCCGCGTCTCCGCGAATGGCGTCATACGCCCGGCTCTCCGCAATGGCCCGCGCCAGCCGCACGCCTTCCACGGCTGCCTCCATGTCACGCGCCTGGGTGAAGTACCCGGCGTGAATCAGCGGCGCTGCGGTCGGGTCCGCCGACCGCAACGTGACCGCACCTCGGCTCGCGGGGCGGCACACCACCACGGAAAACGCCACGGCCGTGTCAGGCGCGCTCAACCCGCGCCCGACGTAGAACTGCAGGTCTGGCGCGCCGGTGTTCACCCCCGAATGCGCGAGCAACCCGGCTGACACCGAAGAACCCGGCAGCGTCGTCTTGCCCAGCCACCGCAGCCCGATACGGGGATGATCGTGCAGGTTCTGTCCGACACCGGGGAGATCCAGCACCACAGGAATCCCGTGCGTGCGCAGATGCTCGGCCGGCCCAAGGCCCGACAACATCAACACCTTCGGCGACTCAATCGCGCCGGCACACACAATCACCTCGCGCGCCACCTGCACGGTCTCGACAGCGGGCCGCTCCCCGGGCTTGCCGGAACTGCGCAGGTACTCGACGCCTGTGACCCGCGTGCCGGTGAAGAGCAGCCGGCTGACCACAGACCACGGCCGCGCCGTGAGGTTCGGTCGCGACAACGCCGGACGCAGGAACCCATCCGCCGCTGACTGCCGGCGCCCATCCCGCAGGTTCTTCTGGTAATACCCGGCGCCGCGCTCCTGCTGCGCGCCGTTGAAATCCCACTGCGGGTCAGCGGCAAATCCAAGCGCCTGCGCGCCCGAGAGAAACGCCTCGTGCCCGGCGTGTGGATCGGTCGTGTCCGCCACGGCCATCTCGCCTCCTACGCCGTGATACTGCGATGCGCCCCGTACGTTGTCTTCGGACTTCCGGAAGTACGGCAGCACCGACGCATAGGACCACGCGGCACCCACCTCGCGCGCCCAGCCGTCAAAGTCGAGCTGGTGCCCGCGTACATACGCGGCGGCACTGATCGCACTCGAACCGCCATACGTCTTGCCGCGCGGCCAGCGGATGGATCGCCCATCGAGGCCCGGCTCAGGCTCGGTGGCGTAGTTCCAATCGACATCCGAGCCCGACAGACTCGTCCACTGCCCGATCACCGGAATGAGGGGATTGGTGTCGGGCCCGCCCGCCTCGAGCAGCAACACGCGCGCCTGCGAATCCTCACTGAGGCGCGACGCCACCACACACCCGCTCGACCCCGCGCCAATGACGACGTAATCGAATGTTTCGTCTGCCCGCATCACCTTCGGCGCCATCGTCATCACCGCAGCCATGGCGAGCGAGTCTTTCAGAAAGCCTCGTCGTGTTCGATCAGTCACGCGCCGATTGTAGTCGTACCTCGAGACCCGACGCTGCTGGACGGCTGAACATCAGCTCGAGATGGAAGCGATGCGACACCTCGTGGACAATCGCCAGGCCGAGACCGATGTCCCCGCGCAGTCCCGCGCCGCGCCCTTCATCCCCACGGAAGCGGCGGACAGCATTGAGCTTTCTGAGCTCCTCATCGGGCAGTGCGTCACCAGAGTCGTGCATCTCGAGGATGAACTGCCCGGGACCGGTCGCCTTGAGCGACAACCGAATCTGTCCGCCACGCGGCTGCCGTTCCAGCGCAAACGCAATGAGATTTCGCACAGCCTGGCGCATGAGGGCAGGCTCACCCTGCACGACAACACGATCGGCCAACTGCATATCGATCGCCACACGCTGCGACGCGGCAATCGCCCGAAACTCCCCGGCCACGTCACGGATGATCGCCGACACGTCCACTGAGTCAAACGCCATCCCGCCACTTTCACGCAGGCGCGCGCCCATCACCACATTACTCACCCGCAGCGCATCGTCAGCCGCCTTGACCTGGTCGGGATTTACGACGGTGGACTGAAGCAGCGATTCGGCATCCGCACTCAAATAGCCGATGAAGCGTTTGTAGTCGACGTCACGATCCTTGAAGTCGGTATGCAGGCGATTGATGTCGACGGCCGACTCGTTGAACGCGAAACCGAGCTGGCTGAGTTCGTCCTTGCCCCACACCGTCGCGGGTTCGCGATATTCAGTGCGGGCCGACGCGCGCATGGCCTCGCCCAGCCGACGGATACGTCGATCCACCGGAAACGCCACCGCCATGATGACGATGAACGCGCCGGCCGTGAAGCCCGCGAACAACATCGCGCGCTGTCTCCATTGATGCGGAGGTGGATACATCCGGAAGAGGATGAACGCGCACGGGCCCTGCCAATGTGTCGTGAGTACTGTCTGTACGCCCGTGCCCGTGGCCGTCACAAACGGCTCGGTGACCAGCAACTCGGTCTGGCGGAGCTTCGCGCGTGTCTCGTTCGACAATCGTGGCGCGGCGGTGCTCTGCCCAATCATCTCGACGTCGTATGGGAAGAACTCGAAGTCTCGGGGCTGCACGTCAGGGCGCGGCGCCAGCACGTCCGCATTGGGATCGGCGAGCACTTCGGCGCTTGGCGCATTGTCGCGCGGGCCAGCCAGGAACCAGCCAGGATTGGCCTCACACCTGGCGCGAATGAGATCGGTTTGATGCGCGAGTGCCACGCGCTCGATCGCGAGGGCGCGGTCAGCAGCGCGCACCCGCTCGACGGCAAACACGGCCACAAGGGCTGCCGCCAGCGCAAGCAGCAGGGCAAATACCAGCAACTTCCGGAGCAACATGCTGAACCTCGTATACGCCCGCGCTCACTCGGGCATTTCGAGGGCCCGCCAGAGATACCAGCTGGCCACCGATCGGTAGGGCTGCCACGCCTTTGCCACACGTTCCATCGTGCGAATCGACGGGCGCGTCTTCATGCCGAGTACTCGCTGCATCCCCTTGACGATGCCGAGATCGCCGGTGGGAAAAACATCCGGCCGATGCAACGAGAAGATCAGGAACATCTGCGCGGACCACACACCAAAACCCTTCACTTCGACAATCGCCGCAATGATCGCCTCATCGTCCATCGACGACAACGCGTCGAGGTTCAGGCGTCCGTCGGCGACGCGCTCTGAGAGGTCGCGCAGATACAGGACCTTCTGACCACTGAGTCCCGCAGCGCGCAGGTCCGGCGTGGGCACCGCCAACAGCGCAGCGGGTGACAGCGCCGGCATCAGGCCCATCACTCGCTGCCGGATGGTGTCGGCGGCCTTGGTTGAGAGCTGTTGGGAGATGACGGCTCGCACCAGCGCCTCATACGCGCCGCGCGTGCCGAACTCCGGGCGCGCCTTGCCGGCCCAGCGGATCACCTCGGCCAGCCGAGGGTCGGTACGCATGAGCCGCCGGCGGCCCTGCTCGAACTCCAGGGCGGGGTCGGATGTGCGTGTGAGTGCACGGGATTGCACACGGGGACGAGGGAGAGCGGGCGAAATCGTTGGAGACATGGTGTGGCGAGACCGATAGCAGCTTACTGGAGATGACGTTCACCAGTCTCGACGTGCCCCAGGCCTCGGTGAACCTGGCGTTCACCCGGTTTTTCTTCGTGCGCCCCGCGGCGCTCGATGAGGCCGTGGCACTGCGCCTGCGCGGCATCGGCGACCAGCTGGCGCGCGGCTTCTTCAACATCTTCGACGTGGAGGGTGGCAGCGCCGACTCTCCGCCCCATGAGATGGTGCAGTTCCTCGCCATCAATGGCGTCGGCCACGACGCATCGGCGTCCGACGATCTGCCGGCAGCCACACACGTCGCGCTGGTGACCTCGAAGTATCGACCGAGCCTTGACGACGCAGAGAAAGACCTGCGGCGGCGTGTGGGCGACCTTGCGACCGTAACGACCTGCACCGGCGCCGTGCGCGTGCCGCACTACTCCAGTGTCGACATGTACGCGTGGGCCTACGCGCAGGCCAAACCGCGCACGTCAGGCCGCGTCGCACAGAACGCCATCATCGTGCCCATGCGCAAAACGGCGGAGTGGTGGGCGATGTCCCCCATGGAGCGGCATCGCTACTTCTATCCGCATCACGACGCCGCATCGGGACGTGATGTGGCGGGCCACGCGGAACTCGGCCGCCCTGCCGTCGGGCGCATTCATCGCCGGCTGTTCTACAACCCCGACCGCGAGGCGGAACCCGATCAGTGGGACTTCATCGCCTACTTCGAATGCGCAGACGAAGACATCGCCCTGTTCGACGAGACACTGGCCGCCATGCGTGATACGTCGCGCAACCCAGAATGGCGCTTTGTGGAAGAAGGACCTATCTGGAGGGGCCGCCGGCAACTTCGGTGGTGAAGCGACGCAGGCGCTCGATGACCTTGTCGCGGCCGATGAGCTCGAGCACTTCGAACAATCCGGGACTGACGCTCTGACCGACAACGGCAACGCGTGTGCCGTGAATGAGCACGCCGGGCTTGATGCCGCGTTGCTCGGCCAACGAACGCAACGCGGCTTCGGTCGGCGCCGGGTCCAGCGACGGCAACTGCGCGACGACATCGGCCCAGGCTGCAAGGTGCGGACGCGCCTCCGCTGCAAGGTGCTTCGCGACCGCCGCGTCGTCGTACGTGACGACGTCACCCAGAAATGGCTGCAGTGCCGGCACGAGGTCCGCGAGTTTGCGAGCCCGAGGCTTCAGGAGGTCCAGCACACGGCCGCACCATTCCAGCTCGGCGTTGAGCAACGTGTCGCGCCACAGGCCCGCCTGTCGCAGTTCCGTCTGAATCCGATGCAACACATCGTCGTTGGCGAGCCGGATGATGTGCTGCTGGTTGAACCAGTCGAGTTTCTCGGGGTTGAAGACCGCGTTGCCGCCGCTGATGCCGTCCAGCGTGAAGCGCTCGATCAGTTCGTCGCGGCTGAACAGCTCCTGGTTGCCGCCTGGCGACCATCCCAGCATCGCCAGGAAGTTGATCATCGCTTCCGGGAGGTAGCCTTGCGCTTCGTACTCGCCGACCGATGTCGCGCCGTGGCGTTTGCTTAGGCGCTTCTTGTCCGTGCCGAGGATGAGCGGCACATGCGCGAAGTGCGGCACGGCAGCGCCCAGCGCTTCGTACAGCAACACCTGTTTGGGCGTGTTGGAGATGTGATCATCGCCGCGCACGACATGTGTGATCTCCATCTCGACGTCGTCCACCACGACCGACAGGTGATACGTCGGGAAGCCATCGGAGCGGACGATGACGAAGTCTTCGATGTGTTCCCGCGCAAACTCGATGTGCCCGCGCACTTCGTCGTTGAAGGCCGTGAAGCCGTCGGGCACCTGGAAACGGATGGCACGCGGCTGACCTGCCGCCTCGCGCCCGGCGATCTCGTCGGCGGAGAGGGTCAGGCAGGCCCGGTCGTACTTCCAGGCTGTTCCCGCCGCTTCCGCGGCCTCGCGTTTGGCCTTCAGGTCGTCGGGGCTGCAGTAGCAGTAATACGCGTGGCCAGACGCCACGAGCCTGTCGGCGGCCGCCCGGTATTTGCCGAGGCGTTCGGTCTGGAAGTAGGGGGCATGGGGCCCACCGACGCCGGGCCCCTCGTCCCACGTCAGACCCAGCCAGGTCATGCTGCTGAGGATGCCGCTGACCATGTCGTCCGACGAACGCGCGACGTCGGTGTCTTCGATGCGCAAGATGAAGGTGCCGTCGTGGCGACGGGCGTAGAGCCAGTTGAACAGGGCCGTGCGGGCCCCGCCGACATGCAGGTAACCCGTGGGGGACGGCGCAAAACGGACGCGCGGACGCATGACCGCATTGTAGCGGCCGGCCCGCGCCGGAACTGAAGTACACTACGGGTTCGCCCGCCGGGTGAGGTGGCTGAGTGGCCGAAAGCGGCGGTTTGCTAAACCGTTGTACGGGCTTAAACCCGTACCCAGGGTTCGAATCCCTGCCTCACCGCCAGCCTTCGCGGCTCGCTGCGCTCGCCGCTACGGCTGGCAGGCCAGCTCAACGCGCCAGACTCCGCTCGGCGATACGCCTGGCAAGCCGGCTCAACGCGACACTCCAGACACATGTGGGGCGGGGCTTAAGCCCCGCCGTCATTGGCGGCTCTGAAGGTCCGCCCCACAGATTCACGCCCCGCGCAGCTTGTTTATCTGGCGCACGACCAGAAAGATCGAAAACGCCACAACCGCGAACTCCACGACGGTGTTGATGAACGACCCGTAGGCCAGCACGGGGACATTCGCGGCCTTGGCGTCGGCCAGGGTGGCGAACTGCCCTTCCCCCAGCACAACGAACCGGTTGGAGAAATCCACGCCACCGGTCAACAGGCCCACCAGCGGCATGATCACGTCGGCCACGAGCGAGTTCACGATCTTGCCGAA
The DNA here is from genome assembly GCA_966252305.1 of uncultured Acidimicrobiia bacterium. Taxonomy (GTDB): domain Bacteria; phylum Acidobacteriota; class Vicinamibacteria; order Vicinamibacterales; family SCN-69-37; genus SYFT01. The sequence continues at coordinate 123,801 of CBINOO010000003.1, forward strand.
CGCCGCGCCAATCACCACACCCACCGCCAGGTCGATGGCATTTCCCTTGTCGATAAACGTCTTGAACTCGCTGAACACTGAACCCTCCTTCGGCACTCCGGCACTCCGGCACTCCGGCACTTCGGCACCTCGGCACCCCGGAACTTCGAGACCCCGCCGCGGACTATAGACTAGTTCCTGCATGTCTGCGGCCGTGTGGGCAGTCATCCTGCTGCTCATCCTGATCAACGCCCTGTATGTGGCCGGCGAGTTCGCCGCTGTGGGCGTGCGCCGCAGCCGCATTCGCGAACTGGCGGCCGACGGCAGCTGGTTCGCGCGCATGCTGCTGCCGGTCGTTGATGACGCCCGGCAACTGGATCGCTACGTGGGCGTCTCCCAGATCGGCATCACACTCTCAAGCCTCGTGCTTGGCGCCTTCGCCCAGGCCACCATCGCCGTCGCGCTCGCGCCGGTGGTCGCCTCGAGATTTGGCCTCGACCCTGAAGCGGCAGCGTCCACGACCGCCGTGGCCGTCCTGCTGACGCTCACCGTCGCGCAGGTGGTCGTCGGTGAGCTCGTGCCGAAGTCCCTCGCGCTGCAGTTCCCCACGCAGGTCGCACTGGCGACGGTGTTGCCGATGCGCTGGTCACTGGCCGCCTTCCGGCCTTTCCTCGCCCTGGTCAACGGCTCAGCCACCGCGCTCCTGCGCCTGTTCGGCATGGGCGGCGGTGGCCATCGCCACATCCACTCGCCGGAAGAAATCGAAATGCTGCTCGTCGAAAGCCGCGACGGCGGCCTTCTGGAGCCGGACGAACAGCAGCGCCTGCATCGCGCCTTGCGCCTCGGGGTCCGTTCCGCACGCGACCTCATGGTGCCGCTGGCGCAACTGACGATGCTCAAGGCCGACACGCCGTGGCCGGACGTCGTGCGCGTCGTGGCAGCCAGCCCCTACAGCCGGCTCCCCGTGTATCGGGATGCGCCGGACGACATCCTCGGCACGCTCCGCGTGAAAGACCTGCTACGGCAGTTTGTGCTGGAAGGTGAACCGCCGGAGCTGCCGGCGCTGACCCGCCCGCTCGTGCGTATCCCCGCGACACTCGCCGCAGACCGCATCATCGCGTTGCTGCGCGAACGACGCGCCCATCAAGCCATCGTTGTCGACGAACACAACGCGCCGCTCGGTCTCATCACGATCCAGGACGTGCTGGCCGAGTTCCTCGGCGGAGGTCACGCGTGACGGTCGTGCTTGTCGTCGCGCTGCTCCTGCTGGCGAATGCGCTCTTCGTCGCCGCTGAGTTCGCCATCGTCGCGGTGCCGCGCACGTCGGTGGAAGCCAGTGCCAATCAGGGCGACGGCCTGTCTGCCCGGCTGCTGGCGCTGCTGCAGTCGGCGCAGGGACGCGACCGTTTCATCGCCACGGCGCAGCTCGGAATCACGGTGGCCAGTCTTGGCCTGGGCATGTACGGGGAACACTCGTTGGCCGAATGGCTCGAGCCCCGGCTGACGGTCCTTGGTGAGGCCGGACCTGTCTCCGCCCATGTCGCAGCAAGTGTGCTCGCCGTCGGCGCGCTGACCTACCTGCACATCTTCCTTGGCGAGATGATTCCGAAAGCGCTCGCACTCAGCCATGCGGAGGGCACCGCGCGTGCAGTGTTCTGGCCGATGCAGTGGCTCCTTCGACTGGGGTATCCCTTTGTGGTTGGCCTCGATTCGCTCGGCGCGCTCTTGTTGCGGCTCGTCGGCATCCGGCGTCAGACCCACACGCGCGAAGAGTCGTACTCACCTGAAGAACTCCAGCTCATCGTCGAGGAGAGCCAGGCCGGCGGCGCGCTGGGCAAGGAGGCCGGGCGGCTCGTGCGCGAGTTGTTTGAATTTGGCGATCGCTCGGCCGGCGAAGTCATGGTGCCTCGTGTGCGTGTCGTGGGTATTCCAGTTGGGGCCGGGCCGGCTGAAATCCGTCGCCTGGTGCTGACACATCGTCACACGCGATATCCGGTCTTTGACGGTGACCTCGACCACATCGTCGGCATGCTGCACGTGAAGGACCTGCTGCGGCGCCTGATGCTTGACGAACGCATTGGACCATCAGATGTGCGCACCATGCCGGTCGTACCGGAAACCACCACGCTCGACGACGTGCTGACGACCATGCAGCGGGCGCATGCGCACATGGCGCTGGTGGTTGACGAACACGGCGGGACGGCAGGTGTGCTGAGTCTTGAAGACCTTGCCGAGGAAGTCGTCGGCGAGCTGGACGAAGGTGTGCCCGCGTCGCCCAGCATCGTTCCGGTGGACGCGGCGAGCGCGCGAGTGGCCGGCACGCTGCGGCTTGACGAGTTGGGACAGCACTTTGGCGTCGACCTCCAGCACGAGGAGGTCGATAGCGTCAGCGGTCTGGTGATGGCCATCCTCGACCGGCCGCCGGTCGTGGGCGACTCGGTCGAATACGGCCCGTTCCACCTGACAGTCACCGCAGTCCGGGGCCACGGCGCCCGGGAAGTCCTGGCCGAGTTCCGCGAGGCGCCAGAGACCAGCTAGACTCGATCCATGGCAAAACGATGGATCACGGCTCTTGTGTCATGCGGTCTGGTGGCCGCGGTTTCCGCCCAGCAGGCGCCCTCAGGCGGCGTCAAGTCCGGCCTGGACCTGACAACGTTCGACAAGACCGTGCGGCCGCAGGATGACTTGTTCCGGCACGTGAACGGCGGCTGGCTGACCGCCACCGAAATTCCCGCGGATCGGCCGATTGCCGGCACCTTCATCCAGCTGGCTGACAAGGCCGAGGCCGACCTCTACGCCATCATCGAGCGGCTGGCCGGCGATCCCAACAAGTCGCCCGGTTCCATTGCTCAGCAGGTTGGCGACCTGTTCGCGAGCTTCTCGAATGAAGCGGCCCTCAACACCCTTGGCGCGAAGCCGCTGTCACCCACGCTCGCGAGGATTGATGCGATCGGCACGCCCGCAGAGCTGGCGCGGGTCATCGGCGAATTGTCAGTCATGGGCTTGCCCGGTCCCGTGGGCGGATTCATCGATGCCGACGCCGGCGACCCCAACAAGGTGGCGTTGTACTTGTTCCAGGGCGGGACGGCGCTGCCCGATCGTGACTTCTACCTGCTGGACGACCCGAAGTTCGTCGACATCCGGGCGAAGTACGCGGCGTATCTCGAGAAGATCTTCACGCTTGCCGGGCGACCGGAACCTGCGGCCTCGGCCAAGGCCGTCGTCGAACTCGAAACGGCGCTCGCGAAGATTCAGTGGACCAACGTCGAGAGCCGCGACGCCGTGAAGACCTACAACAAGATGGTGCTCGCCAACCTGGCCACCGACATGCCGGGCTTCGACTGGATGGGCTGGGCCACGGCGCAGGGCATCGACAAGACACCCGAAGTGATCGTTGGTCAGCCGTCGTTCTTCAAGAGTTTTGCCGCGATGGTCCCCACCGTGCCGATGTCCACGTGGAAGGCGTGGGTGGCCGCCCAGTACATCACGATGTCGAGCCCGTACTTGAGCGATGCGTTTGTCGAGGCGCGGTTCGACTTCTTCGGGCGCACCCTCAACGGTCAGCAGGCACAACGCGCCCGCTGGAAGCGCGGCGTGCAGGTCGTCAACGGCAGCATGAGCGAGGCGCTCGGTCAGCTGTATGTCGAGCGCCACTTCCCGTCGGCTGCCAAGGCGCGCATGGAATCGATGATCAACAACCTCATCGAGGCGTACCGGCAGTCGATTACATCGCTCGACTGGATGACCGCGGCAACGCGCAAGGAAGCACTCGTCAAGCTGTCGAAGTTCACGGGCAAGATCGGCTACCCGAACCAGTGGCGCGACTACAGCTCGCTGAAGGTCTCGGCCGACGACCTGCTCGGCAACATGCAGCGTGCCGCCGAGCTCGAACACGAATACCAGATCGGCAAACTCAGCCGACCGGTTGATCGTGAAGAGTGGCTCATGTCACCGCAGACGGTGAACGCGTACTACAACCCGGTCAAGAACGAGATCGTGTTCCCAGCGGCCATCCTGCAGGCGCCCTTCTTCGACATGGCCGCCGACGATGCGGTGAACTACGGCGCAATCGGCGCGGTCATTGGCCACGAAATTGGCCACGGCTTCGACGATCAGGGCCGGCGCTTCGACGGCACCGGCGCCTTGCGCGACTGGTGGACGCCGGCCGACGAAACCGAATTCCAGAAGCGGGCGAAGATGCTGGTCGAGCAGTTCAATGCGTTCAGCCCGCTGCCCGGTGTGAAGGTCAATGGCGAGCTGACCCTCGGCGAGAACATCGGCGACCTGGGCGGCCTGTCGATCGCCTACAAGGCCTGGAAGATCTCCCTGGCCGGCAAGCCGTCGCCGGTCATCGATGGCCTGACTGGCGATCAGCGGTTCTTCATGGGATGGGCGCAGGCCTGGCGGACCAAGGCACGCGACGAGTACCTGCGCAATCAGGTGATGGCCGACCCGCACGCGCCGGCGGAGTTCCGCGCAAACGCGCCGCTCTCGAACATCGACGCGTTCTACGAAGCGTTTGGCGTCAAGCCCGGCGACAAGCTCTATGTCGCGCCCGACAAACGCGTGCGCATCTGGTAGCGCTGGTCAGCGGGACAACCTGGTGCATACTGGGGGCGTTTCCGCTCACCAGATATGAGTCGCTGGGTCATCGCGATTGGAATGCTGACCGGCCTGTTGGCCGGCGTAGGTGGCTACACGTTCATCTACGCCAGGGGTGCGTCGTACCTCACCAATGACCCGGCCGCGTGTGCGAATTGCCACGTGATGCAGGACTACTACGTGAAGTGGCAGCGTTCCAGCCACCGATCGGTTGCCGTCTGCAACGATTGCCACACGCCCAAGGGCACGATCCCGAAGTACATGGTCAAGGCCAACAACGGCTTCTGGCACTCGTACTACTTCACCACCGGGGACTTCCCGGACAACATTCAGATCACGCCGGGCAATCGAAAAGTCGCGGAACAGGCATGCCTCAAATGCCATGAACCGTTGACCCGGACCATGGCCCCGGGGCACCCGGCGGCAACCGGCTGTGTGAAGTGTCACGGAAAGATAGGACATCCCCAATGAAGCCATCACGCCTGATTGTCGTCACCGCATTGGGAGCCGCTGTGGCAGCCGCCTCGGTTACCGCGCTGCTGGTGAACATCTTCGAGCGAAAGCAGGAAGCCCGCGCGCCCTTCGTGCAGGTCGTCGAACTCAATGACGAAATCGATGATCCAGCCGTGTGGGGCAAGAACTTCCCATTTCAGTACGACGGCTACATGCGCACGGTCGATCAGGTGCGCACGCGTTACGGAGGCAGCGAGGCCACACCGCGCACACCAACCAACGCCGACCCGCGCTCCATCGTCGCGCAGTCACGCCTGGAAGAAGATCCGCGGCTGAAGACGATGTGGAACGGGTATGCGTTTGCGGTCGACTTCCGCGAGGAACGTGGGCATGCCTACATGCTTGAAGACCAGACGTTCACCGAACGCCAGAACGTCGTCACACAGCCCGGCACCTGCATGCACTGCCACGCATCGGTGTACCTGCCGTACAAGAAACTCGGCGGCGGCGATCTGATCAAGGGTTTCGAGGCGATGAATCAGATGCCGTATCGCGAGGCGCGGCCGCTGGTGACACATCCGGTGACGTGTATCGACTGTCACGACCCGACGTCCATGCAGCTGCGGGTGACCAGGCCTGGCTTCATCGAGGGCATCAGGGCGTACAAGGCTGCGCAAGGTGTGGCCGACTACGACGTCAACACGCAGGCCAGCCACCAGGAAATGCGGTCGTTTGTCTGCGGGCAGTGCCATGTCGAGTACTACTTCAAGGGCAGCGAGAAACGCCTGACGTATCCGTGGACAAAAGGGCTCAAGGCGGATGAGATCCTGGCCTACTACGAAGAGAACGGGTTCAAGGACTGGACACACGCCGACACGGGCACGCCGGCGCTCAAGGCGCAACATCCCGAGTTCGAGATGTGGAATCAGGGCATTCACGCCAAGTCCGGCGTGACGTGTGCCGACTGCCACATGCCGTACGTGAAACAGGGCGCGGCCAAGGTCTCCGACCACCACGTGCGCAGCCCTCTGCTCAACATCAACAATTCCTGCCAGGTGTGCCATAACTGGCCGGAAGAAGAGCTGCGTCAGCGCGTGTACACGATTCAGGACCGCACCTTCCAGATGCGGAATATCGCGATGGACGCACTGGTGGAGCTCATCGGCGACCTGAAACTCGCGCGGTCGAACGGCACGTCTGCATCGGCCGTCACGGCAGCTCAGGCCTCGCAGCGGCGCGCGCAGTTCCTGCTCGACTTCATCGAAGCCGAGAACTCAATGGGCTTCCATGCCCCTCAGGAAGCGATGCGGATTCTCGGGTTGTCCATTGATCACACCCGCCGAGGTCAGCGGGCGCTGCTGACGCCGGTGACATCACGCCGTTGAGGCCGCCAGCGGCGGCCGGGTCTGCATGATAGCCTCGAACGTATGCCCGTTCGAGGGATGCAGCACCAATGGAACATCGCTCTACCCGCATCCTTCACGTCGTCACTGCGCTAGCGCTCGCGGCCGTCGGCAGCGTCTTCTTTCTGACGCGGGTCACCACGAGCTTCGAGCCGCAGCGGTTCAAGATCCATAAGGGGCCGGCCATCCCGGCCGTGGGCGGGCGGGTGACCGTGCGGTTCGATCGTCGCCTCACCTCGGACGTCTGGGCCGTCATCACCAGGGTCACCAACCGTTCCCCATCGGACCGAGTTTTCTCCATCCACATCAACGACGAGACCGTATGCGAGCAGGTCGTCTCTGCCGGCACGCACCGGATTGACTGCGTGTGGGTTCCGTCTGCGACACGGGTCTCCACGGGCTACGCGATCGACATCATCGGTGATGCCGATGGGTGGGCACTTGAGACGTTCGAGATCGCCACACATCACGGGTCAACGCGGGGGCACGACCTGATTGTTCTCCCGCGCACCTCACCGCGATTCGCAGCGCCGGGAGCGGCATCGGCAATCACGGTATTCGCCCTGCTGCTGCTCGTCGGACTCCTGCCCAGCTCGCAACTCGGTGGCCGATCGCGAACAGGCTACCTGATTGCTGCCGGAATCGTCAGCGTTGGTGCGGTGTTGGTGGTGTTGGCCCCGTGGGCGACGCCGTTCCGACTCCTGATCTCCGTCGAATGGTTCATGCTGGCGGCTGCCGTGCTGGCGGCGCCGCCGCTGCTGACGTTGTTCCGTCACCAGGTGCGTGAGCGGCCGCATGGTTGGAAGGTCGCACTAAAACTCGCCGCGCCTGTGTTTTGTGTGATGTTCGGCTATGGCGCGTTGGCAGGGCACCTGTTCATCGACCATTTCGACGGTAACGCATCAGGATTTCTTCGACTGTCCGCAAAGAATGTCGAGCGACATCCGATCCTCGCGTCCAGCACAGCGCACACGAAGGAGTTGATCGTCAGGGACGACACCGGCTACGACGCGCAGTTTGCGTACTTCATGGCGTTTGACCCGGTGCTGACGACGTTCGAGGCGAAGCCCGAGGTGCATCAACAATTCATTGATGCGCCTTCGTATCGTTATGGCCGTATCGGCTTCACGTGGTTGACGGCGCTGCTGAGCGGAGGTGCGGTCGATCGGTTCCCTGTCGTCATGCTGCTGTTGGTCATGCTGGGCATCATCGCGACGACGGCGGGTGTGAGCTGGTACGCCGGAACAGTTGGGAGGGATGTCACGCTCGGCGTGTTGGTGGTGCTCATCCCTGGATTCTGGCAATCCGTGCAGGTTGCCCTGCCCGAGCCAATCGCAGCGGCGTTTCTGGTTGCCGGGTGCGTGCTGTCTCTGCGGGAGCGATGGCTGGTTGCGGCGTGCTGTTTTGCGATGTCGCTGCTTGTCCGTGAGACAGGGGCGATCGTTGTTGCCGGCTGCCTGGTGGCACTGTTGGGCAGTGGGCAGTGGCGGCGGACCGGTGCCGTCGCGTGTATCTCACTGGTGCCGGCGGTGGCCTGGCGCGCGTATGTCGGGTGGCGGCTCGCCCCGGCCATGGGAGCGGAAGCGTTCTGGCACAGCACCGGTGATTTCGGGCTTCCGTTCGCGGGCTTCTTCGAGCTGTGGGCTCACGTGGCGAGTGGCGCGTACTACGAGGGAAATCCGGCGTTTGTGGTTGCCGGCATCTGGTACCCCCTGCTGTTGACCGGTGGCGTCGTCCTGGCAGCGCTTTTCGTGCAGCGTCGAGCTGATGTGTTGTCCTTGTCTGCGCTGGCGTACGGTGTGCTCTCGGTCTCCCTGACGTTCAACAAGATCTGGGAGCACGTCGGCAATGGGCAACGCGGCACGTACGAACTGTTCCTACTGCTCGGGCTCAGCGCGATTGGGCAGTGGGCCGGCCTTTCGGATCGGATGCGTTCGGCCGTGCTTGTGTTCGCAGCGGCCACCGCGGGCTACGTTTTCTGGGGTGCGTTCGACGCCACACTCGTCCGCGAGGCCATCGGGTGGATGGTGAGCAGGGTTGTTGGCACGGATTAGGAAGGCAGCCGAAGCCCGAGCGAATGGAGCGTGTGGCGAGGGTTGGCGGAGGGAGAGGGATTCGAACCCCCGGTACGGTTCCCCGTACAGCGGTTTTCAAGACCGCCGCCTTCAACCACTCGGCCATCCCTCCGCAGGCTTCTCCAGTGTAGCCTGACGAACCCCCAACTGCGGCCACCAGGCAGCAGATCGGCCGGGACGAGCACCATTGATATCGTGATATCATATCGGCGTGGCTCAGATTGTTGTGCGGAATCTGGATGAGTCGGTCAAGCGCAAGCTCAAGCGTCGCGCCGAGCGTGCAGGTCTCAGTATGGAAGCGGAAATCCGGCGCATCCTGGCGGCGGCCGCGGCGGCACCCGACACCGCGCACGCTGGACTCGGACAACGGATCGCCGAGCGTTTTCATAAACGGGGACTCGAAACCTGCATTCCCGAACTCCGTGGCTATGCGTTGACCAAACCCGATTTCGACGCCTGATCGGAGACCGTGTGTGATCCTGCTCGACACCAACGTCATCTCCGCACTCATGCAATCGACGCCGGATCGTGTCGTGGTCGACTGGCTAGACGCCCAGACGCCAACAACTGTCTGGATTCCGAGCGTTGCCGTGTTCGAAGTGCGGTACGGACTGGCACGGCTGCCGAACGGGCGCCGCAAACGTGATCTCCAATCGGCGTTTGACACGATGCTGGCGGAAGATCTCGAACACCGGGTCGTCGAGTTCGACCGAAGCGCGGCTGAACACGCGGCAGCACTGGCGGCTGATCGCGAAGCGGCGGGCCGGCCGGTGGACCTGCGCGACACGATGATCGCCGGCATCGCGGTGGCCAGACGCGCCACGATCGCCACCCGCAATACCCGGCACTTCGAGGATCTGCCCGTCGTCGTCCTGAATCCCTGGGGTGGGTAGGCGACTCGCCGCGGGCCTCTCCAGTGTAGCCTGAGGTATGCCCAAAGTGCTGCGTCTGGTCGGCATTGCCGCCGCTGTCGTTGGAGTCTCGGTGGCCGTCCTGTACGGCCTCGGAATGCGCGTAGTGCTGCTTGGTGGCGGCCGGCCCAGCATCGAGTTCGCGCAGTCGGCTGACGCGCAGGCCCAGCAGATTGCGGAACACCGAGCCGCGCAGGCGGCCGCGCCTGAGCCGGCCCCGGCTCAGGCAGCCGAGGCTCCAGACACACCCGTGGCGAACACGGCGACGGCAACGCCGGCGGCGGTCTCCATGGCACCAGACTGGGGCTTCTTTCGTGGCATGCGCTGGGATGGTCACTACACAGGGCACCCAATCCGGACGGACTGGCCGAATGGGCAACTGACACCCATGTGGAAGCAGCCGGTCGGCGGAGGCTACGCGTCTTTCGTCACGGCGCGCATCGGTGACCGCGATACGGCATTCACGATCGAACAGCGCGGCCGCAACGAAGTGGTTGCAGCGTACGACGTTTCAAATGGGCGCGAGCTGTGGACCAACTCATGGAGCGCCGAGTTCAGAGAGTCGATGGGTGGTGATGGTCCTCGCGCGACGCCGACGTATCACGACGGCCGAGTCTACGCCCTGGGTGGTAATGGTGAACTTCGCTCAATCGATGCGACCACTGGCACCACGGCGTGGCGCACAAACATCCTTTCTGATGCCGGCGCCTCGAACATCGAATGGGGCATGTCAGCCTCGCCGCTGATCGTGGACGATGCGGTGGTGACGTTGCCGGGCGGGCGGGGCGGAAAATCGGTCGTCGCCTACAACCACCGCACGGGCGCGCGGCTGTGGTCGTCACTCGATGACAAACAGTCCTATTCGTCGCCGATGCTCGTGACGCTTGATGGCGTGCGCCAGATCCTCACCGTCAGCGCATCACGCATCATGGGCCTCAACCCCACCAACGGTGTGCTCCTCTGGGAGTTCCCGTGGAAGACCATGTATGACGTGAACGCAGCGCAGCCGCTCGTGTTGGGCAGCAACCGGGTGTTCATGTCGTCGGGCTACGACCACGGCGCGGTGGTGATCGAGGTCGCGATGTCCGGCGGACGCGGAACGGTGAAGGAGATCTGGCAGAACAACCGGATGAAGAACCAGTTCACCAGCTCGGTGCACCACGAGGGATATATCTACGGCCTCGACGAAAACATCCTCGCGTGTGTGGATGCCAACACCGGCGCACTGCAGTGGAAGGGCGGCCGGTATGGCCATGGCCAGATTGTGCTGGCAAGCGGACACATCATCGTCTTGACCGAGAGCGGAGAGCTGGCGCTGGTGAAGGCCGACCCGTCACGCCACATCGAACTGGCGAACTTTCCCGCGATCGAAGGCAAGACCTGGAATCATCCCGCCTTCTCGAACGGTCGCCTGCTCGTACGCAACCTGCGCGAAATGGCCGCGTTTGATCTCCGCCTACTTTCCCTGACCAGTGATCTTCTCGAGCCCGCGCATGTAGGGCCGCAGGGCTTCCGGCACGACGACTGATCCGTCTTCCTGCTGATAGTTCTCGAGGATGGCGATGAGCGTGCGGCCGACCGCCAGGCCCGAGCCGTTGAGCGTGTGCGCAAGCTGGGCCTTGCCCGTGCCGTCAGGACGGAATCGAATCTGCGCGCGACGTGCCTGGAAACTCTCGGTGTTCGAACACGACGAGATCTCGCGATACATCTTCTGGCTCGGCAGCCACACTTCGATGTCGTACGTCTTCGCCGACGCAAATCCCATATCGCCGGTGCACAGCAACATGCGTCGATAGGGGAGTTCAAGCCGCTCGAGCACGGTTTCAGCGTTGCGCGTCAGTGCTTCGAGTTCGTCGTGCGACTGTTCCGGCGTCGTGAACTTGACGAGTTCCACCTTGTCGAACTGATGTTGCCGGATCAAACCCCGCACGTCGGCGCCGTATGAACCGGCTTCGCTCCTGAAACACGGCGTATACGCCGTGTACTTCAACGGCAGCTGACGTCCGTCGAGGATCTCTTCGCGATGGAAGTTGGTGACGGGCACTTCAGCTGTCGGGATCAGGAAGAGATCCCACTCGCCGCTGATCTTGAACAGATCCTGCTCGAACTTTGGCAGATTGCCCGTGCCGGTGAGCGCCTGGCGATTGACAAGGAACGGCGGCTCGATCTCTCGATAGCCGTGCTCGGTCGTATGCAGCTCGAGCATGAAATTGATCAGCGCGCGAGCCATCTGCGCGCCGGCGCCAAGTAATACCGAGAACCGCGCCCCGGCCATCCGCGTGGCTCGTTCGAAGTCCAGAATCCCGAGGTCGACACCAAGATCCCAGTGCGCCTTGGGGGTGAAGGTGAAGTCGCGGGGCGTCCCCCAGCGTCGCACCTCCACGTTGTCGGCGGCCGATTCGCCAACCGGCACGCTCTCGTGCGGCAGATTGGGCAGTGTCAGCAGCAGGGCGTCCCGCTGCGACTCAATTTCATTGAGCTCGGCCTCCATCGTCTTGATGCGGCCGGCCCTGGCTTTGTTCTCAGCGAAGATGGCGCTGGGGTCTTCACCTGCTTTTTTTGCGCGCGCCACCGCATCACCCGCGGCGTTCTGATCGCGCTTGAGACCCTCGACTTCCGGCAGCAGTTGTCGCCGACGGAACTCGAGGTCGGCAAGCGCCCCTAGGTCTGCGGTGGGATCGAGGCCGCGGCTGCGGAGCCGCTCGGCCACTCGGTCTGGGTTTTCGCGCACGAACAACGGGTCCAGCATGCGTTCATGCTACTGCGAGTCGGTCACTTCTCGGTCGACGTGGACTTCGTGTCGGACTTCTCGGTGGAGCCGGACGCATCCTTCTTTTCGGCCGTCTCGCTCTTGTTTTCTCCGGACCTGGACGAAGACCCGGCCGATGACGACCCGGACTTCGCATAGTCGGTGACGTACCAACCGGCGCCCTTGAACTGGATGGCCGGCGACGACAAGAGCTTCGTCAGGTGCCCGCCACAGCTCGGACAGGGTTCATCGAGGGGCGGGTCGGAGAACTTCCGGATCCGCTCGATTCGTCCACCACACGCATCGCACTGGTACTCGTACAGAGGCATTTCGTCTCCTGCAACAACCCTTCATTCTACCCGGAGTGAATCCGGTAGACTGGCTGGGCGCATGCCCGGCTCCCTGTTCGTCGTGGCGACTCCCATCGGCAACCTCGAAGACATCACCCTGCGAGCGCTCCGGACGCTCAAGGAAGTAGACGTCATCGCGGCCGAGGACACCCGTCGCACGGCCAAGCTGCTGGCCCATTACGACATCCAGAAGCCCATGGTCAGTCTCCGCGAACACAACGAGTCTCGAGAAGCCGGCCGACTGGTTGACCGGATTGCCCGCGGAGAGTCAATTGCGCTGGTGTCGGATGCCGGAACACCAACGGTGTCCGACCCCGGAACGCACCTGATTGGCCAGGCGCGGAAAGCCGGGGTCCCGGTTGTGCCAATTCCTGGTCCCAGCGCGGTGGTGACAGCTCTTAGCGGCTCGGGGTTTCCCGCAGACCGGTTTACGTTTCTCGGTTTTCCCCCGGTTTCAGGCCAGGAGCGCGAAGACTGGCTTGAAACACTGTGGAAAACTCCGTCGACTATCGCCTTCTTCGAAGCGCCCCATCGCATCGAGAGGACGCTCAGCGACTTGCATAATTTTATCGAACGACCAATTATTGTATGCCGAGAGTTGACCAAAATAAACGAAGAATTGGTCGAATGGGAAAATACTGGATCAATAAAGGCACTTGGAGAGTTCGTCGTAGTGGTCGGCCCAGCCGCTCAACACCAACAATCTGAGATAGACGAGGTCCAGGCCGCTCGTGTTTTTGGTCAAATAAAAGAATCAACCAAATTCGAGGAGGCTGACGTGCTGGCTATGGTCGCTTCCCACCTGAAGATCAGCCCATCCAAAGCCAGGAAGCACATAAAGAAGGGCTCTATCCGCCTCAAGCGAGAGGCCGAAACCCAATAAGTCCATGACCGACCTTCACGTTGTCATCCTCGCTGCCGGTAAGGGCACCCGCATGAAGTCGGCGCTGCCGAAGGTGTTGCACCCGCTCGCCGGACGCCCCCTCATCAAACATGTCCTTCGCACCGTGGATTCCCTGCCGGTCACATCAAAAGTGCTTGTCGTCGGGCATGGCGCCGACGATGTGAAAGCGGCTCTGGCGGAACGAAACGACCTCAGCTTCGTGACGCAGGCGCCGCAACTGGGCACCGGGCACGCGCTGCTGCAGGCCGAACCGGTACTGGCCGGCAAGAAGGGCATCGTGCTGCTGCTGTACGCCGACGTGCCCCTGCTCGAAGCCGGCACGCTTCTTCGACTGGTGGAAACCCACCGGACGAGCAAAGCGGTGGCAACAGTGCTCACGGCCGAGTTGGCCGATCCCTACGGGTACGGGCGTATCGTTCGCGACGACAAAGGGACCATTCAGCGCATTGTCGAGGAGCGCGACGCGTCGTCCGAACATCGCGCAATCCATGAGGTCAACAGCGGCATCTACGCGCTGTCGCTCGGGCCGCTGTTTGACCAGCTGCATCGCCTCGCGACCGACAACGCGCAGGGCGAGTACTACCTGACCGATCTTGTCGCGATGTACCGGCAGCAGAACAAACATGTCGAAACGTTGTGCCTGGATTCGGCGGACGAACTCCGCGGTGTCAACAGCCGCATGGATCTCGCTGAGCTGTCCTCGGTCATCCGCGAACGGAAAAACCGCTCGCTGATGCTCGGCGGCGTCACCCTTGAGGATCCCGCCACCACCTACGTCGGTATCGACGTCACGGTTGGCGCTGACACCACGCTTGGTCCCGGTGTGCGCCTCGAGGGGCAGACGACCATTGGCGCGCGTTGTGTCGTTCACGCCGGCAGCCGCCTCACCGACGCGACGCTGGAGGATGATGTGACGGTGTTGGACTACAGCGTCGTCATCGAGTCGACGGTATCGGCCGGCGCCTCGATTGGCCCCATGGCACACGTGCGTCCACACTCTGTCGTCGGCCCTGGCGCGCGCGTCGGCAATTTTGTGGAGCTGAAGAAAACGACGCTGGGCCGGGGTTCCAAGGCGAATCACCTCGCGTACCTGGGCGATGCCACGATTGGTGATGAGGTGAACATCGGCGCCGGCACCATCACCTGCAACTACGACGGCGTGCACAAACACAAAACGGTCATCGAAGACGGCGTTTTCATCGGCAGCGACTCTCAGCTGATCGCGCCCGTCACGATCGGCAAAGACGCGTATGTGGGCGCGGGCTCGTCGATTACCGGGGATGTACCAGCCGGATCGTTGGCCATCGCACGTGGGCAACAGGTCGTCAAGAATGGCTGGGCGGAGAAGCGCAAGGCCGAGCGTCTGGCAGCCAAGGCAGCCAAGAAGGACAAATAGCGCATGTGCGGCATCATTGGCTACGTTGGCGATCAGCCTCTGCTTCCGGTCCTGATCGAGGGCCTGCGCAAGCTCGAGTATCGCGGGTACGACTCGGCGGGTGTCGCGGTCGTGCGCGATGGGGAAATTGATATCCGGCGGAGTGCTGGCAAACTCGCAAGACTCGAGACGGTCATCGCCTCGCACCCGATTACCGGCGAGTTCGGCATCGGGCACACCCGTTGGGCCACTCACGGGCGCCCGACGGAAGAGAACGCCCATCCGCACCGGGATTGCACCGGACGAATCGTCGTGGTGCATAACGGCATCATCGAGAACTATCTCGAGCTGAAACGCGCCCTCATCGCTGACGGCCACACGTTCAACACAGAGACGGACACCGAGGTCGTGGCGCACCTGCTTGAGCGGGAATGGAAGGGCGACGGACTCGCGGCCGCGACCCGCCGGATGCTGAAGCATGTCCGCGGACTGTTCGCCCTCGTCCTGATCTCTGCGGATGACCCGGACACGATCGTGGCCGTGCGGAACGGCCCCCCTGTGGTGGTCGGGCTCGGCCAGGGAGAGTACTTCGTCGCGTCGGACGTGCCGGCCATCCTCGCACACACGCGGCGCATCGTGTTCCTCGATGACCGTCAGATGGTGACCATCACCAGGCGCGGCGCCCAGTTCACCGACTACGACGGCGTGGAGACGACGCGGGAACCGCAGACGATCAACTGGGATCCGGTCATGGCGGAGAAGGCCGGGTACAAACACTTCATGCTCAAGGAGATTCACGAACAGCCGTGGGCCGTTCGCGAAACAATCCTCGGGCGCGCCTCCGTTGAATCCGGCAGGGTGTTTCTTGATGAGATGAAACTGAGCGACGAGGCGCTCCGCGACATCGACCGCATCGTCATTCTCGCGTGCGGCACATCGTGGCACTCCGCGCTGGTCGCGAAATTCCTCCTCGAAGAACTGGCCAGGGTGCCGGTGGAGGTCGACTACGGCTCGGAGTACCGCTACCGGAATCCGATCGTGGACAGCCGGACGCTGGCCATCATCATCACGCAGTCCGGCGAGACGGCGGATACGCTGGCGGCGCTGCGAGAGGCCCGGCAGAAGGGCGCGCGGAGCATTGCCATTTGTAACGTCGTCGGCAGCATGGCCACACGAGAGGCGGACGGCACCGTGTATACACATGCAGGCCCGGAGATTGGTGTCGCGTCCACCAAGGCGTTTACGTCACAACTGGTCGCGCTCCACCTGCTGGCCATCCACATCGCGCAGGTCCGAGGCACGATGACCACCGAACGCGCCACCTCGTTGCTCGCCGCACTGGAGCAGCTGCCCGGACAGATTGAGATTGCTCTCAAGGCCGATGGCGCAATCGAGGAACTTGCGAAGAAGTTGTACCAGCGGCGCGATTTCCTGTACCTCGGGCGCGGCATCAACTATCCGATCGCCCTCGAGGGCGCCCTGAAGCTGAAGGAGATCTCGTACATCCACGCGGAAGGGTATCCAGCGGGTGAAATGAAGCACGGGCCGATTGCGTTGATCGATGAGGATCTGCCGGTCGTGGCGCTCGCGCCGGACGATCACGTGCTGGAGAAGATGATCGGCAACATCCAGGAAGCGAAGGCCCGCGGCGGTCAGGTGATCGTGATCACCAACCAGTCACAGACGGCTGCATTTGATGAGCTGCTGGAGCCCGCGCGTGACGTGGTGCTGACCGTGCCTGATGCCGATCCGCTGCTGATGCCGGTGCTGCTGACGATTCCGCTGCAGCTGCTCGCGTACCACATCGCCGTGCGACGCGGCTGTGACGTCGATCAACCGCGAAACCTGGCCAAGTCGGTTACTGTTGAATAGTGGATCTGCTCGCCTCACTCAACCCTGCACAACGCGCCGCTGCTGAACACGTCGAAGGGCCGCTGCTGATCCTCGCCGGCGCGGGCTCGGGAAAGACGCGCGTCATCACCGCGCGGATGGCGCATCTGGTGATGAGCGGTCAGGCGCGCCCTGGCGAGGTGCTGGGCGTCACGTTCACGAACAAGGCCGCCGAAGAGATGCGGCATCGCGTTGAAAGCCTCGTCGGGGATGACTGCCGGCAGATGTGGCTGTCGACATTCCACTCGCTGTGTGCGAGAGTGCTTCGCCGTGAAGCGCAGCACATCGGCCTGACGCGGGACTTCGTGATCTATGACTCATCGGATCAGGTCGCCGTCGTCAAACAGGCGCTGCGTCAGGCTGACATCGACGAGAAGATGTTGACCCCGCGCGCCGCCCTGTCACGCATCAGCCAGGCCAAGAACAAGCTCGAAACGCCCGCCGACATGAAGTCGAGCGGCTGGAATCTGCGCGATGCCCAGATTTCCAAGGTGTACGAGATCTACCTGCGTGTATTGCGCGAGGCCGGTGCTCTCGATTTCGACGATCTTCTCCTCAAGACCGTCGAACTGATGGAGGGTAACGAGTTTGTCCGTGAGTCGTACGCCAGGCGCTTCAAGTACATCCTGATCGACGAGTATCAGGATACGAACCGGCCACAGTATCTGCTGATTCGGATGCTGGCGGACCACTATCGCAACCTCTGCGTGGTGGGAGATCCTGACCAGTCCATCTACAAGTGGCGCGGCGCGGACCTCAGGAACATCCTGGATTTCGAACACGACTTCCCCGAGGCCGAAGTCGTCAAGCTCGAGCAGAACTATCGTTCAACACAGGTCATCCTTGACGCCGCCTCCGCCGTAATCAGTCGCAACCGCAACCGGAAGGACAAGCGGTTGTGGACCGACAAGAAGGGTGGCGAGCTGATCACCTACGTGCGCGCCGGCGATGAGTTGGAGGAAGCCGACTACATTGTCAGGGCCATTCGGGAATCGCGGATGGCCGACATCAAGCGCACCGTGGCGGTGCTGTACCGCACCAACTCCCAGTCGCGCGCGATTGAAGACGCGCTGATGCGGGAAGGGATTCCCTATCGCATCATCGGCGGCGTCAGATTCTACGAGCGCAAGGAGGTCAAAGACCTTCTGGCATACCTCCGGCTGGTAATGAATCCCCACGACGACGTCTCGTTCAGGCGCGTGGTGAACGTGCCCGCGCGTGGCATCGGCAAGACGGTCATGGAAAGCCTCGACGCGATTGATGTCCACGACGACCCGATGTCGGCAACGCCGCTGTTTGCGGCCGGCCTGCAATCAGTGACCTCATCCCGGTCCATGTGGGCAAAGCTGCTGGTTGGGCTCGAGAAGCGCCTGGTGCCCAACAGGGGCGTCAACGCCCTGCGAGGTTTCCGCGACATAATTGCCGGCCTGACGACCGAGTGTGCGGGTGTGCCGGTGTCCACTGCGCTTGGGTTGGTGATGGACCGCTCCGGATACCTCCGGGACCTGCGTGAGGAACATAGCGAAGACGCGGAAGCCCGCATTGAAAACCTGATGGAGCTCGTCTCGGCCGCGCGGGAATACGAGGCGCGCGAGTCCGAGCCGTCGCTTGGCGGGTTCGTCGATCGGCTCTCGCTGCTCTCCGAGGCTGATGAAACAAACGGCACAAAGGACGCCAGTGTCTGGATGATGACGATGCACGCGGCCAAGGGTCTCGAGTTCCCAGTCGTCATCGTGGCGGGCATGGAGGAAGGCTTGTTCCCGCACTCACGTTCGAGCGAAGACGAGGATGAACTGGAGGAAGAACGGCGGCTCTGCTACGTCGGCCTGACCCGCGCGCGCGAGCAGTTGATCCTCACGAGTGCGTCACGTCGACGCGTATTCGGCGAGTATCAGTCCACCGAGCCGTCGCGATTTCTCGACGAGATCCCGGCGGAACTGCTGCGACGTATCGAACCTGTCGCGGCCCCGGCCTGGAACAACGTGCGTTACGACCTGCGCAATCCGTACGGCCGACGCTATCAGCCGAAGGTTCGTGAGGCTGAGACCACGCCCTTCGCCGCGTATGAGAGCGAAGACCAGTCGGATTCATCGGGCTTGAAGACGGGCCGACGGGTACGACACAAACAGTTCGGCGTCGGAACTGTCGTGGCGGTTGAGGACGAAGGCGACGACATGCGCGTGACTGTGAAGTTCAACACCGTCGGCACCAAGAAACTGCTCGCGCGGTACGCGGCACTCGAGCCCGCGTAGGGCGCAGCTACTCGGTTTCTGACGACGGCTCGGTCTCAGATTCGGTTTCAGGTTCGGTTTCCGGCTCCGTCAGGGTCGCCACCGAGACAACGCGGTCGTTCTCATCAAGGTCGATCAGTCGCACGCCTTGTGTGTCGCGCCCGATGGGACGCAGGCCGGACGAGGGCATCCGGATGATTTGTCCCTGTTCAGTGACCAGCAGCAGTTCGTGCTGATCGGACACACAGGCGATCGCGACGACGGATCCGTTGCGGTCTGACGTCTGTATGTTCTTCAAGCCGATTCCGCCACGAGTCTGCTGTCGGTACTCGGCCAACGGTGTCCGCTTGCCGAAGCCGTTTTCACAGACGGTCAGGAGGGTGCCGTCCGGGTCAACTACGTCCATGGCGACAGCCAGGTCACCATCCCTGAGGCTGATGCCGCGCACACCAAAGGCCGTGCGGCCCATCGGCCTGGCGTCCTGTTCGCTGAAGCGGATCGCCATGCCGTTGCGCGTGCCGATGACCAGGTCTTTTGTGCCGTCGGTTTCCGCGACCGCGATCAGGCGGTCATTGTCATCAATCTGGATGGCGATGATGCCGGCAGCGCGCGGGTTCGAATACGCCTTGAGGTCGGTCTTCTTGATGGTGCCCTGCTGGGTGCCCATCACGATGAACCGCTGGTCTTCCTGTTCGGGGAAGTCCTGCACCCGCAGCAGCGCTGCGATCTTTTCGCCCTCAACCATCTGTACGAGGTTCGCGATCGACTTGCCCTTCGACGAGCGGCTGACTTCTGGCACGTCGTACACGCGCAGCCAGTAACACTTGCCCTTGTCCGAGAAGATCAGGATGTAGGCGTGGGTGTTGGCGATGAACAGGTGCTCGACGACGTCTTCTTCCTTCGTCTGCATGCCGATCAGGCCCTTGCCGCCTCGGCGCTGCTTTCTGTATTCATCAAGCGGCGTCCGCTTGATGTAGCCGGTCTGGGTCGCGGTGATCACGACATCTTCGTCAGCGATCAGGTCTTCAACCCTGAAGTCGCCGCTGTCTTCAATGATGTCGGTGCGCCGGGCATCGCCGTACTTCTCCTGAATCGCCTTCAGCTCAGCGACGATGATCTCGATCACAAGCTGGTCGTTCGAGAGAATCTCCCGCAGCCGGGCGATCAACACACGCAGTTCCTCGAGTTCATCGAGAATCTTCTGGCGCTCGAGGCCCGTGAGGCGCTGGAGCTGCATGTCGAGAATGGCCTGTGCCTGGATTTCAGTCAGGCCGAAGTTCGTCATCAGCCCGATGCGGGCTTCGGCGGGATTTTTGGATCCGCGGATCAGGGCGATGACCGCGTCGAGGTGGTCGAGTGCGATCTTCAGGCCTTCGAGGATGTGCGCGCGCGCTTCCGCCTTGCGGAGCTCGAACTCGATTCGTCGACGAACGACCTCGCGGCGGAACTCGATGAACGCCTCGATGATCTGCAGCAGGTTCAGCACACGCGGACGGTTCTGCGCGATGGCCAGCAGCGTGATGCCGTAGCCCATCTGCAGCTTCGTGTGCTTGTAGAGGTTGTTCAGGACGACATCGGGGATTTCACCGCGCTTGAGCTCGATGACAATCCGCATGCCGTCGCGATCGGATTCGTCGCGGAGGTCTGAAATACCCTCGAGCTTCTTGTCCCGGACCAGCTCGGCGATGTCGGAAATCAGGTTCGCCTTGTTGACCTGATAGGGGATTTCCGTGATGACGATCGACGTGCGGTCGCCGCGTTTGCTCTCTTCGAACGCGGCCTTGCCGCGGACAACGACGTTGCCGCGTCCCTCACGGTACGCGCGCCAGATGCCCGCCCTGCCGACGATCGTGCCGCCGGAGGGGAAATCGGGCCCGGGAATGGACTGCATCAACACACGGAAGCGCTCGTCGGCCGGCGCGTCGCGGTGTGCGATGACCTGCAACACGCCTTCGATCACCTCCCGCATGTTGTGCGGAGGGATGCTGGTGGCCATGCCGACGGCAATGCCGGTGGACCCGTTGACCAGCAGGTTGGGATACGGCGCCGGGAAGACGGTCGGTTCTTCCGTGGTTTCGTCGAAGTTGGGCCTGAAGTCGACGGTGTCCTTGTCGAGGTCGGCCATCATCGCTTCGGCGAGCGATTCCAGTCTGGCCTCCGTGTAACGGTAGGCGGCCGGTGGGTCACCGTCGATTGAGCCGAAGTTGCCCTGGCCGTCGACCAGGGTGTACCGCATGTTGAAGTCCTGCGCGAGGCGGACGAGTGTGTCGTACGCCGGCGCGTCGCCGTGCGGGTGGTAGTTACCGATGACTTCGCCGACGATCTTCGCGCACTTGCGGTACGGTCGGCTCGATGCAAGGCCCATCTGCCGCATCGCGAACAGGACGCGACGATTGGCCGGCTTGAGACCGTCGCGCACGTCGGGCAACGCGCGCCCGATGATTACGCTCATCGCGTAATCCATGTACGAGCGCTTCATCTCGTCTTCGATGTTGACGGGAAGGCGCAACGAGGGATTTGGATCCATGGCGTCGGACACAGGCGTTTCCGGTAACTAGATGTCGAGGTTCTTCACGTCGAGCGCGTTCTCCTCGATGAACTTGCGACGAGGCTCGACCTGATCGCCCATCAGGGTTGTGAACATGAGGTCGGCTTCGGTATGGTCTTCGGCCTTGACCTGCAACAGCGTGCGTTTGTCGGGATCCATGGTGGTCTCCCAGAGAGTGTCCGGGTTCATCTCACCCAGGCCCTTGTATCGATTGATCGCGAGGCCACGACGGCCGGCTGTGACGAAGTAGTCGACCAGCTCGTCGATTGATGCCACCACGCGGTCGGCGTCCTTGTCTTTGGCCGGCGGCCGCGGCGCCGCGGGGGGGGGTTCCGCCCCGTCTTCTGGATTCGGCTCCACGTCCGGTTCGTCGTCGCTGGATGCGGATGTCGTGCGAATCGTGACGGCACCCATCATCAGGTCGCGCACATCAACGTACGCGGCCATGAGAGTGCGGAATTCACCGGTCGTCACGAAGTCGAGGTCCAGGCGCTGGTGACGGTCGTAGCCGAAGGATCGATCCACGATCGAAACGGCAAACGCCTGATGCTCCGGATCGTCGACAACCTCGGTCGAGACGTTGGGCTGCAGCAGATGTTGTGCAAGGCCTGCGACAAGCTCGCGGTCCGCCCAGAAGGTCTTGTCGCGGGCGCCGCCTTCCAGGAGCGCGATCACAGCGCGGCGGGAGGGCCCGCGACGCTCGACCACCTGCAGCACCTTTCGGAAGGCGATGAGCCTCTCGAGGCGGCGTTCCAGATCCTCACCCTTGATCTCGGTGCCATTGGACAACACGAGCGTGCGCGATTCGGTCGCGCGGTGAATCAGGAACTGCTCGAGCTGTCGTTCGTCCTTGATGAACACTTCCTGGCGGCCGCGTTTCGCCCTGAACAGCGGAGGATTGGCGATGTAGACGTAACCGCGGTCCACGAGCGCTTTCATCTGACGGTAGAAGAACGTGAGCAGCAACGTGCGGATGTGTGATCCGTCGACGTCGGCGTCCGTCATGATGATGATGCGGTGGTACCGCGCCTTGTCGGCATCAAATTCGTCGGTGCCGATGCCGCAGCCAATGGCCGCAATGAGCGTGCGGATTTCTTCGTGGCCCAACATCTTGTCGAAGCGGGCTTTTTCGACGTTCAGGATCTTGCCCTTGATGGGCAGGATGGCCTGGAAGCGACGGTCGCGTCCCTGCTTCGCTGAGCCGCCTGCCGATTCACCTTCGACGATGTAGAGTTCGGCCTGCGCCGGGTCCCGTTCCTGACAATCGGCCAGCTTGCCGGGCAGCGTTGAATTGTCGAGGGCGCCTTTTCGACGCACCAGGTCGCGCGCCTTGCGCGCCGCTTCACGCGCCAGGGCGGCGTCGATCGCCTTGGCGATGACCTTCTTGGCGACGACAGGATTTTCTTCGAGGAACTCGCCGAGCTTCTCGTTGACGATCGTCTCAACGATGCCCTTGACTTCCGTATTGCCGAGCTTCGTCTTGGTCTGACCTTCAAACTGCGGCTGCGGGATCTTGACGGAGATGATCGCCGTCATGCCTTCCCGGATGTCATCTCCGCTGACGCTGTCGCTCAGTTTCTCGGCCAGGTTGTTCTTGGTCGCGTACGCGTTGATCGTGCGCGTCAACGCGGCTTTGAAGCCGGAGAGGTGGGTGCCGCCCTCGGTCGTGTTGATGTTGTTCGCGAAGGTGAACGTCGTTTCCGAATAGCTGTCGTTCCACTGCAGCGCGATCTCGACAATGATGTTGTCGCGTTCGCCGGTCATGTAGATCGGCTTTTCGTTGACGACGACGCGGTTCGTGTTCAGGAACTCAACAAATTCGCGAATGCCGCCTTCATACAGGAAGCGATGCGTTTTGGCGTCTCGTTCATCGTCAATGGTGATGGTGACGCCCGCGTTGAGGAACGCGAGTTCGCGCAGGCGATTGGACAACACCTCGAAGCTGTAGTCGACGGTTTCGAAAATCTTCGCGTCAGGTTTGAAGGTGACCTTGGTGCCGCGTTTTTCCGTCGTCCCGGTGATGTACAACGCGCCGGTGGGGGTGCCGCGCTCGTAACGCTGCTGGTGTACGTGGCCCCCGCGCCAGATCTCGAGTTCCAACCACTCCGACAACGCGTTGACGACCGACACACCGACGCCGTGCAGGCCGCCGGACACCTTGTAGGCGGAGTTTTCGAACTTGCCTCCGGCGTGGAGCACCGTCAGCACGACTTCCGCAGCCGACTTCCCGCTTTCATGCATGTCAACGGGAATGCCGCGGCCATCGTCGATGACCGTCACCGATCCGTCGATGTGAATGGTGACGTTGACGTTCTTGCAGTAGCCGGCGAGTGCTTCGTCGATGGAGTTGTCGACGATCTCGTAGACGAGGTGGTGCAACCCCTGCGGCCCCGTGGAGCCGATGTACATGGCAGGGCGCTTGCGAACCGCTTCGAGTCCTTCGAGGACCTTGATCTGGCCTGCGCCGTAATCGTTCGGATCCCCGGCCTGTGACGATGACGTGGCCGGATTGAGCTGCGTATTGTCCATCAGAGACGCATCGGCATGATGACGTAGGTGTACTCGTAGCCTTCAGCGCCGATGGGCTTCATGACGGCCTGGCTCATCTCGTCCTTGAATTCGAGCAGGACGTTCTCCGTTTCCACCACGTTGAGGAAGTTGTCGACATAGTCGGCGTTGAAGCAGATTTGCAACGCGGGACCGCTGTACTGCACCGGCAGGACCTCAAGGGCTTCACCCAGTTCCGGCGTGTTCGAGGTAATTTCGACCTGGTCGGTGCCAATGCCGAATTTCACGGCCTTGGATCGTTCGTTCGAGAGCAGCCGGACGCGGCGAAGCGCGGACGCAAGCCGATCGCGATCAAACTCGATCTGTTTGTCGTTGTTCTTGGGAATCACCCGCTCGTAGGCGGGGAAGTTCGCGTCGATCTTCCGCGAGATCAACAGGCGGCCTTCGGCCTTGAAGAAAATGTGATTCTCGCCCTGGGAGAACTCAAGGGCGGTGCCGCCATCCACCAGGCGCGCAACCTCATTCAGCGTCTTTCGCGGCAGCAACACTTCCGCCGGTGTTGTCGCCCCCGTGCCCTCAGCCACGGTGACATATGCGAGCCTGTGACCATCGGTCGCCACCATCGCGAGCGCATCAGGCTTGATGACCAGCTGGGCCCCGTTGAGGAAGTACCGAGTGTCTTCACTCGTGATGGCAAACCGTGTGTGCGTGATCATCCGCTTGACGGCGGCACCCGGCAGCGTCGCTTCAGTGACGCCGGCGTCCTGCGGCGGCGTGGGGAACTCGCTGGCGGGCAACGTCTGGAGCTTGGATTCGAACCGGTCCGCCGCCACCGTCACCGACTTGCCGCCCTTGTCCGACTCCAGGCGAACGTCGGTGTCAGGCAACGCGTTCACAATCTCGAACAACTTCTTGGCGGGCAAGGTCAAGGTGCCGGTCTTTGACACGTTGGCCTCACAGCGGCTCCGAAGGGCCACGTCAAGGTCGGTTGCCAGGAGCGTGATCGCGCCGTCGCCGGCTTCGATGAGGACGTTGGCGAGAATCGGTATCGTGTTCTTCCGTTCGACGATGCCTTGCAGGAGGGAGAGTTCTTTCAGCAGCTCATTCTTGCGGACCACGAACTCCATGCAGGGCGACCTCTCTCGACAAACCTGTGGGACGTTCGTCGACGGGGATCGATCGAACGTACATACCGAAGATCAAAAAGACAGAGAATTATAACAGGAATAAGAGGCTGTTGGTAACCGAAAGTACAGCCGTTACCTGTTACGCATCAACAACTTACGCTGTGGACAAACCTGCGGGTTTCCCGGGTGGCTGTGGGCGGGGATCCTGTCGAAAACTCGCCCCCGGTCCGGTTTCCACAATCGGTCCACAACCATCCACAGCGCCACCCTGTGGAAAACATCACCGCAGCGACTGGAGAAGGCTGTTGATCTGGTTGTTGAAATCAGGATCGGACTGCCGGAGCTCCTCCACCTTGCGGATGGAGTGGATCACCGTGGAGTGGTGCTTGCCGCCGAAACTCTTGCCAATTTCAGGCAGGGAGGCCGACGTGAGGTTCTTGCACAGGTACATCGCGACCTGGCGAGGCATGGCCACCGACTTCGAGTTGTTCCGCGACTTCAGGTCGTTCAGTTTCATCTGAAAAAACTCGGCAACGAATTTCTGGATGCCGTCGATGGTGATGGCCCGTTCTTCCTGCCGCAGGACGTCTCGAAGCACCTCTTTGGCCAGTTCCACCGACACTTCCTTGCCGGTCAAGGAGGCATAGGCCAGCAGGCGAATCAGCGAACCTTCCAACTCCCGGATGTTGGACTTGATGCGACCCGCGATGTAGAGCGCCACATCACCGGCCAGCGTCACGCCTTCACTCTCGGCCTTGCGAGTGATGATGGCCATCTTGGTCTCGAGGTCGGGAGGCTGGATGTCGGCGATCAATCCCCACTCAAATCGCGAGCGCAGCCGCTCTTCAAGTTCCGCAATCTGATGAGGCGGGCAGTCGCTGCTGACGACGATCTGCTTCTGCGCGTCGTACAGCGCGTTGAAGGTGTGGAAGAACTCGGTCTGGGTGCGTTCCTTGCCGGCGATGAACTGAATGTCGTCGATCAACAACACGTCCACCGATCGATATCGTTCCCGGAACTCGAGAATCCTGTCGTGCCGCAGCGCGTAGATGACCTCGTTCATGAAGCGTTCCGACGACACGTAGGTCAGCTTCAGGCCGGGATGATGACGAAGCACGTAGTGGCCGATCGCATGCATCAAGTGCGTCTTGCCGAGACCCACACCGCCATAGATGAACAACGGGTTGTAGGACCTCGATGGCGCTTCCGCCACCGCGCGTGATGCCGCATCGGCAAACTGGTTCGACGCGCCGACGATGAAGGAGTCGAAGGTGTAGCGTGGACTCAGGCCGGAGACGTCTTCGATCGCGGCTGCAGCGCCCGCCCCCTCAACATCAAACTCCTGACTCGCGCTACTCTCCGGAGCGTCGGCGGAGGAGTGGCCGGGAACCTGCGGCGTCTCCCCGTCAAGGGCGACGTAGATGACCTGGACACCCGGCCTTCCCGCCTCTACCAGGGCATCGTCGATGACCGCGCCGTAGTGCTTGGTGAGCCACTCGGCGGTCATGTCGTTGGGCACACTGACACGCAGCTCCTCCCGACGGTCTTCCAAGAGGGAAGTGCGGTGAAACCACGAGAAATAGCTGTGCTTGTTGACCTTGGTTTCGATCCGGCCAAGCACGGTATCCCACACGGAACGCGATACTTTTGTCTGATTTTCGCCCATAAATCAGGCAAAACCTCTGTTTTCCACAGTTTTTTCCACAGGTGTGGAAAAGTCGGGTTATTAGCATACGCCGGACGATCCGGTCGCGCCTGTACATTGACAGGCTTTTCACTGGTTGGGTAGCATTTGAGTTTCCCACGGCACGGTGGTGCCCTGGCAGGGAGAGTCATGAAGCGAACCTACCAACCCAACAACCGTCGTCGTCGCCGCACCCACGGCTTTCTCGTCAGGATGCGGACCAAGAACGGCCGGCTGGTGCTCAAGCGCCGCCGCGACAAGGGCCGCAAGCGCCTGTCGGTGTCCACTCGCTAGACCGTGACTGGTCTGGCCGCCGGGACCCTGATGTCGGTCAGATTCGGCCCGCAGGTGCGCCTCAAGGCGCGGCATGAGTTCCAGGCAGTCCAGACGCAGGGCCGGCGGGTGGCGACCCGCCTGGTCACCCTGCTTGCCCTTCCCAATCAGCGCGCAGTAGACCGCCTCGGTCTCATTGCTTCGCGAAAGTTCGGCAATGCCGTGTTGCGCGCTCGAGCCAAACGTCGCCTTCGAGAAATCTTTCGCCAAACACATCCCGACACCGTCGGCGGTCGTGGGCTGGTGAGCCTTGATCTGGTCGCCATTCCCAGGCGTGCCCTGCTTGATGTACCGTTCTCGGCAGCGGCGACCGACGTGCAACGAGCCATTGAAGGACTGCGCCAGGGACTGAGCCACGAATGACCTGGCCACGACGTTTCGGCGTGTGGGTCGTCCACGCGTATCAACTGCTGCTGTCGCCCTTGATGGGTGGCGCCTGCCGCTTCGAGCCCTCGTGCTCGGCATATGCCATCGAGGCCATTGAGCGGCACGGCCTGTTGCGAGGGTCTCGCCTCGCCCTTATCCGCATCTCCAAGTGTCATCCGCTCGGTCCCCACGGGATCGATCCGGTGCCGCCCACCCACTGATCGTTCAGCTCCATGGAAAAGCGAGTCTTTCTAGCCATCTTCCTGTCGTTCGGCATCCTGGCCCTCTACCAGACGTACATCGTGCCGCCGCCTCAGCCAGGGCAGCCGCCGGTGACGTCGACACCCAGCCAGGCTGGTGTCGCGGAACCAGCTGCGACGCCTCCCGCGGCCGATCTAACGACTCCACCGACGGCGGGTCAGGGCGCTGGTGCGGTGACGCGGCCCGAGATCGATGCCACGCCTGCGCGCGACATCGTCGTCGAGACCGAGCATCTGCGCGTGGTGTTCACGACCGAAGGCGCGTCAGTGAAGAGCTGGCGTCTGAAGAAATACCTCGATGAGCAGGGACACCCCCTCGAGATCGTGCCCACTGCCCTCCCTGAGTCCGCAGTCCGGCCGTTCACACTGGCGACCGATCAGCCTGACGTCAGCGAGCGCCTGCGCACGGCGACGTTCAGATCCTCGGCCGAAGACACGCTGTCGTTGGGCAACGCGCCGGGCACGCTGAGTTTCGAGTACGCGGATCCGGCGACGGGGCTGGTCGCGCGCAAGAGCTTTCATTTTCAACCCGTCGAGAATCAGTGGTATCTGGTGACGGTTGACGCGTCAGTCGATGTCGCCGGCGTGTCGCGGCCGGTGACGCTGCGAATGGGGCCGTCTCTCGGGAAGGGTTTCGGGTCTGGTTCGCGGATGTTGCCGAGTTATCCGCCGACGCCGGTGTTCCAGCAGAACAACGACGTTGAGCGACTCAAGCCCGCCGATCTCGCCGAGCAGTCGCAGTACGAGGGCACCCTTCGTTTCGCCGGCGTGGGTGACCACTACTTCCTGTCGGCCACGGTGCCGGTGGACAAGTCGATTCGCGTCAACTACGCCGCGCTGACGTTGCCGGTTCCCGAGCCGGCCGCCACGGAAACGGGCGTGACGCAGCGCACCTTCATCGACTACAGCATCACGGCGAGTGGTGCCGTCTCGCTGCCCTTCTTCATCGGCCCGAAGGACTTCGACGTGCTCCGCGCGGTCGACAGCCAGCTGGTTCGCGCAATCGACTTCGGCATTTTTGCCTGGCTGGTGGTGCCGCTGCTGCAGGCGCTGAAGTGGATTTACGGGTATCTCGGCAACTACGGCTGGTCGATCATCGCGCTGACCGTGCTCCTCAACGTGCTCATGTTCCCGTTGCGCCATCGCAGCATGGTCTCGATGCGCAAGATGCAGGAAGTGCAGCCTGAGGTCAAGGCGATCCAGAAGCGCTACGAGAAGTACAAGATGACCGATCCGGAGCGTCAGAAGATGAACTCCGAGATGATGGCGCTCTACAAGCAGAAGGGCGTCAATCCGGCGAGCGGGTGTGTGCCGATGCTCCTCACGTTCCCGGTGCTGTTCGCGTTCTACGCGATGTTGTCGGTAGCGATTGAGCTGCGCGGCGCGCCGTGGATCGGCTGGATCAGGGACCTCTCGGTCATGGACCCGCTCTACATCACCCCGGTGCTGATGGGCGCGACGATGTTCCTGCAGCAGCGGATGACGCCGTCGACGGCCGATCCGGTGCAGCAGAAGGTGTTCATGTTCATGCCGCTGATGTTCTCGGTCATGTTCCTGTGGGCACCGTCGGGTCTTGTGCTTTACTGGCTGATGAGCAACATCATGACGATCGGTCAGCAGTTGCTGACCAATCGCATTATCGGGGCGCCGCCGCGAGCGACCGGTGGCACCAGTGCCGTGCGGCGCGCAAAGTCGGTCGGTAGCGGATCGACACTGAAGGGTTAACACATGACGTCCACACTCGACGCTCGCGTCACAGATTTCGTTTCGGACATCCTTGGCGCCATGGGCCTGACGCTCGACGTCTCGCTCGAGGAAACGCCGGACGCCGTGCGCGTCAACATCTCGGGTGATGGCGCCGAAGTGCTCCTCCGCCGCAAGGGTGAAACACTCGATGCGCTCCAGGTGATCGTCAACACTGCCATCCGTCGGGACGAGCGCGGCGAACGCCACTACATCGTGGACGCTCTCGGGTTCCGCAAGGACAAGGACGCCGAACTTCGCCAGATGGCGCGTTTCCTCATGGACAAGGCGAAGACCTCCGGCGTGGCGCAGGAGATGGGTCCCCTGAATCCTTATGCCCGTCGGCAGGTGCACCTGACCGTGGCAGAAGATCCCGCGATGACGTCTGAGAGTGTGGGCGACGCCTTCCTGAAGACCGTCATCATCTCAGCGAAGCGCTGACCCACGGCAGGCGGATGTTCTCTGCCGCTGACACCATAGTCGCCATCGCGACGCCTCCGGGACGAGGCGGTATCGGTGTCGTCCGGATTGCAGGTCCGGAGGCGTGCGCGGTCGCTCAGCGATTGGCTCCTGAGGCGAGGCTTGTGCCGCGCCATGCGACGTACACGAGGATCACGACGCCTGTGTCATCCGACATCGTCGATCGTGTGGTCCTCACGTGGTTCCAGGCTCCCCATTCGTACAGCGGCGACGACGTGGTTGAGTTGTCGGCGCATGGCAGCCCGGCGATCCTTGAGCAGATTGTGCGGCTCGCGTGCGGCGCCGGCGCGCGTCTGGCAGCGCCAGGCGAGTTCACCTTTCGCGCGTGGCTCAATGGGCGCCTCGACCTCGTGCAGGCCGAGGCTGTGGCGGATCTGATCGACGCGGTCACTCCAACCCAGGCACGCGTCGCCATGGACCAGCTCGAAGGCACCCTGACCGGACGGATCCGGGAGCTGGACAGGTTGATCTTTGATCTCTCCGCGAAACTCGAAGCCTCACTGGACTTCCCCGATGAGGGATTTCATTTCGTGACGCGGCAGCAAGCGCACGACGATCTGCAGCAGGCACGCACGGCACTCGTCGCGTTGCTCGCCGATGGACGCAGGGGTCGCGTCATCCGGGAAGGACGGACTGTCGTCATCGCCGGACGTCCCAACGTTGGAAAATCCAGCGTCTTTAATGCGCTCGTGCGGACACATCGCGCGATCGTGACCCCCGTGGCCGGCACCACTCGCGACCTGTTGATCGAGACAGTCGACGTCGGCGGCGTTCCGGTGACGCTCGTCGATACTGCCGGGCTCCGGATCTCCGACGACCTCATCGAGGCGGAAGGCGTGCAGCGCGCGCGAGATGCCATCCGCGCGGCGGCACTGACATTGGTTGTCCTCGATCAATCGGCGCCGCTGACCGATGAAGACCGTGATGTGCTGGCGTCAGCCGATGGCAGGACGGTTGTCGTGGCCAACAAGTCTGACCTTTCGTCCGCATGGCCGGACGAGGCTGCCGGGCACTCCGTGATTCGAACATCTGCTGTGGATGGTTCAGGTCTGGACGAGTTGCGGAGGGCAATAGCCACGTCCTTGCTCGGCGTTGATGAACTGCGCGATCGCCCGGCGATCTCAAACATCAGGCATCTGCAATGTGCGGAGCAGGCGCTGACGTCCATCGGCCGTGCGCTTGAAACGCTGGAAAGTGGGGGCACTGAAGAACTCGTGCTGGCCGAACTGCTTGAGGCGCGTCGGGCGTGTGAGGATTTGACCGGCATCCGGACGCCGGACGACGTCCTCGCACATGTGTTCGCGCATTTTTGTATTGGGAAGTAGAAGTAGATGACTCGCGATTTTGACGTCATCGTCGTTGGTGCCGGGCACGCCGGATGTGAAGCCGCGTGGGCCGCCGCGCAGATGGGGTGCCGGGTCGGGTTGTGCACGCTGTCGGCGGACACGGTTGCCTTGATGCCGTGTAATCCGGCGGTCGGCGGGACCGCAAAGGGCCACCTCGTTCGCGAAATTGACGCGCTGGGTGGGCTGATGGGATTGGCGATTGATGCCACCGGCATCCAGTTCAAGTTGCTCAATCGCAGTCGGGGGCCGGCTGTGTGGTCCCCGCGGGCGCAGGCGGACAAGCGCCGGTATAGCGCGTGGGTCCGGGCGGCGCTCGAGTCTTCACCAAATCTCACGTGGCTCTTTGAGAGAGCCGGCGCGGTTGTGGCAGAGGGGCACCGAGTGGTCGGGCTGGCGTTTGAGAACGGGGACGTCGTTCGGTGCCGGAGCCTCGTGGTGACCACCGGCACATTCCTCAATGGCGTGGTTCACATCGGAGACGTGCAGCGGCCTGCCGGTCGCGCCGACGAACCGCCCACGAGGAACCTCGCGGAATCGCTCCGCTCGTTCGGGTTCGAGATGGGGCGGCTCAAAACCGGCACACCGCCGAGGCTTGATCGCCGGTCCATCGACTTCTCTCGGTTCGTGGTTGACCGCGGAGACGACCCGGCGGTGCCGTTTTCGTATCTGACGCGGTCGATTGAAACGCCCCAGATCAACTGTCACATCGTCCACACCGGTGATGCGGTGCACCAGTTGGTGCGCGATCACATCAACCAGTCGCCTCTGTACAACGGTCGGATCACCGGGATTGGTCCCCGTTACTGTCCGTCACTGGAAGACAAGGTGATGCGGTTTCCCGACAAGGAACGACACCAGATCTTTCTTGAGCCGGAAGGTCTGGATGTGGACGAGATCTACGTCAACGGTTTGTCGATGAGCCTGCCGGCCGCCGTGCAGGAGCAGATCGTGCACGCGTTGCCTGGACTGGAAGGCGCCCGGTTGTTCCGGCATGCGTACGCAGTGGAGTACGACTTCATCCAGCCGACCGAGCTCTCGAGATCCCTGGAGGCCAAGCGGTTGCCCGGCTTGTTCCTGGCCGGGCAGATCAACGGCACGTCCGGTTACGAGGAAGCCGCGGCGCAAGGTGTCGTGGCGGGTATCAACGCCGCGCGGCGGGTGCAGGATCGTGAGCCGGTGGTCTTCGAGCGGATGACTTCTTATGTCGGCATCCTGGTGGACGATCTGGTGACGCGTGGGTGTCTGGAGCCGTATCGCATGTTCACGTCGCGGGCGGAGAACCGGCTTGAGTTGCGCATCGACAATGCCGACCTTCGGATGACGCCGATTGGGCGCGAGATAGGCCTGGTTTCGGATGCCCGATGGTCGGCGTTTGATGCCCGCCGATCGCGTCTGATGGTGAACCGTGACTTGTTGTCACAGACGCGGGTGCGTTTGGGTGGCCTTCATTCGACCGCAGCTGAGGCCCTGAGCCGGCCGCTGGTGACCGTTGATGAAGTTCGAGAAGCCGGCTGCGGGCTTGAACTTGACGGCGCCCGAGAGATTGATCGGGCCACGTTGGAAGCGGAATGTAAGTACCGCGGCTATTTGACAAGGGCGTCCCAGCAGCGGGAACGCCTCGAGCGCCAGCAGGACACGTCGATTCCTGTGACCTTTTCGTATGAGGGCGTCCCTGGCCTCTCTCGGGAGGTTGTGGAACGCCTCACCCAGGTGCGCCCGGAGACGATCGGCCAAGCTGGGCGTGTTCCAGGGGTGACTCCGGCGGCCGTGGCGATCATCGCGGCGCGCCTGCGTCGGTAGTCGTTCCACTCCTTTTCAGCCGACAATGAACGTTGTGGCTGAGCGGGACACCATTCATCGAATCACACGTCGCCTGCAGAAGGCTGGTGAAGATCCTGCTGCTGAGCTTGTCACCGACCTGGCGGCCTATGTCGAACTGCTCGCCAAGTGGAACCGCAAGATCAACCTGACTTCCCTGCCGCTGGATCCGCTGTCTGACGACGCGGTCGACCGGCTCATCGTTGAACCCGTGTTGGCGGCGGCCAGGCTGGAGGCAGGCGAACGTGTCGCGATAGATGTCGGCAGTGGCGGCGGTTCCCCGGCGATTCCCCTCCTCCTGGCCAGTCCGTTGCTGACGTTGACGATGGTCGAGGTCAAGGTTCGCAAATGTGCTTTTCTTCGAGAAGTGCTGCGACAGTTGTCGCTCGACCGCGGCCGTGTCGAGAATTGTCGCCTGGAAGAACTGCTGACGAAGAGCGACATGCACGAGTCGTGTGACGTGGTTACGGTCCGGGCTGTGCGGCCCGACCGGAA
Organism: uncultured Acidimicrobiia bacterium; assembly: GCA_966252305.1. Lineage (GTDB taxonomy): Bacteria > Acidobacteriota > Vicinamibacteria > Vicinamibacterales > SCN-69-37 > SYFT01. The sequence goes on from CBINOO010000003.1 coordinate 157,431, forward strand.
ACTTCTGACGGCAATTCAGGCATTCCTCAAGCCCGGCGGTCGCCTGCTGATGTTTGGAGCCGAGTCCTCGTCGCGACTCGAGTTCTTCCCGCCGTTCACGTCAAGTTCGTCTGACGTCCTGCTCCCTTCTATCGGAAGCCATCTGGTGGTTCTCAACAAGAGCACGCGGTTGTTTTGAGGTTCCGGGGTGCCGAAGTGCCGGAGTGCCGAGGTGCCGAGGTGCCGGAGTTCCGGAGTGCCGGGGTTCCGAAGTGCCGTGGTGCCGAAGTGCCGGAGTGCCGAAGTGCCGGAGTGCCGAGGTGCCGAAGTGCCGAAGTGCGGAAGCGCCCAGGTGCTCATCGGTTGGCGCGGTGGAGATGTTCCACGTGGAACATCCATTTGTTCAGAGACTCGGCGGGGCTAAAGCCCACGCCCTACACTTGCCCTCAGCACCCAGCACCCAGCACGTCGGCACCTCGGCACTTCGGCACCTCGGCACCGCGGCACGTCGGCGCTT